>DASXJR010000001.1:0-128207 GCA_036497285.1 Jatrophihabitans sp.
AAGGACAGCATCTTGATGCGGGTGACCGGTCGACGCCGCCGCGGATTCGCCGGCGGGTTCGCGGTCATGATGCCGAACTGTACTGAGGATCGCCGTGAGCGCTCGCGCGCTATTGCGGTTACGGTACGGCGGTGGCCGAAATCCCCGATGAGCCGGACGAGGGGGCGCGCAGCTCAGCTGACAAACCCACCGCCACCGCCGCTGACGCGCACGATCTCTCCGAGCGGCTGGCCGATGTGCACCGACGCACCGCGGACCTCGCCGAGCGGGTTGCGAGCTTCCAAGCCGCGACCACGGAGCTCGCCGACAGCCTCGGGGCCGAGCCCAACGGCGTCGACGAACCCGGCGGCGAGTCCCGTGATCGGGAGACGACGGAAAAGCCGGCGAACCGGCGCCCGGCCCCGGTCCCGCGGCGAGATCACGACCCGGCGGATGCAGCGGACGAGGATTCGAGCCAACCCAAGAGCCCGACGACAGCTGAAGCGGAACAGGCCGGCGCCGCGGCTGCCGTAGCGGCCGGATCCGACGGATCGAACGGCGCCCACGCCACCGGAACCGACGCGCCGCGGCGGCCCCGCCCGGGCCCGGCGCCGGCCGCGGATCAGCCGGGCGACCCCGACGCAGCGCAGGCAGCTGAGAAACCGACTGAGAAGGCAGCTGAGAGACCGGCTGCGGACAAGTCGGAGAAGACGGCCGAGGCGAAGGCTCCGAAGCCGCCGAAGAAGAAGCGCACCGGCAAGGGCATGCCGAAGTGGCTGCGTAGGGTCCGGTCGCTGGTCATCGTCGCGGTGATCGTCGTGGCCGCAGCCTGGGCGTTGCGCACGTACGTGGCGAGCCCGTATTACGTACCGTCTGCCTCGATGGAGCCCACCCTGCACGGCTGCCCGAGTTGCAACAACGACCACGTGCTGGTGCAGAAGTTGTCCTACGACTTCCACGACCCCGAGCGCAGCGACATCGTCGTGTTCGAGAACCCGGGGGGCAAGTGGGCGAAGGCGCCGGACAAGGACCTGATCAAGCGGGTCATCGGCGTGCCCGGCGACCACATCTCGATCCGCAATCGGCATGTGTTCATCAACGGCGCCAAGGAGAACGAGCCCTACGTCAACAAGGCCTGCCACGGCACCGCGCCGCTCGGCCTCAAGAACGGCTACCGCGTGCCCAAGGGCGACATCTTCGTGATGGGTGACAACCGGTGCAACTCGGAGGACAGTCGCATGTTCGGGCCTGTACCGATCGACAAGGTGGTCGGCAAGGCCCTGATCATCTTCTGGCCGATCAGCCGGTTCGGGTCTCCCTGACAGGTTCGAGCGCGTCGCGTCCCGAACTGTCAGAGGGGCAACCTAGTGTCGATCGCATGACGGATGTGATGGTGGATTCCCCGGTCACGGACGACGGCGCGCTCCCGCCCGCCGTCCTCGGCTCGTTGTCGCCGTCGCGGGCCGCCGACTTCAAGTCCTGCCCGCTGCTCTATCGCTTCCGCACGATCGATCGCCTGCCCGAGGCGCCGTCGCGGGCCGCGGTGCGCGGCACCGTGGTGCACGGCGTGCTGGAGCGGTTGTTCGACCTACCCAGCGTCGAGCGCACGCTCGAGGCGGCGCGCGGGCTGCTTCCGTCGGTGTGGGAACAGCTCACCGTCGACGAACCCGAGGTCGCCGCGCTGTTCGCCGAGGGAAGCGTCGACAGCTCTGACGATCTTGAGGCCTGGCTGGCCTCCGCGTCCGACCTGCTCGCCAACTACTTCGCGCTCGAGGATCCCGCGCGCCTGGAGCCGGCGGCACGCGAGCAGCTCGTCGAGGTGGTCATCGACGGGTTGCGGCTGCGCGGCTACGTCGACCGGCTCGACGAGAACGCCGACGGCGACCTGCGCGTCGTCGACTACAAGACGGGCTCCACCCCGCGCGAGGCATTCGAAGCCAAGGCGCTGTTCCAGATGAAGTTCTACGCGCTGGTGCTCTGGCGCACTCGGGGTGTGGTGCCGCGGCAGCTGCGGCTGATGTACCTCGCCGACACCGACACCCTGTCCTACGCTCCTGATGCAGAGGAACTCGAGCGCTTCGAGCGCACGCTCAAGGCGATCTGGGCTGCCATCGCGCGGGCCGCCGAGACGGGCGACTTCCGGCCCAGCCCGAGCCGGTTGTGCGAATGGTGCGATCACCACGCGCACTGCCCGTCCTTCGGGGGCACTCCCCCGCCGTATCCGAGCGACGCGGCACACTGGGCGGATGCCCGCCCCGATGAGCCGTGACCGGATCTATGAGTTCCTCGCCGAGGGCACCCGCACCGGCAAGCTCGCCACAGTTCGCAAGGACGGCCGTCCGCACGTGGCACCTGTCTGGTTCGTCGTCGACGGCGACGACCTGCTGTTCATGACCAACGAGTCGACCGTCAAGGGCCGCTCGTTGCGCCGCGATCCGCGCGCCGCGCTCACCGTCGACCTGCAGAAGCCGCCGTACGCGTTCGCCACTGTGGAGGGCACGGTGACCATCGAGACCGAGCCGGCGATCATGCTCCCGCACTCGATCGCGATCGCGCGCCGCTACATGGGCGCTGAGCTGGCCGACGAGTACGGCCGCCGCAACGCGGTGCAGGGCGAGTACCTGTTCCGGCTCAAGCCCGACCACTTCGTCGGCAGGGACGACATGGCCGGGCACTGACTCAGTCCAAATGGTGCAGCCGCGGCCAGAGCTGGGGCCACGGCCACCGGGGCCCGCGACAGATCGCGACGGGCTCGCCCTGCTCCTCGTTGTCGACGCCGACGCCGTTGTGAAGCCGGGCCCGCACCGCGCACGAGCGGAACCAGGACGCGGCCCGGTCGAACTGGCCCCCGACGAACACCACGGTCGTGGTGCCGTCCGGTGGGCGGCCGACGTAGGTCAGTTGGTTCTGCCCGCTGTAGACGGCCGGTAGCCCGAGCCGGCCGCCGTAGCGGTCGACCGCGCCGGCCTCGCCGTAGTTGCTGGCGTAGATCACGCTGCGCGCCTGCTCGCTGTGCGGCAGCCGGTCGTATACGCCGGCGATCTGCGCGACGTAGCGCGGCCAGCCGACCGAGTCCTGGACGACCTGGCTCATCGCCGGGACGGGGGTGTCTTGGAGATCCGCCATCGGGATCAGCGGCAGCGCGACGACACAGCTGACCACGGCGTTCACGACAACGCCGACTTCGAGCAGCCGCCGCCACCCGGTCCGCTCCGACACCCAGCGCCAGGTCGGCACACAACCGACCGCGTACAGCACGGCAAGCAGCCCGAACGGGTAGTAGAACTGCGCGCCCATCACGTAGACGAGCACGAGCAGCACCGGAAACGCGACCGCGATGAACCGCAACCGCCGATCACGCCAGAGCGCGACCAGCCCCGCGATCCATACCGGCGCCAGCGGCGGACCGAGCATGATCAGCAGAAACGGCCACATCAGGATGTGCACCGACCCGGCGTTGTTGTCGGCCAGTGCACGTCCCATGTCGAGCTGTGGCCAGCCGTTGGTCGCCTGGTAGATCAGGTTGGGTAGTCCCACGACCAGCCCGAGCACTGCGCCCCCGGCGGCCCAGCGGGACAGCACCAACCGGCGCGGGCCGACCAGGGCGAGCCCGACGCCCAGGGCGAGCAGCAGCACCGCGACCAACAGCTTGTTGTACAGGCTCACGCCCGCCACGGCGCCCGCGGCGAGCCACCAGCGTGGCTCGCTGCGGGTGATCACCCGCATCACGAACAGCACCAGCGCGGGCCACACCGGCAGGTCGAGCGTGGCGGTCAGCAGGGTATGGCCGAGGATCATCGGGAACGCCGCAAACGCGTATCCCCACGCGGACAACGTCTGCGCCGCGCTTCCGCCGCCGAACTCGCACGTGATGAGCGCGACGACGACCACCGAGGTCATCATCGCCAGCGTCGCCGGGATGCGGATCGCCCAGGTCGCGTCGGTGAACACGGCGGCGAAGCCGCGCGCGACGAGCGGGGTGAGCGGCGGCTGGTCGACGTAGCCCCAGGCCGGGTGCAACATGCGGAAGTACAGCTCGTCGCGCTCGTACCCGTAGCCCGCGCTGAACACGGTGAGCAGCACGCCGGCCGTGACGGCGGCGCCGAAGACGCGGGCTCGCGCGAGCGGTGGGACTGTCAGCGGAAGCACAGCAACGGGATCGCCGTCTCTGCGGCGGTCGTCGAGCCGTGGAATCCGATCAATTTCGCAACTTCCGGCGGTTCAAAGCCGCGTGCAAACACCACGGTGTCACCGTCGCACACGACTACGACATCGCCGATGCGTGCGAGATGCTCAGGACGGACGGTGCCGAAGAGCCCGGCTGCCACGGCGTCGTCGCGGGTGAAAACGCGGGCCCGTGTGCCGAGGATCTGCGTCCACGCGGCGTGCACCTCGGCCGCGGCGCCGTCGTGGGCGTGCAGGTGCCGGAAGCGAGGTTCGCCGGCGACCACGCGAAGCCCAGCGGACAGCGCCGGGTCGTCGGCCAGGTCGATCCGCGCGTCGGCCGGCACGTCGAGACCGCCGTGGTCGGCGGTCACCAGCAGCGCCGCGTCCTCGGGCAGGCCGGCGATCAGCTGCTCGATCACCTCGCCGGTGCGTCGCGCGGCGTCGGCCCATTGCTCCGACGCGATGCCGTGTACGTGGGCCGCGGTGTCGACGCCGGCGGTGTAGCCGAACACCAGCCCTGGGCCGCGCGTCAGCTCGGCCAGCATCGCGGGAACGAGACCGTCGGCGGAATCGATACCGGCGAATTCCGCGCCGCGGTACGCGGAAACGGTCAACCCGCTGCCCCTGAACGGAGCCGGCAGGACTACCGCCGACCGCACGGGCGCCGAGCGCTCGAACACGGTCGGCACCGGCTGCCAGGTTCGCGGATCAGGGTCGCTGTCCCAGTAGATGTGGGTCAGCACGCGGTCGGTGCCCGGCACGTTGACCGTGAAGCCGAGGATCCCGTGCTCGCCCGGAGTGGCTCCGGTGCCCAGCGACACCAGGCTGGTCGGCGTCGTCGAAGGCAGCGTGCTGGCGAGTTCGGTCGCGCTGCCGACCCGTCCGGCCACGACGTCTGCGAGCAGCGGCGCCGACTCGGCCGCCCGCGACAGCAGGTGGTGCCCGAGCCCGTCCACCAGCAGCACGGCGATGCGGCGCACGGGTCCGGTGCGGGCGGCGAGATCCAGCGTGTCGGAGCAATCGGGTGCGCCGAGTACTGCGAATGCGCTCGGCAGCACCTCGGTGATCATCGGCCTTGGACCAGTTCGGTGAGCATGGGGACGTTCAACCGTTCCAGCGAGTCGACGAGCACGCGCCCCGGCGCGGCCTCGATCGGCACCCGGTGCGGCACTCCGATCACCAGGCACCCCGCCGCCTCGGCAGACCGCACCCCGGTCTGCGAGTCCTCGATCGCGACGCTGCCCGCGGCGTTCACCCCGAGCCGGTCGAGGGCGGTGAGATAGGCCTCCGGGTGCGGCTTGCCGTCGATGACCTGGTCGCCGGTGACGATCGCGTCGAACGTGCCGCGCGGCAGTTGATCGGTCATGGTCCGCGCGAGCTCCACGTACGACATCGTCACGAGCGCGCAGGGCACGCCCTGCTCGCGGAGTTCGTCGAGCAGCGCCAGCGCGCCGGGTCGCCACGGGATCTCGCGCGTGGCCGAGACCACGACGTCGGCAAGCAGCCGGTCGACGATCTCGCGCGGGTCGAGGTCGACGCCGCCGTGATCGCGGATGTACTCGGCGGAGTCGATCAGCGCGTTGCCGACGAGGGCATGGGCGTGCTCGTCGCTCCACGTGCCGCCGAACGATTCGACCAGCGTGTATTCCGCTGCGATCCAATAGGGCTCGGTGTCGACGAGGGTGCCGTCCATGTCGAACAACACCGCCTCAAGTCGCTGCATCGTCCTTGTCATCGTGGCGCGGCCAACCCCATCGTCGCTAGGCATCAGGTAGGAGTACACACGGCAGGTGATCTCCGGGGACAAGTGCCCCACCCGGCGCGACACCGCGCCGTCCCTGCCACCCGTTGGGACGGGCCACAGGGACGGCGGTGCTTCTGGCATGCCCTTAGTACGGCAGGAAGCAGATCCCGCCGTGGTTCCACTTGCCGGCGCACATCTGCGCGTTGCCCTGCTTGAACGTGTCGCTGGCCACCCACAACCCGGCCGAGGTCAGTACCAGGTCGTCGGCGCCGTGACCCAACGAGCGGGTGGGGTTCCACGGTGTGGCCTGTCCGTCGCTGACGTTCAGTGATCCGATGCCCGGACGGGACAGCGCACCGGTACCGGCCCTGTCGCAGGCCAGCGGGTTGTTGGCCCACCGCTCGTGTCCGGCCACGTACACCTGGGTGTCGTCCGCAACCACGGCGTAGTACGAGTCGCAGCCGGTGTAATTGATCCACTTGTGTTGCTGTGAACCCGGTGCCGCGGAGAACGAGTACGCCGCGTCGCACAGCCCGGCACGGGGAAGGCTCGTGTTGGACCCCGGCCCGGTCGGCGGCTTGTACCCGGTGCTTGCCCCGTAGATCGTGTTGTCGTCCGGGGACCAAGCACCAGCACGGTTGAAGTAGGTCTCATTGGAATTACAGACCTGCTTGTCGAGTTCCGGCGAGTCCCACGGATCGAGCGTCACCGACGCGCCATCCAGGTCGAGTACCGCCATCTGCTGCCGGGGCTGGCCAGCGATGCTGGTGAACACACCCTCGATCAGCAGCTTGCTTCCGCTATGACTGAGCTGCGAATTGTCGACGTGCTTCGAGGTGTTCTGGTACGCCCCGTCGACGTTCAGGTTCACATAACTGGTCACGGTCCCGGTGGTCGGGTCCAAACTGGCCAGTTCCGTACGTGCCACGCCGTTGATTGTGCGGAACGCGCCGCCGAAGATGACTTGGCCGTGTGTGTAGTCGGCGGTGAACGCATTCGCCGCCGCGCTGTGCTTGAACGTCGTGATCAGGTTGCCGGTGCTGGTGTCCACCGCGGCGATGTGACTGGCCGTCACACCCCGGATGCTGGTGAAGTTCCCGGCGAGATACGCGACCGAGCAATCCGGATTGAATGTGATGTCGTTGACCGGCGCGTTAGCTTGGGGGTCCCAGTTGGTCATGGTGCCGTCGGTGGCGCTGAAGCTGAACGCATTGCCTCGGGTGTAGGTGTTGTTACCCTGCCCGATCGTGCTCAGAGTGCCGACGGCGTACATAAGTCCGCCGCACGGCACCAGCCGGCGCACCGTCTGGTACACCGGGTCGGACAACAGGTGGGGTGTCCAGCTCGCCGCTGTCTGACCTACTGAGGGCGTCACCGCACTGGCCGACGCGGCGCCCAACATCAGCACGGCCCCAATCGCGGCGGACATCGCGCCCACAAGGGCTACTCGTTTAGATGGGCACACCGCACCCCAAACACGGCGCATTGTCCTTGGCATGATTCCCCCCGACTTCTTCGCCCGAACCCCCGATTCGGATGGAGTGATGTTACGACTCGTACGGGGCGACGGTGAACGCCGACGGATGAATATCGGCGCCCATACGGGACGAAACGCTCGTCAGTTCCGAATCCGGGCGGCCGGTCCTGGCCGAACCGTCAACGATTCGCACCGATGCGGCACGACGCGCAGCGCGTGACGGATTCAGAACGTCCGGATTTGGGCAGAGTCTCAGCGAATGCCGCGAGTCGGTCGCGGCGCGGGCGAGCAAGGGTGGCCGTCGTGATCGTTCTCGGACTCGTTCTATTGCTGATTGGGTTCGTCGCAGGCATATCGATTTTGTGGACGCTCGGAATCATCGTCCTGGTCATAGGACTGATCCTGTTCGTCCTCGGGTCCGCGGGCCGCGAGGTCGGCGGTCGCAAGTATTGGTATTGACCCGCGCTGTTACTCGTCGTCGGTCCGGTAACCCAGGTTGGGGGCTAGCCACCGTTCGGCCTCGGACACTGTCCAGCCCTTGCGGCGCGCATAGTCCTCGACCTGGTCCCGTCCCAGTCGTCCCACAACGAAGTACTGCGACTGCGGATGGGAGAAGTACACGCCACACACCGAAGCGCCCGGCCACATGGCCACGCTCTCGGTGAGTTCGATGCCCGTATTGGCTTTCACGTCAAGCAGATCCCACAGCGTCTGCTTCTCGGTGTGCTCCGGGCACGCCGGGTATCCGGGTGCAGGCCGGATACCCGGATACTGCTCTTTGAGCAATCCGACGTTGTCGAGATCCTCGTCGCGGGAGTAGCCCCAGAACTCGGTGCGCACCCGCTCGTGCAACCGCTCCGCGAACGCCTCGGCGAGGCGGTCGGCCAACGCCTCGACCATGATGGCGCTGTAGTCGTCGAGGTCGGCCTTGAACTGCGCGACGCGCTCGCCGCTGCCGAGACCGGCCGTCACTGCGAACGCCCCGACGTAGTCGCGAAGCCCGGTGTCGCGCGGTGCGACGAAGTCGGCGAGCGAGCGGTGCGGTATGCCCTCCCGGTGCTCCGACTGCTGCCGTAGCTCATGCAACGTCGTGCGCACGTCGCTGCGCTTCTCGTCGGTGTAGATCTCGATGTCGTCGCCGACCGCGTTGGCGGGGAACAGCCCCAGCACGCCGGCAGCGCGCAACCAGCGCTCGTCGACGATGCGGTCGAGCATGCGCTGGGCGTCGTCCCACAGCTTGCGGGCGGCCTCGCCGGTGGTGGGGTTGTTCAGGATGTCGGGGTAACGACCCTTGAGTTCCCAGGCGTTGAAGAACGGCTGCCAGTCGATGTACTCGCGCAACTCGGCCAGGCTGTAGTCGTGGAAGGTCTTGACGTACTGCAGCGGCTCGCCGGAAGGCGGCATGGCGGCGGCGTAGGCGCTGCGGTCGTGCTGCGCGATCATGTTCGGACGGGGCGGTCGGTAGTCCGTCCAGTCGATCGGCGTGCGGTTGGCGCGCGCGGCTTCGAGGCTGACCAGCGCTTTGGCGGTGTCGCGCGCGGCGTGCCTGGCCCGTAGCGCGTCGTAGTCCTCGCCGATCTCCTGCAGCAGCGCCGGCCGCCGCTCGTCCGACAGCAGTGCCGAAACGACCGGCACTGACCGCGAAGCGTCCTTAACCCAGATGACCGGGCCGTGATACTGCTTGTCGACCTTGACGGCGGTGTGTGCACGCGAGGTCGTGGCACCACCGATCAGCAGCGGGATGTCGAAGCCCAGCCGTTCCATCTCGCCGGCGAAGCCGACCATCTCGTCCAGCGACGGCGTGATCAATCCGGACAGCCCGATCACGTCGGCGTCGAATTCGCGCGCGGCATCGAGGATCTTCTGTGCCGGGACCATGACGCCGAGGTCGATCACGTCGTAGTTGTTGCACTGCAGCACGACCCCGACGATGTTCTTGCCGATGTCGTGCACGTCGCCCTTCACCGTCGCCATCACGACGGTGCCCTTCTTGCGTTCCGGCTGACCGCCGGTCTTCTCGGCCTCGATGAACGGGATGAGGTACGCGACGGCCTTCTTCATCACCCGCGCGGACTTCACCACCTGCGGCAGGAACATCTTGCCGGAGCCGAACAGGTCGCCGACGACGTTCATGCCGTCCATCAGCGGTCCTTCGATCACCTCGATCGTGCGGCCGCCCCCTGCCACGACGGCGGCGCGCAACTTCTCGGTGTCGCCCTCGACATAGGTGTCGATGCCCTTCACCAGCGCGTGCGTGAGCCGCTCGGCGACGGGCAACTCGCGCCACTGCTCGTCGACCGCCTCGCGCTGCTGCCCGGAACCGGCGAAATCGGCCGCGATCTCGAGCAGCCGCTCGGTCGCGTCGGCACGGCGGTTGAGGATCACGTCCTCGATCCGCTCGCGCAGTTCGGGGTCGACCTCGTCGAACACCGCCAGCGCCCCGGCGTTGACGATGCCCATGGTCAGGCCCGCCCTTATGGCATGGAAGAGGAAAACCGCGTGAATCGCCTCGCGCACCGCGTTGTTCCCGCGGAACGAGAACGAGACGTTCGAGATGCCGCCGGAGATCTTGGTACCCGCGAGGTTCTGCTTGATCCAGCGCGCCGCCTCGATGAAGTCGATGCCGTAGGCCGCATGCTCCTCGATGCCGGTGGCGACGGCGAAGACGTTGGGGTCGAAGATCACGTCCGCGGGATCGAAGCCGACCTGGTCGACGAGGATGTCGTAGGCACGCCGGCAGATCTGCTTGCGTCGCTCGAGATTGTCGGCCTGGCCCTGCTCGTCGAACGCCATCACAATCACGCTCGCGCCGTACTTGCGGCACAGCCGGGCGTGCCGCACGAACGGCTCCTCACCCTCCTTGAGCGAGATCGAGTTGACGATCGGCTTGCCCTGCACGTTTTTCAGGCCCTCTTCGATGACCTCCCACTTGGACGAGTCGATCATCAGCGGCACCCGGCAGATGTCCGGTTCACTGCTGACCAGACGGACGAAGCGGCGCATGGCCGCAACGCCGTCGATCATGCCCTCGTCCATGTTGATGTCGATGATCTGCGCGCCGTTCTCGACCTGTTGCCGCGCGACCGTCAGCGCGGTCGGGTAGTCGCCGTCGCGGATGAGGTTGCGGAACTTGGCCGATCCGGTGATGTTCGTGCGCTCGCCGACGTTCACGAACAGCGAGTCGTCATCGATGTTGAGCGACTCGAGCCCCGACAGCCGCAACGCCGGACGCACGGTAGCCGGCACCCGTGGCGTCGCATCGTCCAACGCGGTCGCGATCGCGCGAATGTGATCGGGAGTCGTGCCGCAGCAACCGCCGGCGAGGTTGACCAGGCCGGACGCCGCGAACTCGGCGAGCACACCGGCGGTGTCGGCGGGCGCCTCGTCGTACTCGCCGAAGGCGTTCGGCAACCCGGCGTTGGGGTAGGCGTGGACGAAGCAATCCGCCACGCGCGCCAGCTCCGCGACGTAGGGCCGCAACTCCTTGCCGCCCAGCGAACAGTTCAGGCCCACCACGAGCGGACGCGCATGTCGCACCGAGTTCCAGAACGCCTCGGTGACCTGTCCGGTCAGCGTGCGACCGGAAGCGTCGGTGATCGTGCCGGAGATGAACACCGGCCAACGGCGTCCACACTCTTCGAAGATCGTCTCGATCGCGAAGATCGCGGCTTTGGCGTTGAGCGTGTCGAAGATCGTCTCGACGATCAGCAGATCCGCACCGCCGTCGATCAGTCCGCGCGCCTGCTCGCCGTAGGCCTCGACCATCGCGTCGAAGTCGATGTTCCGCGCCCCGGGGTCGTTCACGTCCGGCGAGATCGACCCGGTGCGGTTCATCGGGCCGATGGCCCCGCCCACCCAGCGCGGCTTGTCCGGGGTGCGCGCGGTGGCCGCGTCACACGCCTGGCGGGCGAGTCGAGCGGCGGCGACGTTCATCTCGTACGCGTAGTCCTGCATGCCGTAGTCGGCGAGCGACACCCGCTGTGCGTTGAAGGTGTCGGTCTCGATGATGTCGGCGCCCGCGTCGAGATACTCGGCGTGGATGGCCCGGATGACCTCAGGACGGGTCAGGGTGAGCAGGTCGTTGTTGCCCCGCACGTCGCTCGGCCAGTCAGCGAAACGATCGCCGCGGAAGTCCGCCTCGGTCAGCTGGTACTGCTGCACCATCGTGCCCATCGCACCGTCCAGCACGAGCAGACGCTGCTGCAAAGCGGAGGCAAGTTCCGCAGTGGCGTCCGGGCGCCAGTTCGCTGGGTTGTCGGGCAAGAGGGCATCCTCGGTGGTCGGTCAGGCGAGCCGCAGGCATTCCTATGGCCGACGGGGCATCGCATCGAGCATACGGCGGGCTACCCGCCGATTCCCGGCGGTTTCGCAGGCCCCGAAGCTGGACGTGACGCTCGGCACTGCGCCGACAGGATGCCGTACGACCGCCCGCGGGCCTGTCGAGCCCACCCCTTCCAGGACCGCGTAGTTACGCTGGTAGCCATGACCATGAGGGACGTGGGCGATTTCGAGTCGGGTGGTTGGCCCGAACTCGTCGCCCCGATCGTCGTCGCCGGGTTCGAGGGTTGGAACGATGCCGGTGATGCCGCCACCGGAGCCATTGAACATCTCGAACTGGTCTGGGACGCCCAGCCGCTCACCGAGATCGACCCGGATGACTATTACGACTTCCAGGTCAACCGCCCGACCGTGTCAATGGTCGACGGCGTCACCCGGCGGATGACCTGGCCGACCACCCGGTTCTCGTACTGCCGCCCGCCCGGTGCCGACTTCGACCTGGTGCTGATCCGCGGCATCGAGCCCAACATGCGCTGGCGCGGCTTCTGCCGGGAACTGCTCGGGTTGATCCAGGAACTCGAGGTGCGCACCGTCGTCACGCTCGGGGCGCTGCTGTCCGACACCCCGCACACCCGCCCCACGCAGGTGACCGGCACGTCGTACGACGCCGAGTCCGCTGCGCGGTACGGGCTGGAGAAGTCCCGCTACGAGGGTCCGACCGGCATCAACGGGATCATGCAGGACGCCTGTGTCGCGGCCGGCATCCCCGCGGTGTCGTTCTGGGCGGGCGTGCCGCACTACGTGTCGCAGCCACCGAACCCGAAGGCCACCCTCGCCTTGCTGCATTCGGTCGAGGAGGTGCTAGATCTTCCGGTACCGCTGGCCGAACTGCCGCAGCAGGCCGACGAATGGCAGAAGCTCGTCGACGAGATGGCCGCCGAGGACGATGAAGTCACCGAGTACATCCGCAACCTCGAAGAGCGCGACGACGAGATCGACCAGTCAGAGCTGAGCGCAGCCTCGGGCGACATGATCGCGCGCGAGTTCGAGCGGTATTTGCGTCGGCGCGATCGTGGCGGTGGCCACGGCGGTGGGCACGCCGGTCGCGGCTGACTGACGCCTGCCGTTCGGGATTCTGGCCGGCTGGCTGGTGCCGGGGACACCCGCTAGCACCCCTGCCGCCATGACCTGTGCCACCTACCGTCGGAACCGTCACAGCGATTCCCTGGAGGTTAACGGCGTGGACGGACCCCGCGCCCACCACCGCGCTGCCCTGCTCCCCGACGCTGCGCCCGTCGACGACCAGGTGTCGCACGTCGAGAAGGGCGACACCGTGTTCGTCGACGACGTCGCCGGTGTCCAGGTGAGCGAGCAGGTCTACGTGTACGGTGCCGTGGCTGACGCCCGGCGACACGAGCACATCGTGCACGTGGGCCTGGCTTGCGCGCACGGCACGATGCAAGGTGCGCCGGTAACCATCGCCGGCCCGAGCGAGGTCGGCGCCCGGCTGTCCGAGCGCAACGACACCGCCGAGGCCTGGGTCGTCAAGACCGCGCGGGTGTCCGGGGTCCTGGTGGCCGTGCGTATCCACGCCGTCGTGCAGTTCGCGATCGTGGCCGAGAACGGCTGTTCGCCGGACCTCGATGCCCGACACGTCGTCGAGACCGGCCTGAAGAACATCTTGACCGCGGGCGCGCGGCGCTAGTCGGCGCAGAACTTCTAGACAGTGATGCCGAGGAGGGCGTCCACGGCATCGCGGACGAGCCCGGGCGCCGCGTCGTCCTCGCCGCCGGAGACCGCCGATTCGGCCCACCGGTCGACAGCAGCGATCGCGCCTATGGTGTCCAGGTCGTCGGCCAGCCGGGCACGCATCTCCGTGAGCACCGCGTCGGCGGGGCCCCCGGTCAACTGGGCCAGCGCGGCCCGCCACCGTGCCAGGCGCTTCTCCGCGCTGGGCAGCCGACCGCCCGTCCACTCCCGGTCGGCGCGGTAATGGCCGTCGAGCAGCGCGAGCCGCACGGCCATCGGGTCGACGCCGGCGCTGCGCAACTTCGACACGAGCACGAGGTTGCCGCGGGACTTGCTCATCTTCTCCCCGTCCAAGCCGATCATTCCCGCGTGCACATAGTGCCGCGCGAACGGACGCCTGCCGGTGAGCGCCTCGGCGTGCGCCGCTGAGTTCTCGTGATGCGGGAAGATCAGGTCGGAGCCGCCGCCCTGGACGTCGAAACCCATGCCGAGCCGGTTCAGTGCAATCACCGCGCACTCGATGTGCCAGCCCGGACGGCCCTTGCCCAGCGGGGTGTCCCAGTAGGGGTCACCCCAGCGATGTCCGCGCCACAGCAACGCGTCGAGCGGGTCGCGCTTACCCGAATGGCCCGGGTCGCCGCCCCGTTCCCCGAACAGCTGCACCATCGTGTCTCGGTCGTAGTGCGACTCGTCCCCGAACCGGCCGGTGGTCGACGAATCGAAGTAGATGTCGTCGCCCAGCCGGTACGCCGAGCCGTTGTCGAGCATCTGCTCGATGGCGGCCGTGATCTCCGGGACGGCTTCGACGGCGCCGATGTACTCGTCCGGCGGCAGCACGCGCAGCGCCGTCATGTCGTCGCGGAACAGCGCGATCTCGCGCTCGGCCAACTCGACCCAGCTCTCGCCGGTGTGCGCGGCCCGCTCGAGCAGCGGGTCGTCGACGTCGGTGACGTTCTGCACGTAGTGCACCTGGTGGCCGGCGTCGCGCCACACGCGCTGCACGAGGTCGAACGCGAGATAGGTGGCGGCGTGGCCGAGGTGGGTGGCGTCATACGGCGTGATCCCGCACACGTACAGCCGCGCCGGCTCGCCGGGGTCGGTGGCCCGGAGCTCGCCCGCGGCTGTGTCGTACAGCCGAAGCACTTCGCCGCGCCCCGGCAGGTTGGGGACGGCACTGGCGGGCCACGCATCCATACCTGCACGTTATCCGGGCCGAGGAAGAGCCCGGCGACTGGAGTGTGAACGCTGCTCGCCGATTCGCGGGGTAGTGCTGTTGATCAGGTTTTCCTCCAGGACGTTCGGTTTGGGCCGCCCAAACCGAACATCCTGGAGGAAGAGGTGATCATTTGGTCGCGCCGCGCCACGCGAGGACGGGGATCACATCGGCGGCCAGGGAACGGCCGGCCACTCGTCGCTGGGCTCGGGGTGGCGCCGCGTCGTGAGCAGCCGGTCGACCCGGCCCTTCGTACGGCGCAGCTCTGCGGTGGTGAGCAGTTCGGACAGCCGCGACCCCAGCGCGCCGTCGAGATCGCGGCGCAGCGAGCGCAGCACATCGCGGTACTCGTCGGGCAGCGCTCGGCCCGCCCACTGCCACAGCACGGTGCGCAGCTTGTCCTCGGCGTGGAAGCTCACCCCGTGGTCGACGCCGTACACATGCCCGGCCGTGGTCGGCAGCAGGTGCCCGCCCTTGCGGTCGGCGTTGTTGATCACCGCGTCGAACACGGCCACCCGGCGCACCGCGTCACTACCGCGGCCACGGATGAGCCCGACCAGATCGACATGCTCGTCGGTGTCGATCCACAGCTGCACCATGCCGGGACCCGCCGGACCGACCCGGTAGACGGTCGGCGGCACGATGTCCCACCCGGTCGCGGCAGAGACCTCGTAGGCCGCGACCTCACGCTCGGCGAGGGTGCCGTCCGGGAAGTCCCACAGCGGCCGCTCACCCGCAATCGGCTTGTACACGCAGGCCGCGGTGACGCCGGCGGCCGTGACGGCGCAGTACAGCGTGGCGTTGGACGCGTCGACCAGCCGACCTTCGATCGAGAGCTCGCCGCGCTCGAGCAGCGCCAGCGCGTCGGCGACAGGCAGTGCCAGCGCCGGCGTCAGGTCGGGGTCGATCGCGGCCACTAGTCGATCGGCGTCGCGCGGTGGTAACCGTTCTGGCGCGGACACACGTGCCCGGCGGCATCGAGCGGCTGGCCGCACAGCGGGCAGGGTGGGCGCCCTGCGGCGATCACCCGCCGGGCTCGCTCGATGAAGGAGCGCGCGTGGCCGGGTTCGATGCGCACCCGAAGCGCGTCCGGGCCGTCTTCGCTGTCCTCGAGCAGCGTCTCCTCGGCCACAGTGACATCCTCGACGGGCGCCTGCGCCTCGATGATGACCACACCGTCCGAGTTGTCCCAGGCCAGGCCCATGGCGCTGACGCGGAACTCCTCGTCGATCGGCAGCTCCAGCGCGCCGGTGTCGGCGCCGGACGGGTCGGCGTTCGTGCCGGTGGACGAGACGACCTCGTCGAGCAGCTGCTCGAGCCGGTCGGCGAGCACCGCGACCTGCTGCTTTTCGAGCGCGACCGTGATGACCCGGGTGCCGTCGGTCGCCTGCAGGAAGAAGGCGCGATCGCCGGGTTCGCCCACCGTGCCGGCGATGAACCGGCTGGGCTTGTCGAACACGAAGATCTGGCGCGCCATGATGCGTCCAGTCTACGGAACGATCAGACGGTGCCGCTGCCTGCGCCGCCGCCGACCGTCGCGTCGTCGGACTTCTTGCGCCGACGCTTCTTGGGTGGCACGAACGCCGTCAGGTCGGCACCGACGTCGTTCGAGCGCAATACGTACGGACGGGTCGAGGTGTACCGCACCACCGACACCGAGCAGGGGTCGACCACGATGCGCTGGAACTGGTCCAGATGCAGGCCCAGCGCGTCGGCGAGGATGGCCTTGATGACGTCGCCGTGGCTGCACGCAACCCAGATCGCGTCCTCGGGCAGCCGCGCGTTCCAGTCACGCACCGCGGCGACGGACCGGGCCGACACCTCGGTCAGCGACTCCCCCGCCGGGAAGCGGGCCGCGCTCGGCTGGGTCTGCACGACCTTCCAGGTCGGTTCGCGCAGCAGATCCTTGATCGGACGGCCCGTCCAGTCGCCGTAGTCGCACTCGATGATGCGTCGGTCGACGTCGACCGGGACGTCCTTGTGCTGCGCGTCGGCGATCACGGCGGCGGTCTCGAGACAGCGGTCGAGCGGGCTCGACACGATGGTCGTCACCGGCAGCGCGGCGATGCGCTCGGCGGCGGCTGCGGCCTGCTTCTGCCCGCGTTCGTCGAGGTGGACGGACGGGGAGCGGCCGGCAAGCACCGGCCCCGTCATCGCGGTGAGGCCGTGTCGAACCAGCAGGAGCGTGGACACTACTTGGTCGCATCCAGTACGCCGGTCGAGAGCAGCACGATGAGCAGCGTGCCCAGCGCGATGCGGTAGTAGACGAAGATGAAGGTGCTGTGCCTGGTCAGCCACTTGAGCAGCCAGTGGATCGACGCCAACCCGACCACGAACGCGAAGACCGTGGCCAGTCCGGTCAGGCCGAGCCCGGGACCGGACTTGTCACCGATCTTGCGCGCCTCGAAAAGGCCGGACAGCACGACCGCCGGGACGGAGAGCAGGAACGAGAACCGGGCCGCGGCTTCGCGGGTCAAACCGCGGAACATGCCCGCCGTGAGCGTCACGCCGGAGCGTGACGCGCCCGGGATCAACGCCAGGGTCTGCGCCGTGCCCACGACCAAGGCGTCATTGGTGTTGATCTGTTCTTCCTCGCGGTCGCGTTTGCCGACTCGCTCGGCGGCGGCGAGCACGAGTGCCAGCGCGATCAGGGTGATCGCGATGAGCCAGAGATTGCGCGCACCGGTCTCGATCTGGTCGCTGAACACGAGGCCCACCACGCTGATCGGGATCGTCGCGAAGATCAGGTACCAGCCCATCTTGTACTCGAGCGAGCCGCGCACCGACCTGTCGTACAGCCCGCGGAACCAGGCCACGCCGACATGCAGCAGTTCGCGCCAGAAATAGATGACGATCGCGAGCGTGGTGCCCAGTTGGGTCACTGCGGTGAACGCAGCGCCCGGGTCGTGCGGGTGAGCCGGGTTGTAGTCGAAGGTCCAGCCGAACAAGGCGGGGACGATGCGAATGTGCGCCGTGGATGAGATCGGCAGGAACTCTGTCAATCCCTGCACGATGCCCAGGACGATTGCCTGGAGAAAATTCATTCTGTAGTGCCCGACTCCTGGAGTGCTTTCATGGCCACGTCCAGGGAACCGATCTTCTCTTCAGTCGTCCGACCGAACGGCGAGATGGCCATGTCTGTGACGCCGGCCGCAGCGAACTCCGCCATCCGCTCCGCGATCCGTGACGGAGGGCCCAACAATGCGGTCGAGTCGACGAACTCGAGCGGGACGGCGGACGCGGCGCCGTCGTAGTCCTTGGCCAGGTAGCGGTCCTGCACCTCGGCCGCCGCATCGCCGAAGCCCATCCGCACGGCGAGCGCGTTGTAGAAGTTCTGTTCGCGACTGCCCATTCCGCCGATGTACAGCGCGGCGTAGTGCCGCACGTTCTGCGCGCAGGCCTCGACGTCGTCGCCGACGACCAGGGGCACGGTAGGAACGATGTCGAAACCCTCGAGGGTCTTGCCGACCTTCGCCCGTCCGGCGGCGAGATGTTCGAGCAGTTCACCGGCGAACTGCGGTGCGAAGAACACCGACAGCCACCCGTCGGCGAGCTCGCCGGTGAGCTCCAGGTTCTTCGGGCCGATGGACGCGACGTAGATCGGGATGTGGTCGCGCACCGGGTGCAACATCAGATGCAGCGCCTTACCCGGACCATCGGGCAGCGGCAGCGTGTAGGTCGGGCCGTCATAGCGCACCCGCTCCCGTGCGAGCGCCATCTTGACGATGTCGACGTACTCGCGGGTGCGGGCCAGCGGCTTTGCGAACGGCACGCCGTGCCAGCCTTCGGACACCTGCGGACCGGACAGGCCGAGGCCCAGCCGGAACCGTCCGCCCGAGAGCATGTCGAGCGTTGCCGCCGTCATCGCGGTCATCGTCGGGGTACGCGCCGGAATCTGCAGGATCGCGCTGCCGACATCGATGTGCTCGGTCTGCGCGGCGATCCACGTGAGCACCGTCACGGCGTCCGTCCCGTACGCCTCGGCAGCCCAAGCGACCGAGTAGCCGAGCCGATCCGCCTCCTGCACCACCTGCAGGGTGTCTTCGGTCCCGCCGTACCCGATATTCAGTCCCAGACGCACCGCGCCACCATAGCCGCCACCGCAGATGGTCCCGCGACGCCGAGCCGGTAGCGTCCGCTGCGTGGAGCAGCGCACCGTGGGACGTAGCGGACTGAAAGTGAGCCACCTCGCACTCGGGACGATGACCTGGGGCGTGGAAACCGACGCGGACGAAGCCGCCGCCCAATTGGTGACCTTCCACGACGCCGGCGGCACGCTCGTCGACACCGCCGCGAGCTATGGCTACGGCGAGACGGAGGAACTGCTCGGGCACTTGCTTGCCGACGTCGTCCCCCGCGCCAACCTGGTGATCGCGACCAAGGCCGGCATCACCCGCACCGCTGAGGGCGGCTTGGTCGACTGTTCGCGCGGAGCGCTGTTGCGTCAGCTCGACGAGTCGCTGCGCAAGCTCGGCACGGACTACATAGACCTCTGGTACGTGCACTACATCGACGACACGGTGCCCTTCGACGAGACGTTGTCCGCACTGGACGCCGCGGTGGCGTCGGGCAAGGTGCGCTATACGGGTGTGTCGAACTACTCCGGCTGGCGTATCGGCCGCGCGGCAACCTGGCAACGCGCGGTGCCGGGCCGTGCTCCCGTGGTGGCGAATCAGATGCGGTACTCGCTGCTCGACCGCGGCGTCGAGCGCGAGGTCGTGCCGGCATGCGCCGAGCTGGGCGTCGGGATATTCCCGTGGTCGCCGCTCGGTGGCGGCGTGCTGACCGGCAAGTACCGCGGGGGTGTCCCGGCCGATTCGCGGGCTGCGGGCGGCAGCAGGGTGTTGCCGATCACCGCATTGTCCGGCGGCGACCCGCGCACGACAGGCATCGTCGAAGCGGTCGCGACCGCCGCCGACGGGCTCGCCACCTCGCCGGTTGCGGTGGCACTGGCCTGGTTGCGCGACCGTCCGGGTGTGGTCGCGCCCGTGCTCGGTGCCCGCACCCTCGGCCAGCTCACCGCGCAGCTGGTGTGCGAGACGCTCGACCTGCCCGACTCGATCCGTGCCGCGCTCGACGACGTCAGCGCACCCGATGTCGGGTACCCCGAGGATGTGGACTGACCCCGGCGATCCCGGAGGGTCTGCCGTCGCCGCGCCGGGAAAGACTCCCCGATCGTGACTGATCCCGTCTTCGAGGCGTTCTGCTCGTCCGGGCTGTGGCCGGGACTGGGCAAGGCGCTGGCGGGCGCGATGGCCGATGCGGGGATCGACGGTCCGGAAGACGTCTCGGCGGCCAACCTCGCGCTGCTGCCGAAAGTCGGCCAAGTGCGCGCCGGGCGGCTGCTGTCGTCGTTCCTCGCCGCCGCGCCCGTCTACGAGGTGCTCGAGCTGATCGTGCCGGCGGGGGTCGAACCCCGACTGGCCGGACGGATCGTCGACGCTCTCGGGCCGCCCGCGCCACGTCTGCTGCGGGACGACCCGTGGCGGCTGCTCACGCTGCACGGTGTCACCCTCGCCGACGCCGACCGGGTGGCTCGCGCCGCGATCCCGGGCGTACGCCGCGACGACTCGCGCCGATCCCGCGCCTTGGTTTCGTTCCTGCTGGCCCGCGAGGCGCGGGACGGGCACACCGTGACCCCGCAGAGTTCGATCGTCGAGGGGCTGCGCGAGTTCGACGTCGGTGGAGCGGACGACGCGATCGCGGCCGCCCTCGACGCGGGCACCGTGATCGAGGTCGCGGACGGCCAGCTCTCGCCCGTCCGGTTGGCCGAGGCCGAGGACAGCGTGGCCGGTGGCATCGCCCGGCTGCTCGACGCCACCGAGCCGATCAAGGTCAAGGTGACAGGTACCGACCTCGACGACGCGCAGCGCGATGCCGTCGAAACCGCCTTGCGCGAAGGCGTTTCCGTTCTGACCGGCGGGCCGGGCACGGGCAAGAGCCGGACCGTCGCGACGCTGGTCCGGTTGGCGGAGAAGGCAGGCAAGTCGGTCGCACTCGCCGCACCGACCGGACGGGCTGCGAAGCGGCTCGAACAGTTGTGCGACTCCCCCGCGTCGACGCTGCATCGCCTGCTCGGCGCCCAACCGCGGCAGTCCGGCGACGACGTGTCCTTCGACGGCCGGTTCGCCCGGGGTGAGGACTGGCCGCTCGACGAGGACGTCGTGGTCGTCGACGAGGCCTCCATGCTCGACGTCGAACTCGCGGACGCGCTGCTGTCGGCATGTGCCGACGGCACGCACCTGGTGTTAGTGGGCGACGCGGCGCAGTTGCCGTCGATCGGGCCGGGTCGGGTGCTGGGCGACGTGATCGACTCGGGCACCGTCCATGTCACGGAGCTGACCACGCTGTACCGGCAGGCGGCGGGCGGTTCGATCGCGCGGCTTGCGACCGCTGTCCGGACGGGCGAACTCCCTGCGGTCTCGGACCCCACCCGCGAGGTGGTGATCGTGCCCGCGCGCGGGTCGGCCGAGGCGGCGCACCGCGTGGTGCAGTTGGTGACCGACTCGATCCCGCGGGTGCTCGGCGTGCCTACAGATCAGGTTCAGGTCGTGACCCCGGTGCACCGCGGTGGCGCGGGTACTCAGGCGCTGAACGCGGTGCTGAAGCAGGCGCTCAACCCGGGCAACGGACGCGGGCGGTTCGATCCGGGTGATCGGGTGGTGGCTACGGCGAACCATCCCGAGGCCGAGCCGTTCGGCTACGCGAACGGCGAGGTCGGCACGGTGGACGAGATCGAGCCCGACGGCACCGTGATCGTCGAGTTCGCGTCCGGGCCTGCCGCGGTGAAGGGCAAGGCGCTGGCCGATCTACTGCACGGCTGGGCGATCACCGTGCACCGGGCGCAGGGTTCGGAGTTCCCGGCCGTGGTCGTGGTGCTGCCACCTGAGGCGGGCGGCATGCTGTCGCGCCCGCTCGTCTACACGGCGTTGACGCGCGCGCAGCAGCACCTGTCCGTGGTGCATGCGGCAGGCGCGGCCGTGCCGCGGGCGGTGCGTCAGATCGGCACGCTGCCGCGGCGCACCCGCCTCGTCCCGCTGCTGCGGGACGCCGTCGGATCCGCTTGATCAACCGTTCTCATCTTTTGATCAACTAAGTCTCCCTAGGATCACCGCACCGGACGAGCGGAGGGCATGCCATGACGGCGTGGGCAAAGGTCGAAGACGAGGCCCGAAGCATTCCGGCGGACGTGGAGCCGGCTCCGCAGCGGCCCGCGCACGCCTGGGTCAAGCCGGCGCTGATCTCGTTGGCGGTGGCGATCGCCGCATTCATCTTCCTGTTCGTTCTACCGAGTGCTTTGGCAGACCCGTCCGGCGGGTGCGGTGGCGGCTGAGCCAGCCGTCGCACGCGGGGCGCGCAACCACCCGTTCGCCCTCGCAGTCGTCGCCGCGACGGTCGTTCCGATCGTCGCGGTCGCGATCACTGCGCCGGAGGCCGGCGCACGTCCGGCGGTGGCGCTGACCTGGTTGTTGTTCATCGGGTCTTCGATGCACGTCGCATCGACGGCGTGGTTCTACAGCGTGCCCGAGGTGCGCACGCACATGGCACGGCATCGCGTCCGCTACGCGTGGACGCCGCTCGTCCTGGTGATCGCGTCGATGGTTCTGGCAGTGTCACTGTCGGCACGTCAGTTGCAGTGGGCGTTGCTCGCGTTCTTCGCGTGGCAATACTTTCATTTTCAGAAACAGAATCTTGGTGTCGCGGCGCTGACGGCGCGGGCACGCCGTGCTTCTTCGTTGTCGCGTCGTGAGCGGGCTGGGTTGATCGTGACCGGTGTCGGCGGCATCCTCGGTCTGGTCGGCCACCCCGGACTGCTGTCGCTCTCGGCGGCGCGTCAGGTCGATGCCGTCTTCTACGCAGGCCTGGTGGTCTTCCTCGCTGGCGCAGTGCTCGGGATCGCGGCTGTGGCCGGACGCCGCGACGCGGTGGTGGTCGGTAGCTACGTCGTCTCGCTGGTGTTCTTCGCCCCGGTCTGGCTGTTCGCCTCGCCGTATGCCGCCGTCGCCGGGCTGACGATCGCGCACGGGCTGCAGTACCTGCTGCTGATGTCGTTGGTCGCCGCCGGTGGACGCGATCGTTCGATGGCGTTGCTGCTGCTCGTCAACATCGCGCTGCTGTTCGGACTCGCTCTCAACCAGCTGTCGCACCTGCACGACGGTGCGACCGTGCAGCGTGCGCTGTACGGGGTGTTCCTCGGCCTGTCGATGAGTCATTTCGTCGTCGATGCCGGGCTGTGGCGGTTGCGCGACGAGTTCCCGCGCACCTTCCTCCGCGACCGACTCCCCTACCTGCTGGGCTGATTCCCGGCCGTGCCGGGCGGGTCGCCACGTCAGCGGCGTTGCGAGGGCTGGGCGTCCGAGCGCCGCGCAATGGTTGCGCTTGCCCGCCGCACCGCGATGCGACCGGACGACGGCAGCACGTCCTCGATGAATGCGTACGACTCGACGTAGTCCGCGGCGGTGGACGAGCCGGCCCCGGCCCGCGCGCGCATCCCGGAGATCCAGTCGATGATGTCGCCCCAGCCGGGCGCGGCCAGCGACCCGCCGACGTACTGCACGGACAAAGCGGCACAGAGATTGGCGAAGGCGAGCCGCTGCCGCAACGGCCACCGCTCGATCGTGCCGAGCACGAACGCCGCACCGAACACATCGCCCGCGCCGGTCGGATCGTGCGCGTTGACCGGCAACGACGGAACCCACTCCTCCTCGCCGGTGGTCGCGTCGACGCCGAGCGCACCCTGACCACCGCACGTCACCACCGCGACCGGCACGCAATCGGCCAACGCGTGCACCGCGTCGTGCGGATCCTCGGTGTGCGTGTACGCCATCGCCTCGACGCTGTTCGGCAGAAAACCGTGGAAATCGGCAAGCTGCGACAGGACGCTCGGGGACCACTTCTCGTCGGGATCCCAGCCGGTGTCGCCGAACAGCAGCATGCCTTCACTCGCCGCCTGCGCGAACCACTCGCGAGGCTCGGCGTCCACGTGCGCGAAACCGACTGCGGCCCGTGGCACGTGCGGCAGGAACTCCGCGGGCGAGATCGGCGGCGGATGCATGTGCGTCACCATCGCGCGATCACGGTCAACGACCATCGACACGGTCACCGGCGAGTGCCAGTGCGGGAACCTCCGCGAATACGAAAGATCGACGCCCTCCTGCTCCTCCAGCGTCGACCAGTTGAAATCGCCGTAGCTGTCGTCACCGAACGCCGCCGCCAGCGCCGTCCGGAGGCCGAGCCGGCTCGCCGCGATCGCCAGGTTGGCGATGCCGCCCGGGCACGAGCCCATCCCGTCGACAAGTTGCTCGGTCCCGCGAGCCGGTATCTCGGTGAGGCCGGTGAACACGATGTCGAGGAAGACCGTCCCGTTGAGAAAAAGATCGAACGGCTCGTCCATAACTAGAGTGTCCTCCCGTGAAGGCAGTGGTACTCGGCGGTGGAGGTTTCCGGGTGCCGCTGATGCATCGCGCTCTCCTCGCCGGCGCGCTCGACATCGACGAACTCGTGCTGCAGGACACCGATCCCGACAGGCTGACTGTGCTCGCGAACGTCCTCCGCGGCGAGGGCCTGACCGTCCGCACGACGACGTCGCTCGAGGACGCCGTCGACGGCGCCGACCTCGTCTTCGCTGCGCTGCGCATCGGCGGCGTGGACGGACGGGTCACCGACGAACGGGACGCGCTCGACCTCGGCCTCATCGGACAGGAGACGGTCGGCGCCGGCGGGTTGGCCGCGGCACTGCGCGCAGTCCCGGTGGCCGACCGCATCGCCCGGGTTGTCGCCCAGCACGCGCCCGAGGCATGGGTGGTGTCCATGACGAACCCGGCGGGCATCGTCACCGAGACGATGGCGGCGGTGCTCGGTCGCCGCGTCGTCGGCGTGTGCGACTCGCCCGTCGCGCTGATCAGACGGGCGTGTGCGGCGCTCGACGTGGATCCCGGCCCGTCCCTTGCGACCGTGACCGGACGGGTGGACGTCGACTACCTCGGACTCAACCACCTCGGCTGGCTGCGCGCGTTGCGCCTCGACGGTGCCGACCAGCTGCCGAGCCTCGTCGGCGATCCGCAGCGGCTCACGCGGCTCGAGGAGGGACGGTTGTTCGGGGCGGAGCTGATACAGGCACTCGGCACGCTGCCCAACGAGTACCTGTACTGGTACTACGAGCGGGAGCAGGCCTTTCGCTCGCTCATCGCGGCCGGGCGCTCCCGCGGCGAGCACGTGCGTGACCGACAGCGCGACTTCTACGCCGCCGCCACGGACGACCCGTCCCACGCATCCGAGCTGTGGCAGGCCACCAATGACGAACGCAACCGCAGCTACTTCGCGGAGCTGCGCGACGGCGAGCGGGACGAGGCGGACATCGCGATCGGCGGCTACGAGACGGTGGCGGTCGCGCTGGCCGAAGCGCTGTGCGGCGGCGCGCCGACCCGGCTCGTGCTGAACGTGCCCAACGGTGACACTGTCGCTGCGCTGCCCGCCGATGCGGTGATCGAGACGGTCTGCGTCGCCGAGCGGACGGGCGCTGCACCTGTGCCGGTCGCGGCGCCGAGTCCGCACGAACTCGGCCTCATGGCCACGATCAAGGACTGCGAGCAGTCGATCATCCGCGCCGGGTTGACCGGATCGCGCCAGGCGGCACTACGCGCGTTCGCGTTGCATCCGCTCGTCGCCTCCGGCGCCCTGGCCGCGCAACTCGTCGCAAAGGCGGAAGCACGCGGAATCTTCGTACCGGCCGGCTGACCGCTTGCCGGCGGGCAGATCAGGCGGCGCGGCGGCCGCGAGCGCGCACCTTCTTCAGCTCGGCCAGGTGTTCGAGGAAATCGACCTGAATGGTGTGCCGCTTCGACTGCACGTAGCGCTTGCGCACCGAACGGTGGTACTGCTCGATCTCGCGCCGCATCTCCCGCACGGACGGCAGCGCGGTAGATCCCTCGAGCAGATCGGCCACCCACGCCGACTGCGCCTCGGCCAGCGGCATGATCGCGCCGAGCGGCTGTACCAGTCCGATGAAGAACAAGCCGGGATTACCCGGGTCGACCACCCGGTGATAGAGCGAGATCTCGTTGTCGACGGCGTCGATCACTGTCGTGTCCAGGAACGGGAACGTGATCTTGTAGCCGGTGCAGTAGACGATCGTGTCGATCAGTTCCACCGAACCGTCGGTGAAATGCACCTTGTCGCCGTCGAGTCGCTCGATGTTCGGCTTCACCGTGATGTCGCCGTGCCCGAGCCGGGTCAGGATGTCGTCGCTGATCGTCGGATGCGCCGCCAGCACGTGGTGATCCGGCTTCGGCAGTCCGTACTTGGTGATGTTGCCGCGGGCGAGCCGCAACAGCGTCGAGAGCCCCAACCGCTTCGCCCACACGAACGGCGAGCGGGCCAGCGGCGAGGTCGTCAGGTGGTCGGTCGGGATCCCGAACAGGTACTTCGGCACGACGTGCGCGCCGCGGCGCATCGCCAGGAAGGTCCGCGCGCTCACCTTCGATGTCTCGACCGCGATGTCGCACGCCGAGTTGCCGATGCCGAGCACCAGGACCCGCTTGCCCTCGAAGCCGGCGAAGTCCTTGTAGTCGTGCGAGTGCAACTGCGTACCGGTGAACGTGTCCGACCCGGGGAACGCCGGCTCGGGCCTCCGTGCATCCCAGTGGTGCCCGTTGGCCACCACCACCGCGTCGTACCGGTGCGTCTCCGGCGCCGCGGTGCCCGGCCGTTGCAGCGTCACGTCCCACACGGAACCGGATCTGGTGACGGACGTGACGGTCGAGCGGAACTGGATGCGCTTGCGGAATCCGAAATGATCGACGAAGGAGTCGAAGTAGTGCGCGATCTGCACATGGTTCGGGTAGGTCGCGTACTCGTCGCTCATCGGGAACGCCGCGTACTCCATGATCTGCCGCGAGGTGTTGATGTGCAGTGACCGGTACGACGACGACATCCCGTTGTCGTTCAGGTAGCGCCAGTTGCCCCCGACTTCCGAGCCGACCTCGTAGCAGTCGAAATCGATGCCTCGCGCTTGCAGGACCTGACAGGCCGCGATCCCGGACGATCCGGCGCCGATGATGCACACTCGCACGTTACGAACCCTTCGAGTTGCCGTATGACCGGGTGGTCATAGGATGACTGTATGCCAAAACCCACCTGGGTCAATTTGGACGAACGGCGCCGGCAACGCGTGCTGCACACCGCGATGGCCGAGTTCGGTGCCCATGGCTACTCCGGCGGCAGTCTGAACGTGATCGCGCGCGAGGCCGGCGTGGCGAAGGGATCGCTGTTCCAGTACTTCGACGACAAGCTCGACTTCTTCGCCCACGTGGCCGAGCACACCTCGATCGAGGTCTACACCGCGATGGCGCCGCATCTGGGTCCCGCGCCGGCCGGGACGCCGTTCGTCGAGCACTTCGCGAACCTGGTCGACATCTGGATGGACTACATGGCCGGCCATCCGCTCGAGCGCGGCGTCACGGCGGCCACCACGATGGAGCTCGACCCGGACATCCGTCGGGCGGTGCGCGAGCCCGTCCATCGGCTGTACGCGCAGGGCATCCGCCCGCTGCTGCAGTCCGCCATCGACGCGGGCGAGCTCGCGGCGGACGCCGATGTCGACGCGCTGCTCTCGATGCTCGTGCTGCTGCTCCCCCACCTCGCGCTGGCGCCGTCCGAGCCCGGCCTCGACGCCGGCCTGGCGCTCTACCGCACTCGACGCGCCGAGCGCTCCCGCCGCGCCCGCAGACTCATCGCGACGATCTTCGTCCCGGCCATGGTGCCGTCATGAGAACCGAGCATTTCGACGTCGTTGTCATCGGCTCCGGGTTCGGCGGCAGTGTCAGTGCGGTGCGGGTCCCGAAACAGCAGCCATGAGCGCGTACCCGCCCGAGCCGTGGCACCTGCGCGGCCAGCTGTACGCGTCGGCGTTCCTGGTGGCCGCGGACGACGTGAAAGTCGATGTGCCGCCGGACTGCGAACTGGTGCAGCTGCGTGGCCGGCTCGTTGTCGGCGCGGTGTGGGTCGACTACGAGCCCGGCGGCGTGCTCTCGTACCGCGAGCTGATGACCACCGTGCTGGTGCGGCGCAGGCTGCGGCTGCTGCCGACGATCACGCACATCTGGGTCGACAGCGAGGTTTCCCGGGACGGCGGACGAGCGTTGTGGGGGATCCCGAAAGGACTGGCCGAGTTCGACTTTCAGTTTTCGGATTCCGGAGCAACTCGGTTCGCCGCTCGCGACTCCGCCGGCCCGCTCGCCCGCGGGTCGGTGCGGTCGATCCGCCGCCTGCCGGGGCGCCTGCCGGTGCGGTTCAAGATCGTGCAGTTGCTGGGCGGACGGGCGAAGGTCAGCCCGGTGCGCTCGACGGCGACGCTGGCCCTCGCGCGAGGCAGCTTCGACGCCGACGCGGGCGGCCCGCTCGCCTTCCTGTCCGGACGCAGGTCGATCGCTTCGTTCGTGTTGCGTGACTTCCGGATGAGCTTCGGCGGGCGTTGACCGATCAGCGCCGCGGGAACAGCCCGCGGACGCCCAGCCCGATGAGCAGCCCGAGCGCGGCACCGGCCGTGGTGATCGCGATCGACGCGTTGAGGTGACCGCCGTCGACGAGCACGCCCCCCAGTGCCGCGCCGCCGCCGATGCCGATCTGGAACGCGACGACGTAGACCGCGGACGCGACGTCCGGGTCGGCCGCCCAGCGCAGCACCGCAGCCTGCAACATCATCGGGACGGCGGTGAATGCGCCGCCCCACGCGAGCACGGTGATCGCGGTGACCGGCGTGGAGTGCCCGACAAGGCCGAGGACGGCTGTCGAGATCACGATTGTCGCCATCGGCACCGCGAACGACAAACGCGGGCGAGTGTCGACCATCCGCCCGAGCACGATCGAGGCGATGAGCCCGACTGCGCCGTAGCACAGCAGCAACGCGCTGTAGCCGGAACCGGTGATCCCGCCGTGGGCGCGCGTGATCGGCGCCAGGTAGGAGTACGCGGCGAACTCGCCGATGACGAGCACGACCGTGATCGCGTAGACCGCGAGCAGATGCGGACGGGCGAGCCGTCGCACCAGGTTTGCAGAGAACCCGGCCGATTCGGCACCGGGCAACGCGGGCAACACCCGGCGCAGGGCCAGCAGCGTGGCCGTGGCGAATCCTCCTGTGAGCACGAACGCGACCCGCCAGCCGGCCAGCTGGCCGAGGTAGGTGCCGAGCGGTAGACCGGCGGTGAGCGCGAGCGAGTTGCCCGCGAACACCGCCGCGGTCGCCCGCCCGGCGTGCCCTTCCGGCGCCAGGCGGGCGGCGATCGGCGCGACGATCGACCAGAACAGGCCGTGCCCGACGGCGCATACGACCCGCGCCGCCATCAGGCACGCGTAGTTCGGCGCAACCGCGGCGGCGAACTGGCTGAGCGCGAAGATCAGCAGCACCGCCAGGATGAGCCGGTCGCGACGCATCCCGGTCGTCCACGCCGTCAGTGGGATCGCGGTGACGCCGGCGACGAACGCGTACGCGGTCAGCAGCAGACCCACCTGACCGGCACTCACCGACAGGTCGTCGGAGATCTGCGGCAGCAGACCGACCGGCAACGTCTCGGACGTCACGTAACCGAACGTGGCGCACACCAACGCGAGCAGCGCGCCGGTGCGGTAACCGGCCGGTGCGGTCGGCAGTCGCGAGAGCATGCGGGTCACCTCTACACTTTATGCTCCGGAGCGGAGGAAAATCGATGGCCGAGGAACGCGAGGCCGAACTCCTCACGCTCGCCCACGCCCGGCCGGGCCTTACCCGCGCCCAGGCCGTTCGGGAGGTCGGGCTCAGCAGCGGCCGCGCGGTGGACGTATTCGCCCGTCTCGACGCGGCTCGCCTGCTTGCCGAACGCCCGGCCGAGGCGTCCGGGCGACGAGGCCGGCCGACCACCGAACTCGTCGCCCACCCGCACGGACCGCTCGTCGCCGCGGTCTCGTTGCGCCATGACCTCTGGCAGGCCTGCGTGGCCGGGCTGGGCGGTGCGGTCGTGGCGGTCGCGTCGGGCGAGCACGACGCGACGCCCGGGCCGACGCTGGACGCGATGGCAGCGGCGCTGCGCCGGTTCCGCCGGCGGTTCGGTCCGCGCATCGCGGCGGTGGCGGTCGCGGCACCCGGCGTGGTGCGCGGCGGGGTCGTGTTGCAGGCGAGCAACCTGCGCTGGCGCGACGTCGACCTGCACCGGCTGTGGCCGCGGCCGTCCGTCCCGTTCGTCGCGGGCAACGACGCGACGTTCGCGGGCTGGGCGGAGCGCAGCCGCGGCGCGGCCCGGGGATTCGCGTCGGTGCTGCACCTGCACGTCGACTCGGGCCTGGGCGGGGTGTATCTCGTCGCCGACTCCCCCGCGCCGATCGACACCGATCTGGGCGGCGAGTTCGGCCACATGCCGTTCGGTGACCCGCGGCTGGCCTGCGGCTGCGGCGCGCACGGCTGTTGGGATCTCATGGTGGACGGACGGGCGCTGGCCCGTGAGCTCGGCGCCCGCGAGCCGCGAGATCCGGCCCGCTACCTGACCGCCCGGCTGGTCGACCCGACCGCCCGGCGGGCACTCGGGGTGCTCGCGCGAGCCCTCGGCCGGGGCGCCGCCGGCCTCGTGAACGCCCTCGATCCGCAGGTGGTGAGCCTCGGTGGCAGCGCGGCCGAGCTGCTCGCCACCCGTCCGGATGCGTTCGAGCGCGCCTATTCCGCAGGGCTCATGGCGTTTCGCCGCGCGGCGCCGGTGCCGGTCGTCTCGGCAGCCCTGGGCGCTGACGGTCCCCTGGTCGGCGCGGTCGAGGTGGGCTTCGCCCGGGTGCTGACCAGAAGTGGGCTCGACGCCTGGCGCGCCCGATCGGCCTGGCCGGGTGTCTAATGGAGCGCTATGGACGGTGCCGATCCCGATTGGGAGTACGCGCCGCTGCGGATCCCGGCCGACGTTGGACGGTTGACCGCAGCGGCACAACTGTCACTGCACGCTGAATTCGGAGGTTGGGAACTCGCGCGAGTCGTCCGGTACATGGACGGCACCCGGCGGGTCACCCTGCGGCGCAAGCGCAAACCAGGGGCACTGCCCCTTCCCGGACTACCGGTCTGAGCGCGCCGGGCCGGTCTCCGCCGGCGTAGCTGGTTCCGGCTCGGCAGGCGGAACGGCGGCGCCATCGGCTGTGGCGGCCTGAGCGGCGGCGGCCTGCGCCGCCTCGGCCGCCTCCACCCGCGCCAGGTGCGCGCTGCCCTCGATGTCGAGGTTCGGGATCACCCGATCGAGCCAGTGCGGCAGGTACCACGCATGCGAGCCGAGCAGCGCCATCACCGCGGGGACGAGGACCATCCGGATGATGCTGGCGTCGATCAGCACGGCCGCGGCCATACCGACCGCCAGCATCTTCACGGTCGGGTCGTCGGCCAGCACGAAGCTGCTGAACACGACGATCATGATCAGCGCGGCCGTCGTGATCACCCGCGCGGTGCTGCCGATCCCGATCGCGACGCTGCGGTGCGCGTCGCCCAGCTTCTTCCAGGCCTCGTGCACCCGCGAGATCAGGAACACCTCGTAGTCCATCGACAGCCCGAAGATGATCGCGAACATGAGCATCGGCACGAACGCCGGTACCGGCAGCGCCTCGTCGATGCCGACCAGCGACGAGCCCCAGCCCCACTGGAAGATCGCGACCACGACGCCGTAGGCCGCGCCAACCGACAACAGGTTGAGCACCGCGGCCTTGGTCGGCACGACGATCGACCGGAACGCGACGGTGAGCAGCACGAACGCCAGGGCCACGACGACGAGGATCAACCAGGGCATCCGCGCCGACACCTTCGCGGTGAAGTCGACGTAGCTCGCCGTCGAACCGATGACATAGGTCGTCGCTTTGACCTTGGGCAGCACGCTCGAGCGCAACGTGTCGACGAGTGCGGTCGTCTGGGCGTCCTGCGGTGACGTGGACGGGACGACCGTAATGACCGCAACGGTTCCCGCCTTGTTGACCACCGGCGTGCCGACGCCCGCCACGTTCGCGGTCGACTGGATGCTCTTCTGCGTGTTCGTCAACAACGTCTGGTTCTGCTGGGAGCTGTTCCCGCTGGGGAGTGTCACCACGACCGTCAGCGGGCCGTTGGTGCCCGGCCCGAAGCCGGACTCGATCAGGTCGTACGCGCGCCGGATCGACTCCGAGGTCGGGTTGCTGCTGGCGTCCAACTGCCCGAGCCGCAGCGAGAACAGCGGAATCGCCAAGATCACGAGCACCAGCGTCGCTGCCACGGCCCACGGCCACGGACGATTCGACACCTTGCGCCCCCAGATCGCGAAGGCGCTGTGTTCGTGGGCCTCGTCACTGGCCGCCGCGCGCGCGGCCAGGGTCGCGCCGTCGCCGTGCTGCTGGGCCCGCTCGGCGCGCAGGTCACGCATCGCCCGCACACTGCGCCCGGCCACGCCCATGAACGCGGGCATGAGGGTGAGCGCCGCGAGCATGGTGACCGCCACGACGATCGCCGAAGCCAGGCCCAGCGCCCCCACGAAGGGCACACCCGACACGTAGAGCCCGAGGATGGCGACGACGACGGTGCTACCGGCGACCACGATCGCGGCGCCCGACGTTGCGGTCGATCGCCCCGCGGACCGGACGACCGGTACACCGTGATCGAGCTGGTCACGGTGGCGCGCCATGAGGAACAGCCCGTAGTCGACCGCGACGCCCAGGCCGAGCAGTGTCGCCACCGTGGGTGCCGTGGTCGGGAAGGTCAGCGAGGCGGAGAGGATGCCCACGAGGGAAAGCCCGGACAGCACACTGAACAGCGCCGATACCAGGGGCAGCGCCGCCGCCACGATCGACGCGAACATCAGCAGAAGGAACAGCAGCGCAAAGCTCAGGCCGATGATTTCGGATTTCCGGTCATCGGTCACCTGGCCGATCTGGCCGGCCCCTGCCCCGTACTCAACCTGCAGTCCGGCGTTGCGGGCCGGCGCCACCGCCCTGTCGAGCTGATGCAGGTAACCGGTGTCGAGCGAGGCGGGCACGACGTTCCACGCGACCGTCCCGTACGCGGTCAGCTGGTTCACCGAGACCTGGGGCGACTTCTGCGTCGCGAACGGACTGGTGGCGCGAATGACGTGCGGAAGGTTGCCCACGTTCTTCATGGCCGTGTTGATCACGGATTGGTCGTCGGTGATGGCGCCCTGGAACGTGTTGAAGACGATCTGGCCGGCGTAGCCACCTTGCTGTGGGAACTGGCTGTTGACGAGGTTGAGCCCGTTCGAGGACTGGCTGCCGGTGATGGTGTAGTTGTTGACGAACTCCCCGCCCGCGGCATTACGGATGATCAGCAGGCCGCCGAGGACGATGACCCAGCCGAGTACCACCGGCCACCGCCACCGGGCGCAGAATCGTCCGAGTGCATCGAGGAAAGCGTTCATCGCGTGCCCCCGCCCCGGCGAGCACCGGCTTCGCCGCCCCGCCGAGAGTTTCAGATGTTTCGCGAGGCTGTCCCTGGGGACAATCCCTAGTCTGCGGGTTGCGCCGCGCCGTTCGTCCTGGTCTGCACCACTTCGCGCGAGTACGTCGGGCCGTCGTGATCGGACAGCCACCACAGCTCGCGACGGGTGTGCAGCCCGAGCTTCTCGAACACGTTGTGCACGTGATACTCGATCGTCTTCGTGCTCACGAACAGGGTCGCGGCGATCTCTCGATTGGTCAGCCCGCGCCGGATCAGGTCCACAACGGTCTGCTCGCGTGCGGTGAGCTGCTGCAGCCGGCCCGCATCGCCGTCGTCGTCGGGCTCGTCGGCGAGCGCGCACCGCGCGGCGTCGTCGGAGCACGTCCCGGCGAACGGACACGGGTGCAACCGCACCCCGGCGGTGTTGCGCGCGGCGGCCCGGTGCAGTTCGCACCGTTGCGACGGAGACAGCCCGTGATAGACGGCGGCTCGGGTCAGCACACGCGGGAAGCTCAACTCGCGCACGCCTGCGCGGATCTCGTCTGTGAGCAGGCGGTGCGCGACCACCTCGTCGAGTGCCGACGCCGACACGCCGGAGCCCGCCGTCGCCAGCACCGCGCGCAACGGGGCCCGGGAACCGAGCACGGACGTCGCCGCCACGAGAGTGCGCGCCTCCGGCGAGAGCACTGCTACCCGGGCCAGGACGCGCGCGGCGTACGACCGCGGGGCCGGCAAGGAGCCGCTCGCGTCGTTGAGCGCGGCCTCGGTCACTTCGTCGAGCAACGCCGTGACGTGCAGTGGATTCCCATCGGTGTGGTCGCGCAGTCGGCGTGCGGCCGGCCGACCCAGGCGATTGCCTCGGTGCCCGGCCAATTGCCGCACGTCGACGGCGTCCAGCCCGGACAGGTGTAGCCGCCGGGCGCGCTCGGGCGCCGTGAACAGCCGCGCCCAGGCACGACCGAGCAGATGCTCGACGTCCGGATGTGCGGTGCACACGACCAGCGCGCCGCGCGACGGCAGTCGGCGCAGCAGGTACAACAGCGCCTTGCGGGAATCGGGGTCGACCCAGTGCAGGTCGTCGATGACCAGAATTGCCGGAACCGCCTGGTCGACGATGTCGACCAGTTCGGCGCCGGCAGCCGTCGGATCCGCGGTCGGCTCCGGCGGTGCCCGACCGGCGGCGCGCCGGATCTGGTCGACGACCCCGAGCCGAACCGTCGTCTCGTCGGCCGCACCGCTCACCCACACCCGCGCCGCCTTCGGGTTCGCGGCGAGGAACGAACCGACGAGCGAGGTCTTGCCGATCCCTGGATCGCCGAGCACGAGCACAGTTCGCGACGCGGTGGTGCGCGCTTCGGCAAGGGTGCGCTGCAGGACGCCCAACTCCTCCTGGCGACCCACGAACGGATGACTGTGCGCCGGCATTGCGTCGTCAGGCTAGCTCCGCAGCCTGGGTACCGGCTTTGTCGCCCGATGTGCGCCCGAATGGGGAGGCCACCCCCGGCCACCGGGATGACGGCGCAGATCGTCGCTGCCGCGGCATTGCTGTGCGCCGCGAAGGGGTGGTCTAAAGCGTCCGGATCCACTCGTCGGTCGTGGTGACCTGCGCCTGGCGCGGGAAGACCTTCTCGGTCAACACCCGATGCACCTCGGCATCGCCGTCGGCGCACGCATCGGACAGCACGGTCAGCCGGTAATCGAGGTCGGCCGCCTGTCGCAGCGTCGACAGCACGACACCACTGGTCGCGATGCCGGCGAGCACGAGCGAATCAGCGTTGGCTGCGCGCAGCAGCACGTCGAGGTCGCTGCCGCTGAACGCGCTGACGCGACGCTTGGTGATCAACGGCTCGTCCGCGCGTGGTTCGAGCGTGGCGTGCACCTGCGTCGCCGGATGGTCGTGAGTCATCGCATCACCGGACTTTGCGATCTCCGAAAACCGAACGTTGCCCGCCGCAGCCTCCGGATAGCCGGGACGGAACGCGACGCGCACGAACATCACCGGGATGCCGGCCGCGCGTGCGGCCTCTACCGCGCGGTTCGCGGCGGCGACGACGGCGTCGTCGCCGAGGCGCTCGACGATGCCGTGCTGGAAATCCATGACGAGCAGGACGGTGCGTTGGTCGGGCACAGCGAACTCCTTAGTGAGGTGCTCTGCGCAGGGACGGGTCGGCGAGCACCAATACGAGCAGCAGGCCGGACGCGACGATGAGGAACACCGCGATGTCGTGCAGGCCGGCTGTGTCTGCGGTGGCGCCGAAGAACGCGCCGTTCAACGCGGACGCGACGATCGCGCCGAGGTAGGTGAACGTGCGCAGCAGCCCGGACGACGATGCCAGCCGGGCCGCGTCTGCCTGATAGTAGACGGCGTTCTGGTTGGCGAGGCTGTTCAGCCCTTGCGGCAACCCGAAGACCAGCGCGACCACTACAAGCAGCACGATCGCCGATCCGCCGTGCAGCATGAGCAGCAGCACGCAGCCGGCGAGCTGCGCGCAGACACCGACGACGAGCTTCGCCCACATCTCCGGACGCCGCCCGGTGGTCGCCGACGCGACGATGCCGACGACGAACATCGGCACGAGTAGCAGCCCGGCCTGTGCGGCGCTGAGGCCGTGGCTGTCCTCCAGCCACTGTGTGTAGCCGTACAGGACGCCGTAGGACACCGTCATCGTGAGGAACATCCGCGCGTAGGTCGCGAGCAGCGGCAGATTGCCGCCGAGCAGCCGCAGATCGAGGAACGGATCCGTGGTGCGGAACTCGCGCCGCGCGAGCAGTCCGGCGGCCACGGCGCTGATCGCGAGCAGGTACAGGTGCGATGTCCCGGCTTCCATGAGGAACAGCAGCAGGGAGACGAGCATCGCGGAGAACAGCCCGACTCCGGCAAGGTCGAGGCCGACGCTCGAGCGCGGTTCGGTGGCGCGACGCGCGCGCGGCGCGAAAAGCGCGGCGACGGTGAAGCTGGCGATCGCGAGCGGGATGTTGAGCGCGAACGTCGTGCGCCAGCCGCCCAAGCCGATCAACAGGCCGCCCAGTGTCGGACCGATCACCGCGATCGTCTGGCTGGAGATGGTGAGGGCTGCAAGCACGCCACTCGGGCTGCCCATTCCGGTGCGGTCCGCCTCGTCGCGGATCAGCGACATCGAGGCGGGGTAGCCGGCGCAGGTGCCGAAGCCGAGAACGACGCGGGCGATCACGAGCACCGCCAGGTTGGGTGCGAGCGTGCCGAGCAGGCCGGAGAGGCCGGTGAGCACTGCGCCCGCAAGCAGCAGGCGGCGCGGCCCGAACAGGTCGACGAGCCGGCCGACGACCGGCTGCCCGATCGCGGTGGCGAGATACAGCCCCGACACCAGCCAGGCGGTCTGCGCCGTGGGTGCGCCGAACGCCCGGCCGATCGGGACGAGCGCGACGGCGATGATCGATGAGTTGATCGGGTTCAGGATCGAACCCAAAATCATCGGGCTGATCAGTCTGCGGTCGAACCGCTGCGCGTCGGCAGGCGACGAAGTCTGCGTCGGAGCCGTCATTGCCCGACCAGCTCGCCGAGCATTGCGAGCGCGGTGTTGATCGTGCGGAGTTCGGCCGAGGAGAAGTGTTGTTCCATTTCGCGGGCGAGCCATTCGTGCCGGCCCTGTCGGTCGGTACGCGCGCGTGCCGTGCCGACGCGGCTCAAGGTGATGATCTGACGCCGGCCGTCCTCGGGATCGGGGCGACGGTCGATCAGGCCGCGTTCGTCGAGAGCGTTCAGGGTTGCGGTCATTGACTGGGACCGCACACCCTCGGCGATCGCGAGCACCGTCGTCGACGATGCGCCGTCCTTGTCCAACCGCAGCAACACCGACGTCTGCGACGGAGTCAGGCCTTCGCCGGGGATCTCGCGCAGCCTGCTGCGCAGCCGCCGGAACAGGGCGATCAGATCGCGCGACGCAGCGGTTGCTGCGAGCGAAGGCGCTTTGGTGGGCATGGCAACACCCGTCCTCAGTCCGGCTACGTAGCCATCTTACGTAGGTAACCTACATATCGCGGACTCGCCCCTCAGTCGCGCGCGGCGGCGAAGGCGCGCACCGTGTCGATCGTGTCGGCCTCGGCGGCCGGCTTGTCGTCGCGGTAGCGCAGCACCCGCGCGAACCGCAGCGCCAGCCCTCCGGGATACCGGGTTGATGCCTGCAGCCCGTCGAAGGCGATCTCGACGACCTGCTCAGGGCGGAGCTCGACCACGTGGCCGTCCATCGGCCCGGTGGCCAACTCGGCGAAGCGCTGGGTCTGCCAGTCGAGCATCGCGTCCGTCATGCCCTTGAACGTCTTGCCGAGCATCACGAACCCGCCGGTAGCGGGATCGCGCGCGCCCAGGTGAATGTTCGACAGCTTGCCGCGCCGGCGTCCGGAGCCCCATTCGACGGCGAGCACGACGAGATCGAGCGTGTGCACGGGCTTGACCTTGAGCCAGCCCGCGCCCCGGCGCCCCGCCTCGTAGTTCGCGGTGAGCGACTTGGCCATCACGCCCTCGTGCCCGGCGGCGAGGGTGCGCTGCAGGAACTCCTCCGCCTGCTCCGGGTCGGCGGTGATCAGCCGCTCCACCCGCTGCTCGCCGGGCACGATGCGGTCGAGCACGTCCAGGCGTTCGGACGTGGGCAGGTCGAGCAGATCGTCGCCATCCAGGTGCAGCACGTCGAAGACGAACGCCGACAACGGCAGGCGGTCGGGTCCGGGCGTCCGTGTACCGAAGCGTGACGCCGTGACCTGGAACGGGTGCGGACGGCCGTCCGGGTGCAGCGCGATCGCCTCGCCGTCGGCGACCAGCGAGCGCACAGGCAGGGCGCGCACCGCGGCGACGACCTCGGGCAGTCGGTCGGTGACATCGTCCAAACTCCGGGTGTAGATCGCGACGTGGTCGCCGTCGCGGTGGATCTGCACCCGCGCGCCGTCGAGCTTGGCCTCGAAGGCCGCTTCGCCGTCGAGCCGCTCGAGGGCGTCGGCCACCGAGGTGGCGGTCTGGGCGAGCATCGGTCCGACCGGACGGCCGACCTCGAGCCGGAACTGGTCGAGCGACTCCCCCGCCAATGCCGCGTGCGCGACGGCCGGCAGATCGCCGCGCAACATCGCGGCCCGGCGCACCTCGGCCAGTGGCAGCGCCGAGGCCCTGGCGATCGCGTCGGTCATCACGCCGAGCAGAGCACCCTGACGCAGCTCGCCGCCGAGCAACCGCCGCAGGAAGGTCTGCTCCACCGGGGTGGCCGTGCCGAACAGTCCAGCGAGCAGTTCGGCGCGGCGCGCCTGCGAGCCCGCGCCGGACGTGATCTTCAACGCCGTGAACGTCCCGTCCACATGCGCCACGGTGAGCGACGGCTCGTCAGCTGGTTCGGGCAGCGAGCGCAACGACGCCCAGCCGACGCCGATCTGGCGCTGCGGCAGCTCGCCGGACAGCCACGACACGACCACGGCGACGTCGTCGGGATCGGCGCGCTGCAGAACCTCGGCGAGGCGAGCCGCCTTCTTCAGACGGGACGAGGTCGCGCCGACGGCATCGGACGCCGCCGCGACGTCGACCAATGCAGTCACCGTCAGCAGTTGGTCAGGAACCGGTCGAGCACGCGGACTCCGAATTTCAGCGCGTCGACCGGCACCCGCTCGTCGATGCCGTGGAACAGCGACATGAAATCGAATCCGGTCGGCAGACGCAACGGCGAGAACCCGAAGCACCGTATGCCGAGCGTCGAGAACGACTTGGCGTCTGTACCCCCACTCATCAGGTACGGGATGGGGACCGCGCCGTTGTCCTCGGCTTTGAGCGCCGCGCTCATCGCGTCGACGAGATCGCCGTCGAAGGTCGTCTCGACGGCGATGTCGCGTATCTCGAAGTCGCGCTCGACGCCCTCGCCGATGAGCTCGTCGATCGTCTCGAGCAGGTTGTCCTCCTGCCCGGGCAGGAAACGGCAGTCGACCGTGGCGGTGGCGTGGGACGGGATCACATTGGTTTTGTAGCCGGCGTCGAGCATGGTCGGGTTGGCCGTGTTGTGGATCGTCGCGCCGACCATGCGGGCGGCCGAGCCGAGCAGCGGCAGCCACTGATCCGGGTGGTCGGGATCGAGATCCTGACCGACGACCCGCGACAGCCCTTCGACGGTGGCGCGGACGGTGTCGGTGATGACCACCGGCCAGTCGTGCTCGCCGATGCGGGCGACGGCGCGGGCGAGCAGGGTGACGGCGTTGTCGGGATGCACCATCGACCCGTGCCCGGGCGTGGCGTTGGCAGTCAGGCGCAGCCAGTTGATGCCCTTCTCGGCGGTCTGGATCGCGTACAGCCGGGCCTCGTCGTTGAGCGAGATGCTGAACCCGCCGACCTCGCTGATGGCCTCGGTGCAGTCGGCGAACAGGTCGGGGTGGTTGTCGACCAGGTAGTGCGCGCCGAACCTGCCGCCGGCCTCCTCGTCGGACACGAACGCGAGCACGATGTCGCGCGGCGGTTTCTTGCCCGTGCGCGCCCACTCGCGCACGAGCGCCAGCGTCATCGCGTCCATGTCCTTCATGTCGATCGCGCCGCGGCCCCAGACACAGCCGTCCTTGATCTCGCCCCCGAACGGGTCGACCGACCACTCGTCGTTCTCGGCGGGGACGACGTCCAGGTGGCCGTGGATCAGCAGCGGCGCCCGACTGCCGTCGGTGCCCTCGATCCGGGCGATGGTGGACGCCCGTCCCTTAGCGGCTTCGATGATCTGCGAATCGATGCCGACCTCGTCGAGCTTCTCGGCCACCCATTCGGCGGCCGGACGCTCGGGATGAGTCGGATTCGACGTGTTGATGCGGATGAGATCGACCAGCAGGTCGGCGACCTCGTGGACGGCGCGGGCGTGCGGAGCGGTCATGGCTCTGTCCTACCAGGACGGGCCGACTGGTCTTCGCGCCGCGGTGATCAGGGGTTGCGCCCGCGCCGGCCCGTCCATACGACGTAGCTCATGACGGCGAGCACCACGGCGGCGAGCCCGGCGAGCGCGGCGAGCGCGCCGGGCGACTGCAGGTCGATGTAGTTGCGGTCCGCGAGCGGCGGCAGCGGCGCCGCGGTCGGGCTCGGCTCCGGCTTCGGAGACGGATGCGGTTTCGGCTTGGGCGTCGGGTGCGGTGTCGGGTGGGGCGACGGGGACGGCCGGCTTGTCGGACGGCTCGGTGGCGGGGCAACGGATCCGGGCTGCGAGCCGACGGGGGTTCCGGTGCCGCCGGTGAGGCCCTGCGCGCCGCCGGTGTTGCCGGGGTTGTTGTGCTTGACGCCGCCGTTGCCGGGCGTTCCGCCATTGCCTTTGCCATTGCCCTGATCGGACTTGCCGCCGCTGTTGCCGCCCTTGTTGCCGCCCTTGTTGCCGTTGCCGTTGTGCTGCCCGGGGTTCCGGTTGCCATGGCCGTTGTGTTGGCCGTTGTGTTGACCGTTGTTGCCGGCGGTGCCGTTGTTGTTGCCGCGGCCGTCGTCCTTGTTCTTTCCGGCGTCGGTGCCGCCCTTGTGACCGTTGGGCCGGCCGTTGTCACCGGTCGCAGTCCCCGTCACGGTTTTACCTGTCTTTTGCGCCTCCTGACGGGCGAGGTGCGCGATCCGCTTGAGCGTCTTCTCCTCATTGTGGGCCGCCTTGCGGGCGGCATGCGCGGCCTCGCGCTGCGCCTTGGCCTCGGCGCGAGCCTGCGCGCGGGCGGCATGCGCGGCCTCGCGCTGCGCCTTGGCCTCGGCGCGGGCCTGCGCGCGAGCGGCACGGGCCTGCGCGCGAGCGGCACGGGCCTGCGCGTGTTCCTGCTTCGCCGCTTGCTTGGCTGCCTGCTTGGCTGCCCGGCGGGCGGCCTGGGCGGCGTGCTTGTCGACGTTGCCGACCGGCGGGCCGCTGTGGTGGTTGCCGTGCCCGTTGTGGGCAGCGCCGTGGTGACCGCCAGTGCCGGCCTGCCCGCAGGCGTGACCGGCTGCATGACTGCCGTGCACATGGCCGTTGGCGTGGCCATGACCATGGCCATGTCCGTGGGTGGCGCTGTGGCCGTGGCCATGCCCGTGAGCGCCATGGTCCGGGTGGGCTGAAGCGGCAACGGCACCGGCCAACGAGACGGTCGCGAGCATGGCGATCGAGCTGAGGCCAAGCCCCAGCCGCAGGGCGGCCTGACGCCGTCTGCTCACGAAGATCCCACCTTGCTATGAAAATCGGCCGTTATCAGCACATTAGCTTGTTGTGAAGAAAAGCGCAGGCGCTAGTTGCCTAGTCCACGGAAATCGGCGAGTTCTGCCATGAGTTAGAGTGGTCGCCGCACTCGTCCGGGTGGCGGAATGGCAGACGCGCTAGCTTGAGGTGCTAGTGCCCTTTATCGGGCGTGGGGGTTCAAGTCCCCCCTCGGACACACGGGCAACCACGCTGGAGGCCCCGAAATTCGGGGCCTCCAGCGCGTTCGGGTGATCATCGTCCAAGTGCGGGGATGCCGCGGGGATGCCGTGACCGAGGATGGGCGAGTTAGATTTGCACAGAACCCCCGGAAATTGGGGCCTCCGTGTCCACGTGACAACCTTCCGAGGGGGGTTCTGGACCCCCTAAGGTGCGATCGGCTTGGACCAATCGCCACCGGGCGCGAGCGGAAGCAACTTCCGTGATCGAGCCGTCGTACGAGCCATACGCGCGGAGCGTGACGGTCGGGTAGCCGCCAAGCCATTCACCGACAGCCCTGTACTCGTTGGCTCGAAGCGCGCTGCGAAACTGGACGACCTCGCACCGGGGATCGAGGGGCGAAAGCGCATCAGCCGTGAGGGCTGAGGCGAGATCGCGTAGTCGCGGCTCGAACAGACTCATGCGTATCGATCATCTGTCGCGGTCGACGTCATCCGACCTGCCGCGTCCAGTCCTGTAGGTACATCCGCACCCTGGTGAGTTCGCGTTCGTCGAGCGTGTTGCTGTGCGCGATGATGTTTCTTGACGCTTCGAGTTCAGCCAGACGGTTGGTGATCCAGTTCTGATCGGGGAAGAGATCTTCAAAGACCGCCCAGTTGTTTCGGATGATCGTCGTCAAATCTCCGAAGTCGGTGTAGTAGATCTCCTGAGCGCCGCGACGGATGTGCCAGCGGTTCGTACCCTCCTTCTGCTGCCTACTTTCCACCTTGTTTCGGAGATCAGTGCTCGCCCCGGTAGCCCACCAGTCCGCGCCCTTCGCCTCGGTCATGCGCTCGACCACCAGTTCGCGGACCGCATTTTCGAGGCAAAAGAACGCGAGGTAGGCGGGCAGCGCCTGGAGTGCTGCGCGTCGGATCTCGACTGAGAAGTCCTCCAACGGCATGACGCGTTGCACTACGCCAGGATCGTTCTCGGCTCGGACAGCGAGCCCGTCGGCTTCGAGGCTGTCGAGCAGATCCTCGATCGAGAGACCTTTGAAGAGCCACTCGCGGATCACCGACCGATCGTTCAAAGCAGCTCCTCACGCAATGCTCGGAAGATCGCGCGGTACACCGACACGTCGGATGTCGGCGGCAGATGCACATGGATGTCGTGATGCAGGCTTACTGGCGACGCTGTGCCGTCCTGCTTGGCACCGTTGGTTCTCTGCTGGGCGGAGTTGTCTGTCTCCTCTTCGTCCAAGGCCTCCTCGTCTTGCCGCTCGACTGCAACTTGCGTCCAGTCTGCGTGCTCGGCGAACGCCTTGAAGGTGGACGCCATCTTTCGCGCGACGGCGTCGCCCTGCCCGGTGACCGTCTTGAACGTTTCCTTTAGTTCCGTTGCGGTCCGGGTGTGGGCACTTTGGTCGGCAAGGAAGATCGGCGCCCATCCCTCACGTAGTCCCTGCGCCAGAGCGCGACCACCCGTGGTCGCAGACTTGAACTCGTTGTACCGAGGGAGCGGCGTCCCATCTGGGTTGAGGAACCCAAGCTGCTTGAGCATCCGGGGGAACGAACGATCCTGGGAGGCCGTGAAGCCGAGCGTCGACTTCAGGAACTCGATCGTGAACTTCGGTGGAGTGCCCGCTCCCCTAATCTTCTGCAGGATTGCACTCACGTTGCCGACCGCAGCCATGTATGGCAGATCTGCCGCCACTCTTGCCTCCCCGTGTCCCGGTGCTGTCAAGATCAGATCACTCGTGTCAACGGGCAGCCGGCTTCCAACTGCACTTACCGGAGCGGATCGGCGGGCATAAGATCGCGGACCGCAATGCCCAGCGCGGTTGCGATTTGCACAACCGCGTCGAGACGAGGGGAGGTCTGCCCTAGCTCCGTTCGATAGATCAACTTCCGATCGACGCCTGCACGTTCGGCAAGCAACTCCTGACTGAAGCCGCGCTGCTCGCGAAGACGACGGAGGTTGTCGCCGAACGTGGCGCGCCACTGCTGGAGACGGGGGGTCAGCGCGGCCACGCACCAAAGATGGTGCAAGTTCACTGCACCATAAATGGTGCAGTGATCGTCAAATCCTTGGAGGTGCTAGGGCGTGGCATACAGCGAAGGGCGGCGCGGCGACGACGCGGCCACACATCGCCGCGATGAGGACGGATCCCTGCGGTTGCAGATACGACTGCCAAGCGATCTCGCTGACCTTGTCGAGCAGGTCGCCCCTGATAGATCCCTGCTCCCCTACGTCCGCGCTGTACTCCGTGATGCCGCCACCCGCGACGCCGGACGGACAGCCTGCGCCTCCGGCGAGGACGTTCGGAGAGGACAGGACCGCGCTGGACGAGCCGGCGATGGACGGGGCGGTTACCGAGCGGTGCGTCCTGCTCAACGCTTGTACACGGTGGAGCACGCCGCCGCGTCCTTGGGCATCTCAGCGCAGACCCTGTACCGCCAGATACGCGAGGGGCGAGTTGCGCACACCAAGCTAGGCCGACGAATCGGTTTGTCGGATGCGCAGATCGATGCCATCGCCAAGTCGGGCGAACGTAATCCCGTGCGGTCACCGCGTCCTTCGCGGCGGCGGACGAACCTCTAGTTCGCGCTTCCTCATCGTGATCAAATCGGGAATGCCGCGGCATCCCCGACGGAACCGCGGTGACCCTTCATGAACCTCTGTGACCCTTCGAATCTCAGCAAATACGGGGGTAAGTGCCTCTAGGCCAGTAAATACGGGGGGTCGTCACACTGTTCAAGTCCCCCTCCGGACACGCGACAAACCCCCCGGATTATGGGGCTTATAACGCTTTCAGTACGTCGCTCTGCGACCGGATGGGGTGGGACGTGTCCCACCCCATCTTGCCTTGCGGCCCGAACCCCCACGCCCTACGCGCGCGAAGGCCGGAAACCGGAGGTTTCTTGCGTTGCATCGGCACGAACGGCTCGTTTGGGTGGGACAGGGTGGGACACAGCGTCGAGCGCTACCTGCCCGTCCCCGAGGTTTGCTGGGCTCTAGTACGGATTCAGGGGTTGAGAGCCCCCGCGAGCTGGCGTGCGTGCGGACTGCGCCCGCTGATCGGGGCGGCTCATCTCCGTGAGCATCGAGCAGGTCGAGGAAGAGGGGGTGACGGCGGCTATGCCGCGCATCGTCGAGCCCGGCAGGCGATCTCGGCCATGAAGCAGAGAAGCCGGCCACTAGGGCTTGGTCCGCGAGGCGACAGCTCATACGCTTTCCAGTCGTGCGATCGAATCGCCTGGGCCGCCCAAAGCCGCGTATTTGCTCGCGTGCCTGGGAGCGCACCGCGCTGCTGTCGCGATGTGCACGACCTCGGTGGCTACCACGCTGGCTACCGCGCCATGATCACAAGCAGCTCCACGACTGCTCCTCGACGATCGCTCCGCGTGACCGGTGATCCAGCGGCAGTGATCAGATATCCGTCGTTATCGCGTACGTTGATCGCTCGACCCGGCCGCACACAGATCGGTCGTTCTGCGCCGCTCGCTGTGCCCACGAGGGCGAGTTATCGGTCCAGATCGTCGTTCTGGTTCGCATCGCAGCAAGATCAACGAAACCATCATCGCGCCCGCGGCATGCGGTGCACCCGGTCGGCCGGACGGGTCGATCACGCCTTGAACAAGTCGGCTCTCACGTCTCCTGTGGCGTAATAGCCCACATTTCATCGAACGAGATGGCGTCGTAGAAGGCCGTTGCATCGACGACTAGTCCTTCATGCAACGTGAAAATCCAGGCGTAGGTGTTCTCGTAAGGGGTTCCCGACACTGTCGTTCCTCCGCCATCCCATAAGACGATCACCGTCGGCCCGTCGGCGTAGATGGCCCGAATCTTCGTGGGCCGCATCGGGTTCGAGTCAATGAACCGTCTATTGAGCGGTCCCAGTACCTTCGCGGCGAAGTCGGCAGCGCTTTCGTAGCGCCCGGACGCGGCCGATCTGCCGAACACCTCCCATGTCATCTGGGGTGCGAAAATCCGGCCAACATCGCCGGTTCCGTTCATCCAATCTTCGAACGCATGTTTGACGATCAACGACGGGCTGTCGGCCAATTGTCGTCTCCCTTTTCAGTGCAGTTGGACGTTTATTGCTGCTGGCTGGGCATGCGCCCTCCGTAGCGGTAGGCATGACCCAGAGGTAATTCATGTTCGCGACCGCCTCAGAATCCGGTTACGCCCTGTGGGGTGTTGTACGGGATGGCGGCACTGGTAATCTCTTCAAGCCAACCGTCGGGCTGAATTGCGTAGCCGATAAGTTTTGAGGCGTTGGGATACATTTGATAGAGGTACGCGCCATCCGGCGTCATCCACATATCGTTAGGGCTCGTGCCGACAATCCCGCCAACCCCTCTGAATGTCCCGTCGCCCGCGGGCTTTTCACACGCCGGGTCCTTAGCGATCGAGAGGATATTCCCTTCGAGGCGCCAACTCGTGACGTAGCCATAACCGGTCATGGTTGCAAAGACGAGCCGATCGTTCGGAGTTATTGCCATCCAGCACAGTTCGGATGGCCTACCGATGCCGGTGTCAGCGCGCACGACAGGTCCGGTTGCAATTTCGCCAGAAGCGTCAAGTGTGGCCAGGGACAGACCATCGGCAGTGGCGTATCCAATGACAAACCGGTCGGGACGGTTATGCAGGAAGAGCGGACACCATGGCGAACTCGCTCCTGCGTCTTGGAACCGAGGTTCGCCTAGTGCGCCGGCGTCGTCGATGGGGAAGACCGCCAAGCCATCGGGGTCGGGCGCATTCGCAGCAATGGCGTGCTGCTGGCCATTTCTCGTCACCCAGAGGATGGGGCTACCGTCCGGATTTGTCGCAGGTAGCTCATCCATCGAGCAACCGACAAGGAGAAACTTCTCGTCCGGTGAGACGGTAAGCATCGTCGTAACGCGGCCCGGCTTGTCGGCCGGCACAGCTGAGTATCGCTCGGCACGAAGTGCTAGGGAGCCGTCCTGGTCGACCGAAAACAATCGGATATGGTCGGGTCCGAAGGTATGCAACACGTAGAGCGTCCTCGTCGAGGGCACGTACTCCAAAGATTTGGCTGTCCCGCTTTTCCCGGTAACCAGGTTTCCCGTTCGCTTGACATCCAAGAGGATGAGCTTTCCGTTTTCAGCAATCTCAAAGCTAGAGACCGAGTTGTCACCCCCGTTGACGGCAAGTAGCAAGCGCTTGTCTGGCGTCATGAGAACGCTATTTGCGCCCTCAACTATGAGTCCGGGCGGAGTCGCACGATAGTTGAATGAACCGGAACCCGCGCCTCCAGTGAGTACCCGATCGGCTTCGCTGATCGTCCCGTCGCTCGCCCGCGCAAAGTGGATGACAGCGTTTTGGATCGCACTCGTCTGGACATACAGATGCCCGCTCTGTGCTCCGTCCGGCATGTAATGCTCCTTCTCGCGGTTCGTCCGGGCTAGGTCCAGGCGTGCTCCGCCTACGGTCGGGCGGCCCCGAAGGCTTTCCCGGAGCAAGCGGCATGTCGTGGCAGCATTCGAGCCGGTTGCGCGTGCTCGGCACATCCGTCGTTTGACTGCAGGCCGCGTCGACGGTGGCGACGCGTCAACGGGAGTAGCGGCCTGCGGGTGATGCGAACAGCAATCCCCGTGGCCATGCCCGTGGGCTTCTCGGGTTCGTACCCCAGGTGATCGGTGTGAGCATCGCTGCGTGTCATCTACCAAGTCGTCGACGTGTCACGGAGTATCGGGAGCGTCGATGATCAACCTCGCCGTCCAGGCCGCGACCGGCGTTCCACTTCCGGCTGAGGACGACGCGCGCGCGCAGTTTCGCACCGACCGCCTGCAAGTAGGCCGCGACTTCGACTGCCGGGACGCGGACGCCCGCTCAGCTACCGCGGCGCCTAGGCGGAACCCGGCCGCGGAGATCCCTGTGGGCGGGTTGCTGATCGGCCGCGACCGAGAGTGGGCTGCGTTAGCTGCGGCGCTGCGCACCGGTCGTGAGCGGGGAGTCGCCGTCGTCATTCGCGGGGCCGCAGGAGTCGGAAAGTCCTCGCTAATTGAGGCAGCAGTCAGGCATTCCGAAGCGGACGGACGGGCGGTCGTGACCGCACAAGCAGCCCGGTGCGAGACTCATGTGAAGTTCGCCGGTTTGCACCAGCTGCTCGCAACACTGCTAGACCGAGCCACTAACCTTCCCGCACCACTCCGGCAGATCCTGTGCAGCGCTTTCGCACCGACCGATGCGTCGACGCCAGCATCCCTGTCCGTCTCCACGGCCGTGCTGGCGCTGCTCGGCACCGCGACCGAGGAGATGCCGCTCCTCCTTGTCGTCGACGACGCTCACTGGCTCGACCGCTGGACCGCGGAAGTATTGGGGCTCGTCGCTCGCCGACTGACACCCCTGCCTGTCGTGTTGCTGATCGGATTATGCGACGGCACCGACCAGACCCTCGCGGACTACGCGTTGCCGGAGCTGCGGCTCAAGGCGTTGGCGGATGACGACGCAGCGGCGCTGGTCGACGCGATCACGGATGATCTCGACCCGGATAACCGCTCTCGAGTGCTGACAACGGCGGCCGGAAACCCGCTCGCGCTGATCGAACTGGCCGCCGCGGTCGCAGCCGCACCGTCGCGTCAAGGCCGCGGGCACGACCAGTTGCCGATGTCCGAGCGTTTGACCAGGGCGTTCGCGGAGCGGGCATTCTCGCTGGCGCCGGCGACCGGCGCCGCCTTGCTCGTCGCCTCCGCCGACAACCAGGCAACGCTTCACGAGTTACTGGCAGCCGCTCAGATCGTCGAGCCCCGCGCGACAGGCACCGCGCACGACCTCATGCCAGCCGTCGTGGCAGGCCTGCTCGACCATGATCACAAGGTCGTCAGGTTCACTCATCCGCTTATTCCAATGGCCATATACCGCGCAGCGACGCCGGCGTACCGACAACAAGTGCATGCCGCGCTCGCCACCGTTGTGGTGGGCGACCCCGCGCGACTCGCCTGGCATTGCTCGGGGGCGACAACCGGTGCAGACGAGCAGACAGCCAAAGCACTGGAAGCGGCCTCCTGCGCGAACCAGACTCTGCAGCCAGCGTTCAGACTTGCAGCGGCCGAACGCGCAGCCGAACGGACGCCGGATCCAACCGATTGCTCTCGGCGCTGGCTGCACGCGGCCGAACTTGCCATCCAACTCGGCCAGCCCGGTCGCGCAAACCGGCTGCTCGGCAGTGTCGATTCAACCGTCTGCGATTCGGTGATGGCAGCGCGCCGCCGATTGGTTTACGAGAGCACCCAGCCGCACTCTGCCCTGGACCTCCGGCGAGTGCAGACCCTCATCGACGCGGCGGCAACCGCCGCAGAAGCGGGGCACGTCGACACGGCGATCCGCCTCCTTCAGGCGGTGGCCGCCCGTGCAAGATGGGCAGATCCGGGAGCCGACCTCCGCGATCGCGTCTTTGGCGCCGCGACGCGGGTAAAGCGGCCCGACGACGACCCCGTAATGATGGCCGTCATCGCGATGTGCGACCCGGTAGGCCACGGGACGGCGCTCGAACGACTCGCATCCATGACGGCGACCGATTCGCTCGACCCCGTCGTCGCGTTCTGGCTCGCGACTGCGCTCGGCGCGACAGGTGCCTACGAGCGCTCGGCGACCCTCCTAGCTGCGGCTGTGCCTGGCCTGCGCTCCCGCGGCCAATTGTGGTTGTTGCCGCAGGCACTCGCGCAGCAGGCCCGGATCGCCGTTTACGCGGGCGACTGGACGCTGGCCACGAGTGCCGGGGAGGAGGCCGCCCGGCGGGCCGGCGAAACCCACCAGCCGCTGTGGTGTGCAGAGGCTCAGCTCGCACTGGCCTTGACCGCTGGGGTCCGCGGCGAGGCGGCCGTCGCTGAATCCCTCGTCCACGACGCGGAGGCAACCGGTATGGCGTTTGCAGCGAATGCTCTGCTGTGCGATGTCCAGTTGACGCGGGCGACCATTGCCCTCGCCGCCGGACGTTTCGACGACGCGTTCCACCACCTGCGCCGCACCTTCGACCCGTACGATCCGACGCATCACCGGTTCCGAAGCGCCTGGGGCATAGGCGAGTTCGCCGAGGCCGCGACTCGCGTGGGTCAGCCCGCTGAGGGTCGCGCGCAGCTCGCCCTCGCGGAGGGTCTCGCGGAAGCGAGCCGGTCGTCTCGCATCCGCGTCGGTGTGCTTTACGCACGACCGCTTCTTGCGGGCGACGGCGATCCGAGCAGCGTGGAAGTGCAATTCCGGGAGGGGCTCACCGCCGACCTGGCCCGCTGGCCGACCTACTGGGCGCGACTCATGCTCGAATATGGCACCTGGCTTCGCCGTCAGCGCAAGATCACTGAAGCGCGGTTTCCGTTGCGTACGGCTCGCGACGCCTTCAGTGCCTTGGGCGCGCAGCTGTGGGTCATCAGAGCCGAGCAGGAGCTTCGAGCGTCACGCGAGACACGGAGCGTCCGGCCGCAGTACTGGACCGATCTTACGGAACAGGAAAAACAGATCGCCGAGCTCACTGCTCGGGGGCTGACCAATCACGAGATCGGGCAGCGCTTGTATGTCTCCCACCGCACCGTCGGCGCGCACCTGTACCGCATCTTCCCGAAACTGGGTGTCACCTCCCGGACGCAGCTTGCGAGCGTCCTGCTGGGGCAAGCCGGAACCCTGCTGGTGTCTTGACGCCAACTGTTTCCGGCCACGCCGCAAGGGTGCCGGCGGCCACCTACGCTGCTCATGTTCCGAACTGGGCCGCTGAGTCTCTATGCGGCAGGTATCGACGTGATATCTCGCCGATGGGAAGGACTTGACGTGAGCCACGCTGGGGTCTCCGGCCATCTGCTGGGCCGCGGGCGGGAGTGCGAGGAGCTGGATCGGCTTCTGTCGAAAGCTCGCGGCGGCGAAAGCGGGGTGCTGTCCGTTATCGGAGAGCCAGGCGCGGGCAAGTCGGCGCTCCTCGGCTACGCGATCGCGAAGGCCTCCGGATTCCACGTCGCGAGAGCGGCCGGCGTCGAGTCTGAGATGGAACTCCCCTTTGCTGCTCTTCAGCAATTGTGTGGGCCGATCCTGGATCGGCTTGACCAGCTTCCCGCACCTCAGCGCACTGCCCTCGAGGTGGCGTTCGGCTTGTCCACTGGTGATAGCCCAAGCCGGTTTCTGGTGGGATTGGCGGTGCTCAGTCTGCTGTCCGATGTGGGCAGGTACGACCCGGTTCTGTGCGTCGTTGACGATGCGCAGTGGCTGGACCGAGCCTCGGCCGAAGCCCTGGCGTTCGTCGGCCGGCGGTTGTTGGCCGAGTCGGTAGTTCTCGTGATCGGTGCACGGGCGTTGGATAACGAGTTCTCGCGCTTTCCTGAGTTAGTTGTTCGCGGCCTTGGAACGTCTGATGCGACTGAGCTGTTGGGGCAAGCGGTCCGTGGACCTTTGGACGAGCGAGTGCGTGAGCAGATCGTGGCCGAGACGCGCGGTAATCCGCTGGCGTTGCTGGAGCTGACACGAGGCGTGACACCGGCGCAACTAGCGGGCGGATTCCGGCTCCCGATTACGGAGTCGCTGTCGGGACAGATCGAGCAGAGGTTTCGACAACGGCTGGACGGCCTACCGAGCGATACGCGGCGTCTCTTGTTGCTCGCAGCGGCCGAGCCGCTCGGCAACCCGGCGCTTCTGCAGGACGCCGCCCGGCGGCTAGGGATCGGGCCAGGTGCAGCAGAGCCGGCCGAGCAAGCCGGGCTGCTCGAACTCGATAAGCGCGTAACCTTCCGTCATCCACTGGTGCGTTCTGCAGCGTACTGGTCTGGCTCGGTCGGTGAGCGGCGTACAGCTCACCGTGCACTGGCAGAAGCTACTGATCCAGAAATCGATCCGGACCGCAGAGCATGGCATCGAGCCCAAAGTGCTTCCGAGCCGAGCGAAGAAATCGCAGCAGAACTTGAGGTCTCCGCTGGACGAGCCCAAGGGCGAGGGGGCGTAGCGGCGGCCGCCGCTTTCCTTGAACATGCTGCGAATCTGACACCTGAACCGAGGCAGCGGGCACAGCGCGCCCTCGCCGCCGCTGAGGCCAAGCAGCAGGCAGGCGCACCCGATGCGGCGCTCGATCTGCTCGCCGTGGCAGAGCTCGGACCGCTCGATGAACTCAGCCGCGCTCGCTTGGACATGGTGCGAGCTCAGATCGCGTACGCCCAAAATCGCAGCGGCGTCGCCGCGGAGCTGCTGTTCCACGCCGCAAAACGGCTCGAGCCTGTGGATCTCACTCTGGCCCGGGCCAGCTATCTCGATGCGCTCGCTGCTGCCAGCTTCGCTGGCGCGTCAGCCGAGGGGGCGGGCATATCGCAGATCGCAGAGACGGCGCTAGCCGCCCCGCGACCGGATTCCTTGCTGCCGGCTGACCTCCTTCTCGAGGGTGTGGCAACTCAGCTCACGGGTGGGTACCGGTCCGGCGTGCCGATGCTCAAGCAGGCGCTGAGCGCCTTGGTTCGGGCGGAGGTCTCGGACGATGAGCAGCTGCGCTGCAGCCTGCTTGCATACCGCTCCGCTGTAGATCTGTGGGATGACGACAGCTGGTACCTGTTGGCCAATCGGTACGTGGAACTCGCTCGCGCTCGCGGAGCGCTGCCGGTGCTTCATTTCGCTCTCAACGCACTCATCGTCGCAGAAGCGTTCGCCGGGGAGTTGTCCCGGGGCAACTCGCTGCTGGAGGAGCTTCACGCCGTCTGCGACATCATCGGAAGCCCGGTGCCGCCCTACGCCCCTTTGGCACTCGCTGCCTGGAAAGGGCCCGAGGACGAGGTATTGAAGCTGGTCGAGGACACCGAGAGCGAGGCGCTAGCCCGCGGTGAGACACTGGCGGTCTCAGCGGCTTTGTGGTCAAGCGCCGTCCTCCACAACGGTCTCGGCCGTTACGACAAGGCGGCTGACGCGGCAGAACGAGCTTGCGCCCTGGGAGATCTCGGGTACGCGGATTGGAGTCTCGCCGAACTGATTCTGGCGGCTGTTCGCATCGGGAATCACGAACGCGCAGCCGAGGCGCTTCAGAAGCTCTCGGCGAGAGCGTACGACTCTCAGTCTCAGTGGGCATTGGGAATCGAGGCACGTTGTCAAGCCTTGCTGAGCGACGAGACTGAGGCCGAGAAGCTGTACGAGGAGGCGATCGAGCGACTCGGGCACACTCGCATCCGAGTGGAAGTTGCCCGTGCACATCTGCAGTACGGCGAGTGGCTGCGTCGCCAGCGTCGAAGTCTCGAGGCACGCAGGCATTTGCGGTCCGCTTACGAGATGCTCACGAGGATGGGCAACGACGCCTTTGCCGAGTGCGCTGCCCGCGAGTTGGCGGCCACCGGAGAACACGTCCACAGACCCGGCGTCGAAGCCGCTGGCGACCTGACGGCGCAGGAAGCCGAGGTCTGCCGGCTGGCGGCGGACGGCAGCACGAATGCGGAAATCGCCGCCAGGCTCTACCTCAGCACCAGCACCGTGGACTATCACCTTCGTAAATCGTTCAGGAAGCTCGGAATCAGGTCCCGCGCGCAGCTGGCACGACGCTTGCCCAAGTAGAGCAGGACCTCAGCGCCCGGTTGCCGCCACCGGCGGACGGCGGTCATTGAACTGCCGAGCCAATGGCGACCATCGTCTCGGCACAAAGTGCTGCCCGGCAATGACTACGCGAACACGGGATGCACTCGACCTACTCTCTCCTCATGATGGTCTGCTGTGGGGAGTCCGACCCTGCCGGCACCCAGAGGTTCCCAGCGGCGGGCAAGTTCTGCGTCGAGCGACGCCCACGAGTGCCGTTCGGCGGACTTCTGGCCGTCGCTCGGAGCCCGAGCCCACGCCGGAACCTGCGCCCATCGTCGGTTGACAGTAGGCACCGTCGTGACGCGACCGGGCTCGTACAGCTGAGTACACCGGGAAGAGAATGATGCCGCCGTCTCAAGAGACAACGAGTCCCTCATTCGATCGCACTCGCGTCAGCGACCGGCGACACCCGGAATACGACTTCGAGCGGAAGACGCGGTTGCTGCTAGGTCGGCAGCGGGAGCGGTTGGTACTCGACCGACTGCTGGACGATGTCCGGGCAGGCGCGAGTGCCGTATTGGTGGTTCGGGGCGAGGCGGGCGTCGGTAAGACAGCCTTGCTGGACTACCTGGTCGCCACGTCGGTGAACTGCGAGGTGGTGCGCACGGCGGGCATCCAATCCGAGATGGAATTGGCATCTGCCGCGCTGCATCAGGTGTGCGCGCCGATGCTCGAGCAACTAGGCCGTCTGCCGGTTCCACAGCAGGAGGCATTGCGCACGGCATTCGGAATCAGTGCGGGCACCCGACCCGATCGATTCATAGTGGGCCTCGGAGTGCTCGGCCTTCTCGCCGAGACAACACGCCAACGACCGTTGATATGTCTGATCGACGATGCACAGTGGTTGGACCGTGCGTCGGCGCAGGTTCTCGCCTTCGTGGCGCGACGGCTGCAGGCGGAGTCAGTGGCGATGATCTTCGCCGTGCGCGAGTCCAGTGCGCCAGGGAACCCGGACGTGCCTGAGTTGGCCGGCCTCTGCGAGCTGCTGGTCGATGGCCTTCCGGAAGACGACGCGCGCACCCTATTTAGGTCGGTCTACCACGGCCCGATCGATCCGTCCGTCTTAGATCGGGTACTTCTCGAGGCGGACGGCAATCCGTTGGCGCTGCAGGAGTTGCCACGTGGGTTCACGATGGCGGAACTGGCTGGCGGGTTCGGCTCGGGTGCCGGGACTCGGCCGCCGGGCCGGATCGAGGAGAGCTTTCGCCGCCAGGCGGCGCCATTGCCGGCGGACGCCCAGCAGTTGCTGCTGATCGCGGCAGCGGAACCGGTCGGCGATTTGGCTCTGACACTGCGCGCGGCCGACGAGCTAGGCGTCGCTGTCCAAGCGGCGGTTGAACGGGCCGAGGCGTCTGGTCTTGTCGAGTTCGGCGCGCGGATACGGTTTCGGCACCCCCTCGTCCGCTCGGCAATCTACCGTGCGGCTACACGTGAGAAACAGCGCGCGGTGCACTACGCGCTCGCCCAGGTCACCGATCCCAACCTCGACCCAGACCGGCGCGCCTGGCACCGAGCCCAGGCGGCGGGCGCGCCCGACGAGGACGTCGCGGCAGAGCTGGAACGCTCCGCCGATCGGGCCCAGGCACGCGGCGGTCTGGCTGCGGCAGCCGCCTTTCTAGAGCGTTCGACCGAGCTCACCCCCGACGCCGCGCGGCGCGGCCAGCGTGCGCTGGCTGCGGCACACGCAAAACTCGACGCTGGCGAACCCGACGCGTCGTCGCGGATGCTCGCTGCCGCACGCGCGAGTCCGCTTGACGGCCTTGAACGAGCCGAAGCCGATCTCTTGGGCGTCCAGATTGCGTTCATGATGAATCGAGGAAGCGAGGCTCCCCTGCCGCTGCGCGAGGTAGCTGCACAGCTCGAGGAGCACGACATCCGGCGGGCCCGGGACACGTACTTGGAGGCATTGCTGGCCGCCTGGTTCGCCGCCCACCTCGCGACCGGCGGTGGGCTGCAAGAGGTAGCCGACGCTGCCCGGCACGCGCCGGTGCCACAGGGTCCCACTACCGACACCGATGTGCTCATCGATGCCCTGGCCCTGCGCTTCACCGACGGATACCAGTCCGCTGTGGTCGGCTTCAGACGGACGCTTCGAAACTTCCGCGATCGGGCTCGTGCCGGGCAGGAGGGTCCGAGCCTGCTTTGGCACGTCTATTTGAACCTCGCTGTGGATCTCTGGGACGACGATGCCTTCGACGATCTCTCGGGCCGCTTCCTCCTGCTCGCCCGCGAGGCCGGTGCATTATCGGTGCTCCCGTTTGCCCTGACGGTACGCATTGCCTACTACGTGATGGCGGGCGACATCGCCGAAGCCGAGGCTCTGCTCGCGGAGCAGCAAACCGTAGGCGAGGTGACCGGCATGCCGGTCGCGACGTACGGACCCCTCTTGGCAGCCGCCTGGCGCGGTACAGGCGAAGCGTTCGACGTGATCGCAGCCGTCCGCGCGGAGAATGCCCAGCGTGGAGAAGGGGCAGGGGTAGTCACCGCTGGCTGGTCCCAGGCGCTGCTGTGCAACAGTCTCGGTCGATACGACGAGGCGCTGGCCGCGGCGCAAGAGGTCAGCTACCCGATCGTCGAGATTGGCATCGCGACCCGTTCCTCGCTGATCGAGCTTGTCACGGCGGCTGTCGGAGCTCATCGGCCAGATCTGGCCAAGGACGCGTTCGACCGTCTCACCGCGCTCACCCAGGCCAGTGGTACGGACTGGGCCTTGGGACTGGAGGCACGGTGTCGGGCCCTCCTCCTGGATGGAGACGCCGCCGAGCACTGTCACCGCGAGGCGATCGAGCGGTTGGCGCGCACCCGCATCCGCAGCGACCTTGCCCGCGCGATTCTGCAGTACGGGGAGTGGCTCAGGCGGCAGAAGCGCCGCATCGACGCGCGCGAGCAACTGCGCGCGGCGCACGAGATGTTCACCACGATGGGCGCGCATGCATTCACCGCACGAGCCGCTCGCGAGCTCGCCGCGACCGGCGAGGTCGTCCGCCGGCGCACCGTCGACGCGGTTGGCGAGCTCACCGCCCAGGAGGCGCAGATCGCTCGCCTGGTCCGAGAAGGATTGCCCAACGCCGAAGTCGCGGCCCGCCTGTTCATCAGCCCTCGGACCGTCGAATGGCACCTCAGCCGAGTCTTCGCCAAACTGCATATCACTTCACGACGGCAGCTGCAGCGCGATGCGACGCAAGGCTTCGGCACTGTCAAGACTGTCAATGGGCACGAAAAGCCCAACTATTCCAAGAAGACGAGCGCCTGACCGTTCAGTCGTGGGAGTCGCGCGACAACTTCGAGATACCTGCCGGTGGAGACGTCAAATGCAATGACCTGGTCTCTGCCAACACAATAGAGGCGACCGTCGGGCCCGAACCGCAAACCACGCGGCCTGGCGAACCCCACCGACGGGTCGGGCGCGAACACCCGGACGAGCCGCCCTGAGGCGGGCTCGTATTCGCGGACGCTCGGCATCGCGTCGCGGGCTCCGTAGGGCCACTCGCTGGCGACCACGATATTCCCGTTGGGCGCGACTGTGAGATCGAGCGGGTGAGTCGTGGGTCGTCGACGAGGCGGGGCGTGCACAGCGCTCCCCATTGATCGAACACGGCGATCGTGTTCTCGCCGACGCCGGCCGGACCTACGCCGGAGGCCAGATAGAGATCACCGTCGGAACTGAAGCCGAATCCTCGCGGGAAGGCAACGATCCCGTCGGGAAGAAGCGGCTCTCCTGCTCGGTCGAGGCGAGCGGGTAGGGCGAGGATCGTCCGGCGCCGTCGTAACCCGACGTAGTAGCGGCCGTCGGGCCCGAAGGTCCCCCCACCCGGATCGAGCCCGTCGATCCGTCCCGAGTCAAGAGCGACCTCTCCGTTCCGATCGAGGGCCAGCACCCGGTCGGCACCGCTGTTGAGGTAGATGAGTTCGCCGAACGGATCCAGACTGAGACCGCGGGGGTCGCTTATCCGGCGATCCTGGCTGAACGGTCTCGTTGGCCCACCGTCAGCGGTGAAGCTGAGGACCGCACCGTATCCGTCGCCGTTGGCTCCGCTGGCGCTGGTGATCAGGATCTGGGTCACGGATGAGAGTGGTGCGGCATTACCTCATCCCTGATAGGGCAGGTCTGCGGCGGTGAGACCTTCGAGCGCCATCCCGAACGGCACGTCACTCACGATTCGGCGCCGAAGGTTGATATTCAAAGTCTGCTTTTGCAAGGAGCGATACAGCGCTGGCTTGGCCGCGAGGACCTTTGCGATCTCGATTCCCCGATCGACCGCCCGGGCATGGGGAACCACCTCGTTGACCACGCCCCACTGGAGAGCTGTCTGCGCGTCGATGGTCTCTCCGGTCCACAGGAGCCATTTCGCACGGGCGGTTCCGGCAACCTCTTCCCAGACGACATGTACCCCGTCTCCCCCGGTTATTCCGAACGCGGGGTGTGGGTAGTCGCCATAGGTGGCCCGCTCCGATGCGATATGGATGTCGGACAGCAGCAGGTACTCGGAATGGATGATCGCCGGCCCGTTCGCAACTCCGACCATGGGAATCGGGAGATCCAGAAATCGCTGGAGGACCCGTGCGCCCTCAAATCGCTGCTTCTCCCAGGCCAGCGGCTTGAAGATCTCGCCCAGGCTCGGACCATCGATTTTGTCCATGAACGAATCACCGGTGCCGGTAAGAACCAGCACCTTGTTTTGATGGTCGAGTGCGATCTCTTCCAGCAGCTCTGGTAAGTCCTGGTGCGTTTGACCGGTGAAGAGGATCGGTCCGCCGTCGGTGTGGAACCTCATCAGCAGCACACCGTCGTCGTCACGCGACAACGCAAGGTTCTGATACTTGTCGAAGTAGGGCGGGTTCATCATCCTCAAGGACCTCCTCGGCTTGGTTTTGATCCCGTGGCAGCGAACTTGACCGATCGTCGTCGACGCGCGAGTCGCCTGACATCAGTCATATGACCCGATCCCCACGTGCCCAGGGCCAGGCGGGCGTCTTCACACCTCGCCAAGATCGTTGCCCCTGGGGACGCCGGCTGGGCAATCCCCTGATGCGACGACAGAGCGCGATCGTCAGGCTGGAGGAGGACAACTCGATCCGGAAGCGAACTGGAGGACCGCACGCATGGCTTCCGCCGCAGAGAAGCAGCAGTGGCTGCTCCGCGTCCAGCTAGCGAGTAGCTGATGGCCGTCACGCGGGGATTCCGCGGGCGCCGGGCGGAGGCAGACAGCGGTCGCGTCCCGCCGGGACAATATGCGACCAACGACTTCCCGGTGCTGTCGGCCGGACCGACACCCCACACACCGCTCGACGAGTGGACCTTCACCGTCCGAGGCGAGCTCGACCAGCCGCTGCGGTGGACGTGGGACGAGCTTCGCGCGCTGCCGAGCGAGACCGTGACGGTGGACATTCACTGCGTCACGAAGTGGTCGAAGCTCGGAACGAACTGGCGCGGCGTCGCGATCGACACGTTGCTCAGAGGCGTGGACACCAGCGCCGAGTACGTGCTCGCCTTCTGCGACGGCGGGTACACCACCAACCTGCCGCTGGAGGATCTCACCGACGGAAAGGCGTGGATCGTCTACGAGTACGAGACCGAGCCACTTGAGCCCGAGCACGGCGGGCCGGCGCGCTTGCTGGTGCCCCACCTCTACTTCTGGAAGAGCGCCAAATGGGTGCGCGGGCTCGAACTTCGCAACGACGACGAGCCGGGATTTTGGGAGCGGTACGGCTATCACAATTACGGAGACCCGTGGAAAGAGCAGCGGTACGACGGCGACTGACCTGGCAGGCCGGGACGGTTGTCGATTTGGTGTCCGAGACGGCGCAAACGAGAAGCATCGCGCTGGAGCTTCCGAAGTGGGCCGGACACCGGTCCGGACAGCATGTCGATGTTCGGTTGACCGCCGACGACGACTACCAAGCGCAGCGAAGCTATTCCATCGCCTCGGCGCCGGATGACGATCATGTCGTACTCACCGTCCAGCGGCTCAAGGACGGTGAGGTGTCCCCCTTTCTCGTCGACGAGCTGCGCATCGGCGACGAGCTGGAGTTGCGCGGGCCGATCGGTGGCTATTTCGTCTGGGAGGACTCTCTTGGCGGGCCGCTGCTTCTTGTCGCCGGCGGTTCGGGGATCGTCCCGTTCCGGTCGATGCTGCGCCACCACCGGGCAGTGCACAGCACGGTCCCGGTCCGACTCCTGTGCTCGGTGCGTTCGCTTCCCCTGATGATCTACCGGGACGAACTGATGCAGGTCGCGGCCTATGACGCCTTCGACGTGTCGGTGACCCTCACTCAAGAGCAACCGGACGGGTGGCGTGGCTATCGGCGTCGGATCGACATGGAGATGCTCGCCGAGGTTGCCTGGTCTCCGAGCGAGCAGCCGCTGGTCTACGTGTGCGGGCCGACACCCTTCGTCGAGACTGCAGCAAACAGCCTGGTCGAACTCGGCCACGCGGCGAGCAGAATACGCACGGAGCGCTTCGGCGGGACAGGGGCGTAAGGCAATGTACGGACTGGACGGCAACGCGATCGCTGGCACGCTGTTCGACGTCTTCGGCGAGGAGATGACAGCGGCCTGGGCTCACTGCGCCCACTGCGGACGGATCTCCCCGGTGGCCGAGGTGTGGGTCTACCTCGACGGCCCTGGCATCGTCGCCCGCTGCTGGCAATGCGAAAGCGTGGTGATGGTCATCGTTGATCGTCGCGGAGTCGCATGCGTCGACCTGATGGGTCTGGCGTCGTTCGAACAGGCTTCGCCGTCAGCCCTTGCGTAGGTCCGGTGGAGGTGCGTCGAGTAGTTCCACGCGAACGGCACCCCATGCTGCACGCATCGCCGCCTGCACCTGCGCCGAACACTCGCCGAGCAGCCGGACCGCGACCCCACAGCCGTTGGGTAACTCCGTCGCGCCGGCGAGCACCGACGTACGACAGGCGAGAACCGATCGCAGAATCGACACCAACGCCGCAGCCCGGACTTGCGAGGTGACCACGTACAGGGTCGCGAGGACGTCATGGCCGCCGAGGAACCCGATCGACCTCGGGTCCTCGCCGGCAGCCGGATGCATCCGAAGCACGTCGCTGAACAGCAATGTGCCGTCCGGTCGCATGAACTCCGTCTCAGCCCAGTACACGTCGTAGACGTGCGCCTCGTCATGCGCAACGCGACCCGGCAGGAGCACGTCGCCGAGCACGACCGTCGACCCGGGCGCTGCGACAGCGCGGGTGCGCTGGAACAGCCGTGACCCACGGAAGGGCACGACAGGGTCGGGCAAGTACTCGAGTACGGCGTCAGCGCCAGCACTCAGGTTGGTCAGCTGCGTGACAAAGTTCTGCCGCGCCGCGAAGACCTTCGTCGCTGCTTGCGTCGTGACGTGCACCGCCGAACCTGCAGCACAGTCGATGTCGATGCGGTATCGGTCGCCCTGCACGAGACCGTCGCCGGATTGCTGCAGGAAGACAAACGCCATGCCCGGCAGCCGCGGATCGAGGTAGATCGGCCGATAGACGTGCAGCGGCGCGCGCTGGTACTGGCTTTCGACGCGGGTGACGCCGTCATGCGGCGCGAGCGTCAACTCGAGCAGCCCGATCTTGCCCGGCGCCCCGACGTCCAGCCTCCCCTCCATCGGAGTCGCGAAGGCGGCGATCTCGGAGGGCAGGTCGCTGGGCGTGTACCAGGCCGGATCACGTCGCCAGGCGGAGGACGCGGTCACGCCGCGGTGTTGCTTGGCGCTACGGCATGCCGGCTGATGACGTCCACGATCCGATCGGTCACGTCCTGCAGGCCTTCACCGGTGAAGCAGTTCGTCAGGACGAACGGTCGGTCGCCGCGGACGATGTGTGCGTCGCGCGCCATCACCTCGATGCTGGCTCGCACGTACGGGGCCAGGTCGATCTTGTTGATGACGAGGAGGTCCGAGCTCGTGATCCCCGGGCCACGCTTGCGAGGGATCTTGTCGCCCTCTGCGACATCGATGACGAATATGTAGTAGTCGGCCAGTGCCCTGCTGAACGTCAGTGTCAGATTGTCGCCACCCGACTCGACAAGAACGACGTCCGCGTCCGTGAACCGGGCCGTGAGCTCGCCGATCGCATGGAGGTTCATGGTGGGGTCGTCCCGAACGGCCGTGTGCGGGCACGATCCGGTTTCGACGCCGACAACCCGCTCAGCGTCCAGCACGCCGGCGAGAGTCGCGCGGACGTGCTCGGCATCTTCTCTGGTGAAGATGTCATTTGTGACTACGACAGGGCGGTGGCCGACGGCGAGCAGCCTGGGAACCAGAGCCTCAATGAGTGCGGTCTTGCCGGAGCCGACAGGGCCTCCGATGCCGATGCGGGCGATACCCGGCTCCCTGATCTGGTCGGAATTCTGATGGGCGGCCGCGGCCAGATCGTGGTCGTGGTTCGGGTGTGAGTGGTTGTGAACGTGGTCGGCTTGGGTCATTGGGTCCTCTCCTTCAGCTCGCGAACAGCCGAAGCTCGGCCTGCTCGTGCCGCATGGACATCACATCGAGGAACGGCGAGCAGCTGGCGATGCGTGTGACATCGCCGTCCACCGAAAGCTGCGCGGCACGCGCGGTCACACCTCGCACGTCGTGCAGCACGCGTTGAGCTATGCGGTGATCGATCGCGCCCAGCCGCACTGCCGCGGCCACCCAGCCGGCACAGAATGCGTACAGGTCGCCTGCCACAGCGGTAAGCCGCGGCACGCCCAGCACTGCGCTGACCAGACCGAGGACGACGGCGTGGTTGCCCGGCGCGCGTCCGTCATCCACCCGCGCGGCGTAGTCGCGGATCGGCTGCCGGGCGGCGATGCCGGACGCGGTGCGTAGCAGTGCGCGGCCGGTGCGTGTGGACGCCTCGCGAGCCTCTCGCGCAAGCTTGACGGCGGTCAATCGCTCGTCGGCGCGCCTCACGAGATCGCCATCCACGGACCCGTCGGCGCCTACCGCACGATGAGCGCACGCCAAGGCAACGCCGTCGGACGGCGCGACCGCCAAGCGGACTGTGTCGCTGAGCAGACCTGTCAACATCTCCGCGGTGAGCTGGCGATTCTCGGCGGCCGTCTCGAGACCGTAGGAGAGGGTGTACCGGCCGCTGGGGAAGGCTGAGTCGGCCAACTGGAGCGCGGACAGGTGGCCGATCAGGTCGTCCTCGGACATCAGACGATGTAGTAGAGCTGAGACATGGCCACCTCGTCGACTGCCTCGACGGTGGCGGGCCGGCCGTCGACGCGGACCTGATACGTCTCCGGATCGACGCTGATCTCTGGTGTGGCGTCATTGCGAAGCATCTGCGCCTTCCCCACTGTGCGGCATTGGCGGACCGGTTCGACCCAACGGTCGAGCCCGAGCCGTTCTGGCACGCCCGCCGCCGCTGCCGCCTCAGAGACGAAGGTGATGGACGTGCCGGCGACTGCTCGGCCCTGGGCGCCGAACATCGATCGAATGAGCACCGGCTCGGGCGTCGGGATGGACGCGTTGGGATCGCCCATGACCGCCGACGCGATGAAGCCGCCCTTGATCACGTACTTGGGCTTCACGCCGAACGTGTTCGTAGCCCAGAGCACAATGTCGGCGACCTTTCCCGGCTCGAGTGAGCCGACCATGTGCGCGATGCCGTGCGCCCGAGCAGGGTTGATCGTGAGCTTGGCGAGGTAACGCAGGATGCGCTCGTTGTCGTTCTCCTCAGGATCGCCGGCGAGGCTGCCGGTCAGCTTCTTCATCTTGTCCGCGGTGCGCCAACAGGTCGACACGGTGTCGCCGATCCGACCCATCGCCTGGGAGTCGGAGGAGTACATGCTCAGGACGCCGAGATCGTGCAGGACGTCCTCGGCCGCCTCGGTCTCAGCTCGAATCCGGGACTGGGCGAACGCGATGTCCTCTGGATTGTCGGGGTTCAGGTGGTGCGTCACCACGGTCATGTAGAAGAGGTTGTCGGTGGTGTCGGTGGTGAACGGCCGAGTGGGATTGGTCGAAGACGGCAGCACGTAGGGCAACGACGCGATGGCGATCATGTCCGGTGCGTGTCCCCCGCCGGCGCCCTCGGTGTGGTAGCTGTGGATCGTGCGCCCCTTGATGGCCGCGACGGTGTCCGCGAGGTAGCCGCTCTCGTTCAGGGTGTCGGCGTGCAGCGCCACCTGCACGTCGTGTTCATCGGCGACGCTGAGCGCGCAGTCGATGACGGCCGGCGTCGCGCCCCAGTCCTCGTGCACCTTCAGGCCGCAGGCGCCGGCTTGCAGTTGCTCGACCAGCGTCTCTGGTCGGCTGCTGTTGCCCTTACCGAGAATGCCGATGTTCACAGGCAACACGCTGCTGGCTTCGAGCATCCGTGCGATGTTCCACGGCCCGGGCGTGCACGTCGTTCCCTTGGAACCGTCCGCCGGTCCGGTCCCGCCGCCGATCAACGTCGTGACACCGTTGGCCAGCGCGTGCGGCACCTGCTCGGGCGTGAGGAAGTGGACGTGGGTGTCAACCGCGCCGGCCGTGGCAACCAGGCCTTCACCGGAGATCACCTCGGTGCCCGCGCCGACGATCAGGTTCGGGGCCACGCCGTCCTGGAGGTAGGGATTCCCGGCCTGCCCGATGCCGACAATCCGACCGTCCTTCACCCCGATGTCCGCCTTGACGATGCCGATCACGGGGTCCATCACGATCGCTGCCGTGATCACCAGATCGAGCACGCCGTCGCCATTGCGAAGACCGGGTACCTGGCCCATGCCGTCGCGCAGTGACTTGCCGCCGCCGTAGATGGCTTCCTCACCGGGCGTGAGGAGGCTGCGCTCGACCTGCGCGATGAGCGCGGTGTCGGCAAGGCGAAACCGGTCCCCCGCCGTAGGTCCGTACAGCGCCACGTACTGCTGGCGCGGCACCCTGCTCATGATGGGTGACTCGCGGTTTCAGGCATCCCGGCGAAGCTCAGTTGAGCGGCACGGTTCAGCGCCCGCTCGACGCTCTGTGGCTCAGATATGGAGCCGTTCACAAGATTGTTGAAGCCGATCACACGTCCGAGCCCCCCGAATTCCACGAGGTCAACCTCGCGCTCGTCACCCGCCTCAAAACGGACCGACTGGCCGGATGGGACGTCGAGCCGCATCCCGAGTGTCGCGGGTCGATCGAAGTCCAAGGCCCGGTTGACCTCGAAGAAGTGGAAGTGTGAGCCGATCTGGATCGGACGATCACCGGTGTTCCGTACCGACACCCGCAACGTCCGGCGACCGGCGTTGATCTCGATCGGCTCGTCGCTGAGCAGCCACTCGCCAGGCACCACGATGTGTCGCCTTCCCTCGTCATGGAATCGGGTTGCTGACCGATATCAGTTGGGTGCCGGTGCGGAAGGTGGCCTCCACCTGCACCAGATTGATCATTTCGGCGACGCCGTCCATCACGTCGGCCCGGGTCAGCACCTGCTTGCCGAGTTCGATCACATCCGCGACGGAAGCGCCGTCCCGGGCCGCCTCGAGCAGTGTCTCGGTGATCAATGCGATGGCCTCCGGGAAGTTCAGCCTCAGGCCTCGGCCCTTGCGCCGGCGTGCGAGTTCCGCGACTTGGTAGATCATCAGCTTCTCGACTTCGCGCGGGCTCAGCATCATTGACGAGACCCAGGTTTCGATCCGCGGCCCTCCCGCTGTTTCGGCATGCACGACGCGTCTCCAAACTAACTTGGTGCAGACGCTGACCCGGCCGGCGTCAAGAGCGGACGGGGGAGCCGGTCGGGTCAGTGACAGCAACAGGATCAGAAGCCCGCCAGTCCTTGCGAGCTGTTGTGCGGGACCTGGCACGTTGTGACCTCCTTGAGCCCGCCGTCCTCCTGGACGGCGTAGCCCACCAGCTTCGAGGCGTTGCCGTAGAGCTGATAGAAGTACTCGCCGTCCGGCGTGATCCAGTTGTCGCTCGGCCCGCTGCTGACCGTTCCGTTGAGCGCACGGTACGTCCCATCGCCGGGAACCTTCGGACAGGCCGGGTCCTTCGCGATCGTGAGCACGCTTCCGTCGAGGTGGTAGCTGGTGACGTAGCTGTAGCCGAAGTTCGCCGCGAACACCGTCCGGTCGTCGGGGCTGATCGACAGCCAGCACAGCTCGGACGGCAGGCCGGCGCTGGTGTCGACCGGCACCACCGGTCCGGTCGAGACCTTCCCGTCCGAATCGAGTGTCGCGAGCGAGACACCGTCGGACACGGCATAGCCGATGAGGAATTGGTTCGGGCGATGGTTGAGGAACAGCGGGAACCACGGCGAGGCGCCACCACCGTCCTGGAACAAGCCCTCGCCGAGCCCGCCGTGGGCGTTGACGGGGAACACGACCAGCCCGTCCGGATCCGGCGCGTTCGACGCGACGGAATGCGGCGCGCCACCGTTGCGTGAGACCCAGATGATCGGCGAGCCATCCGGATTCGGTTTCGCCGGCTCGTCGAAGGTCGTCCCGACCAGCAAGAACTTTCCATCGGGCGAGAGGGTCACCATGGTGGCCACCCGGTTCGGCTTGTCCTCAGTGTTGACCGTGTAGCGCTCGGGACGCGCGGTGAGCCGGCCTTCGCTGTCGACCGACATGAGGCGCACGTGGTCGGGGCCCAGCGAATGCAGCACAAACAGCGTGCCGGTCGCCGCGTCGTACTGCACAGACTTCGCGCTGCCGCTCTTTCCAGGAACAACGTTGCCCGTGCGCTTGACGTCGACGAGCCCGAGGTGACCCCCCTCCTCGACGACGAAGCTGGACACCGAGTTGTCACCCGCATTGGTCGCGAATAGGAATCCGTTGTCGGGGCTGAGGACGACGCTGCGCGCGCCCTCGAATGGGTTCGGAGTGCTGTCGCGGTTGGCGATCGGGTTGTACCCGCCCGAGCCGGCGCCGCCGGTCGGTACGCGTTCCGACTCGCGCAGGGTGCCGTCTGCGCTACGGACGTAGTGGACGACCGCGTTGCGCAGCCCGTTCGTCTGGATGTACATGTGCCCGGTCGTGGTCGCATCCATCGCGTGCGGCTCGGACATGCCCATCGTGTGTTCGCCGGACATCGACATGGTCTCTTCACTGGTCATGTGAACTTCTCCTACGGTGAGAGCCGATGGACGAGTCGTGATCCCGCCACTTTCGGCACCAAGGGCCGCATCGATGTTGACTCCGTACCTCCGCGCGTCGCGTCCGGGAGTCACCAGTCGCAGGCCCTAGGTCCACTGCCGGCGTTCGGGGCTGGGCAACGGAACCGGGGAGATGCTCGATGCGACGGATTCGTCCTCCGCGAGACGGTCTTGGGAGGTATCGACACGCTGCTCGGGAGGTCTGGTGAGTTCGTTCGAGGACGGAGCAACCGGTGACGCGTACCTCGACGGGCCGGTGCCGCTTCCGGAGGAGGAGGCGCTGGACGAGGACGAGGTAGGCATAGATCCGGGCGAGGGTTACTCGCCGCCAGAACGGCCCCAGGGCATCACGGCCTGGGGAACGACCGAGTACGAGGACATCGTTCGCGAGGATTTGGCGACGAGGCTCGCGCACGAGGAGCCGGAACTCAGCGATCGATACGTCGGGGACGGCATCGGTGACAGCTTCGACACCGACGGTGAGCCGATTGACGACCAGGTCGGTGACGTTCGGGCCGGCCGCCTCACATTCGAGGATCTCGACCCGTCTGAACCGAATCAGGAGTATTGGGCAGTCGATGTCGGCATCGACGGCGGAGGCGCGTCGGCCGAAGAGGCTGCAATGCACATCGTTGCGGACGACGGTCCCGACGAGTACGACCTCACGCCGGACTAGGGCGCCCGCTGGCGCGGCAGTGTTCGTGGCACAGAAAGGGACTTGCGATGGGAGCTCAAGACGCGGATCCCGCGTGCGATGTGGACGAAAGTCCTTCGGAGCGGCTCGACGATCTCGCCGCATTCCTCATGCATCACGCCTACGACCCCGGACTGAGCGAGGCCGATCGATTGCAGACCTTCGCCATCGTCGAGGCGCACCAGGAGGGCGACGATCCCGCGTCGGTCGAGCTGATCATGCGCCACATGGCGCTTCGGTTCCGGGATGACCCCCAATACCGGCGCGAATGGGAGCCGCGCCCGTAGCGGCAGCCATGACAGGCTGCCCGAGTTCAGGCTACGTCGACCCGCTTCTCCGGCTGGCGCCAACCATCGGGCGCGGCAGGCGAAGCCAAGCTCACGGTCCTGTCCAGGACAAGGTGCAGTTCGTGCCGCGAGGTGATTCGAACCTTTTCGAAGACCTTGTGCAGGTGGTACTCCACGGTTCGTGCGCTGATGAACATCCGCTCGCCGATCTCCGGATTCGTCAGACCATCACGAGCCAGCAGCGCAATGCGCGCTTCCTGAGGCGTCAGCTGGCCTGACGTCTCGACGCCTCGCCTGCGTGCCTTCTCGCCGGTGGCGAGGCATTCACGGTGCGCCCGGTCGGCAAACGCCGTGGCGCCCATCGCGACGAACGACTCGCGCCCGGCGCCCAGCTGCGCGCGCGCATCAATTCGTCGGCCCTGGCGGCGCAGCCACTCGCCGTATAGAAGCTGTGCACGCGCGTGGTGGACGGCGATCCGGGTCTGTCCGAGCCGCTCAATCGCCTCGCGATACAGGGCTTCGGCGCGGGCGCCGTCGCTGAGCAACGCGCGCGAGCGTGCCTCGATGCCGAGCGCCCAGTCCGTTCCCGACAGCCGCGTCCGCTTCGCCAACATGTCGAGCGCACCCGCCGCCGCCGCGAGGTCGCCGCTGCGTGCCGCCGCCTCGACGAGCTCGATCAGACTCCAGCCGTACAAGGTCAGCTCTTCGACCTGTGTGGCGTGCCGTGCGGCGGCCAACGCGGCGTCATATCGGCCGAGGCCGTTGTACAGGACGGCCTGCGCGTAGCTCGCCGCCGTCAGGGTGCGCCCCTCGCCGCGCTCCCCCGCGGCGCGCCGGGCTGTATCGAAGAGGGCCGGCGCCATCAGATGGTCGCCCTGCCAGCCGGCAAGCATCAGCGATGCGCACGCCAGGCGGGGGCTGCCCATCGCTGCGCTGACCACGTCAGCCTGCGCGACAAGCGCCGTTGCCCTGGCGAAGTCGCCCGAATTGAGTTCGACGATGGCCCTACCGGTGAGCGCGTACGGGAGTGCCGCGGACGCGCTCCCCTGCTCAACGACCGACAGTGATGCACCGGTCAGGGCCTCCCAACTACTGTCGTCCCACAGATCGGCCGCGACAGCACCGGCAAGCCACGACCAGCGGTCGGCATCGGTCTGGTCACCATCTCGACCGAAGGCGCGGACGGCGTCGCGGAGTGGTCGGTAGCCGGCCGGATAGCCGTCGGTGAATCGAGCAACGAGCCCGTCGAGGAATTGATCGAGCAGATGCGGAGCGCCGGCCGGACTCGGAGGCAGCGCCTCTGCCACCGGGGCAACGCCACGAAGGAGCGCCGACCGACCGCCGAACAGCGCGGCGACGATTGCCTCGAGGCGGCTTTCCCGCGCCGCGCCCAGATCGATGTGCCGCAGCTTCCGTGCCGCATTGAGCAGGCGGTCCGCGGCGTCGGCGGTACGGCTGGTAGCGAATGCGAGCTGGGCTCGCTGGCGCTCCAGCCGGGCTCGGCCCGCCTCGCCCAGCGTGCCGAGTTCGGCGGTAACGAGCAGTCGAGCCGCGCCGGCGGCTGCCCCGGCATCGAACTTCTCGGCGGCTGCGGTCAGGGCGCGTTCGGCACGGCGCGCAGGGTCAAGCGTTAGCAGTGCTGATCGTTCCAAGAACGCTGCGGCCGCGGCAGGTCCACCACGCTCGCGCGCAGCGGGCACAGCCTGCTCCAGCTCGCGGGCCAACTGTTCGTCGGGCCCGTGGGCTGCGAGGGCCCGATGCCAGATGAGCCGGTCGGGCGCGGCATCCGGATCAGTTGCCTTGGCAAGAGCCCCATGCACTGCGCGTCGGTCCGCGTTCGCAGCCGCACCATAGATCGCAGCCCGCCACGTTGGTTGGCGAAACGTCACACGAGGACTGAGCCGCAGCAGCCCGGCCGACTCGAGTGGCGCGCCGGCGTCGGGAGCGATTGCCAGCTCCCTCGCGGCGCGCCACAGCAGCGCCGGGTCGCCAGTAGGCTCGGCTGCCGCCAAGAGGAGCATCCGCCGGCTGCCGCTCGGTAGGCGGTTGACCTGAGCGGACAGCCCGTCGGCGAGGCCCGGCGGACGAACTGTGTCGACGCCGAATCCACCGGCGAAGTCGGCAGTAAGGTGCTTCAGCGCTTCGATCAGAGCTCCCGGGTTGCCCTGCGTCTCGGCGATGATCCGTCCGATCACCGGCTCGTCGACGCGGCCGCGAATCAGCGAGTTGAACAGCGCCCGCGAATCGGCATACGGCAGCCCGCCGAGCCGCAGCGACGGGAGGCCTTCCAGGTCGCGGATGAGGTACGGATCGCGTACGCCGATCAGCACTGCCACCGAACCCGTCTCGATTCGCCGCAGCACGAAACCCACGACCTGCGCCGACCGCTTGTCAAGCCACTGTGCGTCATCCATGACGCACAGCAGTGGCTTCGGTGCAGCGGTATCACGGAGTAGTGAGATCGTCGCCAGCCCGATCAGCAGAGGGTCCGGCGCTTCGTGGCTCATCCCGATTGCTGCGTCGATGGCGCTCCGCTGGACCGGCTGGAGTTGCTCGAACTCGGCATGCAGCGCGTTGCACAACATGTGCAGGCCGGCATAGGGCAACTGCTGTTCCGCCTCGACGGAACGGATGTGCACAACCCGAAACCCGTCGGCGCGGGCAGCGGCCGTGTCGAGCAGGGCGGTCTTCCCGATCCCGGCCTGGCCACGCACCACGAGGATCGCGCTGCGGCCGGTACGCGCTTGTCTTAGCAGGCCGTCGACTCGCACAACCTCGACCGCGCGCCCGGTCAGCGTCCGCGCAGCGGACTCGAGCTTCGATGGTGCCGTCGGGGGGTTGTCGGATGTCACACCCGAAACGGTGGCGGAACGACGCGGAAAGCGGCCCCGTGGTAGCCCCCGGCATCACCCCGGGGTCTGCACAACGGCGGGCAGCATCCCCGGGTACGCCCGCCTCGGAACCAGTGCCCAGCCTAGGGTTCCCACGGATCCGAGAGTCGCAAGGCGCGAGCGATCCTTTCCGACATGACGCACGACGAAATGTCAGAGCGGGTGGCGACGAGCAGTGATGCACCTTCGGAACCAACCGATGCGATAGCCGCGGCGACGAGCCCGAAACGACGTGTGGCCAGGCCAATGCGGCAATCCATGGCGGAGACCTCAACCGCCACCGAACGACAGGCCAAGCGGCGCCCAGCCAAGCGCAGCATCACGCGACCGCCCGATGGCATGGGCGACGGTCACCCATCACCGCCCGGCTCGGACGTCATGGGCGACTCGCTGTACGAACCTGGCGAGCCCCGCCCACCAAGCCCCATGGGCGACGGTCACCCATCACCGCCCGGCTCGGACGTCATGGGCAACTCGCTGTACGAACCTGGCGAGCCCCGCCCACCGGGTCCCATGGGCGACGGTCACCCATCACCCCCCGGCTCGGACGTCATGGGCAACTCGCTGTACGAATCGGAGGCCGAGGCAGAGACAGACCCGGACATGCGGTGATCAACAAAGCAGCCGACAGCACCAACCGGCTGCCCGAAGATTTGAGTTGAAGTGGGTTACGTGGCGCAGTCTGCAGGTGGCTCAGCAAGTATCGAGCGAGAGTTCGTCGAACGCCTCGCACGGCTGGCCCGAATCGCTCTCACCGAGGAGGAACTTCACCAGCTGACCAACGACCTCGATGCGATCATCACCGCGGTTGCCCGGGTCGGTGAGGTAGCCACCGATGATGTGCCGCCGATGACGCACGCAGTCTCGCTGCTCAACGTGACCCGTCGGGACGTGGTGATCGACTGCCTGCAGGTCGAAGACGTCTTAGGCGCCGCCCCAGCGGTCGAACGCAACATGTTCCGAGTCCCCCGAATCGTCGCCGAAGGTCCGTAGCTGCAGATTGCGCCGACCTGGGCTCGACCGTCTGCTCGACGCCGTCCGCTCCGGACACCGCCCGGTCGCTGGCGCCATTGACAGCGAGGCGGACATCGGCACCAACGCCCACCGGTTAGCCAGGAGGACCCGCAGCATCGAACCGGGGAGCATGCCTGGGGGAACCCCTGGTGCGACATGCATCACAAGCGCGCGACCGTGAACGCATGACCTGTTCTGCGCCCTGGGCGATCACCGGAATCTCTAACCCAAGACGGGCACGACCACTCGACATCGGCGACGGCTTGGACCTGCTCGCTACCGCGGCGCGCGACTTCGGCGGGTACAACGTCAAGTACCGAAACGCTATGTACTCGTTCGGTGGGCAAGCGCAGTCGATCGTCGGGCGTGCACTGCTCGACGCCAACCTAACCGTTCGCGACCTCGAGGCGCTGCCCGACCACCGCCTTCGGGATCTGTATCGCGCCGGCCTGCTTCCAGTCGAGCTCACGCTCGGTGCCGTGATTGTGCTTGATGCCGCCCAACGCAGCGAGAACAGCGGATCAAGCGGCGAGGACGTGCTGGCCGACGCAACGGCGGCCGCCGCAAGGTTCCTTGACCTGATAGCGCTCGCGCCCGAGTTCACCGCGCGCTTTGGCCGCTGCGGCGCGCGCTGCGATCTCCTCTCAGGTCGCGCTTCGAAAGGCACGGCGCACCTGGCGTCGCCCGGATCGTTGTCAGATACTCCGTGCGAGACGGACTCGAGGGGAGCGGTGGTCGACCACTGAGCCCGAAAGGGTGGCGGGCGGTGCTTGTTGGAGTTGCGAGGTAGGCGCGACGAATGCCGCACGCTTGACCGTCTGATTGACGCCGTACGCGCGGGCCGCAGCCGAGCGCTCGTCTTGCACGGCGAGCCGGGCATCGGCAAGTCGGCGTTGCTCGAGTATTTGGTCAACCACGCGGGCGGGTGCCGGATCGTCCGCGCGATCGGTGTGCAGTCGGAGATGGAGCTGGCTTTTGCGGGACTGCATCAGGTCTGCGCCCCGCTGCTGAGTGGGATCGAGCGATTACCGGCTCCGCAGCGTGAGGCATTGAGCACCGCGCTCGGACTCGCCATCGGTGTTCCGCCGGACCGGTTCCTGGTGGCACTCGCCGCGCTTGGCCTGCTCTCCGACGCGGCACCAGCTGAGCCACTGATCTGCGTTGTGGACGACGCTCACTGGCTCGATCGGACGTCTTTGCAAGTATTGGCCTTTGTTGCGCGCCGGCTGGCAGCAGAGTCCGTAGCGATAGCGTTCGCGATACGCGATCCGGATGAAGTCCCCGAGTTGGCAGGGCTCCGGGATCTCCCTGTACACGGGCTCGGCGAGGAGGACGCGCGGGCGCTGCTGGACATCGCCCAACGCGGACCGGTCGACTCGCGCGTTGTCGACCAGATCCTCGCTGAGGCGCGCGGAAACCCGTTGGCGCTACTCGAGTTCCCCAAAGGTTTCAGCCGGACGCAAATCGTGGGCGGGTTTGGCCCACCCGGGGTGAGCGGGCTGCCGACCCTCATCGAGGCGGGCTACCAGCGCCAGCTCGCCGAGTTGCCTGCCGATACTCGTGAGCTCCTGCTCGTTGCCGCCGCTGAGCCAACCGGCGACCCGGTCCTGATGTGGCGCGCAGCCGAACGCCTCGGCGTGAACCTGACCGCAGCGGCTTCGGCGGAAGCAGCCGGCCTTGTCGAATTCGGAGCTCGTGTTCGGTTTCGGCATCCGTTGTTTCGCTCCGCGGTCTATCGGGCAGCCACGGTCGAGCAACTCGGCCGAACGCACGCCGCCCTCGCCGAGGCAACCGATCCGGCGGTTGATCCCGATCGCCGGGCATGGCACAGGGCGCAGGCTGCGCCAGGACCGGACGAGGCCGTCGCCGCTGAGCTGGAACGATCGTCTGCCCGCGCGGCGGCGCGGGGTGGCCAAGCGGCCGCCGCAGCTTTTCTGGCGCGCGCGGTGCAACTGACGGCCGAGGCGCCGCGACGCGCGGAGCGTGCACTCGCCGCGGCTGAAGTTCAGCACGAGGCCGGTGCCGCCGACGCCGCGTTGCGGCTGCTATGTGTTGCCGAGGCGACCGGGTTGACCGACCTCGGCCGCGCGCAGGCCGATCTGCTGCGCGCCCAGATCGCATTCACCACCAGCCGCGGCAGCGACGCTCCGGCTCTGCTGCTCAAGGCTGCCAGACAGCTCGAGCGTTTCGATGTCAGGCTGTGCCGCGACACTTATCTGGACGCCTTGCTCGCGTCGATGTTCGCCGGCGCTCTCGCCGCCGCTGGCGGCAACGTACGGGAGGTAGCGGAAGCGGCCAGGAGCGCGCCGCCGGCAGTGGAACGCAGCCAGCCGGCCGATCTGCTCCTCGACGGTCTGGCCGTGCGGTTCACCGACGGGTACGCCGCTGCCGTCCCGGTGTTGCGGGGCGCGCTGGCTGCGTTCCGCGACATCGATCTGACGCCCGACCTGCTCCGGTGGTTCTGGCTCGCGCACATCATGGCCGGCCACCTGTGGGACGAGCAGACTCTGGATAACGGGCGTCATCTGCAGGTGGCCCGTGATGTGGGCGCGCTGGCCACGCTGCCCCTCGCGCTGTCCGTCCGGATCGGTGCGCACGTGCTGGCCGGCGAGCTCGGTGCAGCTCACAATTTGATGAGCGAGCTGGAGACGGTCGAAGATGCAACCGGTATCCCGTCCGCGCCCTACGGTGCTCTGCTGCTTGCCGCCTGGCGGGGCCGCGAAGCAGACGCGCTCACCTTGATCGAGAAGGCGTCGTCCGAGGCTCTTCGCAGAGGCGAGGGATTCGGGCTCACCACGACAGGAATTGCGACGGCGCTGCTGTACAACAGCCTCGGCAGCTACGAAGATGCGGCTGACGCCGCGACCAAGGCCAGCGAGTACCCCCCAGCGATGGGCGTGGAGTCGTGGGGCGTCCTGGTAGAGCTCGTCGAGGCAGCCGTGGGCTGCGGTCGGCGAGCAAGCGCAGCCGACGCCTTCGCGCGAATCATCGAGACGACGCAGGCGACCCGCACTGCGTGGGCGCTGGGCATCGAGGCGCGTTGCCGCGCGCTGCTCGATGATGCCGCATCGGCGGAGATCGCCTACCGGGAGGCAATCGAGCAGTTGTCGGCGACCCGCATCCGCGGGGAACTGGCGCGCGCACATCTGTTGTTCGGTGAATGGCTTCGTCGGCAGAAACGACCCGGCGACGCACGCCAACAGCTGAGCATCGCGCACGAGATGTTTACCACCATGGGCATGGAAGCCTTCAGCGAACGAAGCGCCGCCGAGCTTCGCGCCACTGGGGCAACCGTTCGTAGAAGCGGCCCGGCGACCGCGAGCCGGCTGACCGCCCAGGAGGCCCAGGTAGCGCGACTGGCAGCCGGCGGCCTGTCCAACGCCGAGATCGCCAGTCGGCTGTTCATCAGCCCGAGAACCGTCGAGTGGCACCTCTCCCGAGTTTTCACGAAGCTGCAGATCACGTCGCGGCGGCAACTTCGCCAGTGACGGAATGCACTGGGTCCCGCCGAAGCGGGGCTCGCGGGTGAGCGCGAGAACACCGGGGATGAGGACTGGTCAGCCCACGGATTCGGCACCGGCTCGCAGCAGTCAGAGTCGTCTGTGTCGCTGCCGACGGTGTGGAGGATCGGATCATGAGCGAACCCAGGCGGGCCCACGTGCCTATCGATCGGCTCCGGCATGCGGTCCGCTGCTTCCCGACGATCAGGGAGGTCTGGATCCGGCCGCTCGAGGACGACCCCGGCTGATGATTCGACCGTGACGCCGACTTCGCTTGCTTACGTCGCCTGGTTCTCCCTCGGCCTCGGGTTCGCGTGCGGCGGGTGGATCGTCTTCGATGTGTACGGTCGTGGCCACCGACAGCGCATGTCGGTCATGGAAGCTGTGTGGCCGCTTACTGCGCTGTATTTCGGCCCCTTGGCTGTGTGGGCGTGCTGAAGCGGCTGAAGCCGCGAGCGCACAGGGGGCATTCTGCGCATGCACGACCTGCTGCTGGCACGACAGGACAGCCTGCAACCTGCTGACCTTCTGCGTTACGCCGAAGAACTGGGATTGGACGTCCCACGGTTCTCTGACGACGTGCGGCGGCACATGCACGCCTCCCGGATCGCCCAAGACGTCGAGTCCGCTGATCTGAGCGGGGTTTCAGGTACGCCGACGTTCTTCATCAACGGCCAACGCCACTACGGCGCTTACGACCTGACGACGGTGACGACCGCGATCAAGGCAGCCCATGTCCGAGCGACCGTCAGCCCTCGGCTCACACCACCAGGTCGGCGGCGGTGAGGCGGGGCGAAGGGGTTCAATCGTCGCCGAGCAGGCACGCCGTCTGTTGGGTTCCAACTCGGGTGTGGGCCCTGGGGAACCCCGGATTCGCGAGTATCCGAGTGCCGCAAGAGTGCTGGCTATGGAGAAGGCGGACAGCCAAGGGTTTCACCGGCGATGACCTGCGGCGCTTTGTTGCACCTCACCGCGGAGCAGGTGAGCCAGTCGCGGGGGTACGGCGCGTGCCAACTCGTCAATGCTGGCCTGTACCGCGCGTGCAATCCGTTCTACGAACTTCATCGTGCTGAGCACCGCCACTGCGGTGATCGTCCGTGACACAGATGGTGGGAAGCCCTCACCGATTGCGCGCTGAAAGCGACGAACTCGCGGAGATCATGCAGCGGTCGCCGAGGTGTTCGCCGGAGCCAGCTACCGCGTGGCGGCGGCAGTCGGCGAAGGGCTCAGCGCCATCCGCTCGATCCACACGTCTATCGGCAATTCTGGCAGCTAAGGAGTAACCCGTGGCCACCTACCGCATGGTGTACGGCGACGAGACACAGGTCGTCCGGGAAACCTGGCACGACGTGACGCTGGAACAGGAGGACGGCTGGACCGTCCTGTTCCGCGGCACGGACGCCATCCTGCGAGTGCGCGACGAACACGTGCAATCGCTGGAACGACTGGATGACGCAGATTAGCAGGTGTCGGCGACGCTCGATCCACCGCGGAAACTTGGCCAATTCGAACACGAGCTGACACGCCTTCGACGCGTGTCAGCTCTTCGGCCCGCGCACAGAACGACAGTCGTAACTGAGCCGCCCGAACTGGACCCGCGCCCGGTAATCGGTGATCAGGGGCGTCGAGATCGTTAGGTTTCGGCGAGTTGCACTGCTTCGCCGGTCACTGTCGGCGCCGGTCACCGACAGGGCGACCCGCGCCGGCCGGAGGTCTGAGTTTACGTCCGTCACGACCGTTACCGGGCCTGCCGGCAGCCCGCCGTCGTCGCCGACCAGTGCAGCACGGGGCGGCCGCGTGCCGCGGCGCAGCGTGCGTCTGGAACGTCTGCTCCTGCTGCGGTCAGTTGTCGTCGATGAGCAGACCCGGCAGCTCCTGCTCGGTTGGGGGCCAGCCGGGTACGGGCATGCGGCGGGCGTTGGCTGCGATCAGCCACGCATCGCCGCCGACGTGCCGGGTGATGAACGTGTGTGCGGGGAACGGTTCGCCGGGCCCGTAGGTCCCGACGTGCTCCTCGGAGCTGAAGGCGATCAGTTCGAGTTCAGGGCCGACGGTCTCGCTGGTGCCGACCAGGCACGGCTTGCCGCCGATGTCGCTGTACACGGTCTGGTAGTGCGCGACGAGCGAGCGGTAGAACTGCGCGAACAGCGGGTGGCTGCTCTCGCGGGCCGAGAGCTGAGCTGCTTCGGCGTCGCGGTGCGAATCGTCGGCGGCGACTTGCTCGGTGCCGAGCAGCCAGGATTGCGCCATGGCCAGGCGCAGCGGGTCGTCGAGGCTGCCCCAGATGAGGTCGACGGGCGGATCGGGCTCGGCGATGCGGGTCAGCCACTCGAACACCAGCGCCGTGCCACCGCCGGGAACGAACTGCTGAGCGCGGGCGAACTCCTCGCCCAGGATGTCGCTCGCGGCCGGCATGCCCGGGCCGAGACCCCAGGCGCGCCACGTGCCGTCCTCGATCCTGACCAGGGTGAGGATGGTCGCCGATGTCGGGTAAGCCGCGAACACCTGGGCGGTGGCCGCGACTTCGGGCACGAACCGCATGAACGCGACGCGGCGCGGCGCGTCGACGGCAGGGATCACCTTCGTCGCTAGTGATTTGCCGTTGAGCATGTCGACGGCCCAGCCGTAGTCGCCCCAGGCTGACGGGTCGAATGTCAGGGCGCGCCAGGCCGAGATCGTCGAGTATTCCGGCCCACCAGGCGAAGGCGACCTGCGCCGGGTTGGTCAAGTCGCCCGGCTCGCCGAATGCCGCGACGGCTTCATCCTCGTGAGCGGCAACCAGGGCAGGAACCGGCGACGCCACCGCTGGAGGGCTCGCCGCCACGTCGGCGGCGAGGTTGGCGAACATCGGCACTGTCCGGGTGAGCGAGGCGAGGAACTCACGCAGCGTCTGCGGCGGATTCTTCAGGGCAGCGGTGCCCCGGTCGAGGGCCGCCACGACCTCGTTCGGACGTTCGGCTAGCAGCCGAACCAAGAACAGGTCGGGGTGGACGACCTCGATGCCGTGGCCCTCGACGGACTCCGGCGGGAAGTCCTTCTCGTTGAAGGTGACCAGCGTGTCCGCATCGCCTCGCGCGGCCGCGGCGAGCACGTGCCTGTCTTTGGTGTCGCATGCCATGTCGGGGATGAGGTGTGCGAAACCGTCGACCAGCGCGGCGGCGCCGAACGCGTCGCGCATGGTGGCCACTCGGCGGGCGGCGTGCTCGCGGCTGATGCCGATCTTGGGCAGGTTCCGTTCTACTTCGTCGAGGATCGCGTCCGACCACAGCACCTCGAACAGTCCTGCTTCGGCAAGCCATAGCAGCGTGCTCGTCAACCTGATCGGGACCAGCGTGCACGCGTCCAGCAGCGCAGTGCGGCCACTGCCGGCGTGGGCGTCGCTCACCGGGTGCTGATCACTTCATCTGGCGGCGGGTCCTGATCGATGTCGGCGGCGAGCGCGGCGACGGCCGCGCGGCGTCGTCGGCTGCTCTCGGCCTGATAGCGGGCAAGCTCGGACACCGAGATGCGGCGATGGACCGCGCCGCCTTCGGCAATGAGCTCGCCGCGGTCGACAAGCCGCACGACCGTCATCCGGCTGACGCCGAGCAACTCCGCGGCCTCCTGAGTCGAGACGGTCGCGTCGGCCGGGAAGATGACAGCGTCGGCGTTGGCCTCCAGCACGTCGACGAGGCGCCCGAACGCCGCGCGCGCCGTCGCCGGCAGCTCCGGCGTACCGCGCAGCGCCTCGTCGAGGGCGGCGCGCAGATGCTGCGCCGCCTCTTGTGCGAGAGCTCCGGCCATGTCACCTAGGCTACCGCCAAACGCTCAAAACGCACAGCACTGGCCTTATATTCGAACGCGACACGCACGTCTTCGAAGTGTGTGATCTCGGTACTCTGGCCCCGGTCTTACCTCGCGCCCGTCCAAGGCGCAGTTACAGTGCTGTCGTCGCTTGGCCAAGGGAGGCGCCGGATTGAGTGGGACATGTCCCACTCAATGGCACATCGGTCGCGCTGGGTATCACTTAGTAGCACTCGGAAGGCCTGGAAATCCGGCCCAAGTGTCTGCAGGCCAGCAAATCCGGGGGTTGTGCAGCGGGTTCAAGTCCCCCCTCGGACACCGGTCACTCCCCCAACGGCGGCCATATGGCCGCCGGGCCTCAAGGTGACGCTGGCCTCGGCGGTGCGCGACTCGTGGTCGTAGGACACGGTCAGCCCGATCGAACGGTAGAACTCGGCCAGCTCGGTCGGGTCCGCCTCGGTGAAGACCTCCTGGGCGACGTTTCCGAGCGAGTTCAGCAGCTCCCGAAGCCCCACGTCGTCGACAACGGGTCCACGGACATCTTCTGGTTGCGATGCGATGCCGGCGTCGATGGCCTGCAGATCCGAGTGGGCGGCGTTCAGCCGGTCGACCAGCGCCGCAGGGTCCGCGCCGGCTTCAGTGGCGTCTTGCAACCGCGCGATACAAGGCGTCAGGTCCTGACGACGGGTCTCGAGCTGTGAGTGATGAACCTCGTCCAGGATCGGCAGCTTGGGCCGCGGCCAGCAGCTTGATGGTTCGTTCGCGGTATTCGGGCCGAGCAGACTCGCCAGCCATTCGTGTAGGCCCGGCTGCAGCTCGTCGTGCCGAACGTACAAGTTGACCGGATGTCGCATATGGACCTCCGAGCCGGGCAGGAGATCGCGCGAGCGACACCGGAAGTAGAGGATGTTGCGTCGTGCCGACGCCCAACCGGCACCGGAGCACCCCCAGGAGAGCGGCGACTCGCTTGGAGAGTCTCGTCTTCTCGCGGCCTCGTGCATCACCGCGAACGCGACCGCGGCCGGCCCGATCACGAGCCAGCTGCTGCGCAGTGACGAACTCCGTGACGGAGATCAGCGCTTCGTGCGCGAGCCCGCGCGACCGCACGCCGCTGCCCTTCTGCGGCCCGCCGGAATCTCGTTCGGTTGCCCAGCGAGACGTCAGACGGGTCGATCAGCGCCTCGACCCGGTTCCACTTGCCCCAGTACTCATAGCCCGTATACCGCTGGTTGCTGATGATCGTCGACAGGGTTGAGATTTGCCAGCCGTCCCCGGGTCGATGCGGGTACTGCTCCGGACGGTGCGCCGACGGGCATGGCACGCCGTCGCGGTTCAGTTGGTTCGCGATGTCCCGGAGGGTGCTTCCGGCGAGGTACTCCGCGAAGATGCGCTGAACGACCGGCGCCGTGGCAGGGTCCGGCTCGAGCCGCTTCAACTAGTAACCCTCGGCGGCCTTCCGCTGGTTGGGGTGCGGCCCGACAGGTTCGGTTGTGTACCCGAACGGCGGCCGACCGCCCTGGTACCGCCCCTGCTGCTCCACCTGGGCCGCCATGCCCAAACGAACACGCCTCTGAACTACCTGGCGTTCGCTACGTCCCATCCCGCCGGTGATCGACATGAGGACGTAGTGCGTCGTGTTCCTCCCGTCGTACCGGTGTGGACGGTGCACATCGCCCGAGCGGATGGCACCGGCGCGGGTCGTGACCCGCGGAGTCGCACGCGCGTGGTTCGTCGGCACGCACTCCTGACCGGGTAGCGTCCGGAGGAGTCGGCTTTCGGTAAGGGTGCGGGCGAGGTCGGCCCAGTAACGCAGGTAGTCCTCGGTTGCCAGGCGGGCCCGGACGGTTCTGAGGATAGGCAGCGCTTTGAGCACGGTCGCGTGACCGACAGGCTCCCACCCTTCCCGTCGGTCACGCACCGTGATCAGTCGTCTCAATCGCGACCGATCATGCGATCGACCAGGGCGAGCACGCCGGTCATCTGGACCCGTACCTCGCTCAGAGCCGCCTGGAGCGATTCGATCTTGCAGTCCTTGCACCAGTTCGCTAGGTCGGCGAGAACGCTCCGCAGGATGCCGTCGCTGCGACGGCGGGCACCGTGGCTCGCACCGTGCTTGCATTTCACCAGCCAGGGCGACTCGCCCTCGGCCGTGATGTTGCGGGCGAAGACGCCGGTCCCATCACGCCGGGTTGCCTCAATCGCGTACCCGGCCGAGGCCGTCAGGTTGACCGTGCTCATGGTGAGTACTTCCTTTGGGTTCGGTGATCACTTGCCAGTAGCGCGTGACCGTGCCGCCGACCCGGGCGGAGACCTCCGGAGGTGTCCGGCCCCAAAGCTTCTGCGTCCACCGCCAGATCTCCACGATCCAGTCGTCCTTCTCGAACAACGACTTTGTGATCTTCGGGGTGGCGTCGTCGCCATCGACAGCCCGTCGGTCGACGGTCGAGTCCTACACGTAGACGTCGACGGGCGCTGCGACAGTAAGACCGATTATCGCTCTCATGATCAGCCCTTCTTCCGGCTCAGCAGGACCACAATGCGCGACACCAGCAGAACCAAGTCGAGCAGGATCCAGAACACGATGATGAGTCCGACTCCGATCGCGGTACCGGCGTTGGCCGCTGCCTGGCAGTCGTGCGCGGACAGGCCGGAGCAGTCCGACGGCGACGATGCCGCGTGCGCGCCGGCGATGATCCAGATGACGAACCCGGCCTGCACGGCCAGGAACGCCCAGCGGAAGATATGACGCCGCTTGCGCGCCGGAGGCGCGGGCGGCGCGGCCGGGTAGACGTAGCCCGGCTGCATCGGCGGTGCCGACTGGAACCGCTCGACCGGCCGCTGCACCGGCTGTGGTGGTGCGTTGAATTCCATAGTTCTCTTCCTCTTGCTTCGGTGGTCCATCCACCTTCGGCACCCGCACCCGCGGGATGCAGGACCAGAAGTGGATCACCGCGGGCTGCCTTCGAGCACGCGGTAACATCCTCGGCACGTCACGACGACCCACACCTGGGCGCACCGCCCGTCGCTGTCGGACTGGCGACGCTCGGGCCGCTGGCGCTGGCCGCAATCGCGCTTCACGAGCGGTTGCTGAGTACGCTAACAGCAGTCTATAGCTGCGGTAAAGGCTCTGTATGACGGTTCATAACCGCTTCTTTGGTAGGTTGAGCGCATGCCGCGCCCTTATAGCGACCCGGTGGAGATCCATACCGCACCGGTTCCCGCCCAATCCCCGTTTATCCCGCGCGACGCGAAGATCGTCGTGGGCGCCGTCGCACCGGCCTCCCCGGATCCGATCCCGATCGTGCTGCTGCCCGGTTTCGAGTACCGCATGCGCGAGTGGCGACATCCAGACACCCACGAGATCCACTGGCGACTGGAGCGCAGAAGAGCCGGGCAATATGGCGACAACGACGAATAGCCGTCGTATCGAACGTGGATGGTGCTGCCGTCGTCGAGGGCCCAGTGGGTGATGTCGCTTTGCCAGCGCTCGTTGGGTTGTTCGGCGGCGAAGCGGAGGTAGCTGGGCTTGGGCCGTCTGTGCGGCTGTGATCTCACGAAGTCGCGGGCGGTGAGGATCCGCCAGATCGTCGAGACCGCCGGCGAGCTGCCGTGCCTGGTTAGCCAGGTGCGCGGCGATGGTCGCCGCGCCGGCTTCGTGGCCGTTCTTGTCTAGGTCTTTGCGGATCTCGATGATCTCGTCCTCGACCCCACTCGCGATTCGGCCGGGCTGGCGATGCGGGCGCCGTGATCGCGGTTGCAGCCCTGCCTGGCCCTCGGCCAGGTAACGCTGCACCAAGATGATCACCCACCGGCGCGAGATGCCGTAGTCACGCGCGACCTCGCTCTTACTGTGCGGCCCTCGATCAGCACCGACGTCACGATCAACTGCGCCATGCCCATCGCTCACACCTCGACTCAGGTGTGAACGATGTCCCGAGACAGGTGTGAACGATGTCCTGAACTCAGACACCCCCTCGGACACATGTGAAGACCCCGGATTCCGGGACCTTTGTCATTTCTCCGGCGGCTAGGGCCGCGAATGGCACTCCCGTCGCACCCCGAGTGACGTGCAGCAAGACGATCACCGGTTGGGACCCGCACGACGCCTCGACCCACCAGTCCCGGTTGCCGACCACCGTCCTCGGAGCCGGCGCCACGCTCCGCGTGCACAGCGGGCCCTTGCCGCGCTGTCCGCGGTGTCCGGTAGGGCCGCTGAGTCGCGAAAAGGCATTCTTCTTCTGCCCGGGCGGCTGCGCCAGTGGCCATGATCAGCTGTTCGCCGGCAGCGGCGGTATGGCTGCCGTCGCGAGCGTCCGAGGCGGTCGGAAATAGCGCTCCGGCCGAAGCGTGCTCATCGGCTCCCCGGTCGTTGATCAGCCCGCGCCTCGGTCCCACTTCTCGCTCGAAGATGGACACGTCGGCAGAAAACCCTCGGCTCGATGTCGGCGAAAATGAGCCCATGCTCGGTTTGGAGATGGTGGTTGTACTGGGTATCGCGCTGTTGCTGTGTGGCGCTCTTGCCCAGCGATTCCCCGTTGCGCCCGCTCTGCTGCTGGTACTGGCAGGGGTGCTGATCGGCTTCGTACCGGCTCTGCGCCGCGGGGAGCTGCCGCCTGAGGTGGTGTTGTTGCTGTTCCTGCCGGCTCTGCTGTATTGGGAAAGCCTGACCACCTCGCTGCGGGAGATCCGCAGCAACCTTCGAGCCGTGGTGCTGACGAGCACCGTGCTGGTCGTGGCGACGGCGGCCGCTGTGGCTGCGGCTGCTCACGCGCTCGGACTTGAATGGGGTCCGGCGTGGGTTCTCGGCGCGGCTGTGGCCCCGACCGACGCGACCGCCGTCGGCGTACTCGCACGGGCGCTGCCCCGGCGCACCGTCACGGTGCTACGGGCAGAGAGCCTGGTCAACGACGGCACTGCGCTGGTGATCTACGGACTGGCGGTGGGCGTCACGGTCGGTGAGGAGCATCTCGGCGTCCTGCACATCAGTTGGCTGGTCGTGCTGTCCTACGGTGGGGGGGTACTGGCCGGTGCCTTGACCGGGTTGATCAGTTGGCAGGTACGTCGCCGGATCGACGACCCCATGCTGGAAACCATGGCGGTGCTCGTGACGCCGTTCGCGGCGTTCCTGCTCGCCGACTCGATCCACGCGTCCGGTGTTCTCGCCGTCGTCGTGTGCGGGCTGCTCATGAGCCAACTGTCACCGCGCTTCACGGGGGCGACCGCTCGCCAGCAGACCAACGCCTTCTGGTCGGTAGCCACGACGGTGCTCAGCAGTGCACTGTTCGTGCTCGTCGGTCTGCAGGCGCAGTCGGCCGTGCGCAGACTGACGGGCGCCTCGGCCGGCCAGGCCGTTGGCTACATCTTCGCGGTGACCGGGGTGGTGATCGCTACCCGCTGGGCGTGGGTCTACACGACGCCGTACCTGATCCGGGCGATCGACCGACGGCCGTCACAGCGGCTGCGCCGCGTCGGTGCCCGGGAACGGACGGTCAGCGCGACCGCAGGCTTCCGCGGGGCGATCTCGTTGGCGGCCGCGCTCGCCGTGCCCCGCACGCTCCACTCCGGGGCGCCGTTCCCGGACCGTGACCTCATTGTGGTCATCACTTGCGGGGTGATCGTGCTGACGCTGCTGCAGGCCCTCCTGCTGCCGGGCGTGGTGCGCTTCGCCCGGCTACCGATCGACAGGTCCGTCGCCGAGGAGCGGCACTTCGCCGAGGTGGCGACCGTCGACGCCGCTTGGGACCGGCTCGACGACACCGCTGCCGAGCTCGGCACCGATGCGCGCGTGCTCGACCGGGTTCGCCACGAGCTGGACAAGCGCCGCAAACTCCTTGCCGCCGACCGCGCCGGCGACGACCCGCTCGTTCTGCACGACGACCAGTACACCGCCTTGCAGCTGGCCCTCATCGCCCAGAAGCGATTGACCCTGCTGCAGCTGCGCGCCGACCGGCGCATCGACGACATCGTCCTACGCCAGGTCCAGGCCACCCTGGACACGGAGGAAATCCGCCTTTCTCGTGCCACGCCCAACGAGTAATGCATCTGGCACGACCAATGTTGCCCGATCAAATCACTTGCAAGACCACCGTCGCCCGATGAGCGGTCGACCGCTCAGCAATCGACCACACCGGGGCCGCGCCTGCTACGACGCGTTGCGGGCACACCACAACACCGCCGCGGCTTGACAACAAAATCCTGGGATGTCGCGTGGTTCACCTGAGCCCCGCGATGGAGGATCGCGCGGTCGAGGTACAGATGCTGCTTGCCGACCGCGGCCGGCACCGAGCACCATCAATCCCCGACCTACTCATCGCCGCGACCGCCGAGAAGTCCGGCATGACAGTGCTGGCCGTGGACAAGGACTTCGACCTGATCGCCACCATCACGGGTCAGGCGGTCGAGACGCTCACGGTTCCATGATCGGGTGGGACATGTCCCACCCGATGGCACACCCAGGTCGCTCGGGTATCACGCGTCTAGCTCGCCACGCGGCTGTGCGTGCAACCGAATCGAGACAGCGCATGACCGGGAACCGCGAGATCGGCCCAGACGGTCTTGCCGGCCCGGTCGGCCCGCGCACCCCACGCCACCGTGACGGCGTCGACAATTCGGAGCCCGCGTCCGCGCACTTGGTCGAGTTCAACGTGAGCCGACATCTCCGGCCACCCAGGAGCGTCATCGGTCACCTCGACCCGCAACGCGCCGTGGTGCCCGAGAAGGGTCAGGTCGACGACATGAGCTCCCGCCTGCTGGCAGTTGGTGACCAGTTCGGACACCACCAGCGCGGCGTCGTGGCCGGCACCGCCGAGCCCCGCGTACATCTGCGCAAGTTGTTCCTCGGTCCAGCTACGGGCGACGGCGGCCATCGCAGGCTCGCAGAGCATGCTTCTCGTCGCGCGAAAGCACATGCTCACTCCTATCGGCGCAGCCTTTCCTTCGACGAAACACGCGTAATCACCAAACCGCATCCGTGCAGTGCACGGGCAACGAGCTCGCCGAGGTTCGAGGGGCGACGCATCGTGGCCATTCGTCGGGCGGGAAGCGGGTAATTGGATGCCCAAGGACGCCTACTCCTGCGCACGGTGTCAGCCCGCACCGGCGCCCTGACGTCCACAGCCGGGTCGGTCACCGGCTCTCAGCGCTCGACGGCCTCACGTCGCGTGCGCAGGGCGAGTCATGAGGGTGATCGGTGGGCACGCGCCGGCGGTGATGACCTCGGCGACCGTGAACCCGTGCCGCCGGTAGAACGACACCGTTCGCGGATTCGGGGTCTCCAAGTACGCGGGCAGCCCCGCGGCGTCGACCACACCCAGGCAAGCAGTCATCAGACGGCTTCCGAGGCCCTGGCCCTGATCCGCCGCGTGGACGCCGAACCACGGCAGGTACCAATGCGCATACGTCGGGTGCGCTGCGTCCATGTGTTCCAACGCCGCCAACGTGTCCGCGTGCTTCGCGGCCGCAACGGTGTCCATGAGAACGCCGATGATCTTCTGCCCGTCGGGCTCGGCCTCCGGCGGAAGCCACAGCGCCACCGCGGCGTAGTCGCCCAGCCTCCACGCGGTCCCGAGTTCGAATGCCGAGCCGCCGAAGGCGGCCAGGAAGCGCGGGAAGTGGTGTTCGAACTGGTGATCGTCGGGATACAGCCACCGCTCCACAGGGTCCCGGCGGAAAGCCGACACCAGCGTCGCGAGAACGCGCGCTTGCTCGTCCAGACCGGGATCGGACAGGACCGCTGCCTCCACTGCCCGGTCAGCCCTTGACGTAGGCGAGTTTCTCCGCGACCAAACCGTCGCGGACGCGGATCACGTCCACCCCACGGATGTGCCCGCCGGCCCAGTCGTAGCGCCAGCGCGCCACGACCCGGTCACCGGCAGCGAAAGCTTCCTCGGTGGTGAAGTGGCTGGTCGTGTCGGCGAAGATCGGCTCCCACGCAGCGGCCAGTTCGGTACGACCCTGGGCGCGGGCACCATCGGGGGCGGGTGCGGTGGCCTCGAAGACGCAGTCGGCGGTTGTCAGAGCGAGGGCCGCGGGGAGGTCGTGCGAATTCCAGGCCTCGTTGAACCGCCCGACGACAGCGAGCGCGTCCTGACCTGCATCGAGTGTCGTCACGAGCACCTCCGCTGCACGTGGCCGGCCGGCCACAGTCAGATGCGGGGATAACACAGTGTCGTCGCGGCGGCGGACGTGTGGCAACTGCGTGACAGCCTCCTGGCGCTATGCCACCCTCTATGCACTCGACTAACTGGTTCCCGCCGTGATCGTGATCGCGGCGTTGTCCACCTCCGGGTAGCGAGCGGCAGCGCCGAAACGCGTCGGGTCAACAGCGACGACAGCTACGTGTTGGCGCCGCCGCGGAAGGACGCCCTGGCGCGCTCGATCGCGTCGCACGACGCTCCGGCCGAGGTCAGCGCGCCCGTGAGCGCGCCGACAACGGGCGGGACGTCGAGAACGTGCAGATTGGCCTTCGGTGCCGCCGCCTTCACCCCGGCCCGGATGCGCTCGACCAGCGCGGCGTTTCCAGACTGCAGGGTGCCGCCACCGAGCACCACGTCGACATCCTCGTCGGCAACGCTCATCCGGCGCACCAGCGCCTGCACGAAATCGAGTACCTCGTCGGCGAGCCGGTTGACGATGCCGACCGCCACAGCGTCGCCATCGAGCGCGGCGCCGAACACGGCCGGTGCAAACGCGAACAGCTCGGCATCGGTGATCTGGCCGCGGTCGGCGGCGATAGCCACCGACTCCGGATCGTCGCCGAATCGATCGGCCACCAGCGCGCGCAGCGCGGTGTCCGGCCCGCGGCCGTCCACGGCCCGCACGGCGGCCCCGAGGGCCGCAACGGCCACCGCCCAGCCGCCACCCCAGTCACCGCTCATCTCACCGATGCCGAGGAACCGCTCCTCGCGTCCGTCCGGATGGACGCCGATCGCGTTGATGCCTGCGCCGGCCACCACGGCAATCCCCCAGCCGCGCGCACTGCCCGCCGTGAGCACGGCATGCGTGTCGTTGTGGATCTCGAGCCGGTCGGCGAGATGAAACGCGTCGAGCGCATCGCGCATCGCGGCTTCTTCATCAGCGAAGTCGACGTTGGCCAGGTAGAACGACGCCACGGCGACCGGGGTGGCGACCGGCAGCTTCGCTGTCACGAGTGCGGCGCGGGCGAGCTCTGCCAGGCCGGTCGCTGTCGGCGGCAACCCGTCGAGGTACGGGCGGGTGCCCGCCCCGGCCACGCGCGCCAGCACCGCACCGTCGGTCGTCGCGACCACCAGATCGGTCTTGGAATTGCCGCCGTCGGCGGCGATCACGTATCGGCTCATGCCCGTCCGTTGGTCAACGATGCCCAGGCCCGATCCAGCCCGCTGGCCAGGCAGCCGTCGACGACCGACTCCGATCCGAGCGCGGTGACCCGGACTTCGGTCGGCACTGGCGCGAGCCGCTCCAGTTCGGCGCGCACTGCGTCGACAAGACCGTCCGCCTTCCCGATGCCGCCGCCGAGAACGACGAGGTCAGGATCGATCACCGCCACGACCGAGCAGATGGCCCGCGCGATGAGGCACGCCTCGGCGGCGACGACCCGCTGTGCCCGGCCGTCGCCGCGAGCCGCCGCCTGGAACACGTGCCGGGCCGAGGTGGCGGCGGTCATCCCGGCTTGCTGGGCCGCGTGCACGATGCCGGAGCCTGCGGCCGCGGCCTCCAATCCTCCGCGGCGCCGGACTTCGGCGGCGTCGGACTCGGCCGTCTCGAGCGGCAGGTAGGCGATCTCGCCCGCCGCACCGTGGGCGCCGCGACGAAGCTTGCCCTCGAGCACGAGCCCCATGCCCACACCGGTCCCGATCGAGACGAAGGCGAACGAATCCACCTCCCGCCCGTGGCCGTGCGCGCGCTCGGCGAGCGCGGCGGCGTCGACATCGTTCTCGATCATCAGCGACGTGCCGAGCGCGGCCCGCAGTTCGGACAGCAGCTTCGGGTGGTCCCAGCCTTCCAGCGCCCCGGAAAGGGACAACGCATCGCGCCGGCGGTCGTAGACCCCGGGGCTCCCGAGCACCGTCTGCGTGACGCTGGCGAGCGTGATGCCGAGCTTGCCGCACAGCCGTTCGCCGAGCCGGGAAAGCTCGGCGATCCGGCCGCGACGGGTCTTGGCCCGGGTGTGCAAGGCATCCCGCGCCCGCACGTTGCCCGCGAAGTCGCTGATCGCACCGCGAACGTATTCACGCCCGACGTCGAGCGCCAGCACGAACCCGGCCTCGGGACGTACTTCGTAAAGCACCGCATTGGGCCCGGGAGCGCCGGTGCGCACCCCTGAGGCCCGCACCAACCCGGTCCGCTCGAGGTTGGTGAGCGCCAACGACACGGTCGGCTTCGACAGGCCGGTGAGCCGGGCCAGTTCGGCACGCGAGAGCTGCGCGGCCGCGCGGATATGGTCGAGCAGCAGTTGCTCGTTGAGTGCGCGGATCAGTTGCGGACCGGCCGGACTCGCGGTGGCGGCGGGAGTAGTCACGAGGGACCCCGTCTCGTTAGGAGGTCGACGCAATGTTTGGCCAAGTCTTGCTCGGCGTGAGATTGATAGTCTAGTTTCCTAACGATTAGAGCGTCCACCTCTTTTGGAGGGTGCATGGACAACCCGGTCGTACTGGGCGTGGACTTCGGTGGCAGCAAGGTCGCCGTCGCAGCCGCGGACGGCCGCGGTGTGCGCCTGGGATCGGACACGCTCCTGGTTCGTCCGGACGATTCCGCGGAACAGACCTTCGACCGGGGCGTCGCCGCCGCTCACAGATTGCTCGCCGAGGTAGCGCCGGGACGGATGCTGGTTGCGGTGGGCGCTTCCACGTTCGGGATCCCCCGCGCCGACGGCATCGACCTGGCACCCACCATCGCCGGGTGGGAGCAGCTCGCATTCGGCAGCCGGCTGGAGCTCGCCTTCCCCGAGGTCGCCGTCATGATCGCGACCGACGTGAAGGCAGCCGCGCGCGCCGAGGCGGCACACGGCGCGCTCGCCGGCTGCGAGCCAGGCCTGTACGTCAATCTCGGCACCGGTCTTGCGGTCGCGATCGTCGCCAACGGCACGGTGCTCGTCGGCGCACACGGCGCGGCCGGCGAAATCGGTTACAACCTGCGTGATCGCCGTATCGCTCCGGACACTCCGCGACTCGAGGACGCCGTCAGCGGCAAGGCGCTCGCCCGGACGGCCGCCGAACTGCTCGACGGCGGTGATGTCGCGGCGCTGTTCGAGAGCGCCGACGTCGACCCGGTCGTGAAGCGCGTCTGCACCGATTTCTTCGATGAGCTCGCGTACCACCTGGTCAACCTGACGATCACGATCGATCCGGCGCGGGTCGTGATCGGCGGAGGAATGGTGCGCTCGTGGGAACGCATTCGTCCGCAGCTGACCCGAGCGCTGTCCGACGCGGTGCCGTTCCCGCCCGAGGTCGTCATCGGCGCCTACCCGTTCGACGCGCCCCTGGTCGGCGCCCTGGATCTCGCCACGAACGCCTATCACGATTCCCGAACAGTCCGACCGGCTGCCAGTTGCGAAGGAGCACCAGCATGAACCGACTGTGCCGTACCGGTGGCGCCACTGCCGCCGCACTTGTCCTGCTCCTCGGTATGTCCGCGTGCAGTGGATCGGCGAAGAAGCGCTCGTCGGCGACCAGCGGCGCGCCGGTCGCCACCTCGTCCGGATCGACCGGCGCCAGCACGTCCCACAAGAAGGGCGGGACGGTCACGATCGCGAACGTGCAGGGACAGACCTGGCCGTGCCAGTTCAACCCGTTCAACCCGGCGGTTTACCAGGAGTCACTGGGCTTCGTGTACGAGCCGCTCGTCTTCGTGAACATTCTGCGCGACGCGCAGGAGAAGCCGATGCTGGCCAAGAGTTTCACCTGGGGCGCGGACAAGAAGTCGATCGTGTTCACGATCCGCAGCGGGGTGCAGTGGAACGACGGCCAGCCGTTCACCGCGAAGGACGTCGCCTTCACGTTCGACCTGATGAAGAAGTTCCCGGCGACCGACCTCTACTCGCTGTGGACGGGCGCGGGCCTGACGAGCGTCACCGCATCGGGCGACAAGGTCACGATGAAATTCAACCAGGCCGCCGAGCCGTACTTCTTCTACTTCGCCAACGAGGTCGGCATCGTGCCGCAGCACATCTTCGGCAGCGGGGATGCCGCAGCGCACCCGGACACCTGGCCGGACAAGGCGCCGGTTGGCACCGGCCCGTTCATGGTCAACCCGTGCACGGCGAACAACATCCAGTACACGGCGAACCCGAAGTACTGGCAGGCCGGCCGGCCCTACATCCAGAAGGTCGAATACCCCGCCTACCTCGACAACGGCCCGGCGAACCTCGACCTCGCCAACGGCAAGGCGCAGTGGGGCAGCCAGTTCATCCCGAACATCCAGAAGTTCTATCTGGACAAGAGCTCCGACAACCAGACATGGTCTCCCCCGACCACGAACGTGACGCTCTACCCGAACAACTCCTCCTCGCACCCGACCGGCAAGCTCGCCGTGCGGCAGGCAATCGCCTATGCACTCGACCGCAGCCAGGTGGCGGCGATCGGCGAAGGCGGCCAGCAGCCGCCGGCGAACCAGACCGGCATCGTCACGCCCACGTTCAACAAGTACTTCGACTCGTCCGCTCTTGACTCGTCCGGTTACGCCAAACAGGACCTGGACAAGGCCAAGTCGGCGATGCAGTCGGCCGGCTACTCGACATCCAACCCGCTGAAGCTCTCGGTGATCACGGTGACCGGCTATACCGACTGGGACGCCTCACTCGCCGTGATCAAGCAACAACTCGCGCCGATCGGCATCGACCTGACCGTGGATGATCTGGCTCAGCAGACGTACAACAACAAGCTGTACACCGGTGACTTCGACCTGGCCTACTTCGGCGAGTCGGGTGGTCCGACGCCGTACTACGAGCTGCGCAAGTGGCTGTACTCGAAGAACTCGGCTCCGCTCGGCAAGAACGCGAGCAGCAACTTCGAGCGCTACAACAACCCCGCGGTGGACGACTTGCTCAACCAGTACCCGGCTGCCGACGACGCGGGGCAGGTGGCGATCGTGAAGAAGGTCGAAGCCGCCATGCTCAAGGACATCCCGGTCATCCCGGTGACCGAGTCGGTCGACTGGTTCCAGTACAACACCGCGACCATCGGTGGCTGGCCGACGAAGGAGGACCCGTACGCGCAGCCTGCGGCGTTCAACATTCCCGACGTCGGGCAAGTTCTGACGAACATCTACTCGACGGCCCCGTGATGGGTCAGAGTTAGCTGATGAGGTTCGTTGGACGTCGCCTGGGCTTCTTCGTGCTCACGCTGTGGGCTGCCCTGACGTTGAACTTCTTCATCCCCCGGTTCATGCCGGGCAGCCCGGTGACGGCACTGCGGGTGCGCACGCACAACCAGTTGTCCCCGGAGAAGCTGCAGGAGCTGCTGACTGCATACGGCTTCAAACCGAACCAGAACGTGTTCGTGCAGTACATCGATTACCTCGGCAACATGGTCACCGGGCATTGGGGCATCTCGATCGGGGCGTCCCTCGGCACGCCGGTGCGCACGCTGATCGGCCAGGCGCTGCCGTGGACGATCGGACTGGTCGGGGCGGCCACCATCATCGGGTTCGTGCTCGGCTCGCTGCTGGGCGTGGTAGCCGGGTGGAAGCGCGGCGGCAAGATCGACTCCGTGCTTCCACCCGTGTTCGTGGTCACCTCTGCGCTGCCCTACTTCTGGGTCGGGCTGTTGCTCATCCTCGTCTTCTCGGTATGGACGAACGGATTCCTGCCCAGCGACTTCAACTACGACCCGGATCTGGTGCCCGAGTTCTCGGGCCCGTTCGTGGCGAATGTCGTCAAACACGCGATCCTGCCGGCCGCGACGATCGTGATCACATCCATCGGTGCTTGGGTCCTCACGATGCGCAACAACATGATCACCACGATCGCCGAGGACTACGTGCGAATGGGACGGGCGAAGGGGCTTTCCAACGGCAGAATCATGATCCACTACGCTGCCCGGAACGCCATGCTGCCCAACCTGTCCGGCTTCGCGATGTCGCTCGGTTTCGTGATCTCCGGGTCGATCCTCGTCGAGTACGTGTTCAACTACCCCGGGCTCGGCTATCTGCTCTACAACTCCGTGCAGAACACCGACTACCCGCTCATGCAGGCGCTGTTCATGCTGTTCACTGTCGCGGTGCTCGTCGCGCTCCTCATCTGCGACTTCGCCATCGCCTGGCTCGATCCGCGTTCGCGGGCGAAGGCGTAGCCGATGACCGCACTGCTCCTCGACTCCGGAACGGCCGGCGCGAAGCCGTCCGCACCTACTCGCCGCCGCGGCGGTGGCTTGCTGCGGGCTGTCCTGTCCAGCAAGAAGGCGATGGTCGGGCTGGTCCTGTTCCTGATCTTCGCCATTTTCGCGATCGCGCCCGGCTGGTTCACGTCGGTCGACGATCCGAACAAGTTGGCGTTCCCGCCGTCGTTGCCGCCGTCCGCGGACCACTGGCTGGGCACCACCGCCCTCGGCCAGGACATCTGGGCGCAGCTCGTCTACGGCACCCGGCAGTCGCTGGTGATTGCCCTGGTCGCCGGATGGTTCGCCACCGTGCTGTCCGTGATCGTGGGAGTGTCCGCCGCCTACCTCGGTGGGGCTGCCGACGATGTCCTGTCATCGATCACGAACATCTTCCTGGTTCTGCCGACCTTCCCGCTGATCATCGTGCTGGCCACGTACGCAGGCAAGGGCACGCTGTCCGTCGTGCTGATCGTGCTGATCGTCACCGGTTGGTCGTACGGCGCGAACCAGATGCGCGCCCAGGCGTTGTCGTTGCGCAACCGCGACTTTCTCGAATCGGCTCGCGTGCGGGGTGAACGACGCTCGTACATCATCGTCGTCGAGGTGCTGCCGACGATGATCTCCCTGATCGTCGCGAACTTCCTCGGCGCCGCGGTGTATTCGGTGCTCACCGCCGCCGGACTGCAGTTCCTCGGCCTCGGTGACCCGAACTCGATCAGTTGGGGAACGATGTTGTACTGGTCGCAGAATCAGCAGGCGCTGCAGACCGGATCGCCGCTGTGGTCGATCGCGCCGGGCCTGTGTGTCGCGCTGCTCGGCGCGTCGTTCGCCCTGATCAACTACGCCTTCGACGAGATCAGCAACCCCGCGCTGCGACCGGTGAGGAGGCGTCGTGCCAAGCGACTGCATGCTTGAGGTGCGCAACCTCAGCGTCGAGTACGGCACCGATGCCGGTCCTGTGCTCGCGGTCGAGGACGTCGACCTGGATGTGCGGGCCGGGGAATTTGTCGGCGTGGTAGGCGAATCCGGCTGCGGCAAGTCGACTCTGCTGTTCGCGATCGCCCGCTTGCTCACCCCGCCGGCGGCGATCACATCCGGCGTGGTGGAATTCCGCGGCCAGAATCTGGTCACGATGAGTGACAGCAAGTTGAACGTGCTGCGGTGGAAGAACCTGTCCGTGGTCATGCAGAGCGCGATGAACGCGCTCAACCCGGTTGCCGCCATCGGCGCCCAGTTCCGCGACACGATGACCTCGCACGGCGTGCGCTCGAAGACCGAGATCGAGGTGCGATCGGTCGAGGTGCTCAAACTCGTCGGCATCGACCCGATTCATCTGCGCAGCTATCCGCATCAACTCAGTGGCGGCATGCGGCAGCGGGCGATGATCGCGATGGCCCTGCTGTTCACGCCCGACCTCGTCATCATGGACGAGCCCACGTCCGCGTTGGACGTGGTCGCGCAACGCTCGCTGATGGTGCAGATCAAGGAGTTGCAGGAGCGGCTCGGCTTCGCGGTCCTGTTCGTCACGCACGACATGTCGCTGGTCAGCCACTTCTCCCAGCGGCTGGTCGTCATGTACGCGGGGCAGGTCGTCGAGTTCGGCCCGACGCGCGCGGTGTTCGACGAGCCGGCCCACCCGTACACCCGCGGGTTGCTCGACGCATTCCCGTCCATCCGTGGCCCGCGGGTCAAGCTCGCGGGGATCCCCGGACGTCCGCCGGAACTGCGCAACCCACCGTCCGGATGCCGGTTCCACCCGCGGTGCCCGGTCGAGATGCCGCACTGCCAGGCCATCGACCCGGAGTTGTACACCGTCGGCCCGTCGCATGCGCGCTGCCTCAAGCATGTGCCGGTCACCGACGCGGCGGAGGTGGCGACGTCGTGACAACGCCTCTGGTCGAGGTCCGCGGGCTCACCAAGCATTTCAAGGTCGGCCGGGGCCTGTCGCGCAACATCCTGCATGCCGTCGACGACGTCGACTTCGTGCTCGACAGCAACGAGATCGTGGCCCTGGTGGGCGAGAGCGGCAGTGGCAAGAGCACGCTGGCCAGGCTTCTCGCGCGCGTTTACGAACCGACGCGCGGCGAGATCCGCTATCAGGGCAAACCGCTGAGCTCGATGCGCACCCGTAAGCAGAGCATGGCCTATCGGAGCGACGTCCCGATGGTCTTTCAGGACCCGTTCGCCTCGCTCAACCCTGCCTTCCGTGTCGCCCACGGCATCATGCGCGGGCTCAAGCTGCACCGGCCCGACGTACCGCGTAGCCGTCGTCGCGACGAAGCGGTGCGGGTCGTGGAGGCGGTCGGCCTCGCCCCCGCCGCTGAGATCCTCGACCGGTACCCGTACGAGCTCAGCGGCGGACAGCGGCAGCGGATCGGCTTCGCCCAGGCCCTCGCGTACCGGCCCAAGTTGATCCTCGCCGACGAACCGGTGTCGATGCTCGACGTGTCGATCCGGGTCGGGCTGCTGAATCTGATGAGCGACCTGCGTTCGCAGGAAGGCGTGTCGTTCCTCTACATCACCCACGATCTGGCCAGCGCTCGCTACGTCTCCGACCGGCTGATGGTGATGTACGCCGGCCACATCGTGGAGTCCGGACCGACCGAGGACGTGCTTGCCGACCCGCAGCATCCGTACACCCAGCTGCTCCTCTCGGCCGCGCCGGACCCGCGCACGCCGCTGACGATCGAGGGGGACACCGACATCGGCGAGCCGCCCCGTGTGATCGATCCGGGGCCCGGCTGCCGGTTCCGGTGGCGCTGCCCGCTGGCGATCGACCGCTGCGAGGTCGATGACCCGGCACTGCTGGAGCTCCGGCCCGCGCACAGCGCGGCCTGTCACGTCGCAGCAGCCAGCGTGGAGGTGCGGTGAAGCTCGCGGTCGTCGGTGGGGGCAGCACGTACACCCCCGAGCTGATCGAGGGCTTCGCCCGGCGGGCCGACGTGCTGCCCTGGGACGAACTGGTGCTGCACGACATCTCGGAGCAACGGCTGGACGTCGTCGGCGGGCTCGCGCGACGCATCCTCGACCGTGACGGCCTCGGCGCGCGACTGCGCACGTCCACATCATTGGACGATGCCGTCGACGGCGCGTCCGCGGTACTCATCCAGTTGCGCGTCGGCGGCCAGCAGGCCCGACTGGTCGACGAGACGCTGCCCGGAAAGTTCGGTCTGCTCGGCCAGGAGACGACGGGGCCCGGCGGCTTCGCCAAGGCACTGCGCACCGTGCCGGTCGTGCTCGACATCGCCGACGTGGTCGCCGAGCGTGCCGGACCGGACGCGTGGATCGTCGACTTCACCAACCCGGTCGGCATCGTGACCCGCGCTCTGCTCGACGCCGGGCACCGCGCGCTCGGGCTGTGCAACGTCGCGATCGGGTTCCAACGACGCATCGCGGCGCGGATGGGAGTGGCCGCGGACCGGGTGCGCCTCGACCACGCCGGCCTGAACCACCTGTCGTGGATCCGCCGGGTTCTTGTCGACGGCACCGATCGGCTGCCCGAAATGCTCGACTCGCCGAGCGAACTGGCCGCGTTGGCCGAAGAGATCGACCAGCCGGCCGAGTTGTTGCGAACGGTCCGCGCCATCCCGTCCTACTACTTGCACTATTTCTACTGCACCGACGAAGCCGTGCACGAGCAGCTGGCAGGAACGCATCGTGCCGCCGAGGTGCTCGAGATCGAGCGCACCCTGCTCGACATGTACGAAGATCCGAGCCTCGATCACAAGCCCGAGCTGCTCGAGCAGCGCGGCGGTGCGTACTACAGCGAAGCGGCGGCCGCGCTCGTCACCTCGTTGCTCACCGGCGACGGCGCGCACCACTACGTGGACGTGCGCAACAACGCCACGATCGCCGGATTGCCGGACGACGCGGTGGTCGAGGTGCCCGCGCACGTCGACGGCTCCGGTGCCCATCCGGTTGCGGTGCCCCCGCTCGCCCCGGAGTTCCTCGGCCTGGTCCAGGCGGTTACGGCCTACGAGGTGCTCGCCATCGAAGCGGCCCGCAGCGGTAGCCGCACGGTCGCGTTGCGGGCGCTGTTGGCCAACCCGTTGGTGCGGCAGTGGGACGTCGCGGTCGCATTGCTCGACGAGTTGCTGGCAGCCAACCGGGCATACCTACCGGCATTCGCAGAGGTCAGGTGACGGGGCCGTTCTGGGCGGTGTCGGCGGCGACAGGCAGCACCACCCAGAGTTCGCGGCCGCCGTCGACGGCGTCGATGCCCCAGCGCTCCACGATCGCGTCGATCATCCGGAAGCCCAGTTGTTGTGCGTGTGCCGCCGGGCCTTCCTCGTCATCGACCGCGATACCGTCGTCGGTCAGCGAGAGACGCACCGTGTTCTCCTCGCGCCACAGCCGCAACGTCATCGTCCTGCTCTGTGCGACGAGCGATGCAGTCACCAGCTCGCTGGCGCACAGGGTGACGTCGGCCAGGAACGGGGAGTCCGGCGCACCGTCGACGGCGATCATGTTCGGCAGCACTTCACGAACCCACGCTCGCGCAAGGCGGGCAGCGCCGACCTGACTGACCAACTGACGGGTCGACGGTTCCACGGTGCCCGGCCCTCCCGGTTTTTGGGGCGCTGCGCAGTGCCGGGTCGACGAACGACGACAGTGTCGTTCGATCGTGGGAGGAACCCGGCAGATGAGCCAAACGATATAGGTTGCACGCCTGACGGTGAAAGCGATTGCACGCCGTAGCGGCTCCAGTAGTGGGCAAGCTTGCCCAACCGTTCAAGATTGTCGATCACAAATCGGTACGGACAGGGCCTAACGGCCCTACGTATCTGCGACACAGCAGTGTTTGCTGCATGCCATGGGAGCACCGACCATGACCGCCGACACGCTCGAACGGCCCTCCGCGCCGTCTCGCCACGTGTTGCGTTTGTATTCGCACCGCAGCGCGCCGAGCCTCGCCCGTCACGCGTTGCGTACCTGCGCGAGCCTGACCGAACTGCCCACCGCGGTCGTAGATGACGCCGCTTTCGCTGTCGGCGAGTTGATGGTCATCAGCGCTCGCCAGTGCGTCGCCGGATCGATGACGGTCGTGTTCGAGATCGACGACGACAGCATCGTCGTGCGGGTCGCGGACCACGCGAGCGAGCTGTCGGCGATGCGGTTGCGGTCGAACACGACGGTCGAGCGGGCCTGGTCAGTGGTACGCCGTGTCGCGAAAAGTTGGGGCGTGTCCGCGTCCGGCGACGGACGCCAGTTGTGGGCGCGGCTGGAATGCGCGCCGGAGCTCGCCCACTGACAGATCGCCTGCGGTCAGGCGATCAGGTGCCCGCCGGACGGCTCACCCGGCGTGATGACGTGCTCCCGAGCAGTTTCCAGCGCGGTGTGGAGCACTTCACGCCGCCGGATGGGATTCATCAGGCTCCGGCCCATGCTGACGAGATCGCGCGTGGTCGGGGTGATGAGGCGGACGGACGTACCCTCGGCACTCACGAGTCCGGCCTCGGCGCGTAGCCGACGGATCACGTGCTCGCGCAGCCGGCGATCGGCCTCCTCGACCGGCGACCAGTTCGGCCGGCGCGCCGGACCGGCCATCGGCGCGAGCACGAGCACCTCTTCCAGACCGGCCCCTGCCAGCACGTCCAGATTGGTCATCGATACCGCGCCACCGTCGACATAGCGTCTGCCGTGGATCTCGACAGGCGGGAAGAACCCCGGTGCAGCGCACGACGCGATGACCGCCCGCGGCAGCGGTGCCACCCGGGACATGGACTGGCCGAAGACGATCCGTCGGCCGGTGTCGAAGTCCATCGCGACGATGCGCAGCGCGGGCCACACCGGCCACGGCCGGCCACGTTGTGCGCGCACGATCAGCTCGGCAAGCGGTTCGAGGTCGCCGCGGCCGCGCGGCGACAGGGCGGCGGCCACGGTAGTCAGCGGTTGGCGATGTCCGCGCAGCGCGGCCCACGCGACGAGGCGCGGGTTCGCCGGCAGCAGGATCGGCCGAGGGACGCGGGCCAACGCGGCGTGCACGTCGAAGGCGTTGACGGGCGCGGTGCCTTCGAGGTCGGGTTCGCCCGGCCTGTCGAGTTGGGCGGCCAGGTCGTCAATGCTCGAGCCGGTGGCCAGAAGTGCACAGACGACCGAGCCCGCCGACGTCCCGACCAGAACGTCGCACGTGCTCGGGTCGAGGCCCTCGACCTCCTTGAGGGCGGCCAGCGTTCCGATCATCCACGCCGTACCGAGTGAGCCACCCGCGCCCAGCACGAGTCCACGCCGACCGGACAGCGGTGTACCGATGTCCATTCCCACCTCCGGCTCGCACCCGAGCCGCCAGTTCCGAGTGTGCGGACGGCGTGAGATCCGCCGACAGCGACCAACGTCACCTGGAGCTCGGCCAAGGTCCCAACCGTCCGGCAGTCTGACCAAATGGTCCCGATATGCGCGGGACGTTGGGCCCCTGTGCGGCTGTCCCCCCGATGCCATCGTGAACGTGTCCGGAGCAAGTCCGCTGCGACCGGGAGTCAGCATGGAGCACGTGTCGGTGTGGACTGCCACGATCTATCTCGAAGAGCACGACCACCAGACCAGCGCGCGCGTCAGGCTCGACACCAAGGACAACCACATCGAGGGCTACGGCGTGGCCCGCTGCCACCCGCACGATCGTGATGTCTCGCGGATCGGCGACGAGCTCGCGGTGGCGCGAGCGTTGTCCGATCTCGCACACAAGCTTTTCGACGCGACCGTGGGTGACATCGAAGCGATGACCCACGAGAAGTCGGCCGCGCGAAGCTAGCAGCACTCGCGGCGCGGACGAAGGGTCGGCGATACTGACCGGCATGGGCTACCCCGATCTGGATCCGCGTGCCGGTGAACCCGAGTTCGAGGACCTGGCGGCGCTGCGCGAACATCGCAAGCGGCGGCTGGCGCTCGGCTACCGCATCTTCGCAGCGATGCGCTACGGCTCTCTCGGCGACGGGCACATATCCGCGCGCGACCCGGAGCGCACCGACCACTTCTGGCTGGCGCGCTACGGCGTGCCGTTCGGCAACGTCACGGTCGACGATCTTGTGCTGGTCGGGCCGGACGGATCGGTGGTCGAGGGTCGCGGCTGGATCAACCCGGCCGCGTATTACATCCACGCACCGGTGCACGAGGCCCGTCCGGACATCGTGAGCGCGGCGCACACCCACACGCCCTACGGAACCCCGTTCGCGGCGAAGGTACGCCTGCTGCAACCGATCTCGCAAGAGTCGTGCACGTTCTTCGACGACCACGCGCTCTTCGACGACGAAGAGGTGGACATCGCCTCGACCGACGGCGGGAAGCGGATCGCGGCCGCACTCGGTACGGCCAAGGCCGTGATCCTGCGCAATCACGGACCGCTGACCGTCGGGGCGACGGTCGATTCCGCGGTCGGATTCTTCCTGCAGTTCGAGCGTGCGGCCGAGGTGCACGTGAAGGTGGCCGACGCGCAACCGATCAGCGCGGACGCTGCGCGCGCGGCGTACCGCCTGGTCGGCTCCGAACAGACGGGGCGTCAGCTGTTCGAGTGGCTGCTGCGCTCGACCATCCGCGACCCGGACGTCGTCGGCTGACCTCGCCTCACCGCTGCGTGAGCGCAGCCCTGACCAGCCGCGCGTAGGCGCGGGCGCCGGCAGTCGTCAGGTGCAGCCCGTCCGAGCCGAGCCAGGCGTGGTTGCCGGCGGATCGGGCGTACCAGTCCAGCACGACGACATTGCGGAATGCCTTGCCCACACTGGTGATCGTCGCGTTGTTCGGGTCCTGCCAGTCGCGCGCAACCCGATCGGTCAGTAACACGACCCGGTGCCGATCGCGCAGCGCGGTCAGGGTGGAACGAAGCTGGTCCGGCGAGATGATCCCGTTGTTGCCGGTGTGGATCACGACGTCGGGCTGCAGCGTGCCGTGCGCCGCGCGGGCCACGACGTCGTCGAGCACCTCGTACGGTTGGCGCCCCACGACGGCGTCCATGTCCAACCGCGACGTGACCGACCCCAGCGCCGTGCGCCCCCCGAGCAGTACCGAGTCGCCGAAGGCGCTGACGTCAACGCGCCGGTGTGCCGGCGGCGCCGGGCGCTTGTGCGTGGGCCGACGGGGTTGCGGGGCAACCGGGCTCGACGGCCGCGGCGCCGGAGCGGCGGCGTGCGTGGACGGGACGGGGCGGGGCCGGACGTGGACGGGCGGCGCCTGCGGCGAGCCGACCGCGCTGGCAGCCACGCCGAGCGACAACGCAGCGATCAGCGTGGCAGCTGCGGCGACGGTGTCCCAGCGCTTGCGCGCGCCGTTCGCCCGTGCGGATCGCCACCGGGCGAACTGGTCGCTGCGCAACGGAACTTCGATGAAGTGGTGCGACAGCGCGGCCAGGCCGAGGATCAGCACCAGGCGGCACAGGTTGATCACCAACGCCGGCCCGCGCACGTCGAGGTCGGGACGGGTGACCACGACGACGGGCCAGTGCCAGATGTAGATCGAGTACGAGCGCTGGCCCACCCACCTGATCGGACGCATGTCGAGGATGCGGCCGAGCAGACTGCGTCGCCGCAGTGCACACAGCGCCACCGCGAGCACCAGCACACCGAACGCCAGGAAGCCGCCGCGGTAGAGCACCGGGCTGAATTCGGTGATGGTCAGCAGTTCGACTATCAAAACGACCAGCAGCACCGCACCGGCCACGTCAGTGAGCCAGACGAACTTCGCGGGCAGCCGACCGGACGGTATCGGCGCGTCGCGGTGCCGCACCGCCAGCCAGGCGCCGCACGCCGAACCGAGGAACAAGCCCATCGCGTGGGTATCCGAGCCGTAGTAGACGCGTGACGTGTCGCCGAAGAACGGCAGTCCCGAGCGGACGGCGATGACGGCCATCGTCACCGTCGACGCCGCGGCGAGCACGAGGGCGACGACGGCGACCAGCCGCACCCGCGCGGCCGGATCCGCGCGGCGGGCAGCGACGCCGACGACCACGACAACGACCACCGACCAGACGAGGTAGAACTGCTCCTCGATCGCCAACGACCACAGGTGCTGCACCATCGGCGGACGTCCGGTGAACGCGAAGTAGGGCTGGTCATCGGCGGCCAGCCACCAGTTCGTGACATAGGTCAGGCTGGCGACCACACCGCTCTTCAACGTCGCCATCTGGTCGCGCCAGACAGTGCTGCCCGCGATCGTCACCACTGCGAGCATCGCCATGACGGTCGGAAGCAGGCGGCGGGCACGACGGATGTAGAACCGGCCGAGACGCAGCCGGCCCGTCTCGAGGATCTCCGTCGCGATCATGTTCGTGATCAGCAAGCCGCTGATGACGAAGAAGACGTCGACACCGAGGAAACCACCCGGCGCGACGGCATAGTCCAGATGGAAGGCGACGACCGCGAGCACCGCGATCGCACGAAGCCCGTCCAGGCCCCCGAGGCGACGGCGGTGGGGTTCCGGTGCCGATCGGGGGCCGGTGATGACGACCGGTTCCCAGCCGCGGGTCGGCGCAGCGACGGCGAGCGGGCGCATAGGTGCGCCGGCAGGGCTCTCGTCGTAGGCGTGCGTCATCGTCCCCCGGCCACCTGAGCGCGTGGCGCAATTGCATCATCGCGCGGCGCCCGGGCGTGGGAGGCAGGCCGTAATCAGCCGCTCGGACCGAACCGCTCCACGCGAATCCGTCCGTCGCTCACCCCGGCGCCCATCAGCAGGTCCGAGGCGCCTTCGGCGAAGCTTTCCGATCCGCACACGTAACACGGGTCGTCGCTGTCAAAGCCGTCAGTGCCAACGACCCCGGCCACCTCGGCCGCAGTCAGCCGGCCGGCTGCACGCTGCGGCAGGTCAGCCCGGGTCAGTGCCACGAGCGCTCCGGCGGCTTCGAGCTCGTCGACATACGGGACGTCCTGACGGGTGCGGGCGGAGACCGCCAGGTGCAGCAAATCTGTCCGGCCGACATGCCGTGCGTGCCGCAACATCGCCACCAGCGGCACCGCGCCGGAGCCGCCGGCCAGCCCGAACGCCGGCCCGGTCGCGTCCCACACGAACCAGCCGCCGATCGGGCCGCGCACTGCGAGCTCGTCGCCGACCTCGACCACTTCGGCAAGGAAGGAGGAGACCTCGCCCCCGAGGAGGCGCTCGATATAGAACTCGACCTCAGGGTCGGACGGCGGCGAGGCCACCGAGTACGAGCGTTGTGCGACGTACCCGTCGTCGGCGGTCAGCCGAATGACGTAGTGCTGCCCAGGCATGTGGTCGATGCGCTCGGGGATCCGCAGCCGCAGCACGACGGCGCGCGGGGTCGGGTGCACGACCGACGTGACGGTGCCCGTACGCCACCCGCCGGTCGGGGCCTTAGTCACCTTGGTAGCGCTGCTCGAGCCACGGGTCGCCCAGGTCGTGGTAACCGTTGCGTTCCCAGAAACCCTGCTTGTCGTGTTCGAGCAGGGTCAGCCGGGTGACCCACTTGGCGCTCTTCCAGAAGTACAGGTGTGGCACGAGCAGGCGTACCGGCCCGCCGTGTTCGCGTGGCAGCGGGCGTCCCTCGTGCGTCCAGACGATCCACGCCTTGCCGTCCGTGACGTGCTCGAGCGGCAGGTTGGTGGTGTAGCCGGTCGTGCTGGTGGCCAACACGTACGCGGCGTTCGACATCGGACGGACGGCGTCGAGCAGCACGTCGACCGACACGCCGTTGAAGCTCGTCCCCAACTTCGACCAGGTGGTGACGCAGTGGATGTCGCCCGCGTACTCCGAGGCCGGCAGCAGGTGCAGGTCCTCCCACGTCCACGTGTGTTCGTTCTCCACGAGGCCGTCGACGGTCATCGTCCATCGGTCGGGATCGAGGCGAGGGGTGACTTCGGCGGTGAGGACCGGCCAATCCGACCCGACGTCGTACTGTCCCGGCGGCAGTCGGGTGTCGCGCTCGCGGTGCAGGCGTCCGGTGAAACCCCGGGTGGCCATCAGACACCGTTCCGGCTGAGGAATTCGAGCGCTGCGTCGGCAGCGGGCCGCCAGGTGCTGTCCGCGGGGAAAGAATGCCCGCGCTTGTCGAGAACCATGATTTCGGTCACCCCCGAGTTGTGGCCGCGCTGGATTCCGTACGCGGCTTGGACGGTCGACGCCGGCACAGTGCGATCGACGCTGCCGGCGATGAACAACAACGGGCCACGTTCGGACCCGGTGGCGACGCTCGCCGGACTGCGCGGGGTGACGTTGGCGAGGCCGGCTTGGAACAGGGGACGGCACGGCGCCGGAATCGCGAACCGGTCGTAGAGCTGGTCGGATTCCTCACGGGAGACGCCGTTGGCGAAGTTCTTGGCGTTCGAGTCATGCGTGTGTGACCAGGTCTTGTTGCGCAGCCACGGCCGTGAGAGCACCGGCAACGCCGATTCCAGCTGCGCGAGCGGAAGACCCAGGATGCCCTTGAACTGTGTGGGCGCGAGCGCGACGCAGGCGCGGGCTTTGCCGTTGGCATGCAACTGCTCCGCGACAAGGCCGCCGAACGAGTGGCCGATCACGACCGGTCGGGCAGGAAGGCTGTCGATCACCCCGGCGAAGTGCGCGGTGACGTCGGCGATGCCGATGCCGTTCATCGCGGACGGGTCGGCGCGGGTCGCCGCCACCGTCTCGGCCTCCCCGGGCCAGCGTGGCGCGCTGGTCACGTAGCCGTTCTTCTCGAACAGCTCCTGCCACGGCGTCCAGCTGCTGGCGTGCATCCACAGCCCGTGGATGAACACGACATGGATCGTTTCGCTCACGATGCTCCTCCGGGCAGAGTGGGCGTGCGTCACCAAGCCTAGGACGCATTCCTACGTTACGGTCGGTGCGTTCCCTGAGCGACTGCGCGGAGGTGCCGTGAGCGAGAACCACGTCGACGTGCTGATCATCGGTGCCGGAATCTCCGGCATCGGTGCGGCGTGCCATCTGACGCGGGACTTCCCGCGGCGCTCGTACCATATCCTCGAGCGTCGGCAGGCGATCGGCGGCACTTGGGACCTGTTCCGCTATCCGGGGATCAGATCCGACTCGGACATGTACACGTTCGGTTTCAACTTCCGTCCCTGGAAGGGCAATCACGTGCTCGCCGACGGCACGTCGATCCGTGAGTACGTCAACGCCACCGCGGACGAGTACGGCGTGCCCGAACACATCACGTTCGGTCGCAAAGTGGTACGGGCCGACTGGTCGGGTGCGGCCGGCCGGTGGAGCGTCGAGGCTGTGGACGAGTCAACGGGCACGACCGAGACGTGGACCTGCGACTTCCTCATCGCAGGCACCGGGTACTACAACTACGACTCGGGGTACCGACCGGACTTCCCGGGCGAAGAGAATTTCTCCGGCGAGCTGATCCATCCTCAGCACTGGCCGGCCGACCTCGACTACGCCGGTAAACGGGTCGTCGTGATCGGCAGCGGCGCGACCGCGGTCACCCTGGTGCCGGCGATGGCCGAGACTGCCGCGCACGTGACGATGTTGCAGCGCTCGCCCTCCTACATCCTCGCCCTGCCCGCGTTCGACAAGATCAGCTACCTGCTGAAGAAGGTGCTGCCCGACACCACCGTGTACCGGATGGCCCGGGGGCGGAACATCCTGCTGCAGCGCGCGATGTACGCGGTCGCCAGGCGGCGTCCCGACTTCGTGCGCAAGGTGGTGCTCGCCGGTGCGCGTCGGCAACTCGGGCCTGGTGCCGACCTCAGTGCGTTCCAGCCGAAGTACAACCCGTGGGACCAGCGGTTGTGCATCGTCCCCGACGGCGATCTGTTCGCCTCGATCCGGCAGGGCCGCGCCGACGTGATCACCGACACGATCGAGACGTTCACGCCGAACGGGATCCGGCTCGCGTCCGGGCGCGAGCTTCAGGCCGACATCATCATCGCCGCGACCGGGCTGCAGGTTCAGCTCATGGGCGGTGCTTCGATCTCTGTAGATGGCGAGCCCGTGGCGCTGAACCACGTGATGAGCTACAAGAGCGTGCTGGTCGAGGATGTGCCGAACTTCGCGTTCATCTACGGCTACACGAACGCGTCGTGGACATTGAAGGCGGACATCGCCTGCGAGTACATCACCCGGCTGCTCAAGTACATGGACGAACGCGGGTACACCCGGGTCGTACCGCGCGGGTCCGACGAGGTGCGGGGCACCGACTCGGTGCTGGGCAGTCTGAACTCGGGGTATGTGCAGCGCGGCAACGCGCACCTGCCGAGGCAGGGCCTCGAGGCGCCGTGGCAGGTGCTCAACAACTACCTGCGCGATGCGCCGATGATGCGGCGCAGCAAGATCGCCGACGACGCTTTGGAGTTCTCGCGCGTGTCAGCTGTTGTGCCCGACGAGGCCGAAGCCGTTCAGGCGTAGGCGACTACTCCTACTGCGACCGCAACGACGAGCGCGGCCGCGCCGACCGCTGTGACTGACCGAGGGATCGGGTGCCGGTCGACGGCGATCATCGTGGCGGTGATCAGCGCTGCGCACAGGACGAGCGCGGGGATGACCGCCGCGCCCAGTCCGGCAACGAGCAGCACGGCGGTGACGGCGGCGAACACGATGCCCGTGGCGGCTTCCACCAGCGGGTAGCGCGGGCTGATCGGCAACCCGCAGTCGAAGCACTTGCCGTGCAGCACCAGCCACCCGAGCACCGGGACGTTGTGCCGGTTGCGGATCTCGCTGCCGCAGCGCGGGCACTTGGACGGCGGCGAGACGATCGACTCCCCCGCCGGCACCCGGTAGATCACGACGTTGAGGAACGAGCCGATCGCGAGGCCGAGCAGCGCGGCGAGGAGGGCCCAGAACCAGACGGGGATCACGCCGCCATTGTGCCGTCAGTGCAGCGTGTTCCAGCTCAGGACCTGCATCGACGAGCCGTCGGTCAGGACTCGGACCTGAACGTTCGGCGTGCCGGTGTTCGGGCACGTCTGTTGGCCGGACGCCTGGAGCGAGCTCACCGTGCACGTCCACACGTTGATGTAGCGGATCGAGTACGTCGTGCTGACCACCGGTGCCGGCTGGCTGATGCTGGTAGTCGGGGAGGGCGGCGGCGTGCTGGTCGTGACCGTGACACCGACTCCGGTGTTCGGCTTCGGCAACTGCACGAACGGCTCGGTCGGCGATGAGCCGTTGATCGTCAGCTGGAAATTGCGGATCACAATGCCCCAGTTGAACAGCTGTCCGATTGAGTTCTTCAGCGTCATCATCAGCTGCGCATTCGGGGCATAGACGTAACCGCGCACGTAGAGCTGAGCCTGACCGCTCGGATCGGTCGTGATCAACGTGCTCGATCCGCACCCACCCGCACCGCACATCGTCTCCGCCGGAAGGGTCACTGCGCCCAGCGTCACCGCGGACGCGAGCCCGTAGATGGCGACCGGTGGCGACGATGTCGGCGAGCTGGCGCAGATCTCCGAGGTCGACGAGGACGGCGCCGCTGCGAGGCTGCTGCCGGCGAAGATCAGCGAAACGCCACTTACTCCGGTGGTCGTTGCCGGATCGGCGCAAGCGCTCGGCGCGTTCGCAGTTTGGTTGAGTCCACTGAGGGTGTTCGGCTTCGTCGGGTCAAGGCCGTTGACGGCAGCACCGTTGTTCTTGATCGGCGTGCCGGCCACCATCGTCGTCGGCCAGCTCCACGTGGTCGTCCCACTGAAGTTGAAAATGTACGTGCCGGGCGAAAGCCACTCGAATACTCCGCTGCCGACACCGCACGGATCGTTCAGGTTCGCGGCCGTCGTGTAGTAACCCGGAACGAATGCGGCATACGTCTTGCCGCCCTGAGTGCTGCAGGTCGGCGACGGGTTCGTCGTGCCGACGCTCGCCGGAAGCGCGGGAGCAGTCGGTGTGGCAATCGTCGAGGCACCTGACGTGCACGGGGTCGGTGTGAAGGTTCCGGTGCAGCCGGTCGCGAGGGCAGACGTGACTAGGAGCTTGCTTTTGCCGTCGGTACTGACACCAGTCCCGGTCGTGCAGTCCGACGGCGAGCCGGTGCCGGTCAGCCGTACCGCCAAGGTCTCGCCGGACGCGTTGATCTTCGAGTTCGAACCAACGCTTCCGTTCTCGATGCAGACCGTCTTGTTGTTCGCGCTCGTCGAGATGTCGAAGCCGAAGTCCCCGCTGCTGCTACCCGTAGTCAGCACGCCGTACGACGGCAGGGTTGAGTCGCCGGCGCCAAGGCCCACCGCGGTCGAGGTGACGGGTGCCGGCGTCACCGTGCTGACGCTGGTCACCGGTGGTGGTGTGCTGGTCGACGTAGTGGCGCCCTGAACCGGGTCCGGCGTGCACTGGGCGTAGCCGTTGATCGCGCCCTGCTCGCTGGACACGGGGTTGTAGAACGGCACCGAGGTGCTGCCGAGCGTGACACCGGTGGGGTTGGTCGGGTCGCCGCAGTTGATGCCAGACGTCTTCAGACCGTTGAGCACCGCTTGCGTCGCTCCGTCGGCGCTGTACACGTCGGCTGCCTGATCACGTAGCGCCACAGTGCTGCGAATTGCGGTGTCCTCCTGTGAGAGGATCACGCCCATCACCGTGGCCAGCACCGTGATGATGATCAAAACGAGGATCAGTGTCGCGCCGTCGTCGGCGTGCCGCGGCCGGTGGCGTCTGCTCACGACTGCCTCCGCTGCCCGGTCAGGACCACCGACGTCGCGGCGGTATCGTCCGACCCTGTCGAGATGTTGAGCGTGAGGCTGACGGTCGCGGGCGGCGGGCTGGCACTGCACGCGACCGAGCACGCGACACTTGCCGACTGAAGGCCGTCCACGAGAGTCGCGTCTGATGATGTCGTCGTGCCGCTCGCGCAGTAGATCCGGTGCAGCGCACCCGACTCGTTCACATAGGCGACGCTGCTTGTGGGGCCGAACGATCCGCCACCGGACTGTGCGATCGTCCAGGTATTCCAGCTGAGCAGAAGCACAGTAGTGCCGGCACCGCTACCGCAGTACGACGCTGGAAACCCTGTCGCCCAGACCGATTGTGACGTTGCCGCCGACGTGTACGACGAGTGCAGTCCCGCACTTGCGACGTCGTTGCTGAGGTATGCCGCCGCGATCTGCATGTCGTGCGAGTCGGCGATGCGGTTCTCGGTCTGCGGATAGTTCTGGAAGTACTCGAGCACGAAGTTGCCTAGAGGGATCATGATGATGCCGAGGATGGTGACGGTCATGACGAGTTCCACCAGCGTGAAGCCGCCGTCGTTGCGGCGCAGGCGCTTCATGTCGACTTCCGCAGGACCACGACGAGCGATTCGCTGGTGAAGCCGTCCGTGCTGTTGAGATTGAGCGTCACCTGCTGGAGGCCCGGATCGGAGGCCGACGTGCACGGGGACAGGTTGGTGAACGCGGCGCCGTTCCAGAACTTGACCGACGAGGTCGGGCTGGCGAACCCGTTAGGAGTCGGTAGGCCGCTCGAATACGTCGTCGACGACGCACAGGTCGTATAGCTCGTCTGGATGGATTCCGCGTAGTTGTGCAGGAACGCGTCCGCAGTCGCCTGATCACGATGGATGGACGAAATCTTGACGCTCAGCGCGATACCGGCGCCGATACCGACGACGCAGACGCCGAGAATCGCGATCGTGACGACAAGTTCGAGCAGCGTCTCGCCTCGATCGTCGTGTCGGTGTCGGAACATGTCAGATCTTCACCTGATGGAACACGCCGTACATCGCCGAAACGAGGGCAACGGCGACGAAGCCGACGAGCAAGCCCATCACGACGATGACCGCCGGCTCGAACAGAGCCGTGAGCTTCTTGATCTTGTAGTCGAGTTCGGTCTCGTAGTACTGCGCGGTGACCTCGAGCTGATTGTCGAGCGTTCCGGTCTCCTCGCCGACGCGGAGCATCTGTACCGCGGTGTTCGGGAACATCTCGACCTTCGCGAGCGGGTTGGTCAGACCCTCGCCCTCGAGCATCGCCTCGCTGACGGTCGACAACGCCCGGATGTAGACCCGGTTCTTCAACGACTCGGTTGCGACGCGCAGCGATTCCGGTAGCGGCACGCCGGCGCCCACCATGGACGCGAGGATGCGACAGAACCGCTCGCAGAGCGCGTACTTGATCGTCTCACCGACGACGGGAATGCCGAGCACAAACCGATCGCGCCCGTATTTACCGCGCTCGGTCTGCAGTACGGCGAAGACGACGACCACGATCGTGACGAATCCCCCGAGCAGCGCCCACCACCACGAGGTGAGGAAGTCCGTCACCGCGAGCAGCATCCGGGTCGGGAGCGGGAGCTTCGCGTCGAGGCTTGCGAAAAACACCTTGAACTTGGGAAGCACGAACGAGGCGAGCACAGTCACGGTGATGATCGACATCACGATGATGACGGCCGGGTACATCGTCGCCGACTTGATCTTGCGGCGCGCTTCCAGGTCACGCTCGATGTAGCCGGCGAGTCGAATGAGGACGGTGTCGAGCTCGCCGGTCAGTTCCGCGGAGCGGACAATGCCCCGATAGAACTCGGGGAACACCTTGGGGTGCCGGTCGAGGCAGTCGGAGAACCGCTCGCCGGCACGAAGGCTGTCTTCGATGTCATGCATGACGCGTCGGGTGGAGGCGTTTTCCGACTCGGTCGCGATCGTGTGCACGGCATCGAGGATCGGCAACCCGGCACGCACGAAAGCCGCGAGCTGGCGGGACAGATGCATGAGGTCGGCCCGTTTGACGCTCGACCCGGCGATGTCCATCTGCAGCACGCTGCGCTTTTCTATTACCCGGATATCGCGCAGTTCCCGGTCGTAAAGGGCGAGCTCGGCGGCGGCGCGGTTGTCGAATTTCTCGGTCCCTGCCGAGGTCCTACCGTCCGGCATTACAGCGGTGTAAGCGAATCTGGGCATGGTCAGCCTCCCGCGACGTAGACGGTCCGCATGGCCTCGGCCGGTGTGGTGATGCCGGCCTCCACCAATTTCATGGCCTGCTGCTGCAGCGTTTGCATGCCTTCGGCGACGGCGAGTTTGCGCAGGTCGTGGTGCGAACCGCGATCGAGGATCAGTTCGCGGATCCCATCGCTGATCGTGAGCAGTTCGTACACGCCGATCCGGTCGAAGTATCCGGTGTGGGCGCAGAAGTTGCAGCCCGCCCCGTGCTTGAATCCGGCCTCCGGAGCGACGCCGCCCCCGCCCATGAAGAAGGTGCGTTCCTCCGCTCCAAGCTCGTACGTTTCTATGCAGTAGGGGCAGTTGCGGCGCATCAGCCGCTGCGCGACGACCGCGGTCACCGCCGAGGCAACGAGAAAGTTCTCGATGCCCATGTCGAGCAGGCGGTGCAGCGCCGCAACCGTGTCGGTGGCGTGCAACGAGGAGAGCACGAAGTGGCCGGTGAGGGCCGACTGCACGGCGATGCGGGCGGTCTCGACGTCGCGGACCTCGCCGACCAGGATCACGTCCGGGTCTTGCCGCAGGATGGAGCGCAGGCCGTTGGCGAAGTTGATCCCGGCCTGCTCGTTTATCGAGATCTGGTTGATCGTCGAGATCGTGTACTCGACTGGATCCTCGATCGTCATGATGTTGCGGTCGGGGCTGTTGAGTTCGCCCAAGGAGGCGTACAGCGTCGTCGTCTTGCCGCTGCCGGTCGGGCCCGCACAGATCACCATGCCGTACGGGGATTTCAGCAGGTCGTGGTAACGCTCGGTGACGTCGTGGGACATACCGAGCTTCTCCAACTCGTAGATCGGCCGGCTCTTGTCGAGCAGCCGCATGACGACCTTCTCGCCGCCTACCACCGCGGTGGTCGCCACGCGAATGTCGACTGCGCGATCGTCGACCGTGACAGCAGTCTGGCCGTCCTGTGCACGGCGCCGCTCGACGATGTTCATGCCGGCGAGGATCTTTATGCGGCTCACCAGCGCCGGGCCGATCGATCCGGGCAGTGACAGGACCTCGTGCAGGGCACCGTCGATGCGGTACCGCACCCGCACCCGGTCTCCGGTGGGCTCGATGTGGATGTCCGACGAGCGATCCCGCAGCGCCTGCGTGATGATCATCTGCACGACCTGCACGACGGGCGCCTCGTCGTTCGCGGTTGCGGCCTCGAGGCGGGCCGCTTCGCGACGCAGCGAGTCGCGCTGCTCGAACTCCTTCACCCGCTGATCGACAGCCGAAATCGCGCTGTATGCCGAGTCGAGGGCTCGACGCAGCGACGGAAGCGAGACGACGACCGGCAGAACTTTGCGCCCCATCGCCTGCTCGACCTGCGCGAGGTGGGCAGGCCGCGGATCGGAGACCGCTACGCGGACGGCTTCATCAGCAACAATCAGCGGCAGCACCGACAGGTGCCGCGCGCGCTCGCTGTTGAGCAGGTCGAGAGCCGCCGGCTCAGGAACGCTCTCCCGCAGGTCGCCGAGAGGCACGCCGTACTGCTCGGCCAGCAGCGCCGTGAGGTCCCATTCGGCAAGGTGTCCCTGCCGGACGAGCAGGTCACCGATCATGTCCAAGGTGCCGGCCTGTTTGGCCTGGAGCGCGGCACGAACCGCGCCGGCGGTCACCAGACCGCGCGCGACGGCCATTTCGCCGAGTCGGTGACCGCCGGGCTCGACCTCCGCATCGGCGGGTGTTTCGGTCGGCGATACGTCCGCCTCGACCTCCGGCTCGATGGCGTGTTTGCCCCGGCGTCCCTTCATGATCCGGCGCTTGCATGCAGGCGCGGACGGGTCTCGATCGCGCGGGGGTACAGGCTGCGGGCGACGGCGTCTTCGTAGCTGATCGTGCCCTTCTGGATGAGGAAGGACAGCGACTGCTCGAGCGTGATCATGCCGTCCTGGGCGCCGGTCACGAGCGAGTTCCGTAGCTGATGCGTCTTGCCTTCCTTGATCAGGTTGCGTACAGCCGACGTCGCGACGAGAACCTCGTAGGCGGCGACCAGGCCGGAGCCGATGCGCGGGACCAGCCGCTGATAGAGCACGCAGCTCAGCGCCGCGGCGAGCTGCACGCGGATCTGGGCCTGCTGGTCGGCCGGGAAGACGTCGATCATGCGGGACAGCGACTGCGCGGTGTCGTTGGTGTGCAGCGTGGCGAAGACGAGGTGCCCGGTCTCGGCGACCGTGAGGGCGAACCGAATGGAGTCGAGATCGCGCATCTCACCGACGAGCAGTACGTCGGGGTCCTCGCGCAGTACCGATCGAAGTGCATCGGGGAACGACGCGGTGTCGGTGCCGACCTCGCGTTGATTGACCGCGGAGCGCTTGTGTTCGTGGACGTATTCGATCGGATCCTCGACGGTGATGATGTGGCAGGCGCGCTCGGTGTTGATCTGGTCGATGATCGACGCAAGCGTCGTCGACTTGCCCGAGCCGGTCGGGCCGGTCATGAGAATCAAGCCCTGGTGCTGGCGAGCCAGGTGGCTCACGACGGGCGGCAGGCCGATCTGCTCAGGCCGGGGAATCTCGCGCGGGATCATGCGCAGCGCGATCGCGGTGTTGCCGCGTTGGGTGAACGCGTTGCCACGGATGCGGGCGTCGTCGCGCCAGGAGAACGAGAAGTCGTACTCGTGCGACTGACGCCACGCTTCGTGCTGATCGTCGTTGAGCAGTTCGCCGAGCAACTCGTCGGTGTCCGCCGAAGTCAAGGGTTTGTGGTCCAGCGGGACGAGGCTGCCGTGCACCCGGATCTGCGGCGGCATGCCGGCGGTCAGCAACAGATCGGTGCCGGAGGCATCCCACAGCTGCCCGAGAAGTGCATCGATGTGATCACCGATTCCGTGCCGTGACATGGTCCCTCCACATGAAGACGGTTTGTTGCGCATAGCGGGGCAGGGCCGAGAAGGCCCTGCCCCACCGTTGGATCAGGTCGTCGAGCAGGTGTGCGCGACCACGCCCGTGGTGCCTGTGGTGATTCCCTCGCCGGTGGCGGGGGCTTCCTTCAGGTAGTTGGCGGTCACTAACGCATCCACGCTGGCCGCGTACGCGTGCGGTGATTGCTTGGCGTAGTAGGCCTCCTGCGCGATCTCGACGTTCTTGACATCCGACTTGCAGGCGGCGACCTTGCCGTCGTCGTTGAACGCACCGACGGCGAAGACCACGATGCCGGCGAGGACACCGAGGATGACGATGACGATCAGGAGCTCGATGAGCGTGAAACCCGACTCCTCTTGACGCGCCGCGCGGATGCGCTGCTGCATTGCCTTGAACATGTGGTCCCCCCACAGTGAGTTGTTCGGTCTGCTGACCGGATTTCCAGACGACCCCGCGGCCGTCCGTCGTCTGCCCGGTGCCGGCCCGGTCAGCACTGTGCGCGTCGGGTTGATCGCAGGGGGCAGTCGGCACTGGTACCACTCGCGGAGACAAGTGGTGTCCCTCCCGGATCGGGCCCTTTTTGCACGCCCGATGGTTCTTAGCGTCGATAATTTACGCGGAAACCATCTGCCTGTGCCTAGAGGGAAATCGGCTCGTTTTGCTAAGGGCCAGAGGTCCCTAGCTGGTACATCTCAACCTCAATTCGGACGAACCCGCCGAGCGATCAAGTGGGGTCTTTCGGCTCTTTCGCTTTCCGTAGATGACATCCGACGCTGTGCTACCAACGCGCCTCGGTTGAGAGGCGGATCCGTAACCGGGCGGGGACGACCAACGATGACGACGGCTGTGGACCCTGGGCTGCAGCGTGCCCTACGACGCGCGGCAGTCGCGGCCACACGTGCGCCGTCGGTGCTCGACACCCAGCCATGGCGGATGGTCGTGCGGCGCGAGTCGGTCGAGATCCATGCCGATCGCAGCCACCAACTCCGTCATCTCGACCCCGACGGGCGCAGCCTGATCTTCTCGTGCGGTAGTGCGTTGACCAACGTCTTGTTGTCGCTCAGCGCGGACGGTCTCGGCACCCACATCACGCGGTTCCCCGAGTTCAACCGTCCCGACCTGATCGCAGCCGTGCACATCGTTCCGGACGATCAGCCGGTCCTGGATCCACTCAGCGCTGCGCTTCGCGTCGCCGCGGTCGACGGCGTGTGCACCACCCCGGCGAGGTCGATCGGGGCGCCGATGGCCGTCGTCGAGGGAGGAGCCGTTCTCGCGGTGCCGCCGCGCCTGCGCGAGATCGTCGAATGCATCGTCCGCGAATCGATCGATCGGGTGCGCGCCGACCCGTCCGCACATGCCGAGATCCGACCGGCGTGGCTGTCGGCGGCGATGCCCACCCAACAAGCCGCCGCTATCCCGAGTCTCGGTGTTGTCGTCGACGACCGCGATGCGCGGGAGGGCTGGCTGCGCGCCGGCGAGCGCTATCAGCTGATGGCCCTCGACTGCGCGCTGCGGGGCGTCTCGACGATCCCGGTGCTACCCGCGACGGCGTTTCCGGATCTGCGCACAGCGCTGCGCAACGTCCTCGGCACGACGGAAACGCCTCAGCTGGTTTTCCGCGCGGTGGCCGCGCTGCCCGGGCCGCCGCGTAGGCGGCGACGGCTCGTGGACACTCTCGTCGAGGGTGCTTAGCTCCGAAGCTATTTTTGATCACAACAACTTCCGAGTTGAAAACTCGGTGTTCTTGTGTATTTCTAAACCTATGGCTGAGGTTTTCCCGGGAGAGTCCTCCGCGTGGAACTACCACACACCCCCCGCGGAGTCGGCGACGCACGCCATTGAGGCGAGGGAAGCGCCCGCTCTCCGATCGCCGGACCAGAAGCTCTCGCTGCGGCGCGAGCAGTGGCTGAGCGCCGCCACCACGATCACCCGTGATCTGCTCGTCGACGCGGGTGCCGATTCGCTGCAAGTGATCGCCCGTACCGTGCGCGATGTCGCCGGCGCCAGGTTCGTGACCGTTGCCCTGCCGACCCACGACGGCCGCCACGTGATGATCGAGGTCGCGGTCGGTGCCGAGGAGCTTCTCGGCACCACGTACAGCGTCGACGACAGCCTGGCCGGGTGCGCGATCCGCACCGGGCAGGCAGTGGTGCACCGCGCCGCCGACACCGAGGCACCGCCCGAATGGGACCAGCTGCCGATCACGCAACGGGTCGGCGCGGTCATCGCGGTGCCTCTGCTCGGTCCGGACGGCGTGCGCGGGGCCCTGGGCATCGCGCGGCCCGCCGAGGGCGACGACTTCGTCGCGGTCGACATCGAGATGGCGATGATGTTCGCCAATCACGCGTCCGTGGCGCTCGAGCTGGCCGACGGCCGTGAGCAGCGCTACCGCGTCGAGATCCTCGAGGACCGCGCCCGTCTGGCCGGCGATCTGCACGACCATGTCATCCAGCGGCTGTTCGCGGCTGCGCTGCGTCTCGAGATGGCTGGCGACGACATTGCCGACGACGACGCCAGCGACGAGGTCAGCAGCGTCGTCACGAGCATCCGTGACACGATCGGGCAACTGCGCAACACGATCACGGGGCTACGCAGCCAGACAGTCGCAACCAACACGACCACCTTGCGCCGCCGCGTGGAGCGCGTCACCGACGAGTTCGCGGTGCTGCTCCCCCATCACGCCAGACTGCGCATTGACGGACCGCTCGAGCGGGTCACCGACCGCATGCTCGCCGACGACGTCGTCGCAGTCGTGCGGGAAATGCTGAGCAACGCGGGTCGGCATGCCTTTGCCTCCCAGGTGGATCTCGCCGTAGTCGCCGGCGACGAGACGATCACCGTCGTGGTTGTCGACGACGGCGTCGGCGTCGGTAGTCCTGAGCGGCGCAGCGGTCTCGACAGTCTGACCCGGCGCGCCGACCGGAACGGCGGCACGTTCATCGTCGACACGGCGCGTCCCGGCACCGAGCGTCCCGGCACCCGCGCGGTGTGGACCGGACGGATCGTCGGGACATGACCAGGGTGATCCGGGTCGTGCTCGTCGACGACCATGAAGTCGTGCGCCGTGGCCTGGCGACCGTGTTCCATGCGGCCGACGACATTGCCGTCGTCGGTGAGGCCGACAGCGTCGCAACCGCGCTCGAGACGGTGCGCAGGCTGAGACCCGAGGTCGTGCTGCTCGACGTCCGGCTGCCGGACGCGAGTGGTATCGACGCGTGCCGCGAGATCACGTCCACCACGCCGGCGCGGTGCCTCATGCTGACTTCGCACGATGACGACGACGCCATCTTCGCCGCGGTGATGTCGGGCGCGTCGGGTTACCTGCTCAAGGACGTCGCCGCGAAGACGCTGCTCGACGCCGTCCGCCAGGTCGGTGCCGGTCGGTCGTTGCTCGATCCGACGGTCACGAGCCGGGTGTTCGACCGACTTCGCAACGGCGAGCCGCCCGCGGACCCCGTCGATTCGCTCAACGGGCGCGAGTTGCAACTGCTCGATCTCATCGCAGAAGGGCTGACGAACCGGCAGATTGCGACCCGGATGTTCCTCGCCGAGAAGACGGTGAAGAACTACGTATCGGCGCTGCTCGCCAAGCTCGGCTACGAACGCCGCACCCAGATCGCCGTGCTCGGTGCGTCGCGGCGCCGCAAGTCAGGGGACGGCACTCTCAGCGGCCGGAACGTCGTCCGCTGACTTGATCGGCGCGCAGGCGCTGCAGATCAGGGCGGCGATGCCGATGAGTGCGGTCGCGATGATCAGTGCATGGAGCACGCCGACGTGGTTGCCGATGAGCCCGACGAACGGCGGACCGGCCAGGAACGCGACGTAGGCGATCGAGGCCGCGACACTCACCCGCGCCGCCGCCCGGTGCGGGTCGTCGGCTGCTGCGCTTATGCCGGTCGGGAAACCGAGGGCGGTGCCCAGACCCCACGCGGCGGCGCCGAGCCAGGCCAGCGCGACCACGTGCCCGAACACCACCAGTAGCAGGCCGGCCAGCGCCAGCACGCATCCCGCGCGCAGCACCGGCACCCGGCCGAACCGGTCGAGCAGCGACGGGCCGAACCAGCGTCCCGCCGTCATCGCAGCGAGGAAGATCGCAAGCGCGATCGTGCCCAGCGTCGCGGAGCTGTGGTAGCCGTCGATCACGGCGATGCCGAGCCAGTCGTTCCCGGTGCCTTCGCTGAAGGCCATGCACAGCACGAACAACCCGATCAGGACGGTGCGCGGTTCACGCCAGGCCGCCAGCACCGCCCGCCGCGACTCGTGTGTCTCGTGCACGACCGCATGCGGCAGGAAGCCGCGCATCGTCGATATCGGCACGACCGCCGCGACCACCACGGCGACGCCGAGCAGGTGTGCGGTGACCGGAACGCGCAGCAGGACCATCAACGCGCCGAGCCCGGCGCCCGCGACCGTCCCGACGCTGAAGCCCGCGTGGAACCGGGACATGATCGAGCGGCGCAACCGCCGCTCCACCTCGGCGCCCTGCACGTTCATGGCGACGTCCCACGCGCCGTTGCCGAGCCCGACGAGGAACAGCCCGATGCACACCGCGACGGCGCCGACGTTGTAGCCGATCGCGGCGATGGCCAGGCCGACCGCCAGGGTCACCGCCATGCTCGCCACCGTCCGAGCCTCGCCGAACCGGCCGACCACGACCCCGGACGTCGGCAGCGCGACCAGCGAACCCAGCGCGATGCACAGCAGGATCAGCCCGAGTTGCCCAGGGGTGACGCCGAGCCGGTCGCGCACCTGCGGGATCCGGGACGCCCAGCTGGCAAAGGCGAATCCCGAACCGATGAACGCGACGTACACGGCGCGGACCGCGCGCGGTACGGCAGGGTCAAGTACGGGCAGGCTCACTGCTCATACGCTAGCGGGCGCAGCGGCACCCGATTACCGCCCGTCGAGGATCTTGATGACAGGTGCGAACTGCTCGAGGTACTCGGCGTTGACGGTGACGTACGACGTGCCGAGCTGCGCGCGGCGGCGCAGCAGCTCGTCGGCCATGCCCTGCGGACTGCCCTCGAGCAGAACCAGCGACTCGGCGCTGCGCAGGCCGACAAGATCGGCGCCGATGTACCGCTCGGCGTGCGGCGGCAGCTGGTCGCCGACCACGAAGATGCTCGTCACGAACTCGATCTCGTCGGCGCGGGCGCCGGCCTCGTCGCGCACCGTCGCGAGCATCTGCGCGAACGTATCGCGCGGGGTCAGCGCCCCGACGGCCAGCGTGACGACGTCGGCGTGCTCGGCCGCCAAACGCAGCGCGCGCGGACCTGACGCAGCCACGACGACCGGTGTGTACTGCTGGTCGCCGTCCGATGCACGCACCGCCTCGATGATCTGGCGCACCTGCTCCAGCCGCTGCGCCGGGGAACCGAACGGCAGGCCCAGCTGCTCGACCCACTGCGCCACGACCGGACGGCCGGTGCCGAGCCCGAGGTCGAACCGCCCTCCCGTCAGCCTGGTCATCGAGCTTGCTTCCCAGGCGACCAGGCGGGGCGGGCGAAGCGGCGCGGCCAGCACCCAGGTGCCGACGCGGAGATTCGCCACGGCTGCCGCCATCGCCAGCGCCGGCATCGGCGCCGGCAGCTGCATGCCGTCGGGCATCAGCAGCGAGGTGTACCCGAGGTCGGCCACCCGACGTGCGGTCGCCGACCAGTCGCCGCCGGACGGGGTGGTGACGGCACCGAACCGGAACGGACGCTCCACACTCGTTTGTGTCATGAATCATTCATAGCATGAACGAATAGGGATCGGAACGCCTCAGTCGAGATCCGCGAAAGTGATCGGAGCGCGACCCGCCGGTTGGGTGGGACGCGGGGTGAGCGGTCGTATCCGGCAGGTCGGCCGGCGCACCGGGACGTCCGCTTCGAGCAGCAGGGTTTCCCCGTCGTGGACGATCTCGACGCCGTTGCCGTGCCGCTCGCTGTCGACCTGGCTGGCGGTGTAGGTCACCTCTTCGGGACCGATGTCGACGAGGATGTGCGCGCCCTGCCAGACGAGCCGGAACTGCAAGCACGTCCAGCCCGGGGCGAGTTGCGGGCAGAACGACAGGCGACCGCGATGGTCGCGCATTCCGCCGAAGCCTGCGACGACCGCGATCCAGGTGCCGGCGAGTGACGCGATGTGCAGCCCGTCGCGGGTATTGCTCTCAAGATCACGCAGATCCATCATCGCCGCTTCCGCGAGGTAGTCGGCGGCCAGATCGAGATGACCGACCTCGGCGGCGACCACCGCTTGCGTGCAGGCCGACAGGGACGAGTCGCGCACGGTGATCGGCTCGTAGTAGGCGAACGCGCGAGCCTTCTCCTCCAAGGTGAACGCATCGCCGAAAAGGTGCAGCGCCAGCACGATGTCGGCCTGCTTCACGACCTGCTTGCGGTAGATCTCCATGTACGGCGACTTGAGCAGCAACGGGTAGCCGCCGTTGGTGTTGGAGTCCTCGAAGTCCCACATCTGACGGTCGGTGCTGCCCAGGTCCTGCTGGTGTACCTGACGTTCCTTGTCGAAGGGCATCGCGACCGCTGCGGCCGCGGCGCGCCACTGCGCGACCTCGTCTTCGGTCACGTCCAGCTCGCCGGCGGACTCGCTCCACCGATCGGCGATGTCCGCCGCAGCTTCGAGATTCCGCGCCGCGGCGAGGTTGGTGAAGGTGTTGTCGCGCACGATCGCGCTGTACTCGTCGGGCCCGGTGACTCCGTCGATGTGGAACCGGTCGTCGTCACCGTAGTAACCCAGCGACATCCACAACCGGGCCGTCTCGACGAGTAGTGGGACCCCGTACCGCTCAGCGAAGATGTCGTCGTTGGTCCAGTCCAGATAGCGCTGCGCGGCCAGGGCGACGTCGGCGTTGATGTGCAGGGCCGCGGTGCCGGCCGGCCAGTAGCCGGAGCACTCCTGGCCGCGGATGGTGCGCCACGGGAAAGCGGCCCCCGACATGTGCAGCTGCTCGGCCCGGTCGCGGGCCAGGTCGAGTGTCGACCACCGCCACCGCAGTGCGTCGCGCACCGCGTTCGGCGAGGTCGCGGTGAGCACCGGCAGCACGAACGCCTCGGTGTCCCAGAAGGCGTGCCCGTCGTACCCCGGCCCGGTCAGGCCCTTGGCCGGGATGGCGCGTTGCTCGGCGCGCAAGCCGGACTGCAGCGTGTGGAACAGCGCGAAGCGCACCGCCTGTTGGATCGCCGGAGCCCCGTCGATGCGCACGTCGGCGCACGACCAGAACAGGTCGAGCGCCGCGCGCTGTTCGTCGGCGAGGGCGTCCCAACCCGCGTGGAGTGCCGACACCAGCGCGGCACCGGTCTGGTCGCTGAGCGCGCGCAGCGTGCGCTGGCTCGACCAGCCGTAGCTGACGAACTTGGTCAGGCCCAGCTTCTGCCCGGGCTCGAGTCGGGCGGCGACGGTGTACCGCGCGATGTCCGGAGCCACCCGCATCGAGGCGCTGTGGCCGTCCGGCGCGTGCACGATGTGGTCCATGCCGGCCGCCATCCGCAGCCGGCTCTTCTCGGTGCGGTGCAGCAGCCAGGCGCGGCCGTCCTCGCCGTCATGCGCGACCGGGTGCAGTGGCGCCTCCAAGAGCGTTGCGACCCGCGGATCCTTCGACTGCACCGGAACGAACTCGTTGGCCAACAGCTCGGACTGCACGACGACACGGGCCGGGTCGCCCACCGCCTCGACCTCCCAGTCGATCGCCATGATCGAGCGCTGGGTGAGCGAGACCAGCCGTCTCGAGCGCACCCGCACGGTCTGCCCGGACGGCGCGGCCCACTCGACGACGCGCGACAGGACTCCGGTGCGCAGGTCGAGCACCCGGTCGTGGTGCAGGATCTCGCCGTAACGCAGATCGAACGGCTCGTCGTCCACGAGCAAGCGGATGATCTTGCCGTCGGTGACGTTGAGCACCGTCTGTCCGACCTCGGGGAATCCGAACCCGGCTTCGGCATACGGCAACGGACGATTCTCGTAGAACGAATTCAGGTACGTGCCGGGCAGGCCGTGCGGGTCGCCCTCGTCCAACGTTCCGCGCGCGCCGATGTGGCCGTTCGACAGTGCGAACAGCGATTCGGATCTCGCAAGATCGTCCAGGTCGAGCCCGACCTCGCGCAGTTCCCACGGCTCGATCGGGTAACGGTCCTCGTGCCGGCGGGCGGTCAACGGAGCTCGTCCATTGAGGTGATCACGACGGACGCGCCGTGTGATCGGAGCTGCCTGCCGTGCTCGTCGTCGAGACGGTTGATGCCGACGACGTAGCCGAACTTGCCGTCGCGGCCGGCCTGGACACCGGCGAGCGCGTCCTCGAACACGGCGGCCTGGTCGGGCGGAACTCCCGCGGCCTCGGCACCGGCGAGGAACGAGTCCGGCGCGGGCTTGCCCTTCAGATGGTGCTCGTTGATCGTGTTGCCGTCGACGCGGCCCTCGACGAACTGCTCGAGCCCAGTCACGTGCAGCACGTCCTTGGTGTTCGCGCTGGAGGACACGACGAACCGGCGTAGACCGCCGTCGCGCGCCGCTTCGAGATATCGCCGTGCGTCGTCGAACACCTTGACACCGTCGTCCTTGATCGCCTTCAACAGCAACTGGTTCTTGCGGTTGCCGACGCCATAGACGGTCTCGGCATCGGGCGCGTCGTCGGGTTTGCCCTCGGGCAGGTCGATGCCGCGCGACCTGAGGAAGTCACGCACCCCGTCGGCCCGCGGCTTCCCGTCGACCTGATCGGCGTAGTCGTCGTCGGTGAACTCGGGCAGGCCGCGACCGGCCAGGATGGGGTCGAACGTCTGCTTCCATGCTTTTCGGTGCACAGAAGCAGTGTCGGTCAGGACGCCGTCCAGGTCGAACAGGCACACGGTCACCGAATCCGGGAGTCCGAGCATGCGTCCAGCATTCCCCTGGTCACATCGCTGCTACCGGCGGGTTCGGGCGTTGCCTGGTTGGCCTAAGTTCAAAGGGTGGAGCCCGCTGTCGAGAAGCCTGTCCTGCCGCCGTCGATGCCGGGCCTCGACACGTACTTGGGCATCGATCTGGTCTCCGCGACCGCGGACCGGGTCGAGCTGAGCTGGACGGTTCGCCCCGAACTGACCCAGCCGTACGGGATCGTGCACGGTGGTACCTACTGCACCGCGGTCGAATCCTCGGCGAGCGTCGGCGCCGCGATCTGGTTCGGCGAGCGGAACGAGGGCGGACGGGTGGTCGGGGTCAGCAATACCACCGACTTCTACCGCGCCGTCACGGCCGGCGTGTTGACCGCGGTGGCCACACCCGTTCACCGTGGACGTAGCCAGCAGGTTTGGCGGGTAGACATCACGGACGAGGACGAGCGCCTGGTCGCACAAGGCCAGGTACGGCTGCAGAACCTGACGGACTCCCACCGGGGTCCGGGGCACTGATTCTGGACGAGGAGATCCCTGTGTCAGCACGATCCGCGACGTTCGGCATCCCGGACGGCGAGTCTCTCGACCTCGACATCACCGAGGTCACCGAAGGCGCTCCTGGCGCCGACATCAGCAAGCTGCTCTCCAAGGCCGGGCTGGTCACGTTCGACCCGGGGTTCGCGAACACCGCGTCGTGCACGTCCGAGATCACCTACATCGACGGCGACGCGGGCATCCTGCGCTACCGCGGGTACCCGATCGACCAGCTCGCGAAGGGCTCGACGTTCCTCGAGACCAGCTACCTGCTCATCTACGGCGAGCTGCCGACCTCTGACCAGCTCGGCGATTTCGAGGAACGAATCCGCCGCCACACACTGCTGCACGAAGATCTCAAGCGGTTCTTCGAGGGCTTCCCCCGCGACGCACACCCGATGCCGGTGCTGTCGTCGGCGGTATCGGCCCTGTCGACCTTCTACCAGGACGCCCTCGACCCGTTCGACGACGCCGATGTCGAACTGTCGACCGTCCGTCTGCTCGCCAAGCTGCCCACCATCGCCGCGTACGCGTACAAGAAGTCGGTGGGCCAACCGTTCCTGTACCCCGACAACTCGCTCGGTCTCGTCGAGAACTTCCTGCGCATGACGTTCGGCTTTCCCGCGGAGCCGTACGAAGCCGATCCCGCAGTTGTGCGGGCGCTGGATCTGCTGTTCATCCTGCACGCCGACCACGAGCAGAACTGCTCGACCTCGACCGTCCGGCTCGTCGGCTCGTCGCAGGCGAACCTGTTCGCCTCGGTGTCGGCCGGCATCAACGCGCTGTTCGGTCCGCTGCACGGGGGCGCCAACCAGTCGGTGCTCGAGATGCTGCAGCGGATCAAGGTCGAGGGCGGGGACGTGTCGTCCTTCGTCGACCGGGTGAAGAAGAAGGAGAAAGGCGTCAAGCTCATGGGCTTCGGCCACCGGGTCTACAAGAACTACGACCCGCGCGCCGCGATCGTGAAGGAGACGGCCGACGAGGTGTTGCGCGCGATGGGCAAGCGTGACGACCTGCTCGACATCGCGATGGAGCTCGAAGGTGTCGCACTCGACGACGACTACTTCGTCGAGCGCAAGCTCTACCCGAATGTGGACTTCTACACGGGCCTGATCTACCGGGCGATGGGCTTCCCCACGAAGATGTTCACCGTGCTGTTCGCTATCGGCCGGCTGCCCGGCTGGATCGCCCAGTGGCGCGAGATGATCAACGATCCGCAGACCAAGATCGGGCGCCCACGCCAGCTCTACACCGGTGCCGCGGAGCGCGAGTTCGTCCCGCTCGAGAAGCGCTGACCGGTCCCGTCCCGCTGACGGTGGTTAGTTCGGGGCTCAGTGGTTAGTTACAACTGACCACTGACCCGCGAAACTGACCACTGTCAGCTGGTGGTGCTGGTACCCCGCCCGGGAAGCATGGTCGCGACCGTCAGCACCTCACCGGGACGGGCTGCACGACGCCGACCATGCACAAGCAGCCGGAGCCGACGATCGTTTTGACCGGCGAACTGCGCATGACAGCTCAGTGCCCGTCCCGGCGCGGCCGTTCCAGCACGAACGACTCGAACGGTTGGAGCTGTCCGTACGGACCGGTGACGTCGTAGTACGTGACCGTGATCGTGGTCGTTCCGCCGGCGCGATCACCGGGGTCGACCTGGAAGGCGGCGAACCCGTACGAATGCGCGGCGTCGCGCACCGCCGACCACGGCGCGTCCTCGCGGACGTAGTTCGGCGGCCGCTTCCCCGTCGTCGAGTCGGGCGGCCCGACCGACACGATCACCCGACACTGCGGCGGGTCGAAGAACAGCTGGTTGGACGGCGCAGACGTCCCGCCGCCGCCGATCACCATGTGCACCGTGCCCTGCGTGGTGTCGATGCGGTCGGTGCGGGTCGACGCGGGGATCGGCGTGAGCGTCTGGTTCCGCTGCTGCCCGCGGATCGGGTGCGAGCGTTCGTAGTGATGCTCGTGTCCGCACACCACCAGGTCGACGCCGTACCGGTCGAACAGCGGCACCCACTCCTGCCGGATACCGAGATCGGCGCCGTTGAACTGGTCGGCCGTGCTGATCACGACCTGGTGCATGCAGACCACGACCCAGTCGATCGAGTCATCGGCGCGGGTGCTGCGCAGTTCGTTCTCCAGCCAGGCCTTCTGCGCTCCGGCGGAGTAGCCGCGCACGTAGCTGTTGCCGCCGTCCTGGTAGCAGACGTCGTCGTTGTTGAGGCTGATGAACCGCACCGAGCCCACGGTGAACGCGTACCAGAGCCCGGCGGTGTCCGCGGTCTGGCCCGGGTCGGCGGGCAGGTCGAAGTAGGTCTGGTACGCGAGGAACCCGATCGCGCCGTTGCCCAACTCGTTCTCGTGGTTGCCGGCGGCCGGCATCCACGGACGGTTGCGGGCGCTGCGGGTGTTGTTGTTCCAGAAGTCCGACCAGGTGCGCACCCGGTCCTCGGCCAGGTTCGCGTAGCAGAGGTCGCCGTTGAACAGGTGCAGCAACGGCGCGACCCGTTCGACGCCTGCGGTCGTGTCGCCGGCAGCCGGTGAGCCGAGGTTGTCGTTCACATACGGCGGGTTGGCGATGGTGACGCCCGGCGGCGGCGTGTACTTCTTGCCCACCGTCGGCGTGCCCTGGTCGCCGAAACTGGTGAACGTGAAACCGGCCCGCCCGGTCGGGGCGGTCCGGAACGAGCCGAACTGGGGTGCCGCGCCGTCGTGCACGGCCAGGTAGACGTAGCTGGTGTCGGGGCGCAACCGGGTGCACCGGGCGTGGTTGATGTAGACGTTCTTCCCGGACTTCGCGTCGGTGTAGGACACCGTCTGGGCATCGATGCCGCGCTCGAACTCGTGTCCGTCGCGGGCCAGGTAGACGCGGGGGTGCCGCACCCGCTCGGTGCCCTGCCAAGACACGGTCACCTGGCTGGCGGCGTCAGCGCCGAACACGACGTGCAGGCCGGCGACCGGCGAAAAGTCCGGTGCGCCCTGGGGCGGAGGCTCGGCGGATCCACGCGCGGCGGTCGCAGTCGCGGTTGCCGGAACGGCGAACGCCACCGCGGCCGCACCGAAGCCGGCGGCGGCCAACAGGCTGCGGCGGGTCAGTCCCGTGGTTGCATCATTCTGATCATCGGTCACACCCGGGAGTGTTTCGACACTGACCCGCGACAAAACGGACTCTGTGTGAACAATGGGCAAATCATTCGGGAGTAGAAAGAGCGCATGGCGTACTACCAGCGACGGGGCAGCGTGCCACCCAAGCGGCACACGCAGCATCGCGACCCGAACGGCAACCTGTACTTCGAAGAGCTGATGGGCGAAGAGGGGTTCTTCTCCGATTCCTCGTTGCTGTATCACCGCTCCATCCCGTCTGCGCTGGTCGACGTGCGTACCTGGGTGCTGCCGGATCTTCAGACCGTCCCGAACGAACCGCTGCTGCCGCTGCACCTGCGGCTGCCGGAGTTGTTTAAGGACGTCGACGTGGACTCGACCGACGCCGTGCTCGGCCGGCGGCTGGTGCTGGGCAACGACGACGTGCGGATCAGCTATGTCGTTGCCGGGCGGACGTCCCCGCTGTACCGCAACGCGATCGGTGACGAGTGCGTGTACGTCGAGTCGGGCAGCGCGATCGTCGAGACGATCTTCGGTCCGCTCTCGGCGCGGCAGGGCGATTACGTGCTGCTCCCCCGCGCTACCACGCACCGGTGGATACCGTCCGGTGACCAACAGCTGCGGCTGTACTGCATCGAGGCGAACAGCCACGTCACCCCGGCACGGCGGTACCTGTCCAAGTTCGGGCAGCTGCTCGAACACGCCCCGTTCTGCGAACGCGATCTGCACGGACCGGGCGACCTCCCCGAACCCGTCACGGATGAAGGTGACGTCGAGGTCTATATCAAGCACCGCGGGAGTGGCCCGACGGGCATCGCCGGCACGGTCCACGTGGGGCCGCACCATCCGTTCGACGTCGTGGGGTGGGACGGGTGCCTGTACCCGTACACGTTCAACGTGTCCGACTTCGAGCCGATCACCGGCCGGGTGCACCAGCCGCCGCCCGCGCACCAGGTCTTCGAGGGCAACAACTTCGTCATCTGCAACTTCGTGCCGCGCAAGGTCGACTACCACCCGCTGTCGATCCCGGTGCCCTACTACCACTCGAACGTCGACTCGGACGAGGTGATGTTCTACTGCGGCGGCAGCTACGAGGCGCGCAGGGGTTCGGGCATCGGCCAGGGTTCCGTGTCGCTGCACCCGGGCGGGCACGCCCACGGTCCGCAGCCCGGCGCGTACGAGCGGTCGATCGGGGTCGAGTTCTTCGACGAGTTGGCGGTCATGGTCGACACCTTCAGGCCGCTGCGGCTGGGCGAGGGTGCCCGGGCCAGTGACGACGGGCGCTACGCCTGGACGTGGTCGGGCCGGGCGCCCGGCTCATGACGGCACCCAACGGGTTCTCGATCGATCACCTCCCCTACGGCGCCGTCCGGTTCAAAGGTCGACAAATCGCTGTCGCCAGATACCTAGATCGCCTTCTCGATTTATCGACAATCGACAGCGAACTGTTCACCGCCGGCACGCTGGACAATCTTCTCGCCGCGGGCCGCGACACCTGGCGACAGGTACGGACGGCAGTCACCGATGCGATCCGCACTGACCAGGCCGCGCTGCTGCCGCTGGCCGACGCCACTGCGGTGCTGCCGTACACGGTCGCCGACTACGTCGACTTCTACGCCTCCGAGCAGCACGCCACCAACGCCGGCGCGATCTTCCGCGCCGGTTCGGACCCCCTGCCGGCGAACTGGAAACGGCTGCCGATCGGCTACCACGCCCGGGCGGGCACGGTGGTCGTGTCCGATACCCCGATCCGGCGCCCGTGCGGCCAATTCCCCTCCCCGGCCGGGCCGGTCGAGTACGGCCCGACCGGCAAACTCGACTTCGAGGCCGAGGTCGGCTTCGTCGTCGGCGCCGCCAGCCGACCGGGCATCCCGATCCCGGTCGAGGACTTCGCCGAGCACGTGTTCGGCCTGACCCTGCTCAACGACTGGTCGGCACGCGACATCCAGGGCTTCGAGACGGTGCCGCTCGGCCCACACCAGGGCAAGTCGTTCGCCACGTCCGTCGCGGCGTGGATCACGCCGCTGGACGCCCTGGAGCGGGCGTGGCGACCGCCACCGGCGCGCGACATCGACCCGCCCCGGCACCTCGACGACCGCGACCTGCCCGGTGGTCTCGACCTCGAGTTGACGGTCACCATCAACGGGACGGTGGTGAGCCGTCCGCCGTTCGACACCATGTACTGGACGCCGGCCCAGATGTTGGCGCAGCTGACGGCCAACGGCGCGCCGGCGCGCACCGGTGACCTCCTCGGCTCCGGCACGATCAGCGGGCCGGACGGCTACCAGTTCGGCAGCCTGTTGGAACTGGCGTGGGGCGGCACCCGCCCGATCCGGCTCGGCGCCGAGACCCGCAGCTGGCTCGAGGACGGCGACGAGGTCGTCATAACCGCCGCGGCGCCGGGCAACACGGGCGGCTGGATCGAACTGGGCGAGGTGCGCGGCCGGATCGTCCCGGCGTGCCGATGATCAACGCCGATTTGCCGTCCGGCAGCAAGTCGGCGTTGATCAACCCAAGACGTCAGTGCCGGTGACGGTTGGCGAGCAGCGGCCACATCGGCACGACACCGCCGGCGGCGTCACCCGCGTGACCGAGGTGCCCGAGATGCCAGTTGTCCTCGATCGTGGTCAGCAGCGAGTAGTGGTTGTACGGGGTGTGATCGACGTA
>DASXJR010000002.1:0-57988 GCA_036497285.1 Jatrophihabitans sp.
ACATTCACAATGCGGGAGACTTGCTGGCCGTCGGTACCGCGTAGCTGATAGCTAGGACAGGTCGGAGCAGCAGTAGAGGATTCGCCCATCGCCGTTGCTGCGCTCAAGCCCGTGCGTCGCACGGCGAGGGAGCGCGCTCCCGCCGATGCCGCGCGGTCTGCCGACAGGGTCTACCAGCCGCGAGCTCGCCACCCCGTGACATTGGGCCGCTCTACGCCCAGCGTGGAGTCGTTGCCGTGGCCGGGGTAGAACCACGTCTCGTCCGGCAGTTCGGCGAATACACGAGCCTCCAAGTCGTCCATCAGCGAGTTGAAGTCGTCGGGAGTTGTTGTCCTCCCAGGACCGCCGGGGAACAGCGAGTCGCCGGTGAACAGGTGCGGCACACCGTCCGGGTCGCGATAGAGGACGGCGACCGAGCCCGGGGTGTGTCCGCGCAGCGCGATGATCTCGAGCGACGCGTCGCCGACGGTGATCGTGTCGCCGTGGCGCAGCCGCTCGTCGACCGCGACCGGCAACTCGTCCGCGTCCTCGTCGCCGGCATAGACGGCGGCGGACGCGTCGGCAACCATCTCCTCCAGCGCCACCCAGTGGTCCTGGTGCCGGTGCGTGGTCAGGATCGCCGACACAGCCGGCCCCTCGAAGCGGACGAGCTCACGCAGCCGATCACCCTCGTTCGCCGCGTCGATCAGCAAGCCTTCGTCGGTCTCCGTGCAGCGCAACAGGTAGGCGTTGTTGTCCATCGGACCGACGGCGAGCTTGGCGATGGTGAGGCCGGGCAGCCGGCGTACGTCCATCTCCCCGCCGACCGAAACCTTGCCGCTGTACGTGTCGCTCATGTCCTGCAACCTACTTGGCCCCGTAGCCGGGCGACACGCCGTCGCGGACCCTGCTGGCGGGCCAACGGGGTCAGGCTTGGCCCCCTAGCCGGGCGACACGCCGTCGCGGACCCTGCTGGCGGGCCAACAGGGTCACGCTTGACCTCAGCCGTCGAAGATGGGCTCGAACTCCTCGGTGGGCGGTCCCGACGAAAGATCGACCCGGGTGTCCGGCATCTCGCGCAGCACGTTCGCCACGTAGTCGGCCACCGCCGCCGACCGGCCGACGTCGCTGCCCTTCTGCTCCGACAGCAGCCAGCGGTGCTCGCTGATCTCGTGGAACAGCTCCGCGTCGGGCAGCTTCGTGCGCAGGTCGGGCGGGACGAGCGCGAGCGTGCCGTAGAACTTCTCGTCCAGCCAACGCCGCGCCGCGATGTCCTCCGACACCGGTTCGCCGACCGCGTCCTCCCACTTCGCCTTGTACCGCCACAGGTCGGCGAGCAGCGCCCGGGCCTGGTTCTCCTGCACCCGCAGCCCGGTCAGTTCGAACAGCCGGCGCTGATGGTGGCCTGCCTCGACCACCTGCGTGTCGAACCCGAGCCGCATGCCGCCGTCCTCGGTTCGGATCTTCATCTCGGACACGTCGAAGCCGAGATCGTTGAGCCGCCGGATCCGCTGGTTGATCAGGTAGTTCTCGCCGGGCGGCACGAGCACGTCGTGGGTCACTTCGTGCCACAGCGAGGTGTAGCGCGACTCCGCTACCTGAGCGAGTTCGGCGACGTCGACGTCTTCGCCGAGCAGACCGGCCGCCTGCAGGTCGAACAGTTCACCGGCGATGTTCATCGTGGCGATCTCGATGTCGTGCTCACGCTGCCCGTCGGTCAGGCGCGGGTGCAGCTCGCCCGTCTCGGCGTCGACGAGGTACGCGGCGAGCGCCCCGGCGTCCCGGCGGAACAGCGTGTTCGACAGCGAGCAGTCGCCCCAGTAGAACCCGGCCAGGTGCAGGCGCACGAACAGCCCGGCCAGCGCGTCCAGCAGCCGGATCCGCAGCTGCGGCAGCGAGCGTCCGGTGAACAGCGAGCGGTACGGCTGCGAGAACGGCAGGTGCCGGGTGATCAGCAGGCCGCCGAGTTCGTCGCCGTCGTCGGTCGTGCGCTCGATCACCGTGCCGTAGGCATCGACCACCGGCACCGAGTGCTCGGCGAGCGACCGCAGCAGGCCGTGCTCACGCAGCACGAACCGGTCGGTGGCTTCCTTGATCGCGAAGACCTCGCCGCCGAGGTCGACGAACCGCACGATGTGCCGGGAGATGCCGCGCGGCACGTACACGATGCGTTCGTCGTCCCAGTCGGCGAGCGGACGGTCGAAGGGCAGGGTCAGCACCTCGGTGTTGGTGCCGAGCGTGGTGACGACGAAGCCCACGGGACGAGCCTAGGGCGTCACGAAATCCTTGTGTCCCATACCCGGGCGGCATGTGCGATCCGCGATAGCTGAACGGGGCTCACCCGGCAACAGCCACCGACGTACCGCACGCCAAGGTCGAGCCACGAGCCCACGAGGTCGATCGGGATCGCCGGGTCGCCCGTCCACCGGCGCCCTGTTGCATCCCACGTCTCACCGCTGTTCGGGTACGCCACCAACGGCTTCGCCGTGACCGACGCCGCCACCCGCAGCGCCGGAGCCACCACTGTGGGAGGCACGCAGTTCACGCCGATCGCGATCACCGAGGGGCAGTCGTCCGCCACTGCGAACGCGTCGGCGAGCGACTCGCCGGCAGCAGTCGCCGTCTCGGTCGCGGTCAACGACACCCAGGCCGGAATGTCGAGTCGGCTCAGCTCCGCGCAGATCGCCTCGACCTCGGGCAGCGACGGGATCGTCTCGACCGCGAACAAGTCCGGCCCGGCCGACGCGAGCAGCTGTAACCGCTCGCGGTGGAACTCGCGCAGCTGGACGACCGTCAGCCCGTACCGGCCGGTGTACTCGGAACCGTCAGCCAGCGTCGCACCGTACGGCCCGACCGACGCGGCGACGAGCGCGGCGCCGGCCTCGCGCGCCAGCACGACGCTGCGCCGCAGCAACTCTGCGGCCCGGTCGTGATCGATCCCGGCGCGGGCGAACCCGGCGAAGGACGCCTGGTAGCTGCTGGTGATCGCGACATCGGCACCGGCCGCCACGAAGGCCGCGTGTGCCGCGACGACCCGCGACGGATCGTCGGCCAGCACCCGCGCCGACCACAGCGCGTCGGACAGATCCGCACCCTGCGCCTCGAGCTCGGTCGCGAGCCCGCCGTCGAGAACAGTGGTCTTCACAGTTCCAGCCGGAGCAGGGCGTTCTCGACCACCTCGGTGAGCGCCGGGTGGATCCAGTACTGCCCCAGTGCCATCTCCCGCACCCCGAGCCCGAAGCTCATCGCCTGGATCAGCGGCTGGATCAGCGTCGCCGCCTGCTCACCCATCAGATGCGCGCCCACCAGCTGACCCGTCGACCGGTCGGCGATCAGCTTGCACAGGCTGGTGGTGTCCTCCATGGCCCAGCCGTAAGCGACGCCGCCGTACTCCTCGATCGCGGTCACGTAGTCGATGCCCTTCGCCGCGGCCTGCGCCTCGGTCAGGCCGACCGACGCGAGCTGCGGACGGGTGAAGACCGCCGACGGCACGAAGCGGTGATCCGACTCGGTCGGGTCGTCCGGGTGAGCCAGGTTGTATGCGACCACGCTCGCCTCGTGGTTGGCGACGTGCTTGAGCTGGTAGTCCGAGCTCACGTCGCCGAGGGCCCAGATGTGCGCTGCGGACGTGCGCTGGTTGGCGTCGACCTTCACCCGGCCGTCGCCGTGCAACTCGACCCCGGCCGCGGCCGCGTTGAGCCGGTCGCCGTTGGACACCCGTCCGGTTGCGACCAGGAGCAGGTCGGTTTCCAACCGTGACCCGTCGTCGAGGGTCATGCAGATGGCGTCGCCCTCCATGTGCAGCCGGGTCAGGTGGTAGCCGAGCCGCACGTCCAGGTGCTGTTGGGCGGCCGCGTTGAATGCCGCACCGATGTCGGCATCCAGGTGCTTGGTGAGCCGGTCGCCGCGCAACACGAGCGTCGTGCGCGCCCCGAACGCGGAGAAGATATGGGCGAACTCGGCGGCGATGTAGCCGCCGCCCAGGATGGCGACCCGCGGCGGCACCTCGTCGATCCGCATGACGGTGTCGCTCGTGTAGTACTTCACGCCCGCGTCCAGCACCAGGTCGGGCACCACGGCCCGCGACCCGGCCGCGATCACGATCCGGTCGGCGCTGATCGTTTCGCCGGTCCCGAGCTCGAGGGTGTGCTCGTCGACGAAGCTCGCGTGCGTCTCGTACAGCGTCGTGTTGTGCGCGTCGCTACCGCGTTCGCGGTAATTACGCCCGCCCGCCGAGATCGCGTCGATCCGCCCGAAGATCCGGTCGCGGATGTCGCGCCACCGCACGCCGTCGACGTGCGCGTCGACGCCGAGCCGGGCCGAGTCGCGGGCGTGGCACGCGATGTCAGCGGGGTAGACGTACATCTTGGTCGGGATGCACCCGACGTTCAGACAGGTGCCACCGAACGTCGACTGCTCGATGACCGCGATGTCCCAGTCGTCGAAATCCGGCGTGACGAGCGCGTTACCCGAGCCCGAGCCGATGATCGCCAGATCGAAATGCGCCATCAGCGCACCTCGACCGGACAGCGTGGCCCCGCGAAGCGCAGGTGAGCGTTAACTCGGGTTCGCACAATCGCGACGATACGGCCCGCTCACCACGAACCCAGCGCCTCGGCGACCAGATCGCCGTAGAGGTGGTCGAACTCGACCGTCTGCAACCCGCGCCGGGCGAACCAGGTGCAGACGTTCTCGCAGTCGCGGTGCAGGTACTCGAGCCCCTGCGGGTTCGCGACCAGGTCGACGATCTGGGGCAGGTCGATCATCACGATGCGGCCGTCGTCCACGAGCAGGTTGTACGGCGACAGGTCGCCGTGCGCCAAACCGGACCGCGCGAGCAGCCGCATCGCCTCGACGCATTGCTCGAACAGCAGCGCGAGTTCGGTGCTGTCGGGTCGGGCCTGCGCCAGCCGTGGCGCGGCCTGCCCGTCCGGCGTTCCGATGAACTCCAGCAGCAGCTCCGTCCCGTACAGCTGGACGGGGTAGGGAACCGGCGCGCCGAGGTCCCACAGCGTCGACAACGCCTGGAACTCCGCGGCCGCCCACTGCCCGGCGGCGAGTTCGCGCCCGAAGTCGGTGCGGCGGGCCAGCGCGCGCCGTTCCCGGCTCTTGCGCACCCGCCGGCCCTCGGTGTAGCCGGCGTCACGGTGGAACGTGCGGTGCTCGGCCGTCCGGTACCGCTTGGCGGCAATGAGCATCTCGGGACCGCCGGGCACACGTCGGGACAGCAGGTGCACGTCGGCTTCCTTGCCCGTCTTGAGCACGCCGAGCTCGGTGTCGACCGCGGCCAGCGCGGTCACGACCCAGTCGGGCCGCGGTTCCGGGCCGTGCGTCGCGATATCCCAGGTGGAGTAGTTCGGTTCTACGAAGGGCTCGATGGAAATGTCATCGAAGTGCATTGCTGATGTCTCCTGGACGAGAGCGCGCTCCCGTCCGGGACGGTCAGCGCAAGCGGTGGGTGGGCCCGAGGCACACCCGGGCAACGGTGTTGGACATCCCGGGCCTCCTCTCGTCAGGCGAATCGCCGGTTCGTGCAAGCGTCGCGCACCGGCGCAACCGCATTTCGGCGCCCACTAGCCGCGGCCCTCGCGGAATCGCCACGCTTTCCAGGCGATTTCGTGGGGATGGCTAGCCTGAGGCTGTGCTGCGAATGTCGACCCTGTTCCTGCGGACCCTGCGTGACGATCCGGCGGACGCGGAGGTGCCGAGCCACAAGCTGCTGGTGCGCGCCGGGTTCATCCGCCGCGTCGCGCCGGGCATCTACTCCTGGCTGCCGCTCGGCATGAGCGTGCTCGAGAACGTCGAGCGGGTCGTGCGCGAGGAGATGAACGCGATCGGCTCGCAGGAGGTGCACTTCCCGGCGCTCGTCCCGCGCGAAATCTTCGAAGTCAGCGGCCGGTGGGCCGACTACGGCGACCTGTTGTTCCGGCTGCACGACCGCAAGGACGCCGACTACCTGCTCGCGCCGACCCACGAAGAGCTGTTCACCCTGCTCGTCAAGGGCGAGTACTCGTCGTACAAGGACTACCCGCTGTCGCTCTACCAGATCCAGATCAAGTACCGCGACGAAGCGCGGCCGCGCGCGGGCATTCTGCGCGGGCGCGAGTTCATCATGAAGGACTCGTACTCGTTCGACCTGTCGCACGAAGGGCTCGAGAAGTCCTACCGCGCCCACCGCGACGCCTACGAGCGGATCTTCTCCCGCCTCGGCTTCACCTACAAGATCGTGTTCGCGGTGTCGGGCGCGATGGGCGGCTCGGCCTCCGAAGAGTTCCTGGCGCCGGCGCCGTCCGGTGAGGACACCTTCGTCCAGTGCACCAACTGCGACTATGCGGCCAATACCGAGGCCGTCGAGATCGCCGCGCCCGAGCCGGCCGACCCCGGCGCGCGTCCACCCCAGGAGGTGCTCGACACCCCGGACACGCCGACGATCGAGACGCTCGTCGAGCGGATGAACGAACTCGGCCACCAGACGACCGCCGCCGACACGCTCAAGAACGTCGTGCTGCGCACCAAGGCACCGGGCGAGGACGAGTGGCAGCTGCTGATCGTCGGCGTGCCGGGCGACCGCGAGGTCGACGTCCGGCGGATCAGCGGCCAGCTCGAGCCGGTCGAGGTCGAGCAGGCCGGTCCGGACGACCTCGCCAAGGACCCGCGCCTGGTCAAGGGCTACATCGGCCCGCAGCAGCTGGCGGACTGGAAGGTGCGCTACCTGGTCGATCCGCTCGTGGTCGAGGGCAGCGAGTGGGTCACCGGAGCGAACGAGCCGGGCAAGCACGCGGCGCACGTGGTGCGCGGCCGGGATTTCGCCCCGGACGGCGAGATCGGCGCGGTCGAGATCCGCGACGGTGACCGGTGCGCCCGCTGCGGCGGCACCCTCGAGCTGGCCCGCGGTATCGAGCTGGGCCACGTCTTCCAGCTCGGCACGAAGTACGCGGAGACGTTCGGGTTGACCGCGCTCGACCAGAACGGCAAGCCGGTCACCGTGACGATGGGCTCCTACGGCGTCGGTGTGACCCGTGCGGTGGCCGCGCTCGCCGAGCAACTGCACGACGAGAAGGGCCTGTACTGGCCGCTCGGCATCGGGCCGGCGGACGTCCACATCGTCGCCACCGGCAAGGACGACACCGTCTTCGACGCCGCCTCGACGATCGCGACCGAACTCGACAGAGACGGCGTCCGGGTCATGTACGACGACCGGCGCGGGGTCTCGCCCGGCGTCAAGTTCAAGGACGCGGAGCTGATCGGCGTGCCGAAGATCCTCATCGTGGGCAAGGGGCTGTCGGACGGGACGGTCGAGCTGCGCGATCGCCGGACGGACGCACGCCGCGACGTCCCGGTGGCCGACGCGGTTGCCGCAGTGCTTGCCGAGGTCGGCGCCGGTGCCTGAGGTCGCGCCGTACGGCACCTGGACATCGCCCATCGACGCCGAGGACGTGGTCGGTGGCTATCACCCGGTCGGCGCGGCCCGCTTCGTCGGCGACGAGGTGTGGTGGCTGGAAGGGCGGCCCGCCGAGAACGGCCGCTACGCCATCCGGCGCGGCAGTGGTGAGGACGTGCTGGTGGCGCCGTGGAACGCCCGCAGCCGGGTGCACGAGTACGGCGGCGGCGCCTGGACCGCGACCCCGGACGGCCTGGTCTTCTTCGTCGAGTTCGGTGACCAGCGGCTGTACCGGTTGGACGAGCCGGGCGGCACGCCCGTCCCGCTGACCCCGGAACCGCCGCACCCGAGCGCCTGGCGCTACGCGGAGCTGCAGATCCTGCGCGTCGGCGAGATCTGGTGCGTGCGCGAGCGGCACGCCGAGGACGGCACGGTCAGCCGAGACATCGCGGTCGTCCCGATGGACGGGTCCGCGGCGACCGACGAATCGCGGATCCGGTCCGTCACGGGCGGCTCGCACTTCCTCGCGAACGCCCGGCTGTCACCGAACGGCAGGCAGCTGGCGTGGCTGGCCTGGGAGCATCCGCAGATGCCGTGGGACGGCACCGAACTGCGAGTGGCCGACCTGCTCGAGGACGGGACGTGCGGGCCGCACCGCACCCTGCTCGGCGCGCACGACGAGTCGATCCTGCAGCCCGAGTGGATCGACGGCGAGAACCTCTACGCGCTCAGCGATGTCACCGGCTTCTGGAACCTGTACCGGATCGGCGTCGACGGCCTCGACGCGCAGGCAGTGGGCCCGGTCGACGCGGACGTCGGCGGCGCATTGTGGACGCTGGGGATGGCCTGGTACCGCGTGCTCGCCGACGGCCGGCTGCTGACCGTGCGGACGTTCGGCGCGGACACCCTGGCCTTCCTCGACCCGGCGACCGGAGCGTATGAGGACATCCCGCTCGGCGACCACACGGCGGTCTCGCTGGGCGCGGTGTCGGGCGATCGCGTGCTGCTGAACACCTCGGGCGCTCGCACGGTGGCCGGGGTGCGCGTGCTCGACCTGGGGACGCGCGAGCTCACCGACGTCCGCCTCGCCGCCGACCACGTTCCCGACCCGGCGTACCTGCCCGAGGCGGAGCTGATGACGCTGCCGGGCCCGGACCGTGAGGTGCACGCGATCGTCTACCGGCCGCACAACCCCGACTTCATCGCGCCCGAGGGTGAGGTGCCGCCCTTCGTGGCGTTCGTGCACGGCGGCCCGACGGCCCAGGCCACGCCGACGGTTTTCGGCTCGTACGGCGTCATCGGCTACCTCACCAGCCGCGGCATCGGCGTGGTCGACGTCAACTACGGCGGCTCGACCGGCTACGGACGCGAGTACCGCAACCGGCTGCGCGGGCAATGGGGCGTCGTGGATGTCGAGGACACCGTCGCCGCGGTGCGCGGGCTCGCCGACGCCGGGATCGCCGACCGCGACCGGCTGGGCATCGAGGGCGGCTCGGCCGGCGGGTGGACGGTGCTGGCCGCGCTCACGACGTCCGACGCCTTCGCCTGCGGGGTGTCGCGGTTCGGGGTCGCCGAGCTGACCAACTTCGTCAAGGACACCCACGACTTCGAGTCGCGCTACATCGACGGGCTGGTCGGACCGCTGCCCGAGGCGGCCGCGCTGTACGAGCAACGGGCGCCGCTGAACAACGTGGACGGGCTGTCCTGCCCGGTGCTGCTGCTGCAGGGCCTCGATGACCCGATCGTGCCGCCGTCGCAGGCCGAACTGTTCCGCGACGCGCTCGTCCGCAAGGGCATCAGGCACGCCTACCGCGCCTACACCGGCGAGTCGCACGGCTTCCGCAAGAGCGAGACGATGATCGACGCCTACGAGTCGACGCTGTCGTTCTACGGCCAGGTGTTCGGGTTCGACCCGCCGGGCGTCCCGCTACTCGAACTCTCGTGACTCTCGAGGACGTTCTCGAGGCCGGCTGGGCGCGGGCGCTCGCGCCGGTCGCCGGGCAGATCACGGCGATGGGAGAGTTCCTGCGCGCCGAGGTCGCGGCCGGGCGCACCTACCTGCCGGCGGGCAAGAACATCCTGCGGGCGTTCACCCAGCCGTTCGCGGACGTGCGGGTGCTCATCGTCGGTCAGGACCCGTACCCCACGCCGGGGCATCCGGTGGGGCTGTCGTTCTCGGTCGAGCCGGACGTAAGGCCCGTCCCGCGGAGCCTGCAGAACATCTACCGGGAGTTGTCGACCGACCTCGGGTTGGCGACCCCGTCCAACGGCGACCTCACGCCGTGGTCGAAGCACGGGGTGCTGCTGCTGAACCGGAGCCTGACCGTGGCGCCGGGCAAGCCGGCGTCGCACCGCGGCAAGGGCTGGGAGATCGTGACCGACCAGGCGATCCGGGCGCTGGTGGCACGCGACGCCCCGCTGGTGGCGATCCTGTGGGGACGGGACGCCCGTTCGCTGACCCCGCTGCTCGGGGCCGTGCCGCGGATCGAGTCCGCCCACCCGTCCCCGATGTCGGCGGCCAACGGGTTCTTCGGATCCAAACCGTTCAGCCGGGCGAACGCTGCGCTGGCGGCGCAGGGATCGGCGCCCGTCGACTGGTCGCTCACCTAGCTCACTTTTGGCGGCCTGCCGTCATATAGCCGGTCCTGCCGCCAAAAGTGTCACGCGAGGCGGGCGGGGAAGCCGCCGGTGGCCACCGGTCCCCAGTGCTGCGGCGTGATCCGGATCAGCGACTTGCCCTGGTCGCGCATGGCCTGGCGGTACTCGTCCCAGTCCGGGTGCTCACCGCTGATGCACCGGAAGTACTCGACGAGCCCGTCCTCGGCCTCTTGGGACGGCATGTCCAGCACCTCGGCAGCCCCGTCCACCTGCACCCAGGCACCGCCGAAGTCGTCCGAGAGCACCATGACGGACGCGACGGGGTCGCGCCGCAGGTTGTGCAGCTTGGCCCGCTCGGGGTAGCTGGAGATCACGATGTGACCGTCCGCCGAGACTCCGCCGGTGACCGGGGACATCTGCGGGGCGCCGTCCCGGCGCCGGGTGGCCAGGATCATGCTGTGCCTGGGACGAATGAAGTCCAGCAAACCGTTGAGTTCGACGGTGGTGTTCGTGGCAATGGTCCGAGGCATCACTCCATAGTGGGTCCCCACGAAAACGCTGGCAAAGAAGACTCGCGTTTCGGCGGGGACCCCAACCGATGTCGGACCGGATCACTAGGCTCGGTGTCCGACCCCTCCGAAAACGAGCGAGAGACCTGCGTGAACGACCGTCTGATCGTCCGAGGCGCCCGCGAGCACAACCTCAAGGACGTCAACCTCGACCTGCCCCGCGACGCCATGATCGTGTTCACCGGCCTGTCCGGGTCGGGCAAGTCGAGCCTGGCCTTCGACACGATCTTCGCCGAGGGGCAGCGCCGCTACGTCGAGTCGCTGTCGGCCTACGCGCGCCAGTTCCTGGGCCAGATGGACAAACCCGACGTCGACTTCATCGAGGGGCTGTCCCCGGCGGTGTCGATCGACCAGAAGTCCACTTCGAAAAATCCCCGATCGACGGTCGGCACGATCACCGAGGTCTACGACTACCTGCGCCTGCTCTGGGCCCGCATCGGCAGGCCGCACTGCCCGATCTGCGGCGAGCTGATCAGCAAGCAGACCCCGCAGCAGATCGTCGACCGCATCCTCGAGATGACCGAGGGCACCCGGTTCCAGGTGCTCGCGCCGGTCATCCGTGAGCGCAAGGGCGAATACGTCGACCTGATGAACGACCTGCAGGTCAAGGGCTTCGCCCGCGTCCGGGTCGACGGCGTGGTCTATCCGCTGACCGACCCGCCCAAGCTCAAGAAGCAGGAGAAGCACACCATCGAGGCGGTCGTCGACCGGCTCGTGGTCCGTCCGTCCAGCAAGCAGCGCATCACCGACTCCATCGAGACGGCGTTGGGACTCGCCGGCGGTCTCGTCGTGCTCGATTTCGTCGACCTGGACGAGGACGACCCGCACCGCGAGCGGCGCTACTCCGAGCGGTTGGCGTGCCCGAACGATCATCCGCTGGCCATCGACGAGCTGGAACCGCGCTCGTTCTCGTTCAACTCGCCGTTCGGGGCGTGTCCGGTGTGCACCGGCCTCGGCACCCGCAAGGAGGTCGACCCGGAGCTGGTCGTCCCTGACCCGGAGCAGACCCTGAACGGCGGCGCCATCGCGCCATGGGCCACCGGCCAGACGAACGAGTACTTCCTGCGCCTGCTGCAAGGTCTCGGCGACGCAGTCGGTTTCGACCTGGACACCCCGTGGGAAAAGCTGTCGACCCGAGCGCAGAAGGCGATCCTGCACGGGATGGGCGAGCAGGTACACGTCAGCTACCGCAACCGGTACGGCCGCGACCGGTCCTACTACGCCAATTACGAGGGCGTCGTCACCTGGATCGAGCGGCGCTACGCGGAGACCGAGTCCGACTACTCGCGCGAGAAGTACGAGGGCTTCATGCGCGAGGTGCCGTGCCCCACCTGCGAGGGCACCCGACTCAAGCCGGAGATCCTCGCGGTCACGGTGCACGGCCGGTCGATCGCCGACCTTGCGTCGCTGTCGATCGGTGAGGCCAACAACTGGCTGTTGCAGCTCACCCTCGACACGCGCGAGAAGATCATCGGCGAGCGGGTGCTCAAAGAGATCCACGCCCGGCTCGGCTTCCTGGTCGACGTCGGGTTGCACTACCTCTCGCTCGACCGGGCGGCGGCGACGCTGGCCGGCGGTGAGGCGCAGCGCATCCGGCTCGCGACCCAGATCGGATCGGGACTCGTCGGGGTGCTCTACGTGCTCGACGAGCCGTCGATCGGGCTGCACCAGCGCGACAACCACCGACTGATCGAGACGCTCGTCCGCCTGAAGAACCTGGGCAACACGCTGATCGTCGTCGAGCACGACGAGGACACGATCCGCACCGCCGACTGGGTCGTCGACATCGGCCCGGAGGCCGGCGAGCACGGCGGACGGATCGTGGTCAGCGGAACGGTGTCCGAGCTGATGGAGTCCGAGAACTCGATCACCGGTGCGTACCTGTCCGGACGGCGCGAAATCGAGGTTCCCGCGCTGCGCCGACCGCGGCAGAAGGGTCGTGAGCTGGTCGTCGAGGGCGCGCGCGAGCACAACCTGCGCAACATCGACGTCGCGTTCCCGCTGAGCTGCTTCGTTGCGGTGACGGGCGTGAGCGGGTCGGGCAAGTCGACGCTGGTCAACGACATCCTGTACACCTCGCTCGCCAACAAGATCAACGGCGCGAAGCTGCCGCCCGGTCGGCACAAGCGGGTGCGCGGCACCGAGCTGGTCGACAAGGTGGTCGGTGTCGACCAGTCGCCGATCGGACGTACGCCGCGGTCGAACCCGGCCACGTACACGGGCGTGTTCGACCACATCCGCAAGCTGTTCAGCGAGACGACCGAGGCGAAGGTCCGCGGCTACCAACAGGGCCGGTTCTCGTTCAACGTGAAGGGCGGTCGCTGCGAGAACTGTGCGGGCGACGGCACCATCAAGATCGAGATGAACTTCCTGCCGGACGTCTATGTGCCGTGCGAGGTCTGCAAGGGAGCCCGGTACAACCGCGAGACGCTCGAGGTGCACTACAAGGGCAAGACGATCAGCGAAGTGCTTGAGATGCCCATCGAGGAGGCGGCCGAGTTCTTCAAGCCGATCTCCAAGATCGCCCGGCACCTGGACACCCTGGTCGACGTCGGGCTCGGATACGTGCGGCTGGGGCAGCCGGCGCCGACGCTGTCCGGGGGAGAGGCGCAGCGCGTCAAGCTCGCGTCGGAACTGCAGAAGCGCTCGACCGGACGCACGATCTATGTGCTCGACGAGCCGACCACCGGCCTGCACTTCGAGGACGTGTCGAAGCTGCTCGGTGTGCTGCATTCGCTGGTCGACAAGGGCAACACCGTGCTGGTGATCGAGCACAACCTCGACGTGATCAAGACGGCGGACTGGATCGTCGACATGGGTCCTGAGGGCGGCTCGGGCGGTGGCATGGTCGTGGTGGAGGGCACGCCGGAGGAAGTCGCGGCGATGCCCGCGTCGCACACCGGCGAGTTCCTGCGCCCCATCGTCGGTGCGGGCGCGAAGGCGGCGGCGCGCAAGACCGCCGCGGCTCGCAAGACCGCCGCCGCGCGCAAGACCGCCGCCGCCCGCAAGGCGCCGGGCAAGCAGGCGACCAAGCTCACCGCCGCCAAGGCGGCCAAGCGCACCGCCGCCGAGGCGGAGACCCGCACTGCCGCCAAGCGCACCGCTTCGGCCAAGCGCTGAGCCGAGCGTCACGTTCGAGGCGACCTTGCCCTGCTGACGCACGCCGATCGGCCGAAAATGCGTGCTTACGCGGGGCAGAGTCGGCCGCTGAGCGCGACACGCGGCCCGCGCGATCCGGTCCGGCGGGGCGCGAGAGGATCACTCGGGTGACGACCCTGACCACAGAACGGCTGATCCTGCGCCCGTGGCGCGAGAGCGACCTCGAACCGTTCGCCGCACTCAACGCCGACCCGCAGGTGATGCGCTTCTTTCCCAACCGCCTCGATCGCGCGGCGAGCGACGCGATGGCACAGCGCATCGGCAGCCGCGTCGACGAGAACGGCTGGGGACTATGGGCCGCCGAGGTGAAGGACGGGGCCCCGTTCATCGGCTTCATCGGATTGCAGCCGATCCCGTTCGAGGAGCACTTCACCCCCGCCGTCGAGGTCGGCTGGCGGCTCGACCCGGCCCACTGGGGACGTGGCTACGCCCCCGAAGGCGCCCGCGCGGCCCTCGAGTACGCGTTCACCGAACTCGGCCTGGACGAGGTCGTGTCCATGACCATCCCTGCCAACCTGCCCTCCCAGCGGGTCATGCAGAAGCTCGGCCTGACCTACGACCCCGACGACGACTTCGATCATCCGAAGCTGGCGGCCTGGGAGCACCGCCGCCACATCCTGTACCGGATCACTCGCGACGAGTGGACGGGCAAATCTGTCGTACCCGTGTGACAAGGTCGAAGGCATAGGCATCCAGGCGTACCGCAGCATCCTCGCGATGCGCGGCGTACGGCGGGTGCTCTGGCTGAGCATCGTCGTCCGCGTGCCGATGTGGGCCGCCAACGTCGTACTCACCCTGCATGTCGTCACGCACCTGCACCGCTCGTACGCCGCGGCGGGGCTGCTCGTCGGGATCGAGACGGTCGCCCTGGCGATCAGCGCGCCGTGGCGCGGCCGCCGCCTCGACCGTGTGGGCCTACGCAGATCCGTGGCCCCGTCGCTCGCTGTGCTCACGGTGTGCTGGTGCTTCGCGCCGTTCGTCTCGTACTGGCCACTGCTCGGGCTCGTCGCGGTCGGCGGGCTGTTCGTCATCCCGTCGTTCTCGATCGTCCGGCAGGCCCTGATGCATACCGTCCCGGACGAGATGCGCAAGACTGCTCTGTCGATCGACTCCGTCGTCATCGAGATCTCGTTCATGATCGGTCCGGTGCTCGGCGTGCTGCTCGCGACCACCTGGGCCACGTCGTGGGCGCTGCTCACGTGCATGCTCACCTCGGTGCTCGGTGGGCTCGTCCTGTGGATCATGAACCCGCCGGTGGGGCACGACGCCGACCAGGCAGTCGCCGCACCGGTGCGGTCCTGGCTGTCGCCCGCCGTCCTGGCCGTCCTGGCCGCCTGTGCGGCCGCGACGGTCGTGCTGACGGGGACGGACGTGAGCATCGTGGCTGCAATGCGGCAGATGCACCACCCGTCCGGCATCGGCGCCGTGCTGGCCCTGTGGGGTCTCGGGTCAGCGATCGGCGGCGTCGTCTACGGCGCGATGCACCGGTCGATACCGGCGTTCGCGCTGCTCGGGCTGCTGTCCGCGCTGACGTTGCCCGCGGTGTTCGCCCGCGATCCGATCACCCTGGCGGCGCTGCTCGTGCTGGCCGGCGTCGCCTGCGCACCGACGATCACCGCCACCGTCGATTCGCTGTCGCGGCTGGTCCCGAACCAGGTCCGCGGCGAGGCGATGGGGTGGCACTCGTCCGCCCTCACCGCGGGCAGTGCGGCCGGGGCGCCGATCGCCGGGATCGCGATCGACCGGGTCGGCTGGCAGGGCGGGTTGTGGCTGCCCGCCGCGCTCGGGCTGCTCGTCGCCGTCCTCGGCCTCGCCGCAACCCGTCGGCGTGGCGCGCGGCCGCAGGCCCCCGTGGAGGCGCGGGCGTTGCAGAATGCGCAGCTGTGACCTCTGCGAGCCCATACGCCGATTTCATCGTCGGATTGCCCAAGGCCGAGCTGCACGTCCACCACATCGGGTCGGCGTCTCCGCACACCGTCGCCCAGCTCGCCGCGCGGCACGACGGCGCGACGCCTGTACCCGCCGACCCGGCCCTGCTGGCCGACTACTTCACCTTCACCGACTTCGCGCACTTCATCGACGTCTACCTGTCGGTGGTCGATCTGATCCGCGACGCCGAGGACGTGTGGACGCTCACCTACGACATCGGCCGCGACCTGGCCGCGCAGAACGTCCGCTACGCAGAGCTGACGTTGACGCCGTACTCGTCGGTCGTGCGCGGGATCCCGCCGGAGGCGTTCTGCGACGCCGTCGAAGACGCCCGGCGTCGCGCCGCCGCCGATTTCGGGCTGCAGTTGCGCTGGTGCTTCGACATACCGGGTGAGGCAGGTGAAGAAGCCGGCGACATCACCCTGGACATGGCGCTGCTCGGCCGCCCGGACGGCCTCGTCAGCTTCGGCCTGGGCGGTCCGGAGCTCGGCGTCCCGCGCAGCACGTTCGCCGAGCACTTCTCCGCCGCCCGCGCCGCCGGGTTGCACAGCGTGCCGCACGCGGGCGAGTCGACCGGTCCGGAATCGATCTGGGAGGCCCTCGACAAGCTGGGCGCCGAGCGGATCGGGCACGGCATCGCTGCGGTGCACGACACCGAGTTGCTCGCCCGGCTGCGCGACCAGGCGATCCCGCTCGAGATCTGCCCGACCTCGAACGTGTGCACCCGCGCCGTTCCGTCGCTGGCAGAGCACCCACTGCCGGCACTGGTCGCTGCCGGTGTGCCCGTCACGATCAACTCCGACGATCCGCCGATGTTCTCGACCACGCTCAACCACGAGTACGAGATCGCCGCCGAGCTGTTGCAGCTCGACCCGGCCGGGATCAGCGAGCTCGCCAAGGCCGCCGTGCGCGCCTCGTTCCTCGACGAGCCCGGCAAATCCGCCCTGATCGCCGAGATCGACGAGTACGAGACCGTCTTCGGCAGCTGAGCCCGGGCGAGAAGCTCAGGCGGCAACCCCGAGCAGCTCGCCCAGGAGGTCCCGGCCGTCGGTCGTGAGTTCCAGCGCGCGTCCGGACGGCAGCCGCCGTACCCACTGCTCGGACTCGAACCGCGCCAGCACCGCGGCACCGAGCGCGCCGGCCAGGTGGTGCCGCTGTTCGCTCCAGTCGACGCAGAACCGCAGTACCGGACGCCGCGAGGCTTGCACCGAATCCAGGTCGACGCCCAACCGCGCGAACACCGGCTCCGCCTCGGGACCGAGCCGGTACGGATGCACGGGCACGGGCGCCGACAGCCGATCGGTCGACGCCCGCTCGACGCCGTCCCCGCCGTCGGTACGCATCAGCGCGTCGTGCCGGACGAGCGCCTCGGTGACCGCAACGCCGAGCCGTCCGGCCAGGTGGTCGTAGCAGGTGCGCGCCCGGCGCAGCGCCGCGGCCTTCGTGGACTGCCGCAACGAGCGGACGGGCCGGGCCGGCGCGAGCAGCGACAGCGACTCGAGCACCGCGGCGACCCGATCGTCGGCGAGCCGGTAGTACCGGTGCCGCCCCGACCGTTCGACCGACAGCAGCCCGGCGTCGACCAGCCGCGACAGGTGCTCGCTGGCCGTCGATGCGGCCACCCCCGCCTCGTCGGCGAGCACCGACGCGGCAAGCGCGCGCCCGTCGGTCAGCGCGGACAGGATCCGGGCCCGGGCAGGGTCGGCGAACAACGCCGCGACGGGAGCCACATCGGCCTCGCCGTGAACGACTTCGGTCATGGGTCCAGTCTCGCCCCACGACGATTCGGCTGGAGCCGAAGTGTGTCCGTGCGGCACGGTTGCGGACATGACCAATCCCCGCCAGATCTTGACCGTGATGTGCGCGGGCATGTTCCTCGTGCTGCTCGACGTCACCGTCGTCAATCTCGCGCTGCCCGAGATCGGCGCCGACGTGCAGGCCGACGGCTCGGCGCCGCAGTGGGTGGTCGAGGGCTACGCGATCGCCATCGCCGGGCTGCTGCTCGCCGGTGGCGCGCTCGGCGACCGGCTCGGACACCGCCGATCGCGGTGACCGGCGTGACCATGTCGGACCGCTGACTAACCTGGAAGCCGTGCCCGATCCGTCCACCTACCGGCCCGCGCCGGGGACGATCCCGCTCGAACCGGGCGTCTACAAGTTCCGCGATCCGCGCGGCATGGTGATCTATGTCGGCAAGGCCAAGAGCCTGCGGCAGCGACTGAACTCGTACTTCGCCGACGTCGCCGGGCTGCACCCGCGCACCCGGCAGATGGTGACCAGCGCGGCCAGCGTCGAGTGGACGGTCGTCAAGACCGAGGTCGAGGCACTGCAGCTCGAATACAACTGGATCAAGGAGTTCGACCCGCGGTTCAACGTCAAGTACCGCGACGACAAGTCCTACCCGAGCCTGGCCGTGACGCTGTACGAGGAGTTCCCGCGGCTACAGGTGATGCGGGGACCGAAGCGCAAGGGCGTGCGGTACTTCGGGCCGTACAGCCACGCGTGGGCGATCCGCGAGACGCTCGATCTGCTGTTGCGGGTCTTCCCGGCCCGGACGTGCAGCGCCGGGGTGTTCAAGCGCGCCGGGCAGATCGGCCGGCCCTGCCTGCTCGGCTACATCGGCAAGTGCAGCGCGCCGTGTGTGGGCCGGGTCAGCGCCGACGAGCACCGCCAGATAGTCGACGACTTCTGCGACTTCATGGCCGGCAAGACCGACCAGATGATGCGCCGCGTCGAGAAGCAGATGGCCGAGGCCAGCGCGAACCTCGAGTTCGAACTCGCCGCCCGGCTACGGGACGACCTCGGGGCGCTGCAGCGGGCGTTGGAGAAGCAGGCGGTGGTGTTCGGCGACGGCACCGACGCCGATGTCGTCGCCTTCGCCGAGGACGATCTCGAAGCGGCCGTGCAGGTCTTCCATGTGCGCGGCGGCCGGGTGCGCGGTCAGCGCGGCTGGGTCGTCGACAAGCTGGACGAGATGACGACCGGCGACCTCGTCGAGCAGTTCATCATCCAGTTCTACGGGTTGTTTGAGGACGACGGTTCCGAGATCCCGCGTGAGGTGCTCGTTCCGGTGCTGCCGGACGACAACGGCGCGTTGTCCGACTGGCTGGGCGAACGGCGCGGCTCGAAGGTCAACATCCGGGTGCCGCAGCGCGGCGACAAGCGCGCGTTGGCCGAGACAGTGGCGCGCAACGCCGCGCAGGCGCTGAACCAGCACAAGCTCAAGCGAGCCTCCGATCTCACCGCCCGCTCGCGCGCCCTGGGCGAGCTGCAGGAGGCGCTCGACCTCGACGAGGCGCCGCTGCGCATCGAGTGCTTCGACATCAGCCACGTGCAGGGCACCAACGTGGTGGCGTCCATGGTGGTCTTCGAGGACGGCCTGCCCCGCAAGTCGGAGTACCGCCGCTTCGCCATGCGAACCGGAGTAAACGCTCGCCCGGGCTTCGCCGGGCAGCCGGCGCAGGGTGCGGGGGACACCGACTGGATCGCCGAGGTGATCCGCCGCCGCTTCGCCCGCTACCTCGACGAGCAGGTCGACGAAGGGGCGGACGCCGATTCCGACCCGGCCGCCGAGGCGGCCGACCTGCCCCCCGGCATCGACCCGACCACGGGCCGTCCCAAGAAGTTCGCCTACCCGCCGAACCTGGTCGTGGTCGACGGCGGCGCGCCCCAGGTGGCGGCGGCGCAGGCGGTTCTCGACGATATGGGCATCGACGACATCGCCCTGGTGGGCCTGGCGAAGCGGCTCGAGGAGGTCTGGCTGCCGCGGGAGCAGTACCCGACGATCCTGCCGCGCTCGTCCGAAGGGCTGTACCTGCTGCAGCGGGTCCGCGACGAGGCGCACCGGTTTGCGATCACCTTCCACCGCGAGAAGCGGTCCCGATCGATGACGGCGTCGGCGCTCGACAACATCCCGGGCCTCGGCGAGACCCGACGCAAGGCGTTGATGCGTAGGTTCGGATCGCTGAAACGGTTGCGGGCCGCCAGCGCCGAGGAACTTGCCGAGGTGTCGGGCATCGGCCCGCGCACAGCAGCCGCTATCGTCGCGGCACTGCACGACGACGCGGCCGAACCTGCAGCGCCCGCCGTGAACATGACGACCGGGGAGGTTCTGTGAGCGACGGGCCTCGGCGCGGACGGACGAGCGCTGAACGCGGCGCCGAAGGTGGACTCGAAACCGTCATCGTCACAGGGCTGTCCGGAGCCGGCCGCAGCACCGCGGCCAAGTGTTTCGAAGATCTCGGCTACTACGTCGTCGACAACCTGCCCGCCGAACTGATCGCCACGCTCATGGATCTCGGCAGCCGCACCAGCGGAGCGGTGACCAGGCTCGCGGTCGTGATGGACGTGCGCAGCCGGGCGTTCTCCTCGGATCTGGTCGGCGTGATCCGCGATCTCGACGAGGGCGGCCTGCGGCCACGCGTGCTGTTCCTCGAAGCGACCGACGACGTGCTGGTACGGCGCTTCGAGAGCGTGCGCCGCGCGCACCCGCTGCAGGCGGACGGCCGACTCATCGACGGCATCGCCGCCGAGCGCGAACTGCTCGCCCCGCTGCGCGACGACGCCGACCTCGTCATCGACACGTCCGCCCGATCGGTGCACGACCTGCGCCGCGCGATCGAGAACGCGTTCGCCACCGGCGGCCCGCTCGGAGCCGGACCGAGCCTGCGGGCCACGGTCGTCTCGTTCGGGTTCAAGTACGGGCTGCCCGTCGACGCGGATCTCGTTGTAGACGTGCGGTTTCTACCCAACCCGTACTGGATTCCCGAGCTGCGTGACCTCACCGGTAACGATCAAGAGGTCAAGGACTACGTGCTGTCGCAGGACGATGCCGCGGACTTCCTCGACCGGTACGCGGCGATCCTGCAGCTGATCGGCGCGGGATACCAGCGCGAGAGCAAGCGGTATCTGACGCTCGCCGTGGGCTGTACCGGCGGCAAGCACCGCTCCGTCGTGATGGCACAGGAACTCGCGAAGCGGCTCGAGGCCGACAACATCCAGGCCACCGTCGTGCACCGGGATCTCGGGCGTGAATAGCGGCGTGCGCGCGGTCGCCCTCGGCGGCGGCCACGGCCTGCATGCCACGCTCACCGCGCTGCGGCGGGTCACCGAAAACCTCACCGCCGTCGTTACCGTCGCCGACGACGGCGGTTCGTCAGGACGGATCCGGCACGAGTTGCCGGTGCTGCCGCCGGGCGATCTGCGGATGGCGCTGGCCGCGCTCGCCGGCGAATCGTCCGAACATCAGGCGTGGGCGCAGTTGCTGCAACATCGGCTCGGCGGAACCGGCGCGCTGGCCGGGCACCCGGTCGGCAACCTTCTGCTCACCGGGTTGCTCGACACCGCAGGGCCCGACCCGGTCGAGGCGCTGACGAAGGTCGGGTCGCTGGTCGGTGCCGTCGGTCGGGTGCTGCCGATGAGTCCCGTCCCGCTCGATCTGATCGCCGAGGCCGATCGGTTCGACCCGCATGATCCTGACCGCACCCGGCGCATCCGCGGCCAGTCGTCGATCGCGGCGACCCCCGGACGGATCCGCGCGATCCGACTACTGCCGCCGGGAGCGCCGGCCTGCGCCGACGCCGTCGACGCAGTACGCGAGGCGGACATCGTGGTGCTCGGGCCTGGCTCGTGGTTCACCAGCGTGATCCCGCATTTGTTGCTGCGTGAACTCGGACGCGCGTTGGCAACCACGCATGCGCGCGTGATCGTGACGCTGAATCTCGTGCCGCAACCGGGGGAGACCGACGGCTACGAGCCGACCGATCTACTTCGCTTGTTGTGCGAACATGCCGATCCTGTTGGAGGATTGCAGATCGACACGGTCATCGCGGACACCGATGCAGTGGTCGACGAAAAAGATCTTGGTGACTTCACGCGCAGCATCGGGGCAAGTCTCATATTGTCAAAGCTCGCCAGCGATTCCCGAGCGGACCTTCATGATCCAGCTCGACTCGCCGAGGCGTACCGTACGGCGCTCGAGGACGGATCGAGAAGATCGGGAGCAGCACATGGCGATGACCTCGCAGGTCAAGGATGAGCTCAGTCGGGTCCCGGTGTCGAAGACGTCCGAGCGCAAGGCAGAACTCGCCACAATGCTGCGATTCGCCGGTGCGCTGCACCTGATCGGCGGCCACATCGTCATCGAGGCCGAGCTCGACACCGGATCGGTTGCCCGCCGCCTGCGCAAGGAGATTGCCGAGGTATTCGGGCATGGCTCGGAAGTGCAGATCGTTGCCGGCGGCGGCTTGCGCAAGGGCTCGCGCTACCTCGTCCGGGTGACCAAGGACGGTGAGGGGTTGGCACGTCAGTCCGGGTTGGTCGACCTGCGCGGTCGTCCGGTCAAGGGCCTGCCGCACCATGTGGTTGCCGGCGGCATCCACGACGCGGAGGCGGCGTGGCGAGGCGCGTTCCTCGCGCACGGCTCGTTGACCGAACCCGGACGCGCGTGCGCCCTCGAGATCACCTGTCCGTCGGCCGAGGCGGCGCTCGCGCTGGTCGGGGTCGGGCGCCGACTCGGCGTCTCGGCGAAGGCCCGCGAGGTGCGCGGCAGCGACCGGGTCGTCGTCCGTGACGGTGACATGATCGGTGCGCTGCTCACCCGCATCGGCGCGCACGACGCGGTGCTCGCCTGGGAAGAGCGGCGGATGCGCCGCGAGGTCCGTGCCAGCGCGAACAGGTTGGCGAACTTCGACGACGCGAACCTGCGCCGTTCGGCCCGCGCGGCGGTGGCGGCCGGCGCGCGCGTGCAGCGGGCGCTGGAGATCCTCGCCGACGACGCACCGGAGCACCTGCTGCAGGCGGGCCGGTTACGCATCGAGCACAAGCAGGCCTCGCTGGAGGAACTCGGCGCGCTGTCCGATCCGCCGATGACCAAGGACGCGGTCGCAGGGCGGATCCGGCGCCTCCTGGCCATGGCCGACAAGCGTGCTGCCGACCTCGGCATCCCGGACACCGAGTCAGCGGTGACCCCGGAGATGCTCGCCCCCTAGCCAGTTTTGGCGGCCAGCCGTCAAATAGCACGTCCGGCCGCCAAAAGTGCGACCTACCCGGGGGTAGCGGCGGCTGGTCTCGACGCCCAGCGGGATTGGATAGGGTCGGAACGGAAAAAGTCAGTCCCGTTCCGAGGAGCAACGCAGTGACCGTTCGCGTGGGCATCAACGGCTTCGGCCGCATCGGCCGCAACTTCTTCCGCGCCCTCACCGCAGCGGGTGCCGATATCGGCCTCGTCGCCGCCAACGACCTCGGCGACGTCAAGACCATGGCGCACCTGCTCAAGTACGACAGCATCCTGGGCCGCTTCCCGGGTGAGGTGCGGGTCACCGACGACGGCATCTCCGTCGGCGGCAAGAGCATCAAGATCCTCGCCGAGCGCGACCCGGCGAATCTGCCCTGGGGCGACCTCGGTGTCGACGTCGTCATCGAGTCGACCGGGTTCTTCACCAAGGCCGCCGACGCCAAGAAGCACATCGCTGCCGGCGCCAAGAAGGTGATCATCTCCGCGCCTGCCAGCGACGAGGACGTCACCATCGTCATGGGCGTCAACGACGGCAGCTACGACCCGGCCAAACACACGATCATCAGCAACGCGAGCTGCACCACGAACTGCCTCGGCCCGCTGGCCAAGGTTCTCAACGATGCGTTCGGCGTCGAGCGCGGGCTCATGACGACGATTCACGCATACACGCAGGACCAGAACCTGCAGGACGGCCCGCACAAGGACCTGCGCCGGGCCCGTGCCGCCGCGCTGAACATCGTCCCCACGAGCACCGGTGCCGCCAAGGCGATCGGGCTGGTACTGCCCGAGCTGAAGGGCAAGCTCGACGGCTACGCGCTGCGGGTACCCGTCCCGACCGGTTCGGCCACCGACCTCACCGTCACGGTGGGCAAGGACACCTCCGTCGACGAGGTGAAGGCCGCCTACCAGGCTGCGGCGGACGGCCCGCTCAAGGGCATCCTCACCTACACCGAGGACCCGATCGTGAGTTCGGACATCGTCACCGACCCGGCCTCCTGCATCTTCGACGCCGGCCTGACCAAGGTCATCGGCAACCAGGTCAAGGTCGTCGGCTGGTACGACAACGAGTGGGGCTACTCGAACCGTCTCGTCGATCTGACCGCCCTCGTGGGCGGCTCGCTCTAGAGTCATGCGAACCCTCGACGAGCTGATCAAGCACGGGGTGCAGGGTCGGCGTGTGCTCGTGCGCTCCGACCTGAACGTCCCGATCAAGGACGGGCGGGTCACCGACGACGGTCGGATCCGCGCGTCCCTGCCGGTGCTTACGAAACTGCTCGACCACGGCGCGCGGGTGATCGTGGCGGCGCACCTGGGCCGTCCCCAAGGCGAACGGGACCCGAAGTACAGCCTGGGTCCGGTCGCCGATCGGCTCGCGCAACTGCTCGGCCGGCCGGTCGAGTTCGCGATCGACACCGTGGGCGAGAGCGCCCGCATCCTCGCCCAGGACCTCGACGACGGCGAGGTCCTGATGCTCGAGAACGTCCGGTTCAACCCGGGGGAGACGAGCAAGGACGACGCCCAGCGGCTGAAGTTCGCGCGCTGCCTCGAGTTCCTCACCGGTGGCGACGACGACGGCGGCGTCTTCGTCGAGGACGCGTTCGGCGCGGTGCACCGCAAGCACTCGTCGGTGTACGACATCGCGACCCTGCTGCCGGCCTACTGCGGTGACCTCGTCCGTGACGAGGTGCAGGTGCTCAAGCAGCTGACCGAAGATTCCAAGCGTCCGTACGTCGTCGTGCTCGGCGGGTCGAAGGTCAGCGACAAGCTCGCCGTGATCGAATCGTTGCTGCCGAAGGTCGACAAACTGCTGGTGGGCGGCGGCATGTGCTTCACCTTCCTGAAGGCGCAAGGCCTCGAGGTCGGCGACTCCCTGCTCGAAGCGGATCAGGTCGACAACTGCCGGCGGTTCCTCGACGAGAGCGGCGACAAGATCGTGCTGCCCACCGACATCGTCGTCGCTGCCGATGTCAGCGACGACGCCGCAACCGACACCGTGTCCGCCGACGCCATCCCGGCCGGGCAGAAGGGCCTCGACGTCGGGCCCGAGACCGTAAAGGCGTTCGCGGCCGAGCTGACCGACGCAGCGACGGTGTTCTGGAACGGCCCGATGGGGGTGTTCGAGGTGGCGCCGTTCGCCGCGGGCACCCGCGGTGTCGCCGAGGCGGTCGCGGCGGTGTCCGGGCTGTCCGTCGTGGGCGGCGGCGACTCGGCCGCTGCGGTACGTGCGCTCGGACTCGATGCGAACGCCTTCGGGCACATCTCCACCGGCGGTGGCGCGTCGCTGGAGTACCTCGAGGGCAAGACCCTGCCAGGAGTTGCTGTCCTCGATGCCTAAGTTCCTCCGTCCGGCCGAAGGCACGTACACCGCTACAGCGACCAAGCCCGTCCCGCCGTTCGACGGCCGCAAGCCGCTGATCGCCGGCAACTGGAAGATGAACCTCAACCATCTCGAGGCGATCGCGCTCGTGCAGAGGTTGGCGTTCAGCCTCAAGGAGGAGCTCTTCCACACCGTCGAGGTGGCGGTGCTGCCGCCGTTCGTCGACATCCGCAGCGTGCAGACCCTCATCGACGGCGACAACCTGCTCATCAAATACGGCGCGCAGGACCTCTCCCAGCACGATTCGGGGGCGTACACCGGCGACATCAGCGGGGCGATGCTGGCCAAGCTCGGCTGCAGCTTCGTCACGGTCGGCCATTCCGAGCGGCGCCAGTACCACGGTGAGGACGACGCGCTGGTCAACGTCAAGATCAAAGCCGCCTACCGCCACGGGATCACCCCGATCGTGTGCATCGGAGAAGGCCTCGACGTGCGCGAGGACGGCGGCCAGGTGCCGCACTGCACCGCACAGTTGGACGGCGCGCTGGCCGGCATCCCGGCCGAGCAGGCCGAGTCGATCGTGATCGCCTACGAACCGATCTGGGCGATCGGGACCGGTAAGGTCGCCACGCCCGACGACGCGCAGGAGGTGTGCGTCGCGATCCGCGGGCGGCTCGAAGAGCTGTATTCGCCGGAAGTCGCTGCGCAGGTGCGCGTGCTCTACGGCGGCTCGGTCAAGGCGACGAACGCCGGCGAAATCGTGGCCGAGGCGGACATCGACGGCGCGCTGGTCGGCGGCGCCAGCCTGGACGGCGACGAGTTCGCCGGGATCTGCCTCGCGGCCCGTCCGGCCAAGGCGACGCGGCGCTGAGGCGAAACCGAACCGCGTCGGATATTCTTACCGGTCGATACGGTCCCCACCCGACTTGAGGCTGTTCCCCATGATCATGACCCTGTCCATCGTGCTCATCATCGCGAGCCTGCTGCTCGTGGTGCTGGTCCTGCTGCACCGCGGTAAGGGTGGCGGTTTATCCTCCATGCTCGGCGGCTCGTTCTACTCGAGCCTGTCCGGATCGTCGGTCGTCGAGCGCAACCTGGACCGGCTGACGGTCATCGCCGGCATCGTCTGGACCATCTGCATCATCGGCCTCGGCCTGCTGTACAAAAACTCTTAATGGCTCGACCCCCACTCTCGAAGACAGTTCAGGAGTAGCAACGTGGCTGGTGGCAATGCCATCCGCGGCAGCCGTGTCGGCGCCGGTCCAATGGGTGAGAAGGAGCGCGGTGAGACGGCGCCCCGGCAGCGGGTGTCGTTCTTCTGCGCCAACGGGCACGAGGTCCGTCCAGCCTTCGCGGTCGACGCAGCCCTGCCCGAGACGTGGGACTGTCCGAAGTGCGGCTTTCCGGCCGGACGCGCGTCCGAAGCGCCGCCGAGCGCCCCGCGCAACGAGCCGTACAAGACGCATCTGGCCTATGTGAAGGAGCGTCGCTCGGACGCCGACGGCGCCGCGCTTCTCGACGAGGCGCTCGCCAAGCTGAAGGCGCGCCGCGGCGAGTCCTGAGCGGCCTACCGGCTGACGCCCTCGGGCGTCTCGAGGCGGACTTCGTCCGCACGCAGGTTCGGTATCGCCAGCGCGAACACGCCGGCCACGCACGCGGCGCCGACCCACATCGGCGTGGTGATGCCGCCCAGTTCGACCAGGGTGCCGCCGAGCAGCGCACCGATCGCCGATCCACTCACCGACAGCACGGTGTAGGCCGAGCTGACCCGCCCGCGCACTTCATCGGCGGTGCGGTGTTGGCGAAGACTCACCGTGAGCACCGTCCACACCGAGCTGTGCACGCCGAACACGGCGAGCACGAACGCGGCGACCCAGGGCGACGTGGTGATGGCCAGGATCAGCTGGGTGCCGCACTCGATCGCGAGCCCGATGATCAGCAGCAGACGGGTGCCGACCCGGGCGACGAGCCGGTCGACGACCACGCTGCCGGCGAGCCCGCCGACGGCGGTGGCCGCGCCGAGCAGCCCGTACCCGGTCGGGCCCAGGCCGAGGCGTTCGCCCGCATACAGCACCAGCACGGCCAGGGTCGCGCTCAGCGTCACGTTCATGACGAAGATGCAGAGCGCGAGCACCCGCAGCACCCGGTCCCGCCACAGCAGCCGCAGGCCGCCGCGCACGCCGCCGTCGTCCGGCTTGGGTTCGCCGGCATTGTCGACGGTGGGACGGGCCGGGCTGGGCACCCGGGCCAGCAACAGTACTCCGCCGAGGAACGACAAGGCGTCGACCGCGAACGGTATCGAGGCGTCGCGGGTGAACAGCCAGGCGCCGAGCGGACGGGCGATCAACGATGCTCCGATCAGCCGGGTCGCGACCAGCCGCGAGTATGCGCGCGTCATCAGCGACCTCGGGACCAGCGCCGGCACGAGCGCGATCCCGGCCGTCATCACCATCGTGTCGCCGATGCCGCTGGCGAACAGCAGCAGGTACACCAGCGCGACACTCGCCGCGTCGGTGAAGACCGCGACCGCGAGCCCTGCCATGAGCAGCGCCCGGACGAGGTCCACGGCCATGATCAGCTTGCGCTGATCGGTCTTGTCGACGATCGCGCCGGCGTGCAGGCCGAACAGCAGCCACGGGATCTGGCTGGCGAACACGCCGCCCGCGATGAGGATCGGGCTGCTGGTCAGGGTCACCAGCAGCAGTGGTGCCGCAATCAGGGTGAAGCCGTCGCCCGCCGAGCTCAGTGCGTCGGCGGTCCACATCCGCAGGAACGGCCCCGGCAACCGCTGCGTCGCCTTGATCATCGCCGCACAGTCTGCCGGGTACGTCCGACGGCGTGGGCGTGGGTTCGCCCTGAGCGCAATTCAGGCGCCCGGCACCGCCGTCGTCAGGTCAGCCCGGCCGCAGCTTCCGCATCAAGCATCCAGAGCGTCTTGACCCGACCGCGTGCTCCTGCCGACGGGACGTGCTCCCGGTCCGCGCCGCCGAGTGCGGCCGCCACCGCGTCGGCCTTGCCCGACCCGGAGACCACCGGCCAGATCTCCGCAGCGGTGTTCAGCCCTTCGAAGGACAGCGACAGCCGCAGTGGCGGGGGCTTGGGTGACTCGCGCACCGGGATCACCGTCGCAGAGAGGTCTCGCGCGGAGGGATGGTCCGGGAAAAGCGAGCAACAGTGTCCGTCCGGACCAACCCCGAGCAGCACCACGTCGAAGGTGGGCACCTCACCGGTGTCCGACGGGCGGCGATGCGTCTGCAGCGTCTCGGCGTAGCCCCGGGCAGCAGCGTCCAGGTCCTCGCCGAACTCACCGCCCGCCGACGGCATCGAGAACCTGCGCGCGGCCGAGAACGGTGCCGCAGCGAACAGCAGCTTCTCGGCGGGCACATCGTTGCGGTCGGGCGAGTCGGAAGGCACGAATCGCTCGTCGCCCCAGAACACGTCCACGCTCGCCCAGTCGAGATCCGCGGCCGAGGCTGCGAGCGTCGCCCACACCTGCTCCATGATCGAACCCGCGGTCAGCGCGACCGCCGCGCGTCCTTTCTCGGCGATGGCCGCCGACACGCTGGTGACGAAGCGGGCAACGACTTGTGCGACGAGCTCGTCCGCCGTCTCGAAGACGACGTGCTCGGGCTCCGCCGCAATCGTCTCAGCCATCCTGGGCCATCGCCGGGTCGTGCCAGACGTGTGTGCGCACCGACGGACGGCTGTTGAGGTCCGTCTCGCCCGTCACTGCGCCCAGCGATTCCGCGTAGGACTCGTCGACGTCGAGCCGGCGCAGTTCCTCGGCGAGCAGGTCGCCGGTGGCGCGGGCGGGGAACGGTGCGATCGAGTCCATCTGGTTCGGACGGCTCATCACCAGCTTGTAGCTCTCGTTGCGCATCTCGACGTAATGCCCGTCCTCGAAGTCGACCCGCACCTTGGAGATGTAGCGGGCGTCGTCCTTCTCTACCGGGACATACAGACCCAGGCGCGACGACAGCCAGCCCGCCAGCAACTGCGCGGACGGGTCGGTCGGGTTGCCGTAGACCACGACGCTGGACGGCTTGTCTTCCACCGTGTCGAACGCCGATGCGAGCGCCGCCCGCCACGGAGTGATCACCGTCCAGGTCAGGTCGGTGTCGCCCGGCGCGTAGTCGGCCGCCCGCTGCTCGAGCGACGCGGCCGGGTCGGGGTCGCGGATCACGTTGGTGATGCGGCGGTCGGCGAACACTCCGAGCGGGTCGTAGGCGATGACTTCGGGTGTCTCGCTGTACCACCACGCGACCACCGGCGCGTCCGGGGCGAGCAGCGGCAGCGTCACGGACTCGGCATGCAGGGCGAGCCGTCCGTACATGCGCAGGACAACCGTCTCACCCGGCCCGTATCGGCCACCGATGGACACCTCGGCGTCCAAGCGGGGCACCGGCGCTTCGATGTTGTGCCGCAGCACCATCAGTACGCGCATCGGGTGTTTGGACGCGGCGATCGAGACCGCGGCCTCGACATCCGCGGCGTCCTTCTCCTCCATCACGACGACCAGCGTCAGCGCCAGCCCCGACGTCACCCCGCCACCAGTGCGCCGCTCCGCTGCCAAAGCCTTGACGACCGCCGTTCCCGTGGTGTCCCACAAAGTTGTCATCACGGCCTCCGCCAGCTTCGCCCGTCTCTTGCGAGCATCTCGTCGGACTCCTTCGGCCCCCACTCACCGGCCCGGTACTTCGCCGGTGGACGCGTGGTCCAGTAGTCCTCGAGCGGATCGATGACCCGCCAGGAAGCCTCGACCTCCGCGTTGCGCGGGAACAGCGTCGAGTCGCCCAGCAACACGTCGAGGATCAACCGCTCGTACGCCTCGGGGGAGGACTCGGTGAACGCCTCGCCGTAGAGGAAGTCCATCGAGACGTCGCGGACCTCCATCGCCGAGCCGGGCACCTTGGAACCGAACTTCAGCGTGACGCCCTCGTCGGGCTGCACCCGGATGACGAGTTGGTTGTGGCCGAGTTCCTCGGTGTCGGTCTGGCTGAACGGCAGGTGCGGTGCCTTCTTGAACAGCACCGCGATCTCGGTGACGCGGCGGGGGAGCCGTTTCCCTGTGCGCAGGTAGAACGGCACGCCCGCCCAGCGGCGGGTGTCGATGCCCAGTCGCACCGCGGCGTAGGTCTCGGTGGTCGAGTCCTCCGGGACGTCCTGCTCCGAGGTGTACGCCGCGACCCGCTCGCCGGCCTGCCAGCCCTGGTCGTACTGCCCGCGCACCGCATAGGCCTCGAGATCGTGTGGCAGCGTGATCGCCCGCAGGACCTTGAGCTTCTCGGTCTGGATCGCCTCCGCGGTGAACTCGACCGGCTCCTCCATCGCCACGAGCGCGAGCAGTTGGAGCAGGTGGTTCTGCAAGACGTCCCGGGCGGCACCGGTCGCGTCGTAGAACGCGGCGCGCCCGGCGATCCCGACGTCCTCGGCCATCGTGATCTGCACGGAGTCGACGAAGTTGGCGTTGAACACCGGCTCGAACAACTGGTTGGCGAACCGCAGCGCCATCAGGTTCTGGACGGTCTCCTTGCCCAGATAGTGATCGATGCGGAACACGTCCTGCGGGCTGAAGACATCGTCGACGAGCTTGTTCAGTTCCAGCGCGCTCGGCAGGTCGTGACCGAAGGGCTTCTCGACGACCACGCGTCGCCAGCCGCCGGACTGCTCGTTCGACGCCATGCCGGTGCGCTCCATCTGCTGCAGCACCGTCGGGAACATCTTCGGCGGGATCGACAGATAGAACGCCGCGTTTCCTTTGATCCCGTGGGAGCCGCACAGGTCGTCAAGGGTCTTGTGCAACGTGTCGAACGCCTCGTCGTCGTCGAACGAGCCCGGAACGAACATGATGTCTCCCGACAGCCGCGCCCAGACGTCCTCCTTCCAGTCCGTGCGCGAATGCTCCTTCGCCGCCTTCTTCGCCACCTCCTCGAAGTCGCCGTCGCCCCAGTCGCGGCGGGCGAAGCCCAGCAGCACGAAGTCCGCCGGCAGCAGACCGCGGTTGGCCAGGTCGTACACCGCCGGCAGGAGCTTCTTGCGGGCCAGATCGCCGGTCACGCCGAACACGACGAGCGCGCACGGCGCCGGTACCCGTGGCAGTCGTCGGTCGCGCGGATCGCGCAGTGGGTTGGTGTCGGACGCGCGTGGCGACAGCGCGGCACCCGGATGCCGCGTGAGCGGAGCGCGCTCGCGCGGCTCGCGCGTCGCCGGGTCGGGCTCGACGGGCGTCTCGGTGTCGGTGTATTCGGTCACGCAGACATCACCGCATCGGCTCGGCTCTGCGCTGCAGCGAGTACTTCGGTTCTCATACTCATCCCGCCTGATTCGCTCCGGAAACGGTAGTGATGATCAAACCGCGTCGAGTTCCTTCTTCACGCTCTCGGCCAGCTGGGCGTACGAGTCCTCGAACTTCTGCACGCCCTCGGTCTCGAGCACCTCGATGACGTCGTCGTAGCCGATGCCGATCTCGTTGAGTCCGTCGATCACCTTCTGCGCGGCCTCGTAGCTGCCCTTGATGGCGTCGCCGCGGATCTGGCCGTGGTCGGCAACGGCGTCGAGGGTCGCCTCGGGCATGGTGTTGACGGTGTTCGGCGCGGCCAACTCGACGACGTACATCGTGTCGTCGTACGCGGGATCCTTGACGCCGGTCGACGCCCACAGCGGACGCTGCGTGTTCGCGCCGGCCTGCTCGAGCGTCTTCCAGCGCTCGGACGCGATGACCTTCTCGAACCGCTCGTAGGCCAGCTGGGCGTTGGCGATCCCGGACTTGCCGCGCAGCTCAGCCGCCTCCCGGGTGCCGAGCTTGTCCAGCCGCTTGTCGATCTCGGTGTCGACGCGCGAGACGAAGAACGATGCGACCGAGCGGATCTGCGAAAGGTCCTTACCCGCCGCGTGAGCCGCTTCCAGTCCGGCCAGGTAGGCGTCCATGACCGCGTCGTACCGGTCGAGACCGAAGATCAGCGTCACGTTCACGCTGATCCCCTCGGCAGTCGCTGCGGTGATCGCGGGCAGACCTTCCGCGGTCGCCGGGATCTTGATCATCACGTTGGGGCGGTCGACCAGCCACCAGAGACCCTTCGCCTCGGCGACGGTGCGGTCGCTGTCGTGCGCGATCCGCGGATCGACCTCGATGGAAACCCGGCCGTCCTTGCCGTTGGTGCGGTCGTAGACCGGACGCAGCACATCGCACGCCCAACGGATGTCGTAGGCCATGAGGTATCGGATGGCCCCGTCGACGGCGATCTCGCGCTTCTTCAGGTCGCGCAGTTGATCGTCATAGGCGTCGCCCTTCTCGAGGGCTTTCTGGAAGATCGTCGGATTGCTCGTGACACCGACCACGTGCTTGGTGTCCATGAGCTCTTGCAGGTTGCCGGTCCGCAGGCGCTCACGGCTGATGTCGTCGAGCCAGATCGAGACATCCTCGTTGGCCAGATCGGCGAGTGCGTCAGACATATCAGGTCTCCTCACTTTTGGTGGTCAGGCTCCGGCGTGCTGCAACGCGGAATGGGCGGCCGCGACCACCCGGTCGGGTGTGAAGCCGAACTGCTCGAACAACACGTCCCCTTCGGCGCTCGCGCCGAAGTGCTCGATCGACACCATCTCGCCGGCCTCGCCGACGTACTCGCGCCAACCTTGCTTGACGGCGGCCTCGACGCTGACGCGGGCCTTGATCTCGGGCGGCAGCACTTCCTGCCGGTAGGAGGCGGGCTGCTGCTCGAACCACTCGACGCACGGCATCGAGACGACCCGGGTCGGAGTGCCTTCGGCCTCGAGCGCATCGCGCGCCTTGAGCGCCAGGCCGACCTCCGAGCCGGTGGCGATGATGATCACCTTGGCCCGCCCGGACGACGCCTCCTCCAGGATGTATCCGCCCTTGCCCGCGTCCGCGGTCTTGACCGGGTCGAGGACCGTGAGGTTCTGCCGCGACAGCGCGATGCCGGCCGGGCCATCGGTCTTCTCGAGGATGCGGCGCCAGCAGACCGCTGTCTCGTTCGGGTCGGCGGGACGGACGACGTCCAGGCCCGGGATGGCCCGCAGCGCGGCGAGGTGCTCGATGGGCTGGTGGGTCGGGCCGTCGCCGCCGAGGCCGATGGAATCGTGCGTCCAGACGAAGATCGACGGTAGTTGCATGAGTGCGGCCAGTCGTACCGGCGGACGCATGTAGTCGCTGAACACGAGGAACGTGCCGCCGTAGGCGCGCGTGCCGCCGTGCACGTTGATCCCGTTGAGGATCGCGCCCATGGCGTGCTCGCGGATGCCGAAGTGCAGCGTCCGTCCGTAGGGGCCGCCCGTCCACAACTTCGTCTGGAACTCCGACGGGATGAAGCTCGGCTCGCCCTCCATCGTGGTGTTGTTGCTCTCGGCAAGGTCGGCCGAGCCGCCCCACAGTTCCGGCAGCACCGGTGCGAGCTTGGTCAGCACCTCGCCGGACGCCTTGCGGGTCGAGACCGCGTTCGCCTTGCCGTCCTTCTCGGTCGGCCAGCTCGGCAGCGCGTTGGTCCAGCCGTCGGGCAAGGTGCGGTTCTGCAGCCGCTCGTGCAGCGCGAACCCTTCCTTGTTCGTGCTCGCCCACGTGTCGTACGCCTTCTGCCACTCGGCGTGGGCCTCGCGGCCGCGGTCGACGACCTTGCGGGCGTGTGCCAGGACATCGTCGGCCACGAAGAACTTCTCGGCCGGGTCGAACCCGAGGATCCGCTTGGTCTTGGCGATCTCGTCGTCGCCGAGGGCAGCGCCGTGCGCCTTGCCGGTGTTCTGCAGCGTTGGTGCGGGCCAGCCGATGATCGTGCGGACGGCGATGAACGACGGCTTGTCGGTGACACGCTGCGCCTTTTTGATTGCCTCCTCAAGGGCCGTGACGTCCTCGCCGGAGTCGACGACCTGGACGTGCCAGCCGTACGCCTCGTAGCGCGCGGGAACGTCCTCGCTGAACGCGACCGCGGTGTCGTCCTCGATCGAGATGTGGTTGTCGTCGTAGAAGAGGATCAGGTTGCCCAACTCCTGGTGACCGCCCAGCGACGACGCCTCGCTGGCAACACCCTCCTCCATGCAGCCGTCGCCGGCGATCACGTAGATGAAGTGGTCGAACGGCGACTCGCCGGCAGCAGCGTCCGGGTCGAACAGGCCGCGCTCGCGCCGTGAGGCCATCGCCATGCCGACCCCGTTGGCGACGCCCTGCCCGAGCGGACCGGTCGTGATCTCGATCCCGGCGGTGTGGTGGTACTCGGGGTGGCCGGGCGTGCGCGACTCCCAGGTCCGCAGCGACTCGAGGTCGGACTTCTCCAGCCCGTACCCGGACAAGAACAACTGGCAGTACTGCGTCAGCGACGAGTGCCCGTTGGACAGGAGGAACCGGTCGCGGCCCACCCACTGCGGATCAGTGGGGTCGTGGCGCATCACCCGCTGGTAGAGCAGGTACGCAAGTGGCGCGAGGCTCATCGCGGTGCCGGGGTGGCCGCTGCCGGCCTTCTGGACGGCGTCCGCCGCGAGCAGTCGAGCGGTGTCTACTGCCTTTGTGTCAAGGTCGGTCCACCACGTCGGGTGGCTGGTGTGTACGCCTTCGGACTTACCGTTGTCGGACACGATCGTCGAAGTCCCTTCGCTGATAAAGCGGTATGTCGAACTGTGCCTCTGTAAGGGCTTACCCCGCGTCAAGCCTAGCCATCACGCAAGGGGTACAGATCGGTGTGCGGCGCGTCTCTTGTGGGCGCACGCCCCGTGCGGGCGTGCGGACAGCGGCGGTTAGGCTTGGCTCGTGAGTACCCGCCGAAATCGCTGCGCCCCGGCTGCGCGATTTCGCAGGGATCCCGGATGACCCAGACGCCGCTGGCACCCGTCACCTCGGATGCGCTCGAAGTCGTCGCCGCGCCCGCACCGCCCCGCGCGCACGGGCTGTCCGCCCGTCCGACTGCCCACCGCTCGCGGATCGCCGCTTATGTCGCGCTCACCAAGCCCCGGATCATCGAACTGCTGCTGGTGACCACGCTGCCGTCGATGGTGCTCGCCGCCGGCGGGCTGCCGGCGTGGACGGTCGCGCTGACCACGATGCTCGGAGGCACCCTGGCCGCGGGCAGCGCCAACGCTCTGAACTGCTATCTCGACCGAGACATCGACGCGATCATGCGCCGCACCGGGCGCCGTCCGCTTGCGCGGCACGAGGTTTCGCCGACCGGTGCGCTGATCTTCGGGTTGGTGCTGGGCACGATTTCGGTGCTCGCAATCGGGTCGGTCACCAACTGGCTCGCGGGAGCGCTAACGCTCGCCGCGATCGCGTTCTACATCCTCGTCTACACGATGCTGCTCAAGCGCCGCACCGCGCAGAACATCGTGTGGGGCGGGGTGGCCGGCTGCATGCCGGTGCTGATCGGCTGGACCGCGGTGACCGGTTCGCTCGCCGCCGCGCCGTTCGCCCTGTTCGCCGTGGTGTTCTTCTGGACGCCGCCGCACACCTGGGCGCTCGCCACGCGCTACCGCGAGGACTACGCGCGGGCCGGCGTGCCGATGCTGCCGGTGGTCGCCCCGGCCCGCCGCGTCGCCGTCGAGATCACCGTCTACACCTGGCTCACGGTCGCCGCCTCGCTCGCCCTCTGGCCGCTGGCAACCGGGTGGGTCTACGGCGCACTGGCCATCGCAGCCGGCGTCGTGCTCATCGGCTCGGCCCACCGGCTTCTGGTGCAGATCCGGCGCGGCGTGACGGCCAAGACCATGCAGTTCTTCCACCTGTCGAACAGCTATCTCGCCTTCGTGTTCGTTGCGGTCGCCGTCGACACGTTCGTGCGCTGACCCGGTGCGCTGACTCTTGCGTCGCCTCCTGCTTGCCACCTGTGCCGCTTTCCCGGACGGCGATGTCGACGACCAGTTGCTGATCGAGCCGCTCGCCGCGAGCAATGTCGACGCCTCGTTCGCGGTGTGGAGCGACCCGTCCGTCGACTGGACGCAGTCGACGACCGTGCTGCGGTCGACCTGGGACTACACGCTGCGCCGTCCGCAGTTCCTCGACTGGATCGGCGCGGTGCCGACGCTGCACAACCCCGCCGAGGTCGCCTTCTGGAACTCGGACAAGGTCTACCTGCAGGAATTGGCGCAGGCGGGCGTCCCGGTCACGCCGACGACGGTGAGCCGCCCCGGCACGCCGCTCGAACTGCCCGCCGACCACGAGTTCGTGGTCAAGCCGTCCGTCGGCGCCGGGTCGCGCGGGGCGGGCCGGTTCCTGCCGTCCGCCCGCGCCGATGCCGTGAGCCACGCGGCGCGCCTGCACGACGCCGGGCGCACCGTGCTGGTACAGCCCTACCTCGCCGACGTCGATGCCGTCGGCGAGACGGCACTCATGTACTTCGACGGAGCGTTCAGCCACGCGATCCGCAAGGGGCCGATGCTCACCGGGGACACCGCGCACGACATCACTGAGACGTCCGGGCTGTTCCTCGAGGAGAACATCACGCCCCGGGAACCGACCGCGGCCGAGGTAGCACTCGGCGACGAGGCGATCGCGTTCTTGGCCGACCGGTTCGGCGCCGCGCCGCTGTACGCCCGGGTCGATCTGCTACCCGGCCCGGTCGGCCCGGTCGTGATCGAGCTGGAACTGGTCGAGCCGTCGCTGTTCCTGTCCTACGCGGACGGAGCCGTGCAACGCTTCGCCGCGTGCGTCGCGGCCCGCGCATGACACTGATCGCTATTACCGTGGGCCGATGACCGTTCCCGGCGCCCCACCGAGCGCCGAGCGGCTACGCGCACTGCGGCACATGAAGCTGGTCGCCGGCGGGTTGCTCGTACTGGCCGCGATCGTCTACGTGGTGTGCCGCGCGGTCGGCGACGGTCACGGCGCGTGGGGGTACGTGCAAGCCGGCGCCGAGGCGTCGATGGTCGGTGGGCTGGCCGACTGGTTCGCGGTCACCGCGTTGTTCCGGCATCCACTGCGGATACCGATCCCGCACACCGCGATCATCCCGCGTAAGAAGGATCAGATCGGCGCCGGGCTCGCCGGCTTCGTCAACGAGTACTTCCTCACCAGCGAGGTCATCGCGGAGCGGTTGGCCATGGCGCAGGTGCCGCGCCGGGTGGGCGACTGGCTCGCCGATCCCGACCACGCCCGGCGGGTCGCCGAGGAGCTGAGCAATGCGGTCAGCGGCCTGGCCGGCACGCTGCAGGACAACGAACTGCGCGACGCGGTTGCCACCTTCGCGGACAAGCGCCTGCGCGAACTCGACGCCGCGCCCCTGCTCGGGCGTGTGCTCCAGGCCGCCTGCGATTCCGGCCAGCATCAGCGGGTGCTCACCACCACGCTGAAAGGCGTGATGCGGTTCCTCGACGAGAACCGCTCGGTGCTGCGGCGTCGGGTGTCCGACGAATCGCCGGAGTGGGTGCCCGACTGGGTCGACGACCGCGTCTTCAACAAGGCGTTCACCTCGCTGCAGGCCTTCCTCGGCGACGTCACCATCGACTCCGAGCACGAGCTGCGGCACTCGTTCGACACCCAGCTGCGGGCGCTGGCCGATCGGTTGCGCAGCGATCCGGAGCAGATCGCCAAGGTGGAACGCGCGAAGATCGAGATCCTGGACCATCCGCAGGTGCGCGAATGGCTGTCGACGCTGTGGCTGCGTGGCAAGGATCTCGTGGTCAACGGCGCCGAGGACCCGTCCTCAGATCTGCGCCGCGGGGTGGAGCGGCTGGTCGTGCGTAGCGGCGAGGTGCTGCGCGACGACTCGCAGATCGCCGGCCGGGTCGAGCAGGCCCTGCAGCAGCTGACCCAGCACATCCTCACCCACTACGGCACAGACCTGGCCGCGGTCATCTCGTCGACCGTGGAGCGCTGGGACAGCGAAGAAACCTCCCGCCGCGTCGAACTGCAGGTCGGTCGCGACCTGCAGTTCATCCGCATCAACGGGACGGTCGTCGGCGCGCTCGCCGGGCTCGCGATCTACACCATCACCCAGCTGTTCTGACCCGGGCGTGAGTTACTTGCTCGGGTGCGGGCAGTTCGTCTTCGGGTTCATGCCCATGTAGTTCAGCGGGCCGGCGAGAATGGTGACCGCGATCGTGGCGACCCCCGCGCAGTTCGTCTTGTCGGAGCTGTAGTAGCCGCGTTGGCCGGCGGCGATCGCGCCGATCACCAGCCACACGACCAGAAGTACGCCGAGTACACGCCCGAAGGCACTGCGGGTGTTGCCTGAGCTTCTCGTCCTCATCGACATGGCCAAGGTGTACCCACCCAAACCGGGCCATAAGCCGAATTCAGCGTGTCGCGTCGACCCTGAAGGCCAGGTTGAGCGCGGCCAGCCACACCAGGCAGGCGCCGAGCATGTGCACCACCACCAGCAGGGGCGGGACGTCGAGGAAGTACTGCGTGTAGCCGATCACGCCCTGGGCGAGTTCGACGCCGAGCAACACCGCGGCTGCGGTGCGCACCGCGTGCGCCGCGCGCAGCGCATACAGCAGCGCCAGCACACCGACGGTCAACCCGACCAGCACCATCACCGCGTCGGCGTGCAGTTGAGACAGCGACGACACGTCCAGCCCCGTGCGATGCACCTTGCCGCTCGTATCCTTGTCGCCCGCGTGCGGTCCGCTGCCGGTGACGATCGTGCCGATGACCAGCGTGACCGCGGTGACAGCGACGACCGCTCGGATCGCCCATCCGGCGGCCGCCGGGACGTCGTAGGGCGGAGCTTCGCGGCTGACCCGCCACCACAGCCGGAACGCCACTGCGATGATCGCCATCGACAGCAGGAAGTGCGCTGCGACCAGCCACGGGTTGAGGTGGGTGAGCACGGTCAGCCCGCCGAGCACCGCCTGGGCAGGGATCCCGAGCGCGGCCAGGGTGGCCAGGCGCCGCTCGCGCCGCAGAGCCATGGCCACCAGCCAGGTGGCGACCGCGACGGTCGCGAGGACGAAGGTCAATTGCCGGTTGGTGAACTCGATGATGCCGTGGATCGCGTACTGCTTGGTGGGTATGAGCGACTTGTCGGTGCACGACGGCCAGGTCGGACAGCCCAGCCCGGAGTCGGTCAAGCGCACGGCTCCGCCGGTGACCACGATGACCACGTTCGCGATCACCGAGGCGAGCGCCAGCCCGCGCAGCCAGCTGACAGTCTGCACCCGCGCCGGCAGCCAGCGCACCGGTTCCGGCGGGGGAGCGGCGGCTGCGGGCGTCGTCGGTCCCGTCCTCGTTCCCACCCTCACTCCCACCGGAACCACCGGGCTGCGGCGGGCAGGGCGAGCGCCGCCCAGACCAGCAGCGTCAGCAGATCGTGTGCGGGCACCGCGGCACCGCGCTGAAGGACGCTGTGCAGCCCGTCCGACAAGGCCGCCGACGGCAGGTACTGCAGGACGTCCGCGACGCCGCTGGGGTACTTGTCGAGCGGTATCGCAATGCCTCCCGCGAACAGAAGGACCAGCCAGACCAGGTTCGCCGCGGCCAGGGTGACCTCGGCGCGAACCGTGCCGGACAGCAGCAGTCCCAGCCCGGCGAATGCGGCCGTGCCGAGCGCCACGAGCAGCACCACGAACAGCGGGTCCCCGTGCGGTTGCCAGCCCAAAGCGAACCCCAGCGCGCAGATGAGCGCGACCTGCACGATCTCGAGCAGCAGTACCGAGAGGGCTTTCGCACCGACGAGCACCGAGCGGGGCAGCGCCGTGGCGCCGAGTCGCTTGAGTACCGCGTACTTGCGCTCGAAGCCGGTGGCGATGGCGAGCCCGGTGAACGCGGCGGACATGACGGCGAGCGCGATGATGCTGGGCACGACGAACTCGATGCGGCGCGCGACGCCCAGCGAGTACAGCAATGGCAGATTGAAGAAGAACAGCAGCAGGAGCGGGATCAGCAGGGTCAGTCCGACCTGCTCACCGTTGCGCAGCTGCAGCCGGAACTCCAGCGTGGTCTGTGCGGCGAGCATCCGCCCGCGCAGGGCCGATTGCGGGGCGGGCGCGAGCGATGCGGGGTGACCGGTCACGCGCGCAACTCCCGTCCGGTCACTTCGAGGAACACGTCCTCGAGACTGCGCCGCTCGACGGTGAGGTTCTCGGCCAACACACCCCGTCGCGCGCACCAGGCCGTCAAGGTGGCGAGCAGTTGCGGGGTGACGTCGCCGCTGATCAGGTAGTGCCCGGCGCCGACCTCTTCGGCCCTGGTGCCCTCGGGCAGGTCGGTGAGAAGCAGGTCCAGCGGCAGCTCGGGCATCGCGCGGAACCGGATCTGGCCGTGCGCCCCGGCGCGCGTGAGCTCGGCCGGGGAGCCTTCGGCGACGACCCGGCCGCCGTCGATCACGACCACCCGATCGGCCAGCTGCTCGGCCTCGTCCAGGAAGTGGGTGGTGAGCACGACGCTGACCCCGTCGGAGCGCAGTTGCCGGACGAGTTCCCACGTGGTGCGGCGCGCCTGCGGGTCCATGCCGGCGGTCGGCTCGTCGAGGAACACCAGCTCGGGACGGCCGACCAGCGCCAGCGCGAGCGAGAGCCGTTGCTGCTGCCCGCCCGACAGCCGCTTCACCGCGGTGCCGGCCACGTCCGTGAGTCCCACCAGCGCGAGCAACTCGGCGGGGTCGAGGGGGTGTGCCGCGTAGGCGGCGAACAGGCGCAGCAGCTCGAGCGCCTTGGCCTCGCGGTAGCCGCCGACGCCGTCCTGCAGCATGACGCCGACGCGCGGCCGCAGCGCGCGGTCGCGGGGGTCGAGGCCGAGCACCCGCACGGTTCCGCTGTCCGCGCGCCGGAAGCCCTCGCAGATCTCGATCGTGGTCGTCTTGCCTGCGCCGTTCGGTCCGAGCAGGGCGAGCAGGGTGCCGCCTTCGACGTGCAGGCTCAGCCCGTCCACGGCCCGGCGGGCGCCGTAGGACTTGACGAGGCCGTCGATCTGGACGGCGGGCACGGACACGCGATCAGTCTAGGAATCCCAGGTGTGCGCGGCTTCGCCCGCAAGCCCGGCAGCGCCGCCGGTCACTTTCTACATCTCCCTGGCAGAGCTCGCGAAGGAATCCACGTAGTCCTGGCCGCTGAGCTTCTGGACGGCCTCCCGCACCGTCTCGGTCACCTCGCGAAGCACCCGGGCGCTGCGTTCTTCGCCTGCCCGCTCGCCGAAGAGCAGGGGCGTGCCGAAATGGACGGCGACGGGCGCGCGATGCCACATCCGCTCGCCAGGCGGCTGCACCTCCCGGGTGCCGACCACGCCGACCGGAACCACAGGCGCTCCACTGCGCAGGGCGACGCGGGCGACACCGGTGCGGAACTTGTAAAGGCGGCCGTCGGGGGAGCGGGTGCCCTCGGGAAAGATCCCCAGGACCTTGCCCTGCTGCAGCACGTTCACACCGACGTCGATGACGCTGGCCGCCGCGCGGGTGTCGCCGCGCTCGACCGGTACGTGGCCCAGAGTGGTGAAGAAGAACGAGCTGAGCCGGCCCTTCACGCCGGGCGTGGTGAAGTACTCGGCCTTGGCGAAGTAGACGACCTGGCGGCGCACCGCCAGCGGGGTGAAGAACTCGTCGGCGAAACTGATGTGGTTGCCGGCGAGGATCACCGGCCCTTGTGCCGGTATCGACTCCAGGCCCGTGATCTCAGGGCGGTACGCGGCCCGCAGCGCGGGCGCGAGCGTCAGTTCCAGCGCGCGGTAGAGCACACGCCGAAACCTACCGTCCGCCCGTCCCGTTCTTTCCGCTGAGTGGCGCGTTTCGGGGGTGAGTGGCGCGAAATATCGCGCCACTCACGGGGTGGTTGCGCCACTCATCGCGCGAGGCCGGGGGTGGCACGGCGGCGGGAGATCACCCCCTCCGCGCGCCGGCCGGGTAAATACGTCATACTGGTGTTGTGAAATTCGGGACCGACGATCGCACCCGCGATGCCGTCGCCCGGCTGATCCTCGAGCGGGGCCCGCAGACCGCGGCCGCGCTCGCCGAGCGGTTGGGCGTCTCGCCCGCGGCAGTGCGCAGACATCTGGACGCTCTGGTGGCAGACGGACTGCTCGCCGAGCGTGACCCGCGGCCGTCCCCGAACCGGGGTCGTGGCCGTCCGGCCCGCGTCTACGCCCTGACCGACACGGGACGGGCGGTTTTTCCGCACGCGTACGACGACCTCGCGACGACCGCGTTGCGGTACCTGCGCGGGACCGGCGGCGAGGTCGCGGTGTCGGCGTTCGCCGAGCACCGGGCCCAGGCTCTCGCGGCCGATCTGCGCAACCGGGTCGACCGGGGTGCGACGGTGGCCACTCGGGCCGCTGCGCTCGCCGACGGGCTCAGCGCCAATGGTTACGCTTCGACGACCGAAACCGCGGCCGCCGGGGTACAGATCTGCCAGCACCACTGCCCGGTGGCGCACGTGGCGGCCGAGTTCCCCGAGTTGTGCGAGGCCGAGACACGTGCGTTCGAGCAGGTGCTCGGTACGTACGTCCAACGACTGGCCACGATCGCCCACGGCGACGGGGTCTGTACCACCCATGTTCCGACGCAACTCCCCACCACCTCTGCATCCATCAATGAGAGGCACTGACATATGACCACCACCCCCGAGCGAACGCTCACGCAAGACGAGCAGATCGCCGCGATCGGCCGCTACGGCTTCGGCTGGGCCGACTCCGACACGGCCGGCGCGAGCGCCCAGCGTGGTCTGTCCGAGGCGGTCGTGCGCGACATCTCGGCGAAGAAGAGCGAGCCCGAGTGGATGCTCGACCGCCGGGTGAAGGCGCTGTCGATCTTCGGCAAGAAGCCGATGCCGAACTGGGGCTCGGACCTGTCGGGCATCGACTTCGACAACATCAAGTACTTCGTGCGCTCCACCGAGAAGCAGGCGACCAGCTGGGACGACCTGCCCGCCGACATCAAGAACACCTACGACAAGCTCGGCATCCCGGAGGCCGAGAAGCAGCGCCTGATCGCCGGCATCGCGGCTCAGTACGAGTCCGAGGTCGTCTATCACAAGATCAACGAGGAGCTCGAGAGTCAGGGCGTCATCTTCCTCGACACCGACACGGCGCTCAAGGAGTACCCCGAGCTGTTCGAGGAGTACTTCGGCACCGTGATCCCGTCGGGTGACAACAAGTTCGCCGCGCTGAACACCGCGGTGTGGTCCGGCGGTTCGTTCATCTACGTGCCGAAGGGCGTGCACGTCGAGATCCCGCTGCAGGCCTACTTCCGGATCAACACCGAGAACATGGGCCAGTTCGAGCGCACGCTGATCATCGTCGACGAAGACGCCTACGTGCACTATGTCGAGGGCTGCACCGCACCGATCTACAGCTCCGACTCGCTGCACTCGGCAGTCGTCGAGATCATCGTGAAGAAGGGCGGCCGGTGCCGCTACACGACCATCCAGAACTGGTCGAACAACGTCTACAACCTGGTCACCAAGCGGGCCCGCGCCGAAGAGGGCGCGACCATGGAGTGGGTCGACGGCAACATCGGTTCGAAGGTCACCATGAAGTACCCGGCCGTGTGGTTGATGGGCGAGCACGCCAAGGGTGAGGTGCTCTCGATCGCCTTCGCCGGCGAGGGTCAGCATCAGGACGCCGGCGCCAAGATGCTGCACCTGGCACCCAACACGAGTTCGAACATCATCTCGAAGTCGGTGGCTCGCGGTGGTGGTCGCACGTCCTACCGCGGACTCGTGCAGGTGAACAAGGGCGCCCACCACAGCGCGTCCACGGTGAAGTGCGACGCCTTGCTGGTCGACGACATCAGCCGCTCCGACACGTACCCGTATGTCGACGTCCGCGAGGACGACGTGTCGATGGGCCACGAGGCCACCGTGTCGAAGGTCAGCGAGAACCAGCTGTTCTACCTGATGAGCCGCGGCTTGACCGAGGACGAAGCGATGGCGATGGTCGTGCGCGGCTTCGTCGAGCCGATCGCGCGTGAGCTACCGATGGAGTACGCGCTCGAGCTGAACCGCCTGATCGAACTCCAGATGGAAGGCGCTGTCGGATAAGTGACCGCTCTACTCAAAGCGACCGGTTCGCCGGCCGAGCGCTTCACCTCGCGCAATCCCGCGGACTTCCCGGACCCCAACCGGTCCCAGGAGGACTGGCGGTTCTCCCCGCTGCCGCGAATCCGCGAATTCTTCGAGGCGTTCGAGCCGGACGGCGTGATCGAGGGCTCGCAGAACGTGCCTGCGGGTGCGCGCGTCGAAACCGTCGACCCGCGCACCCTGGACGCGTTCGGCACCGCATTGACGCCGGCCGACCGGCCCAGCGCGCTCGCCATGCAGCAGGCGCCACGCGGGCTGCACGTCACCGTCGATGCGAACGCCGAGCTGACCGAGCCGATCGTGGTGACCCGCAAGGGGATCAGCGGTCGCTCGTACACCCACCACGTCGTCGAGATCGGCGCGAATGCGAAGGCCACGCTGGTCATCGACCACCGCGGGCTGATCCGGGTCGCGGCGAACATCGAGTTCATCGTCGGTGACGGCGCGACGCTCTCGGTGATCGCGGTGAACGCCGCCGACGAGGGTTCGGTGCAGCTGTCCGCGTATGCCGCCTTGGTCGGCCGCGACGCCACCTACCGGCACAGCAACATCACCCTCGGCGGGACGGTGGTGCGGATCGTGCCGACGGTGCGGTTCGCCGGCCCCGGTGGCCACGCCGAGTTGCTCGGCGTCAGCTTCGCCGGCGAGCAGCAGCACTTCGAGGGACGACTGTTCATCGACCACAGCGAACCGAACTGCACGTCCAATGTGCTGTACAAGAACGCGCTGCTCGGTGAGTCGGCACGCACGGTGTGGATCGGCGACGTCCGCATCCGCCCGTCCGCGGTCGGCACCGAGACCTACGAGATGAACCGCAACCTGCTGTTGTCCGACGGCGCGCGGGCCGACTCCGTCCCGAACCTCGAGATCGAGACTGGCGACATCGCCGGCGCCGGACACGCCAGCGCCACGGGACGATTCGACGATCTGCAGTTGTTCTATCTGCAGTCGCGAGGGATTCCGGAGGACGAAGCGCGCCGCCTCGTCGTGCGCGGGTTCTTCGCCGACGTCGTCGAGCGCATCGGCGTTCCTGAACTCGAGCAGCAGATCATGACCGCTATCGAGGCCCGATTGGGCTTCACACAGGAGAGCAACGACTAATGACCAAGCTGGAGATCCGCGACCTGCACGTCACGGTCGGTGAGGGCGATGAACCCGCAGAGATCCTGCGCGGTGTCGACCTGACGGTGGCCTCGGGTGAGACTCACGCGATCATGGGCCCGAACGGCTCGGGCAAGTCGACGCTGGCCTACTCGGTCGCCGGTCACCCCAAGTACACCGTCACGTCCGGGTCGATCACCCTCGACGGCCAGGACGTGCTCGCCATGACCGTCGACGAGCGCGCGCGTGCCGGGCTGTTCCTGGCGATGCAGTACCCGGTCGAGGTGCCGGGTGTGTCGGTGTCGAACTTCCTACGCACTGCGGCGACGGCCGTGCGCGGCGAGGCTCCGAAGCTGCGTACCTGGGTCAAGGAGGTCAACGAGTCGATGGCGGAGTTGGGCATCGACAAGTCCTTCGCCGACCGGTCCGTGAACGAGGGGTTCTCCGGCGGTGAGAAGAAGCGGCACGAGATCCTGCAGCTCGAAATGCTCAAGCCGAAGATCGCGATCCTGGACGAGACCGACTCAGGCCTCGACGTCGACGCGCTGCGGGTCGTCAGCGAGGGCGTGAACCGGGTCCGCGAGACCGGCGTTGGCACGCTGCTGATCACGCACTACACGCGAATCCTCAACTACATCAAGCCCGACTTCGTCCACGTGTTCTTCGACGGGCGCATCGTCGAGTCCGGCGGAGCGGAGCTGGCCGACCGGCTCGAAGCCGAGGGCTACGCACGCTTCGGAGTGAACGAAACAGCGTCGGCATAACGCACTTTTGGCGGCGTGACCCTCTATATGACGGCAGGCCGCCAAAACCGGAAGGGTCAGCATGAGTTTCGACGTTGAGGCGGTCCGGAAGGACTTCCCGATCCTCGCGCGCGAGGTGCACGGGGTTCCGCTCGTCTACCTCGACTCGGCCAACAGCGCGCAGAAGCCGCAGGTCGTGATCGACGCCGAGGCCGACCTCTACGCGCACCACTACGCCAACGTGGCCCGTGCGGTGCACACCCTCGGCAGCGAGGTCACCCACGCGTACGAAGGCGCCCGTGACAAGGTTGCCGCGTTCCTGAACGCGCCGTCGCGTGACGAGGTGATCTTCACCCGCAACATCACCGAGGCGCTGAATCTGCTGGCGTACTCGTTCTCGAACGCGACCACGTTCCCGGGCGCGGAGCGGTTCCGGCTCGGCCCCGGCGACGAGATCGTCGTGACCGAGATGGAGCACCACAGCAACATCGTGCCGTGGCAGCAGCTGGCGATCCGCACCGGCGCGACGTTCAAGTGGATCCCGATCGACGACGAAGGCCGGCTGGTCGACTCGGCGATCGACGAGGTGATCACCGAACGCACCAAGGTCGTGTCGTTCGTCTACCAGTCGAACGCCCTGGGCACGATCAACCCGGTGCAGCGCATCGTCGCGCGGGCACACGACGTCGGCGCGCTTGCGATCGTCGACGCCGCGCAGGCCGCGCCGCACCTACCGCTCGACGTGCAGGAACTCGGTGTCGACTTCATCGGGTTCACCGGTCACAAGCTCTACGGCCCGTCCGGCGTTGGCGTGCTGTGGGGGCGTTACGACCTGCTCGCCGAACTGCCTCCGTTCCTCGGCGGTGGCGAGATGATCGAGACGGTGTCCATGCAGGAGTCGACGTTCGCCGCGCCGCCGCACCGGTTCGAGGCCGGCACGCCGATGATCGCGCAGGCGGTGGCGCTGGGCACCGCCGTCGACTACGTGACCGATCTCGGCATCGGCAACATCCGCGAGCACGAAAAGGCGCTCACCGCCTACGCGCTCGAGGGACTGCAGTCGATTCCGGATCTTCGTATCATCGGGCCGTCGACCACGGTCGATCGTGGGGCCACCATCTCCTTCGCGATCAAGGGCGTCCATCCCCACGACGTGGCTCAATTGCTCGATGAGCAAGGCGTTGCCGTGCGCGCCGGACACCACTGCGCCCGTCCGGTCTGCGTGCGCTACGGAATACCGGCGACCACGCGAGCGTCTTTCGGTGTGTACACGACGACCGATGACGTGGACGCGCTCATCGAGGGCGTCGAGAAGGCGCAGGCGATCTTCGCATGACGATGTCGATGGACAGCCTTTACCAGCAGATCATCCTGGACCACTACAAGAACCCGCACCACCATGGGCTGGTCGACCCGTTCGACGCCGAGGTACACCACGTCAACCCCACCTGCGGCGACGAAGTGACCCTCCGCGTGGCCGTGAAGGACGGCGCGATCGCCGGACTCGGTTGGGAGGGCGAGGGTTGCTCGATCAGCCAGGCTTCCACCTCGGTGATGAGTGACCTGGTGGTCGGCAAGCCGGTGGACGAAGCGCTCGCACTGCAGCGGAAGTTTCTCGACCTGATGCAGTCGCAGGGCAAGGCGGAGCTGAGCGAGGATGACGAAGAGAAACTCGACGACGCCGTCGCGTTCGAAGGTGTCTCGAAGTACCCGGCACGCGTGAAGTGCGCGCTGCTCGGCTGGATGGCGATGAAGAGCGCCGTTGCCGAGGCCGGCTGGACTGCAGAGGAGCACGCGTGACATCACCCGAAATGAGCGCCCCTACCGTTCCGTCCCGCGACGAGATCGACGAGGCGATGCGCGATGTCGTCGATCCCGAGCTGGGCATCAACGTCGTCGACCTCGGCCTGCTCTACGATGTGCGGGTCGACGAGGCGGACGGCGGAAACGTGATCACGCTCGACATGACGCTGACCTCGGCCGCGTGCCCGTTGACCGACGTCATCGAGGACCAGGCGAACGAGGCCCTGACCGGCGGTCCGAAGCCGCTGGCCGCGGATGTGAAGATCAACTGGGTATGGATACCGCCGTGGGGCCCGGACAAGATCACTGACGACGGTCGCGAGCAACTGCGCGCCCTCGGCTTCAACGTCTGACGCACGATATCGGCGGCATCACTACGGTGGCCACATGGCGTCCAGCCTCGACGGACTGCCGGACATCGGTGCACCTGCCACGCGGGCGCTGGGGATCCTGCCGGACGCCCTGAAGGAACACGGGACGGTGCTGCGCGAATGAGCACACCGTCGACGGCGTCAGCCGAGATTCGTCGCGCTGAACGTGTCGCACCTGCCGGGGTCTCCGGTGCGATATCCGGTGCTGAACCACTTCTCGCGCTGCGCCGATGACCCGTGCGTGAACTGCGACTTGTCCACGTGCCCGTTTCCCAGGTGCGTCTGGATGTAGTCGTCGCCGATTCGTCCGGCGGTGTCGAGTGCGCGACTGATGTCGTCCTGCGTGATCTGGCTGATCAACGGACCGTCGGTGCCGTCCGGTGTCGTCGTCGCGTGGTGCGCCCAAACGCCGGCGTAGCAGTCGGCCTGCAGTTCCAGTCGTACTGATCCGGACGACGGCCCGGTCGCGCCGGCGCGCACCTTCGACTCCGTGCCCGACAAGTCCTGGACGTGGTGCCCGTACTCGTGCGCGAGCACGTAGGCGTCGACGAACAGTCCGCCTCGCGCGCCGAACTGGGTCTGCAGGTCGTTGTAGAAGTTCAGGTCGATGTAGACGCGCTTGTCGGCCGGGCAGTAGAACGGTCCGGCTCCGCTGGTCGCCGTGCCGCACCCGGTGCTCACCTGCCCGCTGAACCAGACGGTGGGCACCTTGCTGTACGAATGCCCGAGCCTCGGCAGTTCGGCCTGCCAGTAGCCCTGGATCGAGTCGATGTCAGCGACCACCGCACAGTCCAGCCTGGTGTTCGCGTCGGCACCCGTACGGCACTCCTTCGCGATCTGCGAATTGTCCGCGGTCGCGGATCCGCCGCCTTGACCCAGCTGACCGAGGACATCGGTGACGGACGAAGTGCTGCTGCCGTTGCTCAGAACCGAGACCAGGACGTAGATGAGCACGGCCACGATGCCGACCCCGCCGCCACCGATCGCCACGCCGCTGCCGCCACCGAGCGTCCCGCCGCGACGGGTGTCGCGAACCTGCGAGGTGTCGAGACGGGCGCGGCGGTTGTATTTCACCCAGCAACGATAGGACGCCGTGCCCGGGTGCGAAGACAGACCACCGCCGCGACGCCGCACAACACCGCAGCCGTGTAGAACGCCGGGTCGTAGGTGCCGGCGGCGTCCCGGATCACGCCGGCACCGACGGCAGCCACCGCGGCACCGAGTTGGTGCGCGGCGAAGACCCAGCCGAACACGATCGGTGCGCGCTCGCCGAAGTACTCGCGGCACAGCGCGACGGTCGGCGGGACCGTGGCCACCCAGTCGAGCCCGTAGAACAGGATGAACACCCAGGTCGACGGCATCGTGTGCGGCGCGAGCAACGACGGCAGCGCGAGCAGCGACAGTCCGCGCCCGGTGTAGTAGCCGATGAGCAGAACCCGTGGGTCGTAGCGGTCGGTCAGCCAGCCGGAGGCGATCGTGCCCACGACGTCGAACACACCCACGACGGCGAGCAGCCCCGCCGCGGTAGTCGCAGGCATGCCGTGGTCCTGGGCAGCCGGAATGAAGTGCGTGCCGATCAACCCGTTCGTCGTCGCCCCGCACACCGCGAAGCTCGCGGCCAGCAGCCAGAACACGCGCGTACGACTCGCGGCGACCAAGGTCCTCAACGCGAGGGCCGCGCCGTTGCCCGACCGAGGAGCGCGCGCCGGTCCTGGATCGTCATCGGTCGCGCCGTACGCGAGCAGGCCCAGGTCGTGGGGGTGGTCCCGCAAGAGCAACAGGACGAGCGGCAGCACCGCAACCGCGGCAATCGAGACGGTCAATGCGGCAGAACGCCAGCCGTGATGCGTGGCGAGTGCGGCGATCACCGGCAGGAAGATCAACTGACCGGTCGCGTTCGCCGCGGTCAGCACGCCGCTGACGAGACCGCGCCGGGCGACGAACCATCGCATGCTGACCGTGGCGACGAAGGCCACCGACATCGAGCCGGTGCCGAGTCCGACGAGAACACCCCACAACATCAACAGCTGCCAGCTGGCGGTCATGAACACCGTCAGCCCGCTGCCGACCGCGACCAGCAGCAGCGCGACCGTCACCACCGGCCGGATCCCGAACCGGTCCATCAGCGCGGCGGCGAACGGCGACATCAGTCCGAACAGCGTCATGTTGATCGCCATAGCCGCGCCGATGGTGCCGTGCGACCAGCCGAACTCCATGTGCAGCGGGTCCATCAAGACACTCGGCGCGGACCGGAATGCGGCCGCGCCGAGCATGGTGGCGAAGGTGACCGCCGCGATGATCCAGGCGCGATGAATGCGGCGGGAGGTCGGACGGCCGGTGCTGTCCGCGCGGGGTCTGGACGTGCTCGTGTCGATCACTCGGTAAGTTTCCGAGGTCGACCGCCGGCGGCTCCAGTGGCAGGCCGGCCACTATGTGCAAGAATCCTGCCATGACTCATCGTGTCGCCGTTCTCGCGATCGACCCGGTCGTCGGGTTCGATGCCGCCATCCCGCCGCTGGTCTTCGGCGAGGCGACCGGTCGCACCGGCGCGAAGCTCTACGAGACGACGGTGTGCACGGTCGACGGCGCAGCGCTGAAGACGAGCGCGGGCTACGGTCTCGTGCCGCACGGCGGCACCGAGCTGCTGGCAACCGCCGACACGGTCGTGATTCCCGGGACGAAGGTGCCCGGCCCGCGCTACGAGGGCACACTCGACGCCGACCTGCGCGCTGCCCTGGACCGGATCCGTCCCGGCACCCGGATCATCTCGATCTGCACCGGCGCCTTCGTGCTCGCGGCGGCGGGCCTGCTCGACGGCCGCCCGGCAACCACGCACTGGACCTACGCGGCGCAATTCCGACGGCTCTATCCGCGGGTCGATCTCGACGAGAACGTGCTGTTCATCGACGACGGCGACGTGCTGAGCTCCGCCGGGCTCGCCGCGGGAATCGATCTGTGCCTGCACATCATCCGCCGCGACCACGGCAGCGAGGTCGCCAATGCCGTCGCCCGGCACTGTGTCGTGCCGCCCTGGCGCGACGGGGGACAGGCGCAGTTCATCGACCGACCCGTTCCCGCAGACGAGGGGCTCTCCACAGCCGCCGCGCGCGCCTGGGCGCACGAGCATCTCGCCGAGCCGATCGACGTCGCCGGCCTCGCCCGGCGGGCGCGGATGAGCGAGCGCACCTTCAACCGGCGCTTCCGCGACGAGACCGGCCGATCTCCGGGGGCATGGCTGGCCGCGCAGCGCATCGAGCACGCGCGACATCTGCTCGAGAGCACCGACCTGTCCGTCGACGCCGTCGCGGAGCAGAGCGGTCTCGGGACGGGCGCCAACCTGCGCAATCACCTACGCGCCGCTGTCGGCGTGAGCCCACTCACGTACCGACGCACGTTCCGCGGCCAATCCGCGTGACCGGCGCCGGTAGAATCAACCTCGTGCATCCCCTGATGCGTTAGCCGGACGGCCCGCTTCGACACCACCCGTCCGCCCAACGCCAGGAGAACAAAGATGATCACCGCCACCGATCTCGAGCTTCGTGCTGGCGCGCGCATCCTGCTCGAGCCGATGACGCTCCGCGTCGGCAACGGCGATCGCATCGGCCTCGTCGGACGCAACGGCGCCGGCAAGACCACGTCGATGCGGGTGCTCGCCGGCGAGGGGCTGCCGCACGCCGGTCGCATCGAAACCAAGGGACCGGTCGGTTATCTGCCGCAGGACCCGCGCACCGGCGACCTCGATGTCACCGCGCGCGACCGGGTGCTGTCGGCGCGCGGTCTGGACGTGCTCGTGCATGACATCGCCAAGGCGCAGATCGGCCTTGCCGAGAACCCTGACGACGACACGCTGGTGCGCCGATACGGCAACCTCGAAGAGCGCTTCACCGCCCTCGGTGGGTACGCCGCCGAGAGCGAGGCGGCCCGCATCTGCGCCAACCTCGGTCTGCCCGATCGCGTATTGACCCAGCCGCTGCGCACGCTGTCGGGCGGCCAGCGCCGCCGTGTCGAACTCGCGCGCATCCTGTTCGCCGATTCCGCCGGCGAGCCCACGACGCTCTTGCTGGACGAGCCGACCAACCACCTCGACGCCGACTCGATCACGTGGCTGCGCGACTTCCTGCGCCAACACAACGGTGGCCTCATCGTGGTGAGCCACGATGTCGAACTGCTCGACGCCGTCGTCAACAAGGTGTGGTACCTGGATGCCAACCGCGCGACCATCGACGTCTACAGCCTCGGCTGGAAGGCGTATCTGCAACAGCGCGAGACAGATGAACGCCGTCGGCACCGGGAAAGGGCGAACGCCGAGCGCAAGATCGAATCGCTGCGCTCGCAAGCGGACAAGATGCGCGCGAAGGCGACCAAGGCGCGGGCCGCGCAGCAGATGTTGCGTCGAGCCGACACCCTCGCCGCCGGGCTCGGCGACGAGCGGGTCCGCGACAAGGTGGCCCGGCTGCGGTTCCCTGCACCGGCTGCCTGCGGACGCACGCCACTGACCGCCGAAGGCCTCTCGAAATCCTACGGATCGCTCGAGGTGTTCACCGACGTCGACCTTGCCGTCGACCGCGGCGCCAGGGTGGTCGTGCTCGGCCTCAACGGCGCCGGAAAGACCACACTGCTGCGCTTGCTTTCGGGAATCGAAACGCCGGACACCGGCCAGGTCGTGCCCGGTCACGGTTTACGTCTCGGCTACTACGCGCAGGAGCACGAGACGCTCGACCACGACCGTACGATCCTCGAGAACATGCGCACGTCCGCATCATCTGTCGGACGCGCGGACCTGTCCGACACCGATCTGCGCAAGATCCTCGGCGCGTTCCTGTTCACCGGCGACGACGTCGAGAAGCCGGCCGGAGTGCTGTCGGGTGGGGAGAAAACGCGACTGGCACTGGCGATGCTCGTCACAAGCGCGGCGAACGTGCTGTTGCTGGACGAGCCGACGAACAACCTCGACCCGGTCAGTCGTGAGCAGGTGCTCGATGCGTTGCGCACCTACGCCGGTGCGATCGTGCTGGTGACGCACGACGAGGGCGCGGTCGACGCACTCTCCCCGGACAAGGTGATCCTTCTTCCGGACGGTGTCGAGGACACGTGGAGTGCGGACCTGACCGACCTGATTGCGCTCGCTTAGCAGGAAACCGCTGGCACGCGATAGACGCGTTAGCGGAATGTTCTGTACTAGTTTGTCCGCCCTTCACATGAAGATCCGTCTCATGGGCACGCAATGCCCAAGTCGATCTTGCCCATGGTCTTTTGCCGCTGCTATCAATCGTCGTGGGGAGACACACGGCGTGAGCTCAGCGGGGTTGCTGGGGTCGCACGATCGAAGGAGCAGTGAGGCTATGGCTACGGCCGTGCTAAAGAAGGGTGCGCGGATCACTGGATCGGATCGCAACAAGCTCGCATCCGACTTGAAGAAGCAGTACGACAAGGGCAAGAGCATTCGTGAGCTGGCCGAGTCACACGGACGCTCGTACGGATTCGTGCATCGCGTACTGTCGGAGTCCGGCACGACCCTGCGCGGGCGCGGAGGCGCGACCCGCACCAAGTCGAAGAGGAAGTAACTCTGAGCGCGACCGAGCGGACAACCCTCGAGGTCCCGGCCGATGCCGGGTTCAGAGCGGAGATCGTCGGCGAGGTCGCGACAATAACTCTCAGTCGTCCCGAAAGGCTCAACGCCCAGACCCCGCATACCTGGTCGGGACTGACTCGAGTGGCATCGGAGTTGCCCGGCACAGTACGCGTGGTCGTACTGCGCGGAGAGGGTCGAGCGTTTTCGGCTGGTCTCGACCGAGCGATGTTCACCCCGGATGGGGTCGACGGGGCACCGGGCATTACAGCGCTTACCGCGATGTCGCCGGAGGCCGCTGCCACGCAGATTGCTGCGTGGCAGCGGGCCTTCGACTGGATGTCGCGGCCGGGCATCGTCAGCATCGCCGCCGTGCAGGGTCATGCGATCGGCGGTGGGTTCCAACTGGCCCTCGGCGCCGACATCCGGATCATCGCCGACGACGCGCAGTTCGTCATGGCCGAGCCGCGGCTCGGTATCGTGCCCGATCTCGGTGGCACGAAGCGTCTCGTGGATCTGGTCGGCTACTCGCGAGCGGCCGAGATCTGCCTGACCGGGCGGCCGGTGCTCGCGGACGAGGCGCTGCGGATCGGGCTGGCCTCGCACGTGGTCGCGGTCGAGGGGCTCAACAGCGTGGTGGACCGCACGGTGGCCGCTCTGCTGGCCGTCAACCGCGACGCCGCGGCTGAGACCAAGGCGCTGCTGCTCGCCGCGGCCGGTCGTACTCAGGACGAGCAGGAGCACGCTGAGCGTGAGGCGCAGTACCGCCGGTTGCGCGCGCTGGTCGGACTCGACGACTGACGACGCCGTCCACGGGACCTGTGTCAGAGGGATTACCTACGGTGGCCCCGGCGTTCGGCCACCGGAGGTTTGATTGACGATGTCGTCCATGACCATGCACTCGTATGCGTGGCGATCGATGCCGCGCGGGGACAAATCCGGTCGCAAGGTCCCCAAGGGCACCTGGCGGCGGATCGTGCGCTTCGCGCGTCCGTACCGCGTGGCGCTTGCCGTGTTCCTGGCGATGATCATCGCCGACTCGGTGATCGCGGTCGTGACGCCCGTCCTCGCCGGACGGGTCGTGAACGACATCACCGCCCACGCAGCCCCGCGCACCGTCGTCTGGATCGCGGTCGTGATCGCGATCCTCGCCGTCATCGACGCGGTGCTGTCCTTCGCCCAGCGCTGGTACTCCGCCCGCATCGGCGAGGGTTTGATCTACGACATGCGGACCGCGGTCTACGACCACGTACAGCGCATGCCGCTCGCGTTCTTCACCCGCACGCAGACCGGCGCGCTCGTCAGCCGTCTGAACAACGACGTGCTCGGCGCGCAGCAGGCGTTCACGTCCACGCTGTCCGGCCTGGTGTCCAACATCGTCAGCCTGGTGCTGACCGCCGGCGTGATGTTCGCTCTGTCGTGGCAGATCACCCTGCTGTCGCTGATCATGCTGCCGCTGTTCGTGCTTCCGGCACGGCGGATCGGCCGACGTCTGCAAGACATCACTCGCGAGTCTTACGGCCTGAATGCCTCGATGAACGCCACGATGACCGAGCGCTTCAACGTCGCCGGCGCAATGCTGGTCAAGCTGTTCGGTCGCACCGATGACGAAAGCGCGTCGTTCCGTTCTCGGGCCTTGCGCGTGCGCGACATCGGCGTCACGTCCGCGATGTACGGGCGCGCCTTCTTCGTTGCGCTGACGCTGGTTGCGGCGCTCGCGCAGGCGCTGGTGTACGGGTTGGGCGGTTACTACGCGATCACGGGTCAGCTGTCGGCGGGGACCGTCGTCACCCTCGCGCTGCTGCTGACCCGGCTCTACGGTCCGCTGACCGCGCTGTCCAACGCGCGCGTCGATGTCATGAGCGCGCTGGTCAGCTTCGATCGGGTCTTCGAGATCCTCGACCTGCAGCCGATGATCACCGATGCGCCGGACGCCGTTGAGCTGCCGAGCGACGCACGCTCGATCGAGTTCGACGAGGTGCGGTTCTCCTATCCCAGGGCGAATGAGGTTTCGCTGGCCTCGCTCGAAGACGTCGCGGTGCTCGATCACGTCGACTCGCAAGAGGTGCTGCACGGAATTTCGTTCCGCGCCGAGCCGGGTCAGATGGTCGCACTAGTCGGACCGTCGGGTGCCGGCAAGACGACGATCAGCCAGTTGCTGCCCCGCATCTACGACGTGCGCTCCGGCGCCGTGCGGGTCGGCGAGCGGGACGTACGCGAGGTGACCCAGAAGTCGCTACGCGACCGCATCGGCGTGGTGAGCCAGGAAGCGCACATGTTCCACGACACCATCGCCAGCAACCTGCGCTACGCCGCGCCGCAGGCCACCGACGCGCAACTGCGCGAGGCCGTCGAGGCAGCCCAGCTCGGCGACCTGATCGCCTCGCTGCCCGCGGGCCTCGAAACGGTCGTCGGTGACCGCGGCTACCGGCTCAGCGGCGGTGAGAAGGCGCGGCTGGCAATCGCCCGACTGCTGCTCAAGCAACCCGGCATCGTGGTCCTCGACGAGGCGACCGCGCACCTGGACAGCGAGAGTGAGGTGGCGGTGCAGCACGCGCTGGCCAACGCGCTGATCGGGCGCACGTCGCTGGTGATCGCGCACCGCTTGTCGACCGTGCGCAATGCGGATCTGGTAGTCGTGGTCGATGGCGGCCGGGTGGTCGAGCACGGCACGCACCAGGAGTTGCTCGATGCGGGCGGCCTGTACGCCGAGCTCTACCGAACCCAGTTCGCGCCGTCTGCAAGCTCTGCGGCAGCTGGCTGAGCCCGCCGCCGTCGGGGTCAGTCGTCCAGCGGGCGGATCGTGTCGACGACCTGGCCCGTCTGCGGACACCGCAGCACGACGGCATCGCTGTCGTGATCGACGTTGGCCGGGTGTCGGTGGCCCGGGACGCACACCGGAAACGCGGTGCCCCAGTGCGCTTGGGTTTCCGAGAGCTCGTGCAAGCCGTCGATGAGCCGGGCGAGCGCCGACGCCGGCTGGTCGTCGCGGGGGAGCCACACGACGACGCTGTCACCGCGGGCCGGTCCGAAGTCGAAGTAGACCGTGAAGGACTGCGCATCGCTCCACCGGTACGGATCGTCCGCAGCGGCCGGGGCGACACGCACCGACACCGCCGCGCCCGGGACCCGCGCCTGGATCAAATCCGCCGCCTGGTCGGCGAGCAACGCGACAACTCCGTCCGTCAGGCTCATGATCGGGTCGACCTCACCGCGCCGCCAGGGCGCGCCCACCCAGTGGATCGGCGATGAGCTGGGCGAAGGCGATCTCGGCCGCACCGATCAGCGCGGAATCCTCGCCGAGCGCAGGGGTGGCGAGCACGACCTGCTCACCCGGCCCGTTGAACACGTACCGGTCGAGCGCGGCCTCGATGTCCTCGCGGCCGATCGACAACACCTCGCCGAATGAGCCACCGAGAAGGATCAGCTCGGGATTGAGCGTGTTGACCAGCAGCCCGAGGGCCTGCCCCAGGGCGGCGGCCACCGCACGAACGGCACGCAGCGCGTGTTCGTCGCCGAGATGGGCGGCCGCGAAGACCGCCTCCGTCGCCTGATCGGTTTGCGCGTGGCTGCGGCCTGCAAGATCCAGCAGTGCGTGATCGCCCACGAAGGTCTCCAGGCAGCCCCGTTTGCCGCAGTGGCATTCCGGCCCGCCCGGATCCACGACGTTGTGCCCGATCTCGCCCGCGTGACCGTGGATTCCGCGCAATGGCACCCCGTTGACGATGATGCCCGCGCCGACACCGATCCGTCCCATCAGGAAAACCACGTCGGAGTGCTCCCGCGCGGTGCCGCGGATGTGCTCCGCGAGTACGGCCAGGTCGGCGTCGTTACCCACCAGCACAGGAACGTGCGGTTCGGCCAGATCCGCGAGAAGGCTGCCGAACTTGGCGTCCCGCCAGGCCAGGTTGGGCGCGAAACCGACCGTTCCGGTGTTCCTGTCCACGGTCCCCGGCACGCTGACACCTATGCTCACCGGCCTGCCGGCCAGCCCGGCCTCGCGCGCCAGCGCCGGAATCGAGTCGACGATCAGCGCGGCGGCCTGCTCGGGGCTCGGCGCGTTGTCGAGCGCGACCGCACGCCGGGCCCGAACCGCCCCGCCCAGGCCCACCGCCGCGAACGTCACGTGCGTGACGTCAACGTCCACCGCCACCACGTACGGTCCGAGCCGGCTCGGACCGACGACGTGCGACGGTCTGCCGGCACGTGTCCCGCCGCTCGGCACCGACTCCTCGACGAGACCGAGTTCCACGAGATCGGCCACCAGCGCACCGATGGTCGACCGGCTCAGCCCGAGCCGAGCGGTGAGCTCGGCCCGGGTGAGCGTCCCGTCGCGGTGCACCTGCGCCAGGATGAGCGCGAGGTTGTGCCGCCGCATCGCATCGGGTCGGGCAGCGGGGGCAGCCATCGTCAGCTCCAGCCTCACTTGCTCAGGCAGTTGGGTCAGGCCAATCCCGACGCGCCGGCGCGGCGCCGCGACAGTGCGTCGACGGTCGCTGCGAGGGCCAGGGCGAG
>DASXJR010000003.1:0-28590 GCA_036497285.1 Jatrophihabitans sp.
CTCACAGGGGCGTGGCTCAATTGGTAGAGCACCGGTCTCCAAAACCGGCGGTTGCAGGTTCGAGTCCTGTCGCCCCTGCGCAGTAGTGACAACTGTGATGACGAAGCTGAAGGAGAGCACGTGACGACGACACGCACGGAATCCGCCAGCCCCCGGTCGACGGGCGGACGTGGCGGGAAGCCGACGCGCTTCGTCCGGGAGAGCATCTCCGAGCTGCGCAAGGTGCTGTGGCCCTCGCGCAACGAGTTGGTGACTTATTCGATCGTCGTGATCGTCTTCGTGGTGATCATGGTCGCGATCGTGGCGGGCCTGGACATCGGGTTCGCGAAGCTGACGCTGCTGCTGTTCGGCTGATCGCAGCCGCACGTCCAGCGTCATTGCCCGGCTAGAGAGAAGAGACTGTGTCCGAGTACGACGATTCCCGCGCGCCCGAAGACGAGCCCGCCGGCGATTCCGGCGGCGAGTCCGACAGCGAGCTCGACAGCGCGACCCGTAGCGAGGCGGGCGAGTCCGCAGAGGACGGCCCGACCGACTACGCGTCTGCCGCGCGCCTGCTCGGCGCCGGGGAAGGGGACGGTGTCGACATCACGTACGGCGACACCGCCGACTCCGACGTCGCCGAACTCGGCGACCCCGCCACCACCGAGGACGCCGCCGAGACCGCCGAAGCCGCCGCGACTGCCGAGGCCGCGGTCGAGGAGGTCGCCGCCGAGGAGGGTGAGGCCGAGGAGGAGGACCCGGTCGATGCGCTGCGCCGCGAGCTGCGCGTGCAGTTCGGCGACTGGTACGTCGTGCACTCCTACGCCGGGTACGAGAACAAGGTCAAGACCAACCTCGAGAGCCGGATCTCGTCCCTCGACATGGAGGACTTCATCTTCCAGGTCGAGGTCCCGACCGAGGACGTCGTCGAGATCAAGAACGGCAAGCGCCAGCAGGTGCAGCGCAAGATCTACCCGGGCTACATCCTCGTGCGCATGGACCTCACCGACGAGTCGTGGGGCGCCGTCCGGAACACCCCGGGTGTCACCGGCTTCGTCGGCGCCACCTCCCGCCCGTCCCCGCTGACGCTGGACGAGGTGGTCAACATCCTCGCGCCGGCCACCCAGAAGGCTGCGGCGGTCGCGACGGGCGGCAAGGGCGGGGGCGCGGCCGCGCCGAGCAAGCCCCAGGTCACCGTCGAGTACTCGGTCGGCGAATCGGTCACCGTCATGGACGGCCCGTTCGCCACGCTGCCGGCGACGATCAGCGAGATCGACGCCGTCCACCAGAAGCTGCATGTTCTCGTGTCGATCTTCGGACGCGAGACTCCCGTCGAGCTGGCATTCAGCCAGGTCGCGAAGATCTGAACAGAGAAGGAAAGCAATGCCTCCGAAGAAGAAGCTCGCCGCGATCATCAAGCTGCAGATCCAGGCGGGCGCCGCGAACCCGGCGCCGCCGGTGGGCCCCGCGCTCGGCCAGCACGGCGTCAACATCATGGAGTTCTGCAAGGCGTACAACGCGGCCACCGAGTCGCAGCGCGGGCAGATCGTCCCGGTCGAGATCTCGGTCTACGAGGACCGCTCGTTCACCTTCGTCACCAAGACGCCGCCGGCAGCGCGCCTGCTGCTGAAGGCTGCCGGGGTCGACAAGGGCAGCGGCGAGCCGCACAAGACCAAGGTCGCCAAGGTGACCATGGACCAGGTGCGCGAGATCGCCCAGACGAAGATGGAAGACCTCAACGCCAACGACATCGACCAGGCCGCGAAGATCATCGCCGGCACCGCCCGTTCGATGGGCATCACAGTCGAAGGCTGAGCAAGTCACTTTTGGCGGTCAGCCGCGAAATATGACGGCACGCCGCCAAAAGCGTGGGAGGACGGGACGGACCCGTCCGCCGGACCACTAGAGGAGAAGAAATGCAACACAGCAAGGGCTACCGCAAGGCGGCCGAACTGATCGAGGCGGACAAGATGTACAGCCCGCTCGAGGCGGCGAACATCGCCAAGCAGGCCAGCCCCACCAAGTTCGACGGCACGGTCGAGGTCGCGATGCGCCTCGGTGTCGACCCCCGTAAGGCCGACCAGATGGTGCGCGGCACCGTCAGCCTGCCACACGGCACCGGCAAGACCGTCCGCGTCATCGTCTTCGCCACCGGCGACAAGGCCGAGGAGGCCCGCGCGGCCGGCGCCGACAAGGTCGGCAGCGACGACCTGATCCAGGAGATCACCGACGGGTTCCTGGACTTCGACGCCGCGATCGCCACGCCCGACCAGATGGCCAAGGTCGGCCGCATCGCCCGCGTGCTCGGCCCGCGTGGCCTGATGCCGAACCCGAAGACCGGAACGGTCACCCCCGACGTGGCCAAGGCCGTCACCGACATCAAGGGCGGCAAGATCAGCTTCCGCGTCGACAAGCAGAGCAACCTGCACCTGATCATCGGCAAGGCGTCGTTCAGCGCCGAGCAGCTGGTCGAGAACTACGCCGCAGCCCTCGACGAGGTGCTGCGGTCCAAGCCGTCGGCGGCGAAGGGCCGGTACCTGCGCAAGGTCACCTTCAGCACGACGATGGGCCCGGGCATCCCGGTCGACCCGAACCGCACTCGCGGCCTGCTCGAGGACGCGACTGCCTGATTCAGAACCAACAACGCGGACGGCCCGGCGATCTCCCACCCGATATCGCCGGGCCGTCCGCTGCTCGGGCGGCCGCTCCGAAGTGCCCGCTCCGCTCAGCTTCTATACGGCCTTTCCGGGTCGACCCCGTACGCGGCGAACACGTCGGCGATCGCTCCGAGCGAGCGCGCCGGACCGCGCAGGGCCAGGGCGAGCAGGTGGCAGCGGTGCTCGCCGAAGGTCATCCCGTTGTCCGGGTACTGCGCGACGGCGACTCCCGGCGCGACGGGGAGACACAGCGGCGGCGTGTCGTTACGCAGCAGCGGACGGGCCGACCGCAGCACCTGCGCCGAAACCGCTCCCAGGCGCGCCGCGTACAGCACCACCGAGCCGGTGCGGCCCAGACGTGCGGCGTCGGTCGGGCAGGCGAGCAGGTACGGCACGTCGCGCAACTGCGCAGTCAGCAGCGCGACGAGCTCGGGGGCTGCATCGACCTGCGGCGACAACAAGATCCGCGGATGTGCCCGGCGCGGCTGCCACGACGTGTTCCAGGTGCGCCACCAGCCGTCCGTCCCCAGCTTGTCGTAGCGCTCCAGCACGGGCACTCGGTCGACCGTCCGCCTCGCGACGGCCGCGTGCGCGCTGCGGTACGCCCCGACCAGTGGGGTCGCGCCGGCTGCATCGCCAGTGGCCACGGGTCCGGCGAACCACCGGTCATAGAGCTCTGTGGCGAGCATTCGTCCGGACACCGCGGTCTTCATCAGCGGATCAGCGAGATCGACTGCCGCCCGTACCTGGGGACGGGCCCACTCGGCCCACCGATCTCGCATCACATGTGGGCAGGAGCGCTGACTTTGCACCCTGATACACCGCGACGAATTTTGTTCCGATCGGTATCAGCGTGGGCCGCCCCGGCTCTTCGGAGGTCAACAAGGCTTCTCGCGGACGGTCCCTGCCAATAGGCTCCCAGCCGTCGGAGGGCACTTCACTTACGAGGTGATCAGTGAACAACGCGAACGAACCGGCGCAACGGGTGGCGACTCCCGGTCAGCCCCGGCTGAAGCCGGGCCCCAGGGTCACGTCCGAACCGCTGATCGGCGTCTCGCCGGAGACGCTCGAGCGTTACAACGCCCGCATCCTCGACCCCACCACGGCGACGACGTTGGCCGGCCAGCCGAAGCTGCGCTCCACCGTCTACATCGGTGACCGGCTGATCGTCGCCGGCGACGCCGACCGGGAGGCGTTGGACGAGGCCGCGAAGAAGTTCGGCCTCCGGGTCGACTACGACGACACGCGGATCCGCCTGCGCTCGCGCGAGTTCGTCAAGGATGTGCCGGTGCGCGCCCGGTTGGTCCCGGCCGGCGCGGACGCGGTCGCCGCACCCGACGCCTTCGCCGTCCTGCAGACCTACCGTGGGTACGTCCGACGCAGACACCCGGCCGCCCGGAGCGAGGTCGCGCTCGACCACCTGCTGTTCGCCGGTCCGTTCACGCACGGCTCGCCGTTCACGCACGGGTCGCCGTTCACGCACGGGTCGCCGTTCACCCACGGCTCCGGTTACGACGAGTACGCCTACCCCGGCACCGGCGGCCGGACGCCGGTCGCCTTCGTGGGCAAGGCGCCGTACCGCGAGCCGGACGACAAGACCCGCCGTCGTCCGGTGGTGGCCGTGCTCGACACCGGGTGCGGCGATCACGAGTGGCTCGAGTCCCCGATCGTCGACCGCGAGTCCGTGGCGCTCTCGGTGCCGCTGAGCAACCCCGAACTGACCGGCGTCACGCTCGACGTGTACGAGGGTTTGCTCGACCCGGACGCCGGACACGGCACGTTCATCGCCGGCCTGATCCGCCAGGTCTGCCCCGACGCGGACATCCTGTCGATCCAGATCATGAGCGGCGACGGCGTCGTGCCTGAGAGCGACCTCTTGGACGTCATGAACCTGCTGGCCGCGCGTCAGGAGCGCGCGCTGGCCGACGGCCAGCCGACGCAGCTGATCGACGTCGTATCGCTGTCGCTCGGCTACTACCACGAGCTACGTGACGACTCCGCCACGTTCGATCCCGAGCTCGCCGTGCCGATTCGCCGGCTGGGCGAGCTCGGCGTCGCGGTCGTCGTCGCCGCGGGCAACGACGCCACCGACCGGCCGATGTACCCCGCGGCGTTCACCCCGTGGGCCGGCGGCCCGAACTACGCCCCTGACGCCGGCTGCGTGCCGGTCATCAGCTGCGGCGCGCAGAACCCGAACGGATCGACCGCTCTGTTCAGCAACGCCGGCGGCTGGGTGGCCACGGTCGAGCTCGGTGCGGGCGTGATGAGCACCTTCCCCAGGTTCAACGCAGCTGACTCGCCGGACACCGAGACGGTCATGCCGGACGGCACCATCCGCGAGACCATCGACCCGGACGACTTCACCGGCGGCTTCGGAACCTGGAGCGGCACGTCGTTCGCGGGGCCCGTCCTCGCCGGAAAGATCGCCCAGAAGCTCTGGGAGGGCGACCTCACCAGCACCGACGCCGGCAAAGCGCTGACGCGGGGCTGGGCAGCGGTGACCGCATGCGTACCGAGGCTGCAGCCATGATCAACGCAGATTCCGTCCCGGAGACGCTCGCCTCGCGCGCGGCGGCGCTGTTCGTGGCGTTCCGCGACGGCCACGAGCCGGCGATGGGCGAACTGGTCACCTTGCTGACCCCGGTCCTGTGGCACACCGTGCGCGCGCAGCGCCTCGACCGCGAGGCTGCCGAAGACGTCGTGCAGTCCACGTGGCTGGCGCTGGTGCGCAGCGCGAACACCATCGCCGATGCACAGGCTGTCCTGGCCTGGTTGATCGTCACCGCGCGACGCGAATCGTGGCGGGTATCCAAGCGCGCCGACCGCGTCGAGCCGAAAGAGATCGCGCCCGACGACGTCGTCACCGCCCCGCGCGACCTGCCCGAAGAGCGGGTGCTCCGTTCCGACAGCGACAACCGGCTGTGGCAGCACATCGCGCAGCTTCCCGAGCGCTGCCAGGCGCTGCTGCGGGTGATCGCCTTCTCCGACCGTCCCGACTATGCGGCAGTCGCCAAAGCCCTGGCAATGCCGGTCGGCAGCATCGGCCCCACCCGTGGCCGATGCCTGGCGAAGCTGCGTCTCCAACTCACCAACGACCCATCCTGGGAGAACTGATGTCCGCGCCGAGAAACCTCGACGAACTCGCCGCGGGCGAGATCGACGACATCGACATCGCCAACCTGCACCGCATGGCCCAGCTGTACGAGCTGCTCGACCCGGTGCCGGCGGGACTGGTCGAGCGCATCCAGTTCGGGATCACCCTGGACGCGCTGCATGCCGAGATCGCCGAGTTGCAGCGCAGCAGCGACTTGGTCGGAGTCCGCAGCGAGGAGGTCACCGAGAGCCAGACGATCACCTTTACGAGCGCGGCGCTCACCGCGATGGTCACGATCACGGCGCTGTCCTCCGACCGCGTGCGCCTCGACGGCTGGGTCGCGCCCGGTGACGGTGTGAGTGTCGAGCTGCGAATCGGTTCGGACGTGATGGGGACGGTCTGCGATGCGGACGGGCGGTTCGTGTTCGACGACGTCGCTCGCGGGCTCGCGCAGTTCGTCCTCCGGGTACCCGATCCCGACCGGCTGCCGGTGATCACCCCGTCGGTGGAGCTCTGAGTCGTCCGCAGTGACGGAGCTGGTCGACCGCGCCCGCGCCCTGCATGAGCGCGGCGTCGGTGCGCAGAACCGCGGACAGCCACAGCTTGCCCTGCGGTTGCTCCACCGTGCCCGCGGCCTGGCCGACGACTCGGCCGACGCGGCGCTGCACACCGCGATCCTGATCAGCATCGCGCTGAACACCGCGGAGCTCTCGGGGCCGCAAGCCGGCCTCGAGATCATCGACGAGGCACTGCGGCGGGCCGACCACGACCGTGATCTCGGGCTGCTGATGCGCGCGCACAGCCAGCGCGCGCTCATCGCGCTGCGCGCCGGCCGGTTCGTCGATGCCGTCGACGCCCTCGCCGCGGCCGAAGAGCTGCTCACCCATGCCGACGCCAATGACCAGTTCGCCGTACTGCTCAACGGGGGGACGCTGCGGATGTACCGCGGCGAGCTCGCAGCCGCGCACCGGTCGATCAGCGCAGCCGTCGTCGTCGCTCGCGAGGCCGACATGGCGGTCGCCGAGTTCAAGGCGCTGCACAACCTCGGCTATCTCGAATTCCTGCGCGGGGACCTTCCGGCGGCGCTGCGGGACATGGATGCGGCGTTGGACGTCGGCGTCGACATGCCGGTCGGGATCCCGCTGCTGGACCACGCCCGGGTGCTTGCCGAGGCCGGCCTGACCCACGCCGCGGACGATTCGCTCGCCCGGGCGGCCGACATCTTCCGCCGCGATCGCCTCGCGCAGGATCTCGGCGAGACCGAGCTGGAACGTGCCCGCTGCGCGCTGATCGCCGATGAGCCGGAGGCGGCCCGGCGGTTCGCCATGCGCGCCCGCGACCGGTTCCGCCGGCGAGGCAACGACCGATGGCGGCGCAGCGCGGAACTCGTCCTGCTGCAGGGGGATCTGGCCGCAGGCCGTCCGGGCACGCGCCTGGTCGGGCCGGCGGCGCGGCTGCGCGCCGAGTTCGAGCGCGACGGGGTGCGCCTGCCGGCCCAGACCGCGGCCCTGATCGCCGCCGAGGCGCACCTGTCCGCGGGGCAGGTGCAGTCCGCGGCCGATGCGCTCGCGACGCTCGGACGGACCGGTCGGCACGACCCGATCACCACCCGGCTGCACCGCGACTACGTCCGCGCCCGGCTGGACGTGGCCATCGGTCACCGCGCTGCCGCCCGTCGCCGGGCCCGCCGCGCGCTCGACGACCTCGCGGGTTATCAGGCGAGCTTCGGCAGCATCGACCTGGCGACCGCGGCAGCGGTGCACGGGCGCCGGCTGGCCGACCTCGACCTCGCCCTCGCGGTCGGGACGGGCCGCGCCGAGCTCGCGCTGGAGTCCGCCGAACGGGCCCGCGCCGTCGCCGGTCGGCTGCCCGCGGTGCGGCCGCCCGAGGACCCGGAGACCGCCGAGCTGCTCAGCGAGTTGCGGCAGGCCGTCGAGGCGCTGCGCCCGGTCGAGCAGGACCGGGACGCCTCGGCGCCGCTGCTGGCCCGCCGTCGCGACCTCGAGGCACGCATCGCCGCGCGGGGTTGGACGCGCGCGGGCGGGCGGATCGTGACCGACCCGGTGTCGCTCGACGATCTGCGCGGCGCGCTCGATGACACGACGCTGCTCTCGTACTCACGCGTGGGTACGGGCCTGGTTGCCGTCGTCGTCACCCGCGACACCTTGCGGCTGGTCCCGATCGGTGCGGCGGACCCCGTCGACGAGCAGGTGCGCCGGGTGCGCGCCGACCTCGACGTGCATGCCCAACCGCACCTGCCCGAGCCGCTGCGTGCGGCCGTCCGGTCCTCGCTGCGCCGCTCGCTGGCCACCCTCGACAGCACGCTGCTCGGCCACTTCGGCCCGTCCGGCCGGCTCGTGGTCGTCACCACGGGCCTGCTCGGGCAACTGCCCTGGGGACTGCTGCCGTCGCTGCGCGGTGTGCCGGTCGTCGTCACTCCGTCCGCGACGGCCTGGCACCGCGCGCACACCCAGGCGCCGACAGCGCACCGCAAGGTGGTGGCGCTGGCCGGACCGGGGCTGTCGCGAGGGGTGGAGGAGGCCGGGATCGTGGCACGCACCTGGGACGTCCGCCGCGTGGTCACCGGGTTCGCCACCGCGGCCGATTTCACCCAGGCGCTGGCCACGGCCCGCGTGGCGCACGTCGCCGCGCACGGCACGCACCAGAGCGAGAACCCGCTGTTCTCCTCCGTCCGGCTCGCCGACGGCCCGTTGTTCGCGCACGAACTCGACCAGACCGCGCGCACCCCGGATCATGTGGTGCTGTCCGCGTGCGAGCTGGGCCTGGCCACGATCCGTCCCGGCGACGAGGCGCTCGGACTGACCAGCGTGCTGCTGCACCTGGGCACCCGTTCGGTCGTGGCGGGGGTGGCGCGGGTCGGCGACGACGTCGCTGCGGCGGCCATGGCCGACTATCACCAGCGGCTGCGCAGGCGCAGCGATTCCGCCCTCGCGCTCGCCGGCACGCTCGTCGACCACCCGTCCGCACCGTTCGTTTGCTTCGGAGCGACGTTCCACTCGTGACGGGGGGCTGCGCAACGTAGTCTTCACGTGTCAACTCGTCCTCCGCGGAGCAGTGCAATGCGAATTTTGTGCGCCGCACTGACGACTGCGCTCGCAGCAGCCGTGGTCGCGGTACCGGCTGCCGCAGCCGCCGCGCCCGCCCACGCCGCCGAGCCGACGGGCCACCAGCACTCGCGGCGGCACGAGCCGCGCACCGCGCCGTCGGCCCCGGGCACGTTCGTGCCGGTCGCCCAGTTCCGCGCGTTGGACACCCGTAGCGCCGGCGGCGCCCTCGCGGCGGGACACGCGCTACAGGTGCCGATCGCCGGACGTCGCGACGTGCCCGCCGACGCGGCAGCCGTGTGGGTATCCGTCCACGCCATCGCCCCCACCGCGGACGGCGTGCTCACCGTCTTTCCCGCCGGCACGAAGCGGCCGAACACGACCGACGTGGTGTTCGAGCGCGGGCACGCCGCGAGCCAGGCCGCGCTGTCCCGGCTGTCCGGCGGGGCGTTGCGCGTCGCCGACCGGGCAACCAGCGGACGGGTGCAGGTGGCCGTCGACGTGCTGGGCTACGTGGCCGGTGCGCCGCACGCCGCGGTCAACCGCTCCGATGCCGGGCTCGTGCACCTGCTGCCCGCGCCGGCGCGAGCGTTCGACACCCGACCCCTCGGCCAGATCCTGCGTGCCGGGGACACCCGTACGGTCTCGGTCGGCCACGGCGTCCCGTCCTCCGGGGTGGGTGCGGTCGGAGTCATGCTCACCGCGGTCGACCCGACCCGGCGCGGCGCGCTGATGGCCTACGCGGTCGGCAACGACCAGCCCACCGCCGCTACGACGTCCTTCACCGGTGGGCACTCCACCAGCGCCTTCGCGTGGGTGCCGACCAAGGGCGACGGGCGAATCACCATCGCCAACGCCTCCGCGGGCGCCACCGACGTGGTGCTCGACGTGGTCGCGTGGACGAACGCGGGCGTGGCCCAGGTGGCCGGCGCCGTCCAGCCCCGATTCCCGGACGAACTGATCAACGAACGCCCGGTGGCGGCGCGGCACACCCTGACCGTTCCGCTCGCCGGGCGCGGTGGCGTCCCGATCAGCGGTGTGCGCGCCGTGCTGGTCTCGGTCGGCGTCGCCGGCGCGTCCGGTCCGGGCGCGTTGGTGGCCTGGCGTGACGGAGCCGTCCCGCATACGAGCGCCCTGGAGTTCACGGCGGGACGGCCTGCCGAATCGCTGGTCGCGCTGCCGCTGGCCAACGGCGCGATCCACCTGCGCAACGTGTCGGCGCAGCCGGTCCTGGTGTCGCTGAGCGTGAGCGGGTTCGTCCCGTCCGTGCGGCACGTCCCGCCGCCGACCTCTGTGAGCCGCTACCTGGGCGACCTGACCCAGAACGTCGACCAGGACACCGCGATGATGGCCCAGCACGGCTGCACCGACGCCTCGGCGATCGTCGGTACCAAGCAGGCAGTGGTGTTGCTCGACGTCGGAGCGCAGTCGGTGACCGGACCCGAGTTGAGCCCGGCCAACCCCGGCGTGACGCTGACCCAGACGTCCACCCCGTCCCCCGTGCGGCTGACCTACCGCGACCTGGTCACCGTGCTCGAGAGCTATCTGGGTGCCTTCGCCCGGTGTTCGCAGGGCACCCCGGCGACGATCGCCATCGGCACGAACAACGACGGCGCGTGGGATCAGAACGGTTCGGATTACTACTCGGCCGAGGAACGCGGCAGCGACTGGGCGGGCTCGGTGCTCAACATGCTCGGCTCGGAAACCGGGATCACCCTGATGGGCGCGAACGACATCGAGGCCGGGTTCGCGAGCACCCAGGTGCAGGCGCAGGCCTGGGAGGACAGCTACCTCGCCGCCGCGATCACCGACCGCGACCATCTGATCTACAACGGGTCGGCCGACGCGTGCCCTGACGGTTTCGGGGACATCGGGCAGGCCTGCGCCCCCGGCTGGACGCAGCAGGGGATCTACGACCTCGCTTACAACGGCGGCCAGGTCTCGGTGCTGCCCGAGATCTACGGGCCGAGCGACGCCGCCAAGTGGGCGAACATCGACCAGACCGGGGGCTCGGCGCTCGACTTCGCCGGCGTCCTCACCCAGCACGAACTCGATCCCTCCACCTACACGCCGGCCTCGGGCTGGAGCGCACTCACCGACGCGATCGGCACGTTGCAGAGCGACCCCGCGATCCCCGCGGTCAGCGACATCCGCAACGGGTGAGCGATTTGGCTGGGCTCACACCCGTCCCGTAGTCTTGACGCCAGTTCCACCGAAGACCGCTGGTCGCTGTGTGCGCACACACAGCCGAACGTCTCCGAAGCGTCGGAGCGGCCCGCGCAGGTTGGACGGTACGGCTATGAGGCCTCGCCTCGCGTCGCCCCGTGCGCCCTGCGCCGGGGCGTTTCTCGTTTCGGACGGGCTCGACCAGCCCGATACGAAATGAGAGGAGGTAGCACATGCCGAACGCTGAGAAGACCTCCGCGGTCGCCGAGATCACGGAGAGCTTCAACTCCGCCTCCGCTGCTGTGATCACCGAATACCGTGGATTGTCGGTCAAGCAGGTCACGCAGTTGCGTCGGGCGCTGGGTCACGACACGACCTATGCCGTCGTCAAGAACACCCTCACCAAGCGCGCCGCTGCTGATGCCGGCGTCCCGATCGACGACGCGCTGCTCACCGGCCCGACCGCGATCGCCTTCGTCAAGGGCGACCCGGTCGAGGCGGCCAAGGGGCTGCGCGACTTCGCGAAGACCAACCCGTTGCTGGTGATCAAGGGCGGCATTCTCGACGGCAAGGCGCTGAGCGCCGACGAGGTCAACAAGATCGCAGATCTCGACTCGCGCGAGGTGCTGCTGGCCAAGCTGGCAGGTGCCCTCAAGGCCCTGCCCACCCGCGCTGCCGGGCTGTTCCAGGCGCCGCTGTCGCAGATGGCCCGCCTGGCCAAGGCGCTCGAGGAGAAGAAGCCCGCGGGGGACGTCCCGTCCACCGACGAGCCGATGATCGGCAACATCAAGAAGGAAGAGGCCCCGACCGAAGAGGCTTCTGGCGACACAGCCGAGACTCCCGCCGAGCCGGCGGAGCAGTAACCAACCAGCCGGCTGTACCGGCGATTGAAAGGAAAGGACGCCAATCATGGCGAAGCTCAACACCGACGAGCTGCTCGACGCTTTCAAGGAGATGACCCTCCTGGAGCTCAGCGAGTTCGTGAAGCAGTTCGAGGACACCTTCGACGTCACCGCGGCCGCTCCGGTCGCCGTGGCCGCCGGCCCGGCCGGCCCGGGTGTCGCGGCTCCGGCCGAGGCTGCCGAGGAGAAGGACGAGTTCGACGTCATCCTCGAGGCCGCGGGCGACAAGAAGATCCAGGTCATCAAGGAGGTCCGTGCGCTCACCAGCCTCGGCCTCAAGGAGGCCAAGGACCTCGTCGACGGCGCGCCGAAGCCGCTGCTCGAGAAGGTCAACAAGGAGGCCGCGGACAAGGCCAAGGAGGCCCTCGAGGCCGCCGGCGCCACGGTCAGCGTCAAGTAGGACCGCACGAAACGGGGCGGGTCGCGATCAGCGGCCCGCCCCGTTCTGCATGATCAACGCCGACGTCCTTTCGCCACATCCAACGGCAACTCGGCGTTGATCGAGTCAGCGCGCCGGCTGGAGCGAGAGCAGGGCTCGTAGTTCCGGCGACCAGGTCACCGACCCGACCGGACGTCCGCCGCCGAGCACGTCCGCCGACGTCCACCGCTCGATCACCGGCCCGTCGCACCCCCAGTACCGCAGCGCGGCCGTGAGCAGCGGCGGCAACGCCCGCGCCCCGCCGTCGGCGAGCTTGGCAGCGAAGGCCCGACCGTCCGGCAGGGCCGCCGCCCACACGCCCTCGGCGCCCTCTTTGCAGATCAGTCCCGGGACGGCCGCGCCGAGCGCCGAGACCGCCCGCTCGGACCCACCCAGCAGTACCGGGAACTCGCGCATCGCACCCACCACCAGCGCCGGCGCGCCGGACGAAGCCGTCGCCAGCGACGCGAACGCCGAAGCCAGCCCGTGCAGCGTCACCGAGAACGCGGGCGCGCCGCAGCCGTCCACGGCGACGCCGGTCACCGGTCCCGCCAGTGATTCGAGCCGTGCCCGGATCGCCTGCTGCAACGGATGGGACGGGTCGACGTAGCTGTCGACCGGCCAGCCGGCCGAGGCGCACGTCGACACCATGGCCGCGTGCTTGCCCGAGCAGTTGTGGCAGATCGCCGCCGGACCGCAGCCGCCGCCGACCCACGCCAGCAGCGCCTCCCGCGAACCGGGCAGGTCGGGCGGACAGCGCAGCACCGCTTCGTCCAGCCCTGCCGCGGCCAGCGTTGCCCGCGCGCCGGACACGTGCACCGCCTCCCCGTCGTGGGACGCGCACGCCAGCGCGAGCGATTCGTCGCGGCCCGGGAAGCCTGCCTCGACCATCGCCACCGCCTGCAGCGGTTTCAACGACGACCGCGGGAACATCGGCTCGTCCACCGAACCGACCGCGACGTCGACACCGGACGGCGACAGCAGCACGAAGCTGCCGCGGTGGCGCGATTCGACGTACCCGTTGCGGCCGGCTTCGACGAGCACAGGTTCGACGTCGGGCTCGCTCACAGCGCCAGCGCCGTTCGCGCGGACGTGCGCAGCGCAGCCGCCGCGATCGCGGCCCGGATGTCATCCGGTGCGACCTTGCAGCGCTGCGCGATCCGCCCGGACTGCGGCCCGGTCAGGTAGCTGAGCACCCCGTCGAGCTCGGCCCACAGCTGCTGCTCGGCCGCGCCTCGCAGCATCTGGTCGAGCTGCGCGTCGGTCAGCATCTGCACGATCTCGTCCATCCGGCTGAGATCGTCGAGCACGTAGCCGATGTGCAGCAGCGCTTCGCCGTCCAGTTCCGCGACCGCCGCGCGCAGCGCCGCCGCGGACAGCACCGACACGAAGCCGCCCATGACCACCCATTCCTTGCGGCGGGCGAGCTCGGCGCCCACCTTCGCCACGTTCGACGGCGGGATGTGCGCGATCACCTCCGGGCACCGGGTCGGATCCAGCGCTGCCGACACGTCGGCGAGATAACCGTCCGACAGCCGGCCCACCATGTCCGCGGCCTTGGCCGGTTCGAGCAGCTCGGCGGTGCGCGCGGCGATGAGCGGTGGCAGTGCGAACTCGGTCACCTTGGCAGCGATCGCGTTCGGCACCAGCCGCGACACAGCCGCGACCTTGGTGAAGTGGTGCCTGTCGGCCTCGAACAGGTGGTCGCCGATCCGGCAGCGCAGCTCACGCAGGTCGTCGGGGGCGAGGCCTGCGAGGAAGTCCAGTTCAGCGGTGGTGACGCCGAGCTGGTGGGCGAGTTTGCGGATTTCCGCCGCGGCACTGCTCATCCCAGCAAGGCCTTCTTGACGACGCCGCGCAGCGGGAACGGGATGTGCTTGACCGTCGCGTGGAAGGACGCCTCGAGGTCGGCCGCCTGCCTGCGCCGGGCCGCCTTGATGACCGCGACGAGCCGCTCGCGGTCGGCCTCGGGCAGCGCGGCGACGCCTGCCGGCGGCGCCGCGCCGAGCAGTTCTTCCAGCGATTCAGTCATGCCGTCTCACGTCTTGGGGATCTACCCATCCGCCGCCCGCGCGCTCGAGTTCGAGCGCCACGGCGATGCTCACATGGTCGTTGCCAGGAGCTGCGACGACCTGTACGCCGCGCGGCAGGCCCTCGTCGGTCAGCCCGAGCGGTACCTGTGTGGCGGGCAGCCCGAACATGTTGAACACCGCGGTGTTCGTCGCCAGCCACGGCTGCCAGAGGGTAGTCCGGTGTTTCGGCGCGATGCGCGGGAACGGCGGATAGACCAACACGCCGTCACCGATGGTCTCGATCAGACTGTCGGCGGCACGCCGGGCCGCATCGACCAGCCGTTGCGCGGCCCGGCTGCGCAGGAACTGCGCCGGTGCGGACTCGATGGCCTGCAGCACGGCGGCGGGCGCGGCCACTCGCAGTGGGGGACGGGTGCGCTTGGACGGACGCGTCGGTGCGGTCAGGGTCGTCCACGAGGCGAGCAGGTCGAACTCGCTCCATGCGATGGCGCTGAACTGGGCCAGCCCCCAACGCAGTCCGCGCAGCGAGACGTCCTCGACCGTCGCGCCGGCGGCGTCCAGCATCGCGGCCGCGTCGTCGACCGATCGGGCGATGACCGGACGTAGCGGCAGCGTCGACGACTCGCGCGACACCAGCACCCGCAACCCGGTGAGCGAAACCGTGTTCGGATCACCCACCGGCATGGTCACGGCGTTCGGATCGCGGCCGTCGGGGCCGGTGATGATCCGCAGCACCGGCGCGAGGTCGGCGGCGCGGCGGGTCAGCGGCCCGATGAACAGGGTGCGCCGGATCTGTCCGGACGGCATCGGGAAGTGCCCGGTGATCGGGACGAGGCCGGGGGAGGGCAGGTGCCCGAAGATGCCGTTCACGAACGCCGGGATGCGGATCGAGCCGCCCATGTCCGAGCCCAGCGCGATCGGTGCACCGCCCGAGCCGACTATCACCCCGTCGCCGCCGGACGAGCCGCCGGCGCTCCGGGTCGGGTCGTAGGCGTTGGATGTGCGGCCGTAGATGCGGTTGTTCGTCTCGAGCCAGTAGACCGGTCCGGGCGTGTTGCCGACGCCGAGCACAATCGCGCCGGCGTCGCGCAGCCGCGCGACCACGGGTGCGTCAGCCTCTTCACGGAACTTGCGTCGGTGCGGGAACCCGCCGGTGTGCGGCATGCCCCGAGTCGCGATCAGTTCCTTGATCGTGACAGGCACGCCCCACAGTGGCGGCAGGTCGTCACCGCCGTCCGCGGCGATCCGGGCGTCGGCGGCCCGCGCCTCGTCCCGGGCCGCCTCGAAACGGTCCGCGGCGAGTGCGTTCCGGTCGGTGATCCGCTGCAGAACGGCGATGTGAGCGTCGACCACCTCGACGGCGCTGACCTCACGGCGCCGGATGGCTGCCGCCAGGTCCAGTGCGGACAGATGGGTCAGCGCCACGGGCGTGACCGTACACGTCTGTCATTGACGCCGAGCATCGACGAGACCCTGAGATCTGGGTCTCAACCGGGCCGATATGCTCGCCCCGCACGTCCCCGTCTCGTAGGCCCTTCAGCCCGCTCTCAGTGCGTTACACGTGACAAAACGTGGGGTACACCGTCGGCGAGTAGTGGCATACACGATCCTGCGGAAAATATGCGACAGTGTGTCCCAGGTGGTTCTTTTCGGGCGTTACCCATTGGTAGCAAGCTCGTTGGACCGCTTGTTGGGACACATGGGCGCGCCGCCGGTGGCGTGACGGGCAGCACGTAGACGTGACACGCAACTGGCTCGGCGAAGCCGGGAAGGAGACGGGTCGTGGGTGTCGAGGTGGCCGTCACCGATCTGACCAAGACCTTCGGTAAGCAGCGTATTTGGGGCGATGTGACGCTCACGTTGCCGCCGGGTGAGGTTTCCGCGCTGCTGGGCCCGTCGGGAACCGGCAAGTCGGTGTTCCTGAAGTCGCTCATCGGGCTGCTCAAGCCGGACAAGGGCTCGATCTTCATCCGCGACGTCGACATCGCGCACTGCTCGGAGCACAAGCTCTACGAGACTCGGAAGCTGTTCGGCGTGCTGTTCCAGGACGGCGCCTTGTTCGGCTCGATGAATCTCTACGACAACGTCGCCTTCCCGCTTCGCGAGCACACCAAGAAGAGCGAGAAGGAAATCTCGGACATCGTCAACGAGAAGATGGAGATGGTCGGTCTCCAGGGCGCGCAGAAGAAGCTGCCCGGCGAGATCTCCGGCGGTATGCGTAAGCGCGCCGGACTCGCCCGTGCCCTCGTGCTCGAGCCCGAGATCATCCTGGTCGACGAGCCCGACTCCGGCCTCGACCCGGTCCGTACCACCTACATCAGCCAGCTCTTCCTCGACATCAACGCGCAGACCGACGCCACCTTCCTGATCGTCACCCACAACATCAACCTCGCGCGCACCGTCCCGGACAACCTCGGCATGCTGTTCCGGCGCGAGTTGGTCATGTTCGGCCCCCGCGAGGTGCTGCTCACCAGCGAGGAGCCGGTGGTCAAGCAGTTCCTTAACGGCCGCATGGACGGCCCGATCGGCATGAGCGAGGAGAAGGACTCGGCGACCATGGCTGCCGAGAAGGCGATGTTCGACGCGGGCCACCACGCCGGCGGCGTCGAAGAGGTCACCGGCATCCCGCCCCAGATGCAGCCCTCGCCCGGCGTGCCCGAGCGCAAGGGCGCGATACGTCGCCAGCAACGTGTGCTCGATCTGCTGCACACCCTGCCCCAAGATGCCCAGGACGCGATCAAGAAGTCGATCGACGACGAAGGCAAGCGGCGCGAGAAGGAACAGCAGATCGGCGACGAGCTCTCCGACGAGCAGAAGGCCGAGGTCGCCCCGTCCGTGGTGACCTCCGGTTCGGACTCCGGAAACTGACGGATGGTCTCGCTCTCCCCCGTCGGAGGTGTGCGACAGGCAGGGCGCCTGTTCGCGCTCTTCCTCGATGTTGCTCGGCTGACCTTCAAACGGCCCTTCCAGGTCCGCGAGTTCATCGAGCAGGCGTGGTTCATCGCGAGCGTCACGATCGTCCCGACCTCGCTGGTCGCCATTCCGTTCGGCGCGGTCATCGCGTTGCAGCTGGGGAGCCTGTCCACGCAGATCGGTGCGCAGTCGTTCGTCGGTGCCGCGAGCGTGCTGGCCATCGTGCGCGAGGCCAGCCCGATCGTGTGCGCGCTGCTGATCGCCGGCGCCGGCGGCTCGGCGATCTGTGCCGACCTCGGCAGCCGGAAGATCCGCGACGAGATCGACGCGATGGAGGTGCTCGGCATCTCGCCGATCCAGCGCCTGGTCGTGCCGCGGGTGCTCGGCTGCATGCTCGTCTCGACCGCCCTGAACGGCCTGGTCTGCGTGGTCGGCGTTTCGGGTGGCTACTTCTTCAACGTGATCTTGCAGCACGGCACGCCGGGCGCCTATCTGGCCTCGTTCTCCGCGCTCGCGCAGCTGCCCGACCTGTACACCGGTGAGCTGAAAGCGCTGATCTTCGGGCTGATCGCCGGCGTGGTCGCCTCTTACAAGGGACTCAACGCAGGTGGCGGCCCCAAGGGCGTCGGCGACGCGGTGAACCAGTCCGTGGTCATCACGTTCCTGCTGCTGTTCGTCGTCAACTTCGTCATCACGGCCGTGTACTTCCAGGTCGTCCCGGCGAAGGGGTCGTGACCCGTGGCTACTGACTTCGTCGCAACCGCCCGCAAGGCGATCAAGGCCCCGGTCGGGCTGCTCGACAACCTCGGTGATCAACTCGGCTTCTACCTGAAGGCGCTGGCCTGGACGCCGCGCACGATCCGGCGCTACAAGAAGGAGACGCTTCGCCTGCTGGCCGAGGTCGTCTTCGGCAGCGGCTCGCTGGCGGTGATCGGCGGGACGGTCGGCGTGATCGTGGCGCTGTGCTTCTTCACCGGCACCGAAGTCGGCCTGCAGGGCTACACCGCACTCGACCAGCTCGGTATCGGTCCGTACACCGGCTTCTTGTCCGCCTACTTCAACACCCGCGAGATCGCCCCGCTGGTCGCGGCCCTCGCCCTCTCGGCGACGGTCGGGTGCGGTTTCACCGCGCAGCTCGGCGCCATGCGGATCAGCGAAGAGATCGACGCCCTCGAGGTCATGGCGGTGCCGAGCCTGCCCTACCTCGTGACGACCCGGATCCTCGCCGGGCTGGTCGCGGTCGTGCCGCTGTACGTGATCGGTCTGATGTCGTCCTACATCGCGACGTACTCGATCGAGGTCTACTACTTCGGCCAGTCCCCAGGCACCTATTCGCACTACTTCCATCTGTTCTTGCCACCACAGGACGTCGTCTGGTCGTTCTTCAAGGTCCTCGTGTTCGCCATCGCGGTGATCTTGATCCACTGCTACTACGGCTACAACGCCAGCGGCGGCCCGGCCGGCGTCGGTGTCGCGGTCGGACGCGCGGTGCGCAGCGCGATCGTCATCGTCAACATCATCGACTTCTTCCTGTCCCTGGCCATCTGGGGGTCGAACGTCAGCGTCAGGTTGGCGGGTTAGCGATGGCCAAGGAATCCCTCGCGTCCGTCTCGAAGCGCCGCCTGCTCGGGATCGGGTATCTCGTGCTGGTCGCGGCGCTGCTGTGGCTGTCCGTCGCGATCTACCAGAAGAAGTTCACGCCGGTCGTCATGGTCACGCTCAAGGCCGATTACACCGGCAACGCGCTGGCGCAGACATCGGACGTCAAGGAGCGCGGGCTCATCGTCGGCGAGGTGCGCTCGGTGAACGTCGCCTCCGGCAATGCGTGCGAGAACCCTGAGGTGCCCTGTGTCGACGTGTCGATCGCGCTCGACCCGAGCGCGGTGCACGACATCCCGCGCAACGTCTCGGCGCGCATCCTGCCGAAGACGATCTTCGGCGAGCAGTACGTCTCGCTGCAGGTGCCGAACGACCCGGGGCCGTCGATCCAGGCCGGCGACGTGATCGCCCAGGATCGCACCCGCGGCGCTTTGGAGGCGCAGAAGGTCTTCGGCGACCTGCTACCGCTGCTCAAAGCCGTCCAGCCCGCGGAACTGAACGCGACGCTGACCGCGGTCGCCGAAGCGTTGCAGGGTCGGGGCACCGAACTCGGCCAGACCCTCGTGCAGCTCGACAGCTATCTCAAGCAACTCAACCCGCACACGAAACAGATGGTCGACGACCTGGTGAAGCTGGGGAAGGTCGCCGACGAGTACAACGGCGTCGCGCCCGATCTCATGCAGACCTTCCGGAATCTGGAGACGAACGCCCGCACGACCATCGAGAAGCGCGAGGCACTCTCGACGTTGCTGACGACGTCGACGGACACCTCGAACGTGCTCCGTAGCTTCCTGGCCGACAACGAGCAGCGCATGATCACGGTCGTCGACACCAGTGCGAGCATCTACCAACTTCTGGCCAGCTATTCGCCGGAATTCCCGTGCCTGCTGGCGGGCCTGAACAAGCTCGGCAATCTCACCAACACGATCATCCGCAACCACCAGTTCAACCTGCAGGTCGTGGTCGACCCGAACAACCAGGGCGGATACAAGCCGGGCGAGGCGCCGATCTACGTCACCGGATTCGGTCCCAACTGTTTCGGACTGCCGGACAACCCGCAGCCGATCGGGTCGAATGGTTACTTCCAGATCCCGACCAAGTACCGCTGTCTGAATGACGGCGCCGCGCTCACCAAGGACCCGTGCGCCCAGCGCAGGTCGCAGGGCATGAGTGCCTCGCCGATCGAACAGAGCGCGATGGGCTCGCAGGTCGAGAACGCGATGGTCAACTCGCTGATCTCGGGAAGTTACGGCGGCAATCCGAAGAAAGTGCCGCCGATTGCGACCATGCTCGCCGCACCCCTGCTGCGTGGACAGGTGGTGAAGGTCGACAAGTGAGAGGACTACTTTCCCCGCTGATCAAGCTCATCGCCTTCCTCGTGGTGACCTCGGCAGCCACCTACGTGCTCGCAGCGACGATCGCGAACACCAGCTTCGGCGCGACCCAGACCTACAAGGCCGACTTCACGAGCGCCCAGGGCCTCAACGTGGGCGATGACGTCCGCATCGCCGGCGTGCGGGTCGGCACCGTCAGCGCGATCTCGATCGTGCGGCACAACGTTGCCGAGGTCGCGTTCTCGGTCGAGAAGTCCCACCCGCTTCCTGCTTCGTCCGAGATCAAGTTGCGGTATCGCAACCTGGTGGGTCAGCGGTACCTGGACGTGAGCCAGGGCGCCGGTGACAGCAACCAGATGCAGAACCCGAACGTCGCGATCCCGACGAGCCGAACGACGCCGCCGGTCGATCTGACGATCCTGTTCGCCGGTTTCAAGCCGCTGTTCGAAGGCCTGGACGCGGACCAGATCAACAAGCTGTCCACCGCCATCATCCAAACGCTGCAGGGCGAGGGCGGGAGCCTGCAGACCCTGTTCAACCTGGTGGGCGATCTGACCAACCACCTTGCCGACCGCGACAAGCTCATCGGTGACGTGATCAACAACCTCAGCTCTGTTCTCGACACCATCGGGCGGCGCGACACCGAGCTGTCGAACCTGATCATCCAGCTGCAGGGTTTCATCTCGGGTCTTTCGCACGACCGGTACCAGATCGGCAACGCGATCGACGGCATCAACAAGCTGACGACGAACACGGCCGGCCTGCTCACACAGGTACGCGCACCACTGGCCAAGGACATCCGAGACATCACCGGCCTCGTGGGCGTGCTCAACAACAACACCGGCACGCTGCAGTTCGTCATCAACGAATTGCCTGCCACGGTGGGGCCACTGGTCCGCACGGCGAGCTACGGCTCGTGGTTCAACTTCTATCTGTGCACCACGAGCGGCTCGATCACGCTGCCCGGTGGCAAACAGATGGCGATCCCGATCAAGCCCGCACACACCGCGAGGTGCAAGTGATGAGCGAGAACGGGAACCGAGCATGAAGACTCGGCGGGTAAGCGTTGGCGGCAAGCCGTTCAGCGCGCGCAACCCACTCCCGATCGGCGCCATCGGGTTGGTGATGATCATCGCGCTGCTGTGGGCGGCGTTCAACGCATCCTCGCTCCCGATCATCGGCAGCGGCACCACGTACACGGCCTACTTCAGTGAGGACGCGAACCTGCGGCCCAACGACGTCGTGCTGGTGGCCGGGGTGAAGGTCGGGACGGTCGAGACCACGTCGCTCGAGGGTGACCGGGTCAAGGTGACTTTCAAGATCAAGAATGCGTTCATCGGGAACGAGAGCACGCTGCAGATCAAACTCAAGACCCTGCTCGGCGCGAAATACCTGTCGGTGAACTCGATCGGGACGAAGGAGCAGAACCCGAGCAATGCGATCCCGCTCTCGCGCACCTCGTCCCTGTTCGACGTGTATCCCGCGTTCACCGAACTCACGCACAAGATCGACACAATCGACACGAAGAAGCTGGCGCAACAGTTCACCACGATGGCCGATGCCTTCCGGCACACGCCGAGTTCGGTGCGCAACGTGCTACGCGGCCTGAGCCGGATCTCGGACACGATCGCCTCGCGCGATCAGGCGCTCCGCACGCTGCTGGCCCGCGCCAACGACGTCACCGGGGTGCTTGCGGCGCGCGATCAAGAACTGCAGAAACTGTTCTCCGACGGCGGGCTGCTGCTCGACGAACTCCACGCGCGGCGCGACGCGATCCACTCGCTCCTGGTCAACACGACGGCGCTCTCGATCCAGCTCGAGGGACTCGTGCATGACAACGAGAAGACGATCGGACCGCTCCTCGCCTCCCTCGACCGGATCCTGACCTTCCTGAACCGCAACCAGGAGACCCTCGACCGCGGACTGTCGCTGCTCGGCCCGTTCTACCGGGTGTTCACGAACTCCATCGGGAACGGCCGCTGGTTCGACAACTACATCTGCAACTTCAGCGTCGCGGGCATCTTGTCGCAGGGATCGGGCTCGGAAAGCCCCGCCGGAACGGGTGCCTGTTCATGATGGCGAAACTCCCGAAGAAGGTCACCAACACGCTGGTGTTGGTGGTGATCGCCGCCGTCATCGCGGGCGCCGCGGTCTACGCCGCGTTGAGTGGCGGTGCGACCAAGAAGCTGACCGCGCAGTTCGCCTCGGCAGTGGGCGTTTACGTCGGGACGCCGGTGAAGATCCTCGGGATCGACGTCGGCGAGGTGACCAGCGTTCATCCCGCGGGCGCGACCGTCACCGTGTCGATGGAGTACGACAGCAAGTACAAGGTGCCCGCGAACGCGATCGCCGTGATCATCGCCAACTCGCTGGTCAGCGACCGGTTCCTGCAGCTCGCGCCGGCCTATCCGGGTACCGGCCCCGCGCTCCCTGACGGCGCGCACCTCGGTGTCAAGCGCACCGCGTACCCGGCCGAACTCGACGACATCTACAGCGCGCTGAGCAAACTCTCGGTCGCGCTCGGCCCCAAGGGCGCGAACAAGAACGGCGCGCTGAACGACCTGGTGAACGTGGCGGCCGCCAACCTCAAGGGCAATGGCGCGAACTTCGGGAACAGCATCACCAAGCTGGCCGCAGCCGCCCGCACGTTGGCCAACGGCCGCGGTGACCTGTTCGGGACGGTGCGTAACCTGCAGACCTTCACCAAGGCGCTGGCCGACAGCGACACCCAGGTACGGCATTTCAACAACGAATTGGCCCTGGTGGCCGGCGACCTGGCCGGCGAACGCCAGGACCTCGGCTCCGCCCTGCACAACCTCGGCATCGCGCTGAACCAGGTCGCCGACTTCGTCCGTACCAACGCGTCCAAGACCAAGACCGACATCAGCGGGCTGAAGACGCTCACCGATGTCCTGGTCAAGGAGAAGGCGTCGATCAACGAGACGCTGGCGGTCGGCCCGGCGGCGCTGGCCAACCTGGTGCACACGTATCAGCCCGACATCGGCGCGCTGGGCACGCGCAGCAACCTGGCCTCGCTGACCGACCCGGCGACGATCTGCGCACTGCTCGACCCGTCGCTGGTGCCGACGGTGCCGAACACCGTCAAGAGCCCGCTGGGACCGATCACCGGGGTGCTGAAGTCGACCTGCAAGAAGGTGCTCGGCAAGATCGGCCCCGGCCAGCTGTCCGGGCTGCTCGGGCTGCCCGGCAAGCTCGTCGGTGGCCAGCTCGGCAAGGCGATCAACGATCTGGTCGGCACCGTCTCCGGCGGTGGGTCGGGCAGCGGCGGCGGTGCGCCCGGCAGTCCGCCCGGCGGCACCGGACTTCCCGGCGGCATCATCACGGGGGGTGGTGGGTGATGCGCAGTCGCGTGCTCGCGGCGCTGGCGGTCGCCATGATGGTGTTGACCGGCTGCGGTTTCCACGGCCTGTACGGGATGCACCTGCCGGGCGGGGCCGACGTCGGCAGCAATCCGTACTCGCTGACGATCTACTTCGACAACGTCCTCGATCTGGTGCCGCAATCGGCGGTGAAGGTCAACGACGTGCCGGTCGGCCGGGTCGAAAACGTCACGCTGAGCAACCCGAACGACGACTCCGGCGACCACGCGACCAACGGCTGGACGGCGAAGGTGACGGTCAGCGTCAACTCCGATGTGAAGCTGCCCGAGAACGCGCGCGCCGAGATCAAGCAGACGAGCCTGCTCGGTGAGAAGTACGTCGACCTGGAACAGCCGCTGGACGCCCCGTCTTCGACGCGGCTGAAGAGCGGCGACACGATTCCGATCACGCGCACCGGGTCGGCGCCGGAGACCGAGCAGGTTCTGGGCGCGCTGTCACTGCTGCTCAACGGTGGCGGGCTGCAACAGATCAAGATCATCACGACCGAGTTGAACAAGGCTCTGGACGGCAACGAGCCGGCGATTCGTGACCTGCTGGGCCAGCTGAACACCTTCGTCGGCACGATCAACCAGCAGCGCAGCAAGATCCTCGACACGCTCGACAAGGTCAACCAACTGGCGATCACGCTGAAGCAGAACAAGAAGACCATCACCGACGCGCTCGACACCTTCCCGCAGGCGCTGTCGGTGCTGCGGGCGAACCGGTCGAAGCTCACGACAATGCTGGTCAGCCTGGCGAACCTCGGCACGGTCGCCACCCACGTGATCAACGCGACCCAGTTCCATTTCGTCAGTGCTTTGAAGTCGTTGGCCCCGGCCGTCGAGCAGCTGACCGCGTCCGGAAGCAACCTCGTCTCGGCGCTCAAGATCGCCGGCACGTTCCCGTTCCCGCTCAAGACCACCTTGAACGCGGTGAAAGGCGATTACGCGAACCTCGCGTTCTACCTGGACCTGAACCTGTCCGACGAGCTGTGCGCCGTGAACCAGCAGTTGTGCGGCGTCGTCAGGCAGGCGAAAACGCAGTCCAGCAGCACCCGGGCGTTACCGAGTGCGGTCACGCGCCCCACCCTCGTCGGAACCGGCGGGTGATCCGGGCATGTTGAGACGCACCACCAAGATCCAGCTCGCGCTGTTCCTGCTGATCACGCTCACCGGCGTGTCCTACGTCAGTGCGAACTACGTCGGGCTCTTCAAGGGCTTCTTCAGCGGCGGGTCCTGCACCGTGTACGCCAACTTCCCTGACTCCGGGGGCATCTTCAGCAACGCCGAGGTGACCTACCGGGGGGTCGCGATCGGCCGGGTCGGCTCGCTGACCCTGCTCAAGAACGGCGTGCAGGTCGCCATGGACATCGACAACTGCACCAGCGCGAAAATCCCCAACGACACCACCGCCGCGGTCTCCGACCGCTCGGTCATCGGCGAGCAGTACGTCAACCTGATCCCGCCGGACGGGAAACCCCCGTATCTGGCGGGCGGCGAGACCATCCCGATGAGCCGCACGTCGATCCCGCTGTCGGCCGAAGCGCTGCTGTCGAATATGGACTCCCTGATCACCTCGGTGAATCTGCAGAGCCTGCGCACCACGGTCAGCGAGCTCGGCAAGGCATTCGCCAACCGCGGCCCGGACCTGGGCAGCCTGCTCGACTCGCAACGCGACCTGCTCAGCGCGGCCCAGCAGAACCTGCCGCAGACGCTCGCGCTGATCGAGCAGAGCTCCGGCGTGCTGCAGACCCAGCTCGACCTCCGGGACCCGATCGCCAGCTGGGCACACAACCTCAACCTGCTCAGCGGGCAGCTCAAGAAGAGCGACCCCGACATCCGCCGGTTGCTCGACACCGGACCGTCCTCGCTCGGCGTCGTACGCAAGTTCGTGCTCGACAACCGCACCGACCTGGGCGCGACTTTGGCCAACCTCGCCACCCTCGGCACGATCATGGTGCGGCATCGCGACGGTATCGAAGAGGTGTTCGAGCTCTATCCGGCGTTGGCCGCCGGCGGGCAGTCGGTGATCCGTTCCAACCGCACCGCCGAGCTCGGCCTCGTCACCCAGAACACGCCGCGCGACTGTGGTGACCCGAAGAAGGGCAGCGAGGGATACCAGGGCACCATCCTGCGTAGCCCGAGCGACCTGAGCCCGGCGGCGCCGAACGTCGGTGCGCACTGCTCCGCGCCGCAGAGCAGTGGGGTGAACGTCCGTGGCGCGCAGAACGTGCCGGGGGGAGATCCGCTCAGTGCCTCCGGGGGCGGGGTGGCCTATCCTCGCGGCACGACGAACAACACCGTCCAGTTGAGTACCCGGCTCAACCAAGCGGGAATCCTCGGCGACAAGGCCTGGGTGGCCTACCTCACGAGTGCGCTGCACTGAGCGTCCCGCGCGAAGGAGATCATGTCGGACCGGAATCAATCACGTGGCGCTGCGCCCTGGATCGGCGCCGCGGCGCTGGCGCTCGTCGTCGCAGCACTCGTCGTGCTGGTCGTCCACACGCTGTCGATCAAGGACGACAACCAGGCATCGGGCGCCAACCAGCTGGCACCGACCGCCGAACAACAGCGGGCCGTGCAGTCCGGCGCGATCGAGGCGGCGAATCTGACGACGCTGTCCCGGGCGGACTACGAGTCCAACTTCGCGCGGGCGCTGGCCGGCACGACCGGCCCCTTGCGCAAGGACCTGCTCGCCAAGAAGGGCGCGTACCTGTCCGCGATGAACGCGGGCAAGTTCGACCTCAAGTCCGCCGTCGTCGAGTCGGCGTTCGAGAGCCAGTCCGGTGACAAGATCATGATCCTGGTGACGTTGAACGGCTCACACGTCGTCGACAAGGTCGTCAGCCCGATCACGACACCGCAACGGCTCGAGCTGACCATGGTGCGTTCCGGTACCAAGTGGCTCGCCAGCGACTTCCTCTCGGTAGGTGTGCAGTGACCGGACCGAAGAGCGAGGGCACCAGGCCCTCGCCCGCCCGGCGGGCGCGCCGCATCGGTGGCCGACCGACGCCGGGCAGCACGCCCCGGCCCGCCGAGCCCTCGATCGACGGGGCCGGCGATGCACCTGTCACAGAGCAGGCCGCCCCGGTCGGGCTGAGCAAGCCGGCCGCGCAGGCAACAGCACCCAAACCGACCGTCGCTGAGAAGCCCGCCCCCAAACCGACACGCGCGCCGGATTTCGACGTCGACACCGCCGGCGGGGCCGGGCCGGGGCGCGCTCTGCCGTTGCGCTGGATCCCGACCGGGTTGCTCGGCATCTGCGTGCTCGCGCTGCTCGTCTTGTTGGTCATCGCCAGTCACGGGGTCTACTGGGCCAAGGCCGACGACTCGGCCGCCGCCCGGACCGTCCGCCAGGAGGAGGTGCTCGCGTCAGCGAAGAAGTGCTTCGCCCAGATCAACACCTACGACTACCGGCACCTCGACGGCCTGATCAGCACCGACCTGACGTGCACGACCGGCCGGTTCAGCGCGGACCTGCGCCAGGCGCTGCAGTCCCAGATCCTGCGGCTGGCCCCGAAGGCGAAGGCGACCCAGACCGCGCAGGTGAACAAGGCCGGGATCGTCTCGGTCAACCCGGCCGGCGATCAGGTCGTGCTGCTCGTCTACGGCCAACTGACGCAGTCGAACTCCAGTACGGCGAAGAAGAGCCCCCGGGTGGACGTCGTGGGCGCCGTGGTGACCGTGGACAAGGTGGGGCAGCGCTGGCTCATCTCGAAGGTCGCCACCGACGTGGGCAACTCGCTCGGGTCCTAGCGGACGTCGGCGACCGAGCCGAAAACAGGGGGTCCGGCGGGGTGGGCAACGCGCCGAAAGCCCCGAAACGCTTGACGCGGCCCTCGCGGCGAGGCACGCTCTTTGCAGCTACCCCGTCCGGTGAGTGCCCCCGGATGGAAGGCGGCTTGATTGCCGTGCTCGAAGTGGTTAGACTGTTTCTTTGCGCTGCCCTCTGCACACCTCAGGCCCGTCAAGGGCCTGTTTGGGGTGCCCCCAGAGCGGCACCTGCAGTACAGAACGGCCCGCGGTCAGTAGTCCTTGGAAGGACGCATCTTGGCAGTCTCCAGCTCTGCTCAAACAGGTAAGTCAAGTTCCATCAACGGCACGATCCCCGGAGCGCCCGCCCGGACATCGTTCGCCAAGATCCGAGAGCCGCTGGAGGTGCCGAACCTCCTCGCGCTGCAGACCGAGTCCTTCGACTGGCTGGTCGGCAACGACGCGTGGCGCGCTCGCGTGGCGAACGAAACCTCGGCCACGTCCGGCCTGGCGGAGATCCTCAACGAGCTTTCCCCGATCGAGGACTTCTCCGGCTCGATGAGCCTGTCCTTCTCCAACCCGCGCTTCGAGGACGTCAAGGCGTCCATCGAGGAGTGCAAGGACAAGGACATGACCTACGCCGCCCCGCTGTTCGTCACGGCGGAATTCACCAACAACACCACCGGCGAGATCAAGAGCCAGACGGTGTTCATGGGTGACTTCCCGGTGATGACCCGCAAGGGCACCTTCATCATCAACGGCACCGAGCGTGTCGTGGTCAGCCAGCTCGTCCGCTCGCCGGGCGTCTACTTCGACCGCACCCTCGACAAGACCTCCGACGTCGACGTCTACGGCGTCAAGGTCATCCCGGGCCGCGGCGCCTGGCTCGAGTTCGACATCGACAAGCGTTCCACCGTCGGTGTCCGGATCGACCGCAAGCGCCGTCAGCCGGTCACCGTCCTGCTCAAGGCGCTCGGTTGGTCGACCGACCGCATCCGTGAGCACTTCGGCTGGTCCGAGACGCTGATCGCGACCCTCGAGAAGGACCACATCGCCTCCACCGACGAGGCGTTGCTCGACATCTACCGCAAGCTGCGGCCGGGTGAGCCGCCGACGCGCGAGTCCGCGCAGGCGCTGCTCGAGAACCTCTTCTTCAACCCGAAGCGCTACGACCTGGCCAAGGTCGGCCGCTACAAGGCCAACAAGAAGCTCGGTGTCGACGTCCCGATCACCACGGGCACCCTCACCGAGGACGACATCGTCAAGACGATCGAGTACCTGATCCGCCTGCACGCGGG
>DASXJR010000004.1:0-21285 GCA_036497285.1 Jatrophihabitans sp.
GCTGCCGGCTGAGGTCGCCGACCAGGCGAAGTCCTCGCCGCGGCCGAGTTCCACCACGCCCGTCCCGGGGAAGGACGCGCCCTCGGCGGCGTAGTGCGGCGAGTGCAGGTCGAGCTGCGACAGGATCTGCGGCGCGAAGTAGGACACCTGCGGGCCGAACACGGCGACCGGATGGTGTGCCGTGGTGTGGCCGCGGCCGATCAGTAGCGCGTTGCTCATGTGCTTGGGCATCGCGTTGATGCCTTGGATGATCGACATGGCCGTCGGGTTGGGCGCCGAGGCGTTGCAGTTCGCGACCGTGTCGGTCGGGCCACCGGTGATCGGCTTGTTGTAGTCGGGCAGCGCGCGCGCCGATTCGCGGATCTTGCCGGGGATCTCGTAGGGGAACTTCTTGCTCGACGTCGTCGGGGCCAGCGGGTCGTTGGTCGTGCGGAACTGCTGGAAGAAGGACGTTCCGCGTGCGAAGCCGAACTTGTGCCGCAGGTATTGCAGCAGGTGGGCGTTGGCCATCTCGCTACCTCCGCCCTTGCCGAAGATGCCGCCGATCAGTCCGGCGATCGCGACGACGTCCTGCACGCCCCAGTGCGATGGCGTCGCTTCTGCGGCCGCGTAGTCCGCCGGCAAAAAGGCACCGAGCGTCGTCGGGTCGTTCGCGTGATCGATGTAGGCGTTCACGCCGGCGACGTAGCCGTAGATCATCTGCTTGGCCAGCTTGCCCTGCGTGCCGTACTCGCGCGGCAGGTTGTCGACCTGCGCGATCGCCCGCTTCTGCGTGTACGGCGCGAGTAGCAGCTGGTCGTGGTCCATCTGCTCGAAGGCGCACGACGAGCCGAGGAACGACGCGAGGGTGCCCTCGCCGTAGTGGCGCAGCACGTCCATGAGGAACAGTCGGTCCTCGGCCTGCGCATAGCCGGATCCGAAGGCGGCGTTGACGTCGGTGGACCCGTAGATGTGCGGGATGTCGTGCTTGTCGCGGTAGATCGTGACGCCCGTCTCGGGGATTTCGGTGCGCACGATGTCCTGGGGACGGACGCCGAACGACTCGTCGTTGTAGTACCTGCTCAGCTGCGCATCGGCGAGACCGTGGTGCCCGTAGAGCAGGCTGGTGTATTTGTGCAGCTGGTCCTGGCTGTTGGCCGGACGCTTCTTGGTCGCCTCGAACTGGGCCAGATCCGTCGCGTTCACCAGGCCGTTCTCGCCGGGCGGCAGGATGCTCATCGCCCGCCCGTCCGCGTAGTCGTCGGCGCGGTACGCGTGTGACGGCGTTGCGTGCGCGAGCGCCGCAGGCGTCGGCGTTGTCGTGGCCCGCGAGTCGACGACGGTGGACAGACCCGCGGTGGTGATCGCCGCGGCGACGAGTGCGATCCAGCGAGAACGAGGCACGTGGGCCCTCCCGGAATGAGAACAGGTTTCAGACGTCCGTCTAAACACCTTGGCGTCAATCTGCCCAATTGGCCACTCGAGATACCGGCCGAGCGGCGCCCTAGGATCGACGGGGTGGCTGAGGCGATCAGACGCGCGGGCATCGTCGTCACCGGTACCGAGGTTCTGACGGGCCGCGTGCCCGACCAGAACGGCCCCTGGCTGGCTGAGCAGTTGCGCGTGATCGGCGTCGACATCGCGCACGTGATCCAGGTCGGCGACCGCCCCGACGACCTGCGCCACTCGCTGCAGTTCCTCGCCGACCGCGGGCTCGACGTCATCATCACCTCGGGCGGCCTCGGTCCGACGGCGGACGACCTCACCGCCGAGGTCGTGGGCGCGTTCCAGGAGCGACCGTCACGCGTCGACGTGGCGCTCGAAGCGCGCATCGCCGACATCGTTGTGCGCATCTCGGCAGGGCGCGGATGGCGCACCGACCCGGAAGCGACCGCGGCCGGCACCCGGAAGCAGGCGCTCGTGCCGGACGGCGCATCCGTGCTCGAGCCGGTCGGAACCGCGCCCGGCCTGATCGTCCCGCCGGCAGACGGGTCGACCGGCGCGCCGATCGTCGTGTTGCCCGGACCGCCCCGAGAACTGCAGGGCATGTGGGACGCGGTGCTCGCCAACCCAGTGGTTCAGGACGCGATCCGCGGGCGCGACGAACTTCGCCAGCAGACGATGCGGCTGTGGGGTGTGCCCGAGTCACAACTGGCGGCCACGCTGCGCGCGCACGCCGACGAACTCGACGGCCTCGAGATCACCACGTGCCTGCGGGGCGGTGAGCTCGAGATCGTCACCCGCTACGCGCCGGCCGCGCAGACCGGCTACGACGGTCTGGAGAAGACGATCAGAGCCGACTTCGGTCGCGAGCTGTTCTCGACGGACGGGCGCACCGTCGAGGACATCGTCGCCGACGAGCTGATCGCGCAGGGCCTGACGATCGCGACGGCCGAGTCGTGCACGGCCGGCGGGCTCGCCTCGAGATTGACCGACCGGCCCGGCTCGTCGGCCTACCTCGTCGGCGGACTGGTCGTCTACTCGAACGAGATGAAGACCCTGCTCGCAGGCGTGCCGGCCGAGCTCATCGAACGGGTGGGGGCGGTCAGCGCCGAGGTCGCTCTTGCGCTCGCGGAAGCAGCCCGAGACCGGCTCGGCACGGACATCGGCGTCGGCATCACGGGTATCGCCGGTCCGGACGGCGGAACGCCCGAGAAGCCGGTCGGCCTGGTGCACTTCTGTGTGGCGGGTGCGGAGGAACCGTTGTCCCGCAGGGTGATCGTGCCAGGGTCACGCGCCGACGTCCGCGCCCGGTCGGTCACGATCGCCCTGCACATGGTGCGGCGGGTGCTCGAGTCCGTCCGTTAAGCGTCGCGCCGTGCGAGCACGAACGCACCCGCCACGAGCGCGACCAGCGCGTACACCGCGAGCATGCCGATCCCGGCCCACGGCCCGAGCGAGGTCGGGTCGTAGTCGGTCGTGGCCACCACCCGAGCACCGATGTTGAGCGGCAGGTACTTGGCGATGTCGGTCGCGTACGGCTCAGGCAGCGCGTTCACGAGCAGGGGGGCGACGAGCACGATGCCGAAGAGGGTGGCGAGCGCTCCGGCGGTGTTGCGGACGATGAAGCCGATCCCGACCGCCAACAAACCGATCAACGTGAGGTAGACCGCGGAAGCGAAGATCGCGCGCAGTGCTCCCGGCGTACTGAGATCGGCCTGACCGTGGGTACTGCGCTGAGCCAGTTGCCCCAACTCGAAGCCGAGGAACGTCGTGGGCAGCGAGACGACGAACGTCACAGCTGCGAAGACCAGCGCTTTGGCGACGAGCACCGGACGGCGGCGCGGCACGGCTGCCAGTGACGACCGGATCATCCCGGTTGCGTACTCGCCGGTGATCACAAGCACGCCCAGCACACCGATCGCGAGTTGAGCGAGGAACACGCCGCGCAGGCTGACTTGGGTGGCGTCGAAGTTGAGCCGGACGTCCGGTCCGGCGCCGCCTTCCATGCGGTGAGCGTGCAGCGCGCTGAACAGCGTGCCGATGCCGTCCACGATCACCACCATCGCGGCAAGGCTGAACCACGTCGACCGCAGCGAGCGGAGCTTGATCCACTCGGACTTGGTCACGCCGGCTTGCGTCACGCGGCCGGGGCCGAGCGCCACGGCGGTCATCGCGTCGCTCCGGTGGTGTCCGCCGAGGCGGGCAACTCCGCCGCGAACTCCACGGCGTCCCGGGTGATCTCCATGAAGGCCTCTTCCAAGGTGGCGTGTTGTGGGGTGAGTTCGACCAGCGGGATCGCCTCTTGGGCGGCGATGCGGCCGACCGTGGCGCTGTCGGCTCCGGTGACGATCAGGGTGTCGGTAGCGCTGCGCTCGACCTGGTGGCCGGCGTCGACCAGCAGCGCGCCGAATCGCCGCGCCTCGTCGGTACGCACGAGGACGGACGCGCCCGCGGCGCGGCGCACGACGTCGGCCACGCTGCCGGTCGTGATCAGCTTCCCGCGGCCCACGACGATGATCTCGGTCGCGGTCAGCGCCATCTCGCTCATGAGGTGCGAGGACACGAATACGGTGCGGCCCTCGGCCGCCAATGCCTTGAGCAGGTTGCGGATCCACCGGATGCCCTCGGGATCGAGGCCGTTGACCGGTTCGTCGAGCAGCAGCACCTGTGGGTCACCGAGCAGCGCGGAGGCGATCCCGAGACGCTGCCCCATGCCGAGCGAGAAGCCGCCGACCCGTTTGTCCGCGACGCCGTCGAGCCCGACCAGCCCGATCAAGTCGTCGACACGACGCTTGGGGATGCCGTTGGTTGCTGCCATGGCGAGCAGGTGGTTCCGCGCGGTCCGTCCGGTGTGGACAGCGCGGGCCTCCAGCAGCGCTCCGACCTCGCGCAGCGGCGCCGGCAGATCCCCATAGCGCTTGCCGTTGATGGTCGAACCGCCCGAGTTGGGCCGGTCGAGCCCGAGCAGCAACCGCATCGTTGTCGACTTCCCCGACCCGTTCGGACCGAGGAAGCCAGTCACCCGTCCGGGCCGCACCTCGAAGCTGAGGTGGTCGACCGCGGTCTTGTCGCCGAAGCGCTTCGTCAGCGCATGAGCTTCGATCACGGGCAGAGCATGCACTGCGAACGCCGGCAGTCACATCAGTGGCTGCCCTGAGTCCGACCCTGAATCGCCCGGTCAGGGCGCGGAGGCGACCGGCTCCCACCTGAAGCCGTCCGGGTCGGTGAAGGACTCCGCGCCGCCGCCGATCACGATCCGATGCGAACCCATGCCGTCTGCCGGGACGCCGGCGTCCTTCGCGAGCGCCTTGCGTCCGTACAGTGCCAGCTTCACGTTCGCCGACGGCGAGTCGAACTCGACGTACTTGCTCCCGAAGCTCTTCGCCACGGTCAGCCCGCGTTCGACGTAGAACCGCTTGCTGGCCTTCACATCGGCGACTCCGAGCAGGAGCACGATGTCGTCGACTTCACGCGTGGCCGGCCCGGCGTCCTTCTTCGACGAGGTCGCCACCTTCCAGATTGTGCCGTCGGGTGCCTGGACGACGCCGCCGTAGCCCCAGAAACCTTTCTTCGCCGGCTTCAACTCGATGGCGCCGGCGTCGAGTGCGGAGCGGACGAGGCTGTCCACGGTGCTGGGCTGCGACACGACCAGTGACAGCGTGAAGCCGCGGAAACCGGTCGACGACTCTTGCGAGGCGCGGACCCGAACGTGCTTGTCCACTCCGAACGCGGCAATGCCGAAGGCGTCCGCGGCAGCCGGGTCCGGCGCCTCCACGGTGACGAACGGGATGGCGATCGATGCAGTGTCTGATGTCATGACGCTGACGCTAGCTACGAGCCCGTGCCCGGTGCTTCTCGATTCCTGACCGTTTCGTCGACTCGTCGCGCGATCGCGGTGGACAGTGGAACAGCGGCGCTGCCGCGCGGGAGGAGTGGCCATGGCCGAGCGAACCCGCTCGATCCGTATCGGCACGCTCGTCACGAGCATGTACTTCCGACAGCCCGTCACCTTCGCCAAGTCAGCGACGACGATCGACCACCTGAGCGCCGGAAGGCTCGAGATCGCTGTTGGCGTCGGAGATCCGTCCGCTGGTGTCGGAGCCGCCGGCGTCGGATGGACGACTGCCGAGCGCGTCGCGCGGTTCGTCGAGTTCGTGGAGCCCGTTCAGCGACGGGGGTCCGACGCTTCGACGACCTCTGCGTTGCTGCCGACCGCGACCCGTCGGCGATCCGCCACTCGGTCGTCTACTTTCCGCCTCTGACGCCGTGGGAGTCGCCCGGATATTTCGCCGACATGGTCGGTCGGATGCGTGCGGCCGGCATCGACGAGTTCGTGCTCTACTGGCCCGGGGGTGGCGGCCGGATGCCGTTCACGAGCAGCAGGTCTTCGAACAGGTCACCGCCGAGACGATCCCAGCCCTACGAGACACCTAGCCTCTGGGTATGCCCTGGGTGCACGCAGTCATCGACGTTCCGGCCGAGCAACACGCGGGTACGGCGCTGTTCTGGGGACGGGCGTTGGGCTGGCCTGCGGGCGACGCCTGCTCCGGGCACCCGGAACTGCGCAGCTTCGAACCGCCGTCGGGCACCGCCTACGTGCACCTGCAGCAGATCGATGGAGCACCGCGTGTGCACCTGGACATCGAGTCCGACGCTCCGGGGGCAACCGTCAGGAAGGCTGTCGAACTAGGTGCCGAGCTCGTCGGCAAGCAAAAGCGTTGGCACAGCCTTCGATCGCCCGGCGGGCTGCCGTTCTGCGTCATCAGGACTGTCGAGCATCAACCCGTGGAACCGATCGCCCTCCCGGACGGACACCGTGTCCGGATGGTTCAGATCTGCATCGACTCGCCTCGGTCAGTGCACGCAGCCGAGGTGACCTTCTGGCGCACGCTTCTTCCCGGCCGATGGGCTGACTCAGCCAGTCCGGAGTTCGCCGGCAAGTGGCATGACGACGCGGGGTCGCCGCTGCAGCTGCTCTTCCAGCGGCTCGACGAGACCGATGGTGCGGTCCGAGCGCACCTCGACCACGGAACCGACGACCTTGCTGCCGAGGTACGCCGGCTGTGCGATCTCGGCGCGATCGACGTCGGACCGGGTCACGGCTGGCATGTCCTGCGCGATGTCGCCGGGCAGACGTTCTGCGTCACTCCGAACTCCCCCGAACACATGAGAGTGCGCGACATCGGCTAGCTGAGTCCGTTCGGCGGCGGCTCCCCGAAGGACGTGCAGCACGGAAAGGTCACCGGCGGTACCCCCGACAGCCCACTTCCCCTCGCCCAATCTGGTCTGTCGGGGCTGCATGTCAGCACCCGTGGGCCCGTCAGCCGAGGCCGAACAACTTCCGCAGCACGTCGGCGTCCGCCGTGCCGATCGCCGTCGAGGCGCCATCCACGCGAAGCACCCGCCAGCACCCGCCGAACTCCACGTTCACCCGACTGCGGCCGGCCCAAACCGTGGCGAAGTCGTGCTGCGCCTGACACGCACCGATCGGTGCTGCCCCGCTGAGCGCGGACCGCAGCTGCTGTGCCTTCGCGCCGGATAACGTCAAACCGCGCTGGAACCGTCCGCCGAGGATGTCGGTGCCGGTGCGATAGATGCATACCCGAATCGGGGCGTTCGCAGCATGCGCGAACACTTCGCCGAGCGGAGGCGACGTACGCACGTCCCCTTCGTTGGAGAGCTCGTTCTTCCATTCCATCTCGCAACGGCTGTCGAGCGACGCCTGCGTTCGGCTCCGTGCCAATCGCACGACAGATACGGTGCGCCAGCGCAAACGGTTGAGGGCATTCTCGACCTCGGGCTGAGGGGCTCCGCACGCGTCGACAGGCGCACGCGGATGCAGGTACCTGCCGGCGTGGTCGGCGAGCAGGATCATCAGCGGTCCGTACCCGATGGATGCGCAAGCTTGGTCCGGGGACGAACTGTGCTGATCGGGCCGGGTGAGCGCGGCCGCGGCGTCCGACAATCCGTCCGTGGCGACGCGGCGGATCTGGACGGTCCACTCTCCGTCGCCGGGATACCTCCGCAGGCCGGCTGTGCACAGCACCGCCGCGACCGGACGGAACGACGCGACCTGCGCACGGGTCGCAGGGTGCTGATCACGGTTGACGAGCTGACACGGCGCGGCCTTGGCCAGTTGATCCTGTCGTGGTCGCGTGGGCGCCGCGCCGATCGCTGGTTTCGCGATCGCGTCAGCCGGATTCGATCGCGACCCGAGGCGGCTCACGGCCAGCCCGCCGCCCGCCACGAGCAGCACCATCACCGCAGCGCAAACAAGTGCGCCACGACGGTGGCTCCGACGGTCGGGATGCAACATGCCGAATTGCTCCACCGGGATGGGATCGGCGTGCTGCTCCGTGACACGCATGAGCTCCCGCAGACGTTCCTCGTCGTTGTCGTCGCTCACCGGGCCTCCCTGCCCGTATAGACGACCGGTCCTCGGAGTTTGGTTGCGCGCCCCTTTGGGACTGGTAACCCAGCGACGCGCAGCCCAAGATGAGCGAATGCGGACAGTCGTGCTCGGCGCCGGGCCCACCGGATGTGCCGCCGCTCTGCACTCGGCCCGGTCCGGTCACGACGTCGTGGTGGTCGACCGCGACGAGCGTCCACGAGGCGCGGGCTCGGCCGACGAGCTGTTCGAAACGTGGCAGCGTCCCGCCATCGGGCAGTTCCGCCAACCGCACAACCTCCTCGGGCGGGGCCGGGCCGTTCTCCGCACCGAATTCCCCGAGGTCTACGCGGCGTTGATCGGTGCGGGCGCGGACGAAGTGCACCAGGCCGCGTTCCTCGGCGAGGCACCGCGACAACCGGGTGACGAGGAGCTGGCGACGATCGCCTGCCGCCGCCCGCTGATCGACGACGCCCTGCACGAGGCGGTGGCGAGTAACCCGTCGGTCCGATATTGCCGGACGAGCGTGTCGGGGCTACGGGTGCGGCAGGGGCCGGCACCGCACGTGGACGGCGTGACCCTGTCGTCGGGCGAGATCCTCGACGCCGACCTCGTCATCGACGCGTCCGGTCGCAACTCCGCCGCCAACCGCTGGTTGCACGAACAGGGCGTGCAGGGTTGGCCGGAAGCCAGCAACGAGAGCCAACTCCTGTATTACAGCCGGCACTACCGCTTCGACGGTGACGCTCTGCCGTACGCCTCGATCCTCGGCGGGCCCCGCGGGGATCTGGGATTCCTTGCCTACGCGGTGTTCCTCGGCGACAACCGCACGTTCTGTCTGTGCATGATGGCCCCGGTGTGGGAGCCGGCCTGGCGCGATCTACGTCAGCCGGAAACGCGCTGCACGATTCGGTGTCTGCCTGATCGTGGAGTCATCGCGACGAGACCAACCGCCGCGATGAATACATTCTTCGCAATACCGACAGACGGACAGACTGGCGATCGCAGGAGTTGACCAGGACGGACGTGGTGGTGGTCGGTGACACCGCGGTGCTGCACGCCCATGTGGTCCACGTCGTCCAGTCCGGAGCGGGGGCGCAGGCGTTCCGCATGCCGATGACCCAGGTGTGGGTGCGCGAAGGCGTCGGTTGGCGGTGCCTCGCCGGCCACGCCGGACCGCTGACCGATCCCTAGCCGGCCGCGACCATCGCGCGCATCACGCAGTTCTTGGCGCCCTTCGACCGCTCGTAGGTGAAGCCGGCCTGCTCGAACATGCTGCGCGTGGCGCTGTACAGGAACGACGCCGAGGTCTTGTTGCCCTGCGTGTCGTGCGGATACGCCTCCACCACCCCACCGCCGGATTGGGCGATCAGCGCCAGCGCTCCCTCGAGTGCTACACCGGCAACCCCGGTGCGTCGGTAGTTGCGGTCGACGAAGAAGCAGGTGATCCGGTAATCGGGCGCCGTGTCGAGCCCGGCCTCGTACTCCTTGCGGTGATAGATGTTCGGCAGTTCCTCGGGCGGCCCGTACTGACACCAGGCCACCGCTGTGTCGCCGTCGAAGACCAGCGCGGCGTGCGCCCGTCCCTGCATGACCAGCCGCTCCTTGTACGGCCGGCCCGGTTCGACATCGCTGTCGTGGATCTTGCGTCGCGGATGGAACCAGGTGCAGAAGCAGCCGCCCCACACGCCGTTGTGCCGCTCGGCGAGCTGCGCAAATGCGTCCCAAGTGTCAGGATTCAGGGCCTTGATCGTGTACGCGCGGATGGTCGGCCCGGTTTCGGTCATGTGGGCAGGGTAGAGCGGTTCGCGGACGAAACCCGTCCGGATTGCGAGTGCGGCCGGACCGGCGTCCACGGCAAATTTCGGTGGGGCTTTGTACCCTGCCTCTGTGGGCCGAAGGCCGGGGAAACCCGTGTGCCGCCCTCGCTAGCCTGATCACCGACGGCCGTGCACTTGCCGGTCGAATTTCACGTCCGTCGGTTCGAGGCCATGGGTGGTCTGCAAGCAAGCCGCGTCCCCACCTGGAGAACAGATGAAAGCCGTAGCTGAATTCGCGATCCGCCGCCGCTGGTTCGTCATCGCCGGCTGGATCGTGTTGATCATTTTGGCCCAGGGCATCGCCGGCGCGATGGGTGGAGCGGCCTACAAGGACACGTTCAGCCTGCCGCACACCGAGACCGCGAGCGTGGCGAGACTGCTCAAGAACGCCGGCCTGGACAACCAGAACGGCGTCACGGGCACGGTCGTGCTCAAGAACAAGGACGACAGCGCGTTCGCCGGCGCACCGCCGCAACTACAGCCTGCGCTGGCCAAGCTCTGCACGTCCGGCAATCACGTGGCGTTGATCTCCACGCCGTGGCAGTCGATCAACTGCTCGAACCCGAATGCGGTCGGCACGGGAAACCCCAAGCTGCTCAACGTCGCCCGTGGTTCGAACACCGCTCTGGTCAACATCACCTGGGAGAGCAACCACTACGACCAGACGCTGTTCAGGAGTGTCTACGACTCGTTGACGTCGCTGCGCAGCTCCGCGCTGCAGGTCGAGTTCACGGGTAACGCCTTCGCCGGCATCGGGCAGAGCACCGGCTCGGGCGGTTCTGTCGTCATCGGATTCGTGGCGGCCCTGATCATCCTGGCGCTGGTGTTCCGGACGTTTGCCGCGACCGTCCTGCCTCTGGCCATCGCGGCCGTCGCGCTGATCGGTGGCCTCGGCGTCATCTACATCCTCAGCCATGCCATCAGCGTCTCCAACATCACGCCGTACCTGGCCGAGCTGATGGTGATCGGCGTCGGCGTCGACTATGCGCTGTTCATCGTCACCCGGCATCGCCGCAACCTTCGCCGCGGAATGTCGCTGCACGAGTCGATCGTCTTGGCGATCAACACCTCGGGACGCGCGGTGCTGTTCGCCGGAACGACCGTCTGTATCGCCATCCTCGGCCTGATCGCGCTCGGCGTGAGCTTCTTCAACGGCATGGCGGTGGCCACCGCACTGGCCGTCGCCTTCACCATGGCCGCATCGCTGACCTTGCTGCCTGCGCTGCTCAGCCTCTTCGGGCTGAAGGTGCTGCCGCGTAAGCAGCGCGCGGCCGTGCGTGCCGGCAACTTCATCGACGGCCTACCGCGCGGGTTCTGGGCCCGGTGGTCGGAGTTCGTCGCGCGTCGGCGAGTCCTCGTCGCCGTCGGCTCGGGCGCCCTGATGATCGCGCTGGCGATCCCGTTCTTCTCGTTGGAACTGGGCGCGAGCGACCAGGGCAGCGACCCGAAGAGCTCGACGACTCGAGCCGGCTACGACCTGATCAGCCGTGAGTTCGGCGTCGGGTACAACTCGATGCTCGAAGCGGTCGTAAGCGGCCCCGGGGCGTCCGACAAGGCGTACCTCGGGCGCGTATCGCAGACGCTGGCAGGCGTGCCGGGCATTGACCGGACCAGCCTGGCCGTCGTGCCGTTGACCAAGAACATCGCCTTCGTGTCATTCAAGACGACGACCTCGCCGCAGTCCGAGAAGACGTATCAACTCGTCCGTCATCTTCGTTCGGACGTGCTGCCGCCGCTCTACGGCGGTACGGCGACCCACATCTACACCTACGGCGATACCGCCATCAACGTCGACTTCGCCAAGGTGCTCGGCCGGAAGATGCCGCTGTTCATCGCCGTAGTAGTGGGCCTGTCGTTCCTCCTGCTGATGGTCGCGTTCCGGAGCCTGGTCATTCCGCTGACCGCTGCGGTGATGAACCTTCTCGCGGCCGGAGGCGCGTTCGGTCTTGTGGTCGCGATCTTCCAGTACGGCTGGGGCTCGGACCAGCTGGGTGCCGGACCGGGCGGCCCGATCGATGCGTGGATCCCGGTGATGCTGTTCGCCATCCTGTTCGGCCTGTCGATGGACTACCAGGTGTTCCTCGTCAGCCGTATGCACGAGGAGTGGGTGCACACCAAGACCAACAGGCGGGCCGTCACCGTCGGCCAGGCTGAGACCGGCGGCATCATCACCGCGGCCGCCCTCATCATGATGGCCGTCTTCCTCGGCTTCCTGCTCACGCCGGGTCGACCGATCAAGATCTTCGGTTTCGGTCTCGCGTCCGCGGTCTTCCTCGACGCGTTCGTCCTGCGCACGATGCTGGTGCCGTCGCTCATGCACCTGTTCGGCAAGTCGAACTGGTACTACCCGAAGTGGCTGAACCGGATCACCCCGCGCCTGTCGGTCGAACCGCCGGAGGAGGAGTCGGGCTGGATCGGCACTGCGCCGGAGCAACCACATGAAGTGCCCGCCCGCTCCAACTAGAGACTGATCGAGACCAGTTGAGCATCGACACCTCCTCATCGGGGATCGCCATGGGCTCCTTGCTGTCGGTCAATGTGGGCATGCCGAAGGACGTGCCCTGGCAGGGCAAGACCGTGCACACCGGGATTTTCAAGGCCTCCGTGGCCGGTCCTTGCCGGGTCGGCAGGTTGAACGTCGACGGCGACGGTCAAGGTGATCTCGCCGGACACGGAGGCGAGCAGCGTGCTGTGTTCGTCTACCAGATCGATTCGTACCGGTACTGGGAACGCGAACTCGGTCGGCACGACTTCGTCCATGGGCAATTCGGTGAGAACTTCACCGTTGACGGACTCGGCGACGAACAGGTCTGTATCGGTGATCGCTACCAGATCGGGACCGCTGTCTTCGAGGTCACGCAACCGCGCGTCACCTGCTACCGCGTCGGGATCCGGATGAATGACCCGCGCATGCCTGCCCTGCTCATCTCGCACCACAGGCCAGGTTTCTATTTCCGGGTGTTGGACGAAGGCCAGGTGCAGGCGGGCGACGAGATCGTCAAGATCGCCTCGGGCGCCGAGCAGATGTCTGTCGCCGAGGTGGACGCGTTGCTGTACCTGCCGGGGCACACGCGGCAACAACTGCTTCGAGCCCTCCGGATCCCCGCGCTCAGCCCAGGCTGGCAGGCGTCGTTCCAAGCGTTGCTCGAGGCGACGACCGGCAGCGGCAACGCCGGGCTTGCGCTCACCAGCCCTCCGCCGGCCTGGCGCGGCTTTCGCGAGCTGACCGCAACCGCCATCACCCGCGAAAGCGACTCGGCGATCTCCATCCGCTTGGAGGATCCCGCAGGCACGCCGTTGCCGGCGGCCCGTCCCGGGCAGTACCTGACTGTGCGCGTCCAGCCGCAACAGGCGCAGCGCTCGCTGCTGCGCAACTACTCGTTGTCGGGACCACCCGGTGCCGGCTACTACCGGATCACCGTCAAGCGCGAGCAGGACGGCGCCGCCAGCAGCTATCTGCACTCCCGGCTCGTCGTCGGCGACCGGCTCGACGTCGCGGCGCCACGCGGCACTTTCGTCCTCGATCACACTCGGGCCCCGGTCTTGCTGATCAGTGCCGGGATCGGAGCCACGCCGGTTCTTGCGATGCTTCAGGCGCTCGCGGAAGAACATTCCGATCGGGAGATCTGGTGGCTGCACAGCGCACGCCGCGGCCGCGAGCACCCGTTCGCCGCCGAAGCGCGCGGACTCGCCGCCTCGCTGCCGAACGTCCGAAGCCACGTCTACTACAGCCGTCCCGACCCGGAGGATCGGGAAGGCCGCGACTTCGAGTGCGTCGGCCGTCTGACCGGATCGCTGCTCGCAGAACTCGCGCTTCCGAGCGATGCCGAGGCGTACCTCTGCGGGCCGGCTTCCTTCATGGCCGACATCAGCGCCGGCCTGGTGGCCATCGGTGTCGACGCCGCGCACGTCCACAGCGAACCCTTCGGCCCTGCGCCCGGCCTTACCCCCGGGATCGCAGCGGAACCCGTCCGCACGCCGCACCCACCTGCCGGTCGGCCGGGGACCGGCCCCACGATCGAGTTCGCCCGAAGCAACCTCACCGTCGGATGGACCGCCGACTACTCAAGCCTGCTGGAGCTCGCCGAGGCATGCGATGTTCCGGTTCGCTGGTCGTGCCGGACGGGCGTCTGCCATACCTGCGAAACGCCCGTGGTCGCAGGCGAGCTGCAGTACAGCCCCGACCCCGTCGAGCCTCCTACCGACGGGAGCGCGTTGATCTGCTGCTCGCAACCGAGCGGTGACGTGGTGCTCGACCTCTGACGCCCCTTGCGATTGCGCAGGATCGCGCGATAGACGATCGCTCAGATGTTCGTGCGGTAGTTGTCCTCGATGATCCCGTCGACGAGCCGACTGCTGACCGTGTGGTCGAGCGCGCCACGGTCACGGAGTTCGACGACAGCGGGCACCGGCTCGGCATCTGCGAACAGTCGCTCATCGGTGTAGTCGGCGGGCCGACCCGTCGCGTCGAGCGTCCACCACGACGCCTCGAGCGCCATGCCGTTCGGGTCGCTGAAATAGATCGAGCGGATGAACCCGTGATCGACGACGTCGGTGACCTCGCAGTCGTGGCTCTTGAGGCGATCGCGCAGCCGCAGGAGCGCTTCCTCGTCCGGGAGGTTGAGCGACAGGTGGTCGAACTGGGATGCCTTGTCGAACGGCACGCCGGCCGGCTTCGCGTACATGTCGAGGTGCTGATCCGCGTACTCGAAAAACGCAACGGTGTTGCCCTGTCCGATGTCGAAGAAGTAGTGCCGGAACGCTGGTGTGCCGATCGTCGCGACCAGTCGTGCACCCAGGACGCCATGCCAGAAGCGGACAGTGGCGTCCATGTCCGGAGTGACGAGTGCGAGGTGGTTGACCCCCCGCCAGTGCACCGTGCCCACGCTCGTGTCCATTGGCTCAACCTACGCCGGGCGGTTTAGGGTCGGATTTGCCCTCCGCTGGACAGACTGGGGGTTCGTCATGTCGTCGGTGTCCGAGCGCGAGAACCGGGAGATCGAGGCGGCCAACTCCTCTGGCAGCACCCCGGTTGTATTCATCCACGGGCTTTGGCTGCTGCCGAGCAGCTGGGCCAACTGGGCGGACTTGTTCCAGCAGGCCGGCTACGCGCCGCTGACACCGGACTGGCCGGACGATCCGGAAACGGTTGAACAGGCCAGGGCGAATCCAGACGTTTTCGCCAAGAAGACGTTGCAGCAGGTCGCCGACCACACCACCGAGATCATCAATGCCTTGGACGGGAAACCTGCGCTGATCGGGCACTCGACCGGCGGCTTGCTGGCGCAGATACTCGCGGGCCGGGGACTGTCGGCGGCCACCGTGGGGGTCGACCCCGGGATCTTCCGCGGCGTTCTGCCGCTGCCGGTATCCACGATCAAGGTGGCAGGCCCGTTCCTGGTCAACCCGCTCACCCGCGGCCGCGCGATCACGCTCACCTTCGACCAGTTCAAGTACGGCTGGGCGAACGCGCTGGACGAGGCGGAGGCGAAGCAGCTGTACGACACGTTCCACGTCGCCGGGTCCGGGATCTCTCTCATGCAGATGGGTAACGCGAACCTCAACCCGTGGACCCAGGCGAAGGTCGACACCAAGAACCCCAGCCGCGGCCCGCTGCTGATCATCGAGGGCGAGAAGGACCATACGGTGGCCTTTGCGATCGCGACCGCCGCGTACAAGCGCCAAACGCGCAACCCGGGCGTTACCGAGTTCGCCAAGATGCCCGATCGAGGCCACGCCCTCACCATCGACCACGGTTGGCGCGAGGTCGCAACGACCGCGCTCGACTTCGTCAAGCGCTTCGCATGACCATCCCCGCCACCGCCGCCCCGACCTGGCGGGCGACCGGGTTCTCGGACTTCGATCAGGCTGCGACCGACGGCTCGTCGTAACCGTCGTCGACGGGCAACCGCACGACTGCCCCCTTGCGACCGCGCGGGCCGGGTGGGGCAGACAGGAAGCGCTGGAAGATCCAGGCGGGACCGAGGATGACCGCGGCAAACAGGCTCAGCGAGTCGAAATACAAAATCGCATCGCCAAAGCCTTGCCCGTGGACGAGCGCGAAGTCCCCGATCAACCACAGGACGATCGAATACGTCAGATAGGTCGCAAGCGCGACCAGAGCGCGAACCCAGATGCGATCCATCACGACGCGAACGCCTCCCGAACGGTGGACGATACTGGGATTGAACCAGTGCCAGGTCCCGTGTCAAGGGACGCTGACGACGGAGACGGACATGAGAACCACGGTCACTAACGCCAGTCTGGCGCTGTACGACACCGGAGCAATCGACAACCGTGTTGCCGAGCACGAACGTAACCGTGAAAGGCGTCACTCAGAGCGGAGTCCACCCAGCCTGTCGAGTCTGACCACATGTTCAGGCCGAACGCCATCGCGGCCCCGACGAGGTAGGCCACGACTCAGACGCGGACGATGCGCCCGCGACTCACGTCGCGGGGTGAGTCGCGCTGCTCATGAGGTGGTGCGGCTAACCCGCGCTGGCGATGTCGCGGCCACGGCTGCTGCGTGGCGGTGTCGGCGGCGGCGCGCGGTGGTGATCACGGCTGCTGCTAGGTAGATGAGGGTGGCGGTGGTCATGATGGCGAAGCTGACCGGGAGCCGGGGTGCGGCGTAGGCGACGGTGATGCCGATCCACATGGCGGTGACCGACAGTAGCCCGGACAGCACGAACCCCGACCAGGGCCGGTCGGTGAGCAGTTGGGCGGCGGCCGGTGGTGCGGCGATGAGCCCGACCAGCAGCAGCGCGCCGATGGCTTGGCTGGCTTCGGCGGCGGTGACGCCGACGACGGCGAGGAACAGCGGTCCGAGCAGGCGGACCGGGACACCGCGCGCGCCGGCGACCGCCGGGTCGAGGCTGGAGAACAACAGTGGTCGCGCGATGACCGCCAAGACGGCGATGCCGCCGAGGGCGATCCAGGTGGCGGTGCGGGCGTCACCGGCGCTGATGCCGAAGATCGACCCGAACAAGACGGTGACGTTGGCTGCGCCGTTGCCGGTGGCGGTGTGGGTGGCGTAGTAGGCCAGGAAGAAGACGCCGAGGCCGAGGACCCAGGCGAAGGTGGTCCCGATGACGAGGTCGTCGGCGGCGTTTCGCCCGCCCAACAGCCCGAGGATGAGCCCGACCGTGATGCAGGCGGCGAACAGCCCGAACCGCAGGTCCACTCCGGCCGCGAGGGCGGCCAGCGCGCCGGTGTAGGCCACATGGGACAGTGCGTCGCCGGCGAACACCTGGCCGCGCAGCACCACGAAGTAGCCGACCAGCCCGGACAGCAGCGCGATCGCGGTGCCGGCGAGCAGGGCGTGCTGGATGAACCCGGTCGAGACCATGTTCGCCAGTCCGGTGATCGGATTGGCGGCCAGCGAGCTCACGCGGTCACGGCCGCGCGCCGGCGGCCGGCGCGGAACCGGCGGCGACCGTAGGCGTCCGCGGCGGCGCGGTAGGCGGTGGCGAGCAGGAACAACCCGAACGCGAAGCTGGTGACCCAGAACCCGATCGGGTACGGCGAGAAGAACGCCACGCCCTCGCCGGCCCAGACCACGACCACGGCGATGACGACCGACAGGGCCAGCCCGAGGGCGGGCCGGGCGGTCAGCCGGGTCGCGGTCGCAGCGGGAGCGACGAGCAGCGCGAAGACGAGAAGAGTGCCGGTGACCTGGCTGGCACCCGCCACCGCGACCCCTAAGATGATCAGGAACAGCGCGCCGAGCAGCCGTATCGGAACGCCGCGGGCCTGCGCGACATCCGGGTCGACGCTGGCGAACAGCAACCGACGCCCGATGGCAGCCAGGACGATGAGGCAGATGCCGCCTGCGGCGAGCAGGGTGAGGACCTGATCGTCGGTGACGCCGATGATGGAGCCGAACAGCAAGGTGTTCAGCCCGGTGAGGAAGCCCTGGTAGAGGCTGACGAACAAGAACCCGCAGGCCAGCGCGAAGCCCTGCACCGTCCCGATGACGGCCGATTCCTGGCTGTAGCCGCCGAGCCCGGAGCCGGCCCGGCCGGAGCCGGGCAGCGCGGCAATGACCAGCGCGCCGGCGATGCAGAACCCGAAGTAGCCCAATGAGGCCGCGACACCCAGATACGTCGCGGCAGCAGCACCCGGGAAGCTGAGCACCGCGAGGGTGTGGCCGACGAAGCTTTGCCGGCGCAGCACCATGAAGTAGCCGATCGCGCCGGCGACCATCGCGACGATCGTGCCCGCGCGCAGCGCGTTGAGCATGAAATGAAACGCCAGCAGCTGCCGGGCGTCGTCGATGACGTTCCAGCTCAACCCGGTCATCGGGCAGCGGGGCGGTGCTCGGGTGGGGTGTCCGGCTGTCCCACCACGACCAAGCGCCCGGCGCGGTCGGTGAGCACGTCGATCGGGGTGCCGTAGAGCATGGTCAGGGTGTCGGCGGTGATCACCTCGGCCGGTGGACCCATCACTGCGCCGCCGTGGGCGAGATAGACGACCTGGTCCAGATAGGACAGGATCGGATTCACGTCATGCGCCACGAGCAGGACCGCGACCTGCTGGCTCTGGCTCACCTCGCGGATCAGTGCGCTGACCGAGGCGTGGTTGGTGACATCCAGACTGTCCAGCGGCTCGTCGAGGATGAGCAGCTCGGGGCGTCGGGCCAGCGCCTGCGCGATCAGCAGCCGCTGCTGCTCCCCGCCGGAACATCGCCCGATTGGCCGGCGGGCGTAGCTGCTGGCGCCGACCAGCTCGATCACCTCATCGACGCGGTGACCGATCTGCCGACTGCGTGAGCCCGGCAGCCAGCCCGGCAGCGGGACACCCCACCGGTCGCCGTCCAGTCCCAGCCGCACGAGGTCCACACCGCGTACCCGGGTCGCCGGGTCGAAAGCGCGGCGCTGCGGCAGGTAGCCGATGCGCTTGTTCCGCTGCCCCGGTCGGGCACCGAGTACCGACACCTGTCCCTGGGCCACCGGGACCAGGCCGAGGATCAGTTTCAGCAGCGTGGACTTGCCGACGCCGTTGGGCCCCAGCACCGCGACGAACTCCCCGCGACGCACGGTCAGGTTCACCTCCGACCAGATCCGGCGCCCACCCACGGCTGCGGCGGCACCGCTGAGCTCAACGACCGGCATCTGTCGCGGTCCGGTCGGACGGTCCCGAGTGTGCGCGGTGCGTTCGGTGACGCGTCGTTCGCTCACTTGCCGCTCACTTGCCGGTCGCTTGATGCAGCGCGCTGATCAGCGCCTGCAGCTGCGCGCACTGCCACTGTTGGAAGCTCGCCCCCGCCGGTGCCAGCGTCTCGGTGACCGCCGACACCGGAATCCCCGCGGCCTTGGCCGCCTTCACCTGGGCAGCGACATCAGGGGTGGCGTTCTGGCTGTTGAACACGTACACCTTGATCTTGTTGCTGCTGATCTGCGAGTCGATGGTCGACAGGTCCGCCGCCGACGGGTCAGTCCCTTCGGAGATCGCCTTCAAAAACGACGGCGGAGTGATCAGGTCCAGCCTCAGCGCCTGCGCGAGCGGGGCGAAGATCGACTCGCTCGCCCCGACCGGCGTGCCGGCGTACTTGGTCTGGATCTGCTTGATCAGCCTGTCGTAGGTGGCCAGGCCCGTGGCCGCGAATCTCTGCCGCTGCGCATCGAAGTAGGACGCATCGGCCGGGTCCAGCCTCTTCAGATCCGCCGTGACGGCGTCGGCCACGGTGTTCACGTCAGCCGGCGAATACCAGCGGTGCGGATTCCCACCCTCCGGGATGTGCACCAGATCGCCCACGTTGATCACCAATCGGCTCGAATCCGGGCTGGCCGCCAACGACTTGGCCGCCCACGAGTCATAGCCGATCCCGTTCTCCACAAACAGCTGCGACCCGGCGATCACCGTGCCGTCCTGCGGGGTCGGCTCGTAATCGTGCGGATCGGTGTCCGGGTTGGTGATGATCGACGTCTCGTGCACATGGGCCCCGCCCAGCTGGGCCAGGATGCTGCCCCACGCGTTGATGCTCGCCGCAACCTCAACAACCTTGCCCGACGAGCCCGTCGCCGCACCGCCGGACGTACTGCAACCGGCCACCACCGCCATCACAGCCACAAGAACCGCCAACATTGCGACCCGCGCAGACAGCCAACAACGACCAGCAGCCATGGAAGCCCTTCACAGACGATCAACCGGTGCGCACACCCCTGTGCCGCCCGCACGCCATTCCACTCCTAATCGGGAACGACTGTCAACACCGATTAGGAGTGTCCGCGCGGGACGTTAGAAGATCTTGATGGCGAGGAACCAAGGGATCGAGGCGCCGGGTGGATGGCTGACTTCCCGAGTCCGCCCGGCGCTGGAGGTACGTTCCTGGCCCCCTGGCCTGGGGAGTACCTGCACGCTCTTGGCCGGTCGCGGCATAGAGCGCCGCGCTAAACCCGTAGGTGCGGATTCACCCAGCCCGACCACGGCGACCCGCAGCGGCTATGGGGACGTCGGCTTCTGACCACCGGCGATATCGCCAACCATCGGGCCGACATCTACGGCACCGAGGTCTCGGGTGATCTGGTCTCGCGGGTCACCGACGAGCCGACCACTCGACGCGGTCTATCCAATCGTGTTGATCGACGCGATCGTGCTCAAGATCCGCGACGGGCAAGTCGCGAACCGGCCGGTCTATGTCGCGATGGGCATCAGCATCGACGGCGAGCGCGACGTGCTCGGGCTCTCAGCCGGCCCCACCGGCGGCGAGGGCGCCAAGCAGTGGATGAGCATGCTCACCGAACTGCGCAACCGCGGCGTTGCCGACGTGTGCGTTGTGTGCTGTGACGGGCTCAAGGGACTGCCTGACGCGATCGCCGCGATCTGGCCGCTAGCCACCGTGCAAACGTGTGTCGTGCATCTGGTGCGCAATGCACCCGGCGGCGTCCTCGCTCCCAAGTCGAAGGCCAACCTGGCCTTCACCATGCACATGCTCAGCTGGCTCGCCGTCAACGGCACTGCGGCGATCGTCGAGTTCCCCGGCGCGCTTTACAGCGGCGGGGCGGAGCAGAAGGTCCGCAAGTACCTCGTCGACAACAACTACGTCGACACCGCGATCCAGCTGCCACCGGACCTGATCTTCGGCACCACCATCGCGACCTGCATCATCGTGCTCAAGAAGAGCAAGGCCGACAACACGATCCTTTTCATCGACGCCTCGGCCGAGTTCGTCCGACAGGGCAACAAGAACAAGCTCACAGAGACCAGCCGAGACCGAATTCTCAAGGCATTCACCGAACGCATCGACGTCGATTACTTTGCCCGGCTCGTCGACTAGCTCGCTGCTCGCTGTTACGAGAGGATCGCGACCGAGCGTGGCCATGGGTGGCCGCGTTGGTCACGGCGGGCTATCAGCCGAACGCGCTCGAGCCGCTGGCCGCCGATCCCGACCCGGACCGGGCCGCCCGGACAAAGTCGAAGATCCCCCGCGTGCTCACGCGAGCCCGCTGCCGCAAATGCGGGTCACCCGGTGCTCGCGCCTACTACGACCAGTGCGTGTGCGGAAGATCAGCCGGGACTGTCCGACTAACGGTGTTTCCGGCCTGACGCGCCGAGCGGGAGCTTGGCGGGAAGGGTTGGCGTCTGATGACGACGACACTGAACGGCGTGGCGAAGAAGAAGCCGGCTGAGCAGTCGGCAGAACAGCAGGCCGCG
>DASXJR010000005.1:0-15519 GCA_036497285.1 Jatrophihabitans sp.
CTGTACGACTTCCTGGACGTGGGCGACCCGGTGCGCTACCCCAACGCCAACGGCCAACTGATGCAGATCGGCGACGGCTACGGCGACTGGAACATCGCCTGGCCGCAATGGAAACTCGGCGGGCTCTACCGCACCAGCTGAGTCACCCCACGAAATCGCCTGGAGAACGTGGCGATTCCGCGAGGACCCCGACTCGTCACCCCACGAAATCGCCTGGAGAACGTGGCGATTCCGCGAGGACCCCGACTCGCCACCCCGCGAAGTGGAGTGGACCCCGATTCGCTGATCGAGGTCCCTGAGAGGATGGCCTCGTGGTTGTTCTCTGGATAGTCCTGGCCGTCCTGGTCGTCGCGGCGGTGATCGTCGGGCTCGTCGTCACCCGCTCGCGGCGTGGCGTCCGCTTCGAGGAACCGCCCCAGCCGGGCGTCGACTACGCCGAGCCGAAGCCACCGGACACGCTGGAGCTTCCGCCGGTCGAGGCCCCGGAAGCCGAGGTCGCGCCGGCGCCCGAAGCGGCGGTTGCGCCGGCGATCGAAACCCCGGCGCCGACCGCCGGGCGCCTGCAGCGGCTGCGTGCGCGACTGTCCCGCTCGCAGAACGCCCTCGGCCGCGGCCTGTTGTCGGTGCTGTCCCGCGAGCGCCTCGATGACGAAGCCTGGGAAGAGGTGGAGGAGGCGCTGCTCAGCGCCGACGTGGGCGTGCGGCCGACCTCCGAGATCGTTGAAGCGTTGCGCACCAAGACCAAGGTGCTCGGCACGCAGTCGCAGGGCGAACTGCGCGCGCTGCTGGCCGAAGAACTGGTCACCGCGCTGCAGCCCGACCTCGACCGCACGCTGCACGCGACGCCGTCCGCCGACCGTCCTGCAGTAGTTATGGTGGTCGGCGTCAACGGCACCGGGAAGACGACCACGTGCGGCAAGCTCGCCCGGGTGCTCGTGGCCGACGGTCGCACCGTGTTGCTGGGTGCCGCGGACACCTTTCGCGCCGCTGCTGCCGATCAACTCGAGACCTGGGGTTCGCGCGTCGGCGCACAGACGGTGCGCGGACCCGAGGGCGGCGACCCGGCCTCCGTCGCGTTCGACGCCGTGAAGCAGGGCACCGAGGACAAGGTCGACACCGTCCTCATCGACACCGCCGGACGGCTGCACACGAAGGTCGGCCTGATGGACGAGCTGGGCAAGGTCAAGCGCGTGGTCGAACGTCAGGGCCCGGTCGACGAGACGCTGCTCGTGCTCGACGCGACGACGGGCCAGAACGGGCTCACCCAGGCGCGGGTGTTCACCGAGGTCGTCAACGTGACCGGCATCGTGCTGACCAAGCTCGACGGCACCGCACGCGGCGGCATCGTGATCAGCGTGCAGCGCGAACTCGGCGTGCCGGTGAAGCTGGTGGGACTCGGCGAGGGCGCCGACGACCTGGCCCCGTTCGAGCCGGAAGTATTCGTTGACGCGTTGCTGGGGGAGTAGATGAAGGCCCTGTTCAAGCCGGCAGCGTCGCCGGGCTTCGAGCTGGTGGACCGTCCGGAGCCGTCGGCCGGACCTGGCGAGGTGAAGATCCGGGTGCTGCGCACCGGGATCTGCGGCACTGACCTGCACATCCTCGCGTGGGACGACTGGGCCGCGTCCGCGGTGAACGCACCGCTGATCCCCGGACACGAGTTCTGTGGCGAGGTCGTCGAGGTCGGCGACGGTGTTCGTGACGTGCACGTCGGAGCGCTCGTGTCCGGCGAGGGACACGTCGTGTGCGGCACGTGCCGCAACTGCCGCGCCGGCCGTCGCCACCTGTGCATCCGCACGTCCTCGATCGGTGTGAACCGCGACGGCGCGTTCGCCGAATACGTCGTGCTGCCCGAGTCGAACGTCTGGGTGCACAGGGATCCTGTCGATCCCGACCTCGGTGCGATCTTCGACCCGTTCGGCAACGCGGTACACACAACGCTGTCGTTCCCGCTCGTCGGCGAGGACGTGCTGATCACCGGCGCCGGGCCGATCGGACTCATGGCCGCTGCGATCGCCCGGCACATCGGCGCGCGCTTCGTCGTGATCACCGACGTGTCGCAATACCGCCTCGACCTTGCCCGCAAGATGGGCGTGGACCTCGCGCTGGACGTCTCGCACGAGAGCATCGCGTCGGCGCAGTCGCGCCTGGGCATGGTCGAGGGCTTCGACGTCGCGCTCGAGATGAGCGGGCACCCGTCGGCGTTGCCGGACGTGATCGCGAACCTCAACCACGGCGGCCGCATCGCGATGCTCGGCCTCCCGTCGCAGCCGATCGAGATCGACTGGGGCAAGGTGGTCACGCACATGATCACCATCAAGGGCATCTACGGCCGCGAGATGTACGAGAGCTGGTACGCGATGTCGGCGATGCTGCGCTCCGGTCTCGACATCTCCTCCGTCGTCACGCACCGCTTCCCGGCGTCGAGTTGGGAAGCCGCGTTCGACACCGCGCACCGTGGCCAGTGCGGCAAGGTCGTCCTCGATTGGAGTGTCTGATGTACGGAGCGGTCCAGAACGAGTTGCGGGCGACGATCACCGAGATCCGTGACGCAGGGTTGTACAAGAACGAGCGCGAGCTGGCCTCACCGCAGTCGGCGCACGTCCGCTCGGCCGGCAAAGAGGTGCTGAACTTCTGCGCGAACAACTACCTCGGCCTCGCTGACCACCCGTCGGTCGTCTCTGCCGCCAAAGCCGCGCTCGACGAGTGGGGCTTCGGCATGGCGTCAGTGCGTTTCATCTGCGGAACCCAGATCCAGCACACCGAGCTCGAATCGCGGCTTTCCGCATTCCTCGGTACGGAAGCGACGATCTTGTACTCGTCGTGCTTCGACGCCAATGGCGGACTGTTCGAGGTGCTTCTCGACGAGAACGACGCGGTGATCTCGGACGAGCTCAACCACGCGTCGATCATCGACGGGATCCGGTTGTGCAAGGCGAAGCGGTACCGGTACAAGAACCGGGACATGGCCTCGCTGACCGAACAGCTCGAGGCTGCGTCCGGGGCGCGACGCAGGTTGGTCGTGACCGACGGTGTGTTCTCGATGGACGGGTACCTCGCGCCGCTCGCGGACATCTGCGATCTCGCCGAGAAGTACGACGCGATGGTGATGGTCGACGACTCGCATGCCGTCGGGTTCGTCGGGGCCACCGGCGCCGGGACACCCGAGCTCGCCGGGGTGCAGGACCGCATCGACGTCGTTTCCGGGACACTCGGCAAGGCGCTGGGCGGCGCGTCCGGCGGGTACATCTCGGCGCGCGCGGAGATCGTCGAGTTGCTACGGCAGCGCTCGCGTCCGTACCTGTTCTCGAATGCAGTCGCGCCGGCGGTGGTGGCGGGCTCGCTGGCCGCGCTCGATCTGGTCGCCTCGTCCGACGACGCCCGCGCTCAGTTGCGCGCGAACACGAAGCTGTTCCGGCGGCGGATGGCGGACGAGGGGTTCGACATCCTCGCGGGGGAGCACCCGATCACGCCGGTCATGTTCGGCGACGCGGTCGTGGCCGGGCGGATCGCGGACGAGATGCTCGCGCACGGCGTTTACGTGATCGCGTTCAGCTACCCGGTAGTGCCGCAGGGCAAGGCCCGCATTCGCGTCCAGCTCTCCGCAGCGCACTCGGCCGAAGACGTTGAGACCTGCGTGCGCGCGTTCGTCGCCGCCCGCACCGCCGTCCTCGGCTGACAGTGGTCAGTTCGGCCGTCAGTGGTTAGTTACAACTGACCACTGTGCGCTCGAACTGACCACTGTCGGCGCGTGGGAGCATCACGGCGTGCCGTCGTTGTTCCGGGACCCCGTGCTCGTCAGCTACGTCGACGAGGCCGACGCCGAGATCGCCGTAGCCCCGTACGGCGACCTGCTGCCCCGGGTCGGCGAGAACATCAGGATCCGCAAGACGCCGTACGTCGTCGTTCGCGTCGGCTACGACATGCCCGAGCAGACGATCACCCGTGTCTGGGTCGTGTGTCGCCCGGCGTGAGAGCGCTGCGGGTTAATCTCACGGAAACACGTCCAGGCCGGTTCCTGAAACCTCGTCAGCAGAGAGTGCGTGGAAATCGGCGAGGTGCGGACATCGGCGTCCTGAGCATCCCGCTTCGCAACCGGATCCCTCGGCTGGAGGCTGAATGGACGGGTACTACGCCTGGATGATCGTGGCGACGGCACTGGTGTTGATGATGACCGTGCCTGCGCTGGCGCTGTTCTACGGCGGGATGACTCGCTCGAAGTCCGTACTCAACATGATGATGATGTCGTTCGTCGCGTTCGCGGCGGTCGGTGTCGTATTCGTCCTGTGGGGATGGTCCGAGGGGTGGGGCGCAGACGGCCTCGGCAACAACAACGGCGACCTGATCGCCAACCCGTTCTCGATGTTCGGCCTGCACGGCGTGAGCCCGGGCAACTACATCTACGTGCTGTTCCAGCTGACCTTCGCCGCGATCACCGCGGCGCTGATCAGCGGGGCGATCGCAGACCGAGTGCGGCTGTCGGCGTGGATCGTGTTCACCGTCCTGTGGGTGACACTCGTGTACTTCCCGATCGCCCACAACATCTGGGGCGGCGGCTGGTGGTACTCCAAGTTCCCGAACCTCGACTACGCCGGCGGCACGGTCGTGCACATCAACGCCGGTGTCGCCGGCGGGGTGCTGGCGCTGATCATCGGCAAGCGGGTCGGCTGGCCTCGCGAGCTGACGCGCCCGCACAACCTGACGCTGACGATGATCGGCGCAGGCCTGCTGTGGTTCGGCTGGTACGGGTTCAACGTCGGCTCGATGGTCTTCAACGACAGCACGACCAAGGCGTGGGGCGGCTTCTCGGCGCAGTTCCAGGGGGAGATGGGCACGACGTTCCTCAACACCACCGTCGCGACCATGTGCGCGATGCTCGCCTGGTTGCTGACCGAGCGCATCCTGCACGGCAAGGCCACATCGCTCGGTGCCGCGTCCGGTGTGGTCGCCGGTCTGGTCGCGATCACGCCCTCCTGTGGCGCGGTCAACACCCTCGGCGCGATCGTCGTCGGTGCGGTTGCCGGCATCGCCTGCGCGATCGCAGTCGGCTTGAAGTACAAGATCGGTCTGGACGACTCGCTCGACGTCGTCGGCGTGCACCTGGTCGGCGGCATCATCGGCGCCTTGTTGATCGGATTCGTCGGCACCACGTCATCGCCCCAGGGTGTCGACGGCCTCTTCCCGGCCGGCTCCAACGGACTGTTCTACGGTGGCGATCTGACGCTGCTGGGCCACCAGGCGATGGGCGTGCTGTTCACGCTGGTCTGGAGCGGCGGCATCACGGCCGTTCTGGGCCTGGGGATCAAGTACACCATCGGCTGGCGGGTCACGAGGGACGACGAGATGAGCGGCATCGACAACGCCGAGCACGGCGAATCGGCCTACGACTGGGGCGGCCTGTCCGCCGGCGGCCACGGGCTCGGTGCCGCGCCCGCGGCGACCTCGACCGCCCCGCCACCGGCGGCCGAGACCAGAGAGACGGTGAGGGCATGAAGCAGGTAACCGCAATCGTCAAGCCGTTCAAGCTCGATGACGTCAAGGTCGCGCTGGAGGTCCTGGGCATCCAGGGGCTGACCGTCGCCGAGGTACAGGGCTTCGGTCGGCAGAAGGGGCACACCGAGGTCTACCGCGGCGCGGAGTACACCGTCGACCTCGTACCGAAGGTGCGCATCGACGTCCTCGTCAGCGACGGGGACGCCGACAAGGTCGTCGACTCGATCGTCGAAGCCGCGCGCACCGGCAAGATCGGTGACGGCAAGGTCTGGGTCACCACCGTGGATACACTCGTCCGCGTGCGGACCGGTGAGCGTGGCGCCGACGCCGTCTAAGTCACTCAACGAGATCCGGGCCGGCGTATTGCGCCGGCCCGGACTCGTATGTGCACCCCTTCGGCAGGAACTGACCGCCGCCTACGACGGCTGGCTGGCGACCCGGATCCCGGACGGCGCGCCGGGCATCGCCCTCGTCGCGCTCGGCAGCCTCGGCCGGAGTGAACCGTCGCCCCGGTCCGATCTCGACCTGGTCCTGCTGCACACCGGCAACGCGGCCGATGTCGCCGAGATCGCCGACTCGATCTGGTACCCGATCTGGGACAGCGGCGTCGGTCTCGATCACTCGGTACGAAGCCCCGAGGAGGCAGTGCGGGTCGCGCGTGAGGACCTCAAGGCCCTGCTCGGGCTGCTCGACATCCGCCATCTCAGCGGCGACGCGAACCTGTCCGCAGCAGTGCGCACGGACGTGCTTGCGCTGTGGCGGTCGCGCGCCGGCAAGTTGGTCGGCGAGTTGCGCGAGCTCGCCGCGCAGCGCTGGCAACTTGCCGGCGAAGGTGCCTTCCTGCTCGAACCCAACGTCAAGGACTCGCGGGGTGGGCTGCGCGACGTGCGGCTTCTGTACGCGCTCGCGCTGGCCCAGCTCGTCGACCTGCCGACGAACGCACGCGCGGCCGGTGCGGATCTGCTCGACATCCGCGGCGAGTTGCACCGCCTCGCCGGACGCGCCGACGACGTGTTGCATCGGCAGGAACACGACGCGGTCGCCGTCGCGCTCGGCCTTCGTACCGACACGGGCGAACCGGACCGCGACGAGGTGCTGCGTCGTGCCAACCACGCGGCCCGTACCGTCGCGCACGTCCTCGACCTGGCCTTCCGACGTCTCGCGCCGACGGTGCGGCCGTCCCTTCGGACGAGGCTGTTCGGCGGGACGTCCGTACGACCGGTGCGCGAGGGAATCGCCCGCGACGTCGTGACGCAGGACGGCGAGGTCACGCTTGCCCGCGACGCCGCACCCGGCACCGACCCCGGACTCCTGGTGCGCGCTGCGCGGGCAGCGGCCGAGAAGGAGCTGCCGCTGGCCACCGCGACACTCGACCGGTTGCGCAATGAGTGGGGACCGTCGGCCGAGCCGTGGCCGGACGAGGTGCGCGACGACTTCGTGGCCCTGCTGGGCACCGGCCCGGCCGCGGTGCCGGTCCTCGAGTCGCTCGACCTGGCGGGCCTGCTCGGCCGGCTGATCCCCGAGTGGGACGCGGTACGCAGCCTGGCCCAGCACAACCCCGTCCATCTCTGGACGGTCGACCGGCACTTGCTCGAGACAGCCGCGCAGGCTGCCGCGCACACCCGCGAGGTGGACCGTCCCGACCTGCTGCTCGTAGGAGCGCTGCTGCACGACATCGGCAAGGGCTATCCCGGCGACCACTCGGTAGTGGGCGCCGAGCACGCCCGCAAGATCGCGTGCCGGATGGGTTTCGCCGACAACGACATCGAGGTGATCGCCGCCCTGACCCGGCAACACCTGCTGCTCCCGGACACGGCGACACGCCGCGACCTCGACGACCCGATGACGGTCAAGATCGTCGCCGATGCGGTGGACAGTTCCGCGGAGGTCGTCGCGCTGCTGTACCGGCTGTCGATCGCCGATGCGGCGGCTACCGGCCCGCAGGCGTGGAGCGAGTGGAAGGCAGGCCTGATCGCAGAGCTGGTCCGGCGGGTGGGGGCCGTGCTGCAGGGCGGCGCGATGCCCGCCGGCACGCCGGTGCTCGACCCCGAGCGGCGCGAGCTCGCCGCGGCCGGTCAGCTGGCCGTAGTGGTGCGCGATCGCGAGGTGATCGTCTGCGCGCGCGACGGTGTCGGCGTGCTCTACCGGACAACCGGGGTGCTCGCGCTGCACCTTCTCGACGTGCGCCAGGCGTCGATCCACACGCACGACGAGATGGCGGTCAACAGCTTCGTCGTGGAGCCGCGCTTCGGCCGGGTGCCCGACGCCGCGCTGGTTCGTGCCGACCTGTCGCGCGCGCTCGACGGCGAACTGCCGCTGGCCGAGCGGCTGCACGAGAAGGAGCGCGCGTACTCGCAGCGGCGCCCGTCCCGTCCGCCGACGGTGAACTGGTTCGACCGCGAAGCCACCGATGCCACCGTGCTCGAGATCCGCACCGAGGACAGCATCGGGCTGCTCACCCGCATCACCGCGGCCTTGGAACACTCCGGCGCCGACGTACGCACCGCGCGCGTATCGACGCTCGGCAACAGCGTGGTCGGCGCGTTCTACCTGACCGACCGACGCGGCCGCCGCGTCGACGCGGAGATGCGCGCCGACATCGAGGTCGAGCTCCGCCGGGTCTAGGCGGTCCTAGGTGAGCCGACCGGTGCGGTTCACCGCGAGCGCGGCGACCGCCCTCAGCGTCGGAGTGGGGTTGGTCGTGCCGGGACGCAGGGTGACGGCGACGGTGCGCAGGCCCGCGTGCACCACGACGGTCGGGCCGTACGCCAGCATGTTGGCGCCGAGCAGCAAGGTCGCGTTCCGGCCGGCGACCTTGGTGCCCGACGAGGTCGCGCCGTGCGCAGTGAAGTCCTGGCTCGTGCCGACCACGCGGTCTGCAGCTGCGCCGACCGAACGGTAGAGGCTGACCGAGACCTCGATGGACGGACCCTTGGCCCGGGACACGCCGTACTTGCAGTTGATGTACATCAGCCGGCCGATGGTCGGGTCGCCCCGGCCGATCGAGTAGGCGGTTGTGCCGGGCAGCTTGTCCCGGATCGCCCGCTCGACGGCGGTGAGCCGCATCGAGTCTCGGCACGTGGCCGCGAGCCGGGTGAACCTCGGCTTCGGAGGACGCGTGTGGGACGGCCTCGGTTTCGCGGTGCTCGACGTGGCGGGCGTGGACGGAGCGACGGCGGACGTCGACGGAGTCGGGGTCTGCGTGACCGTCTTGTAGACGGTCTGGCCGGCGACGGTGCGATGCGCGCAGCCGGTGCCGATGGTTGCAACCGCCACCAGACCCACCGTCAGGACGCGGGCTCGGGTCGGCATGGCTCGTAACCTAACTCGCGTGTCCAGACGCACGGCACATTTCGAACTCGGCGCGTCCGCTCGGAGATACCTCACAGTGATCTCGTTTCAAGCGGCCGGAAACCGGGCGGTAACCTGTTGGGGCTGCAGGGGCCAACGGCGTCCCGATCGACCCGACTCGCTACGGGAGACCCGTGAAGCTGCCGTTCTCCGCCCTGCCCGACCCGCAAGGCCTCTACGACCCGTCTTTCGAGAAGGACGCGTGCGGCGTCGCATTCCTCGCTGACCTTGCCGGACGGCGCAGTCACACGATCGTCTCGCAGGCGCTGACCGCGCTGCACAACCTTGATCACCGCGGTGCCGCCGGGGCGGAATCGTCCTCGGGGGACGGAGCCGGGATCACCGTGCAGGTCCCCGACGAGTTCCTGCGCGCGGTCGTGCGGTTCGAACTGCCGAAGCCCGGCGCGTACGCGTGCGGCACGGCATTCCTGCCAGTCGAGGAGTCAGCATTCGGCCACGCGATCGACATCGTCGAGACGACCGCGGCCGAGGAGGGCCTTACCGTTCTCGGCTGGCGCGAGGTGCCGACCGACGACTCGTCCGTCGGGCCGACGGCGCGTGCGGTGATGCCGCGATTCCGGCAGGTGTTCCTGGCGGGCACGCTGGGCGAGGACGGCCTTGAACTGGAGCGGATGGCCTTCGCCGCGCGCCGGGTTGCGGAGCGACGCGCGCGTGAGCAGGAGGTCGACCTCTACTTCCCGTCGCTGTCGGCGCGCACCATCGTCTACAAGGGCATGCTCACCACCGCCCAACTCGGCCACTTCTTCCGCGACCTGACCGACGAGCGGTTCACCAGCGCGCTCGCACTGGTGCACAGCCGGTTCTCGACCAACACCTTCCCGTCGTGGCCGCTGGCCCACCCGTTCCGGTATGTCGCGCACAACGGCGAGTTCAACACGATTCGCGGCAATCGCAACTGGATGCGCACCCGCGAGACGTTGCTCGAGTCGGACCTGATCAAGGGCGAGATGCGCCGGCTGTTCCCGGTCTGTACGCCCGGCGCGTCCGACTCGGCGACGTTCGACGAGGCGCTGGAACTGCTGCACCTCGGCGGCCGGAGCCTGCCGCACGCGGTGCTGATGATGATTCCCGAGGCGTGGGAGAACCACACCTCGATGGATCCGGCCCGCCGCGCGTTCTACCAGTTCCACGCGTCGTTGACGGAGGCCTGGGACGGCCCGGCGTGCGTCACCTTCACCGACGGCACGGTGATCGGCGCGGTGCTCGACCGCAACGGCCTGCGGCCGGGACGCTGGTTGCAGACCTCGGACGGCCTGGTCGTGCTCGCCTCCGAATCCGGCGTGCTCGACATCGAGCCTGACAAGGTCGTCGCCAAGGGACGGCTGCAGCCCGGCCGGATGTTCCTGGTCGACACCGACCGCGGCGAGATCCGCTCGGACGAGGACGTCAAGAGCGAACTGGCCGCCGAGCACCCGTACGAGGAGTGGCTGCACGCCGGGTTGATCCGCTTGGAGGACCTCCCGCAGCGCGAGCACGTCGTGTTCACGCACGAGTCGGTCACCCGCCGGCAGCAGATCTTCGGCTACACCGAGGAGGAGTTGCGGCTGTTGCTCGCGCCGATGGCGACGGGCGGGATCGAGCCGCTCGGCTCGATGGGGACGGACACCCCGCTGGCGGCGTTGTCGAAGCGTCCCCGGCTGCTGTTCGACTACTTCACCGAGTTGTTCGCGCAGGTCACCAACCCGCCGCTGGACGCGATCCGGGAGGAGATGGTGACGTCGCTGGCGGGGGCGATCGGTCCCGAGCTGAACCTGCTCACACCGGGCCCGGCGTCCTGCCGGCAGATCGTGGTCCCGCGGCCGGTGATCGACAACGACGAACTCGCCAAGATCTGGCACGTCAACCAGGACGGTGACCTGCCCGGATTCCAATGTGCGCTGATCGACGGCCGGTTCCGCGTCTTCGGCGGCGCCGAAGCATTGACCGCAGCGATCGAGCGGGTGCGACGCGAGTGCTCGCAGGCGATCGAGGCCGGCGCGCGGATCCTGATTCTCACCGACCGTGACTGCGACGCCGACCACGCGCCGATCCCGTCGCTGTTGCTCACCTCGGCGGTGCACCAGCACCTTGTCCGTACCGGACAGCGCACCAAGGTAGGGCTCGTCATCGAGACCGGTGAGGCGCGCGAGGTGCACCACATCGCGACGCTCATCGGCTACGGCGCCGCAGCCGTGAACCCGTACCTGGCCTTCGAGTCGATCGAGGATCTCGTGGCGTCCGGGGCGATCCGGGACCTGACGCCGGAGAAGGCGATCGCCAACTACCTCAAGGCGCTGTCGAAGGGTGTCTTGAAGGTGATGTCCAAGATGGGCATCTCCACCATCGCGTCCTACACCGGCGCTCAGGTGTTCGAAGCGTTCGGGCTCGCGCAGCCGTTGGTCGACGAGTACTTCGGCAGCACTCCGTCGCGGCTCGGCGGGGTCGGGCTCGACGTCATCGCCGACGAAGCGGCCGCGCGGCACGCCATGGCCTATCCGCTCGTGCCCACGTCCAAGGCGCACCGCCGTCTCGACGTGGGTGGTGAGTACCAGTGGCGCCGTGAGGGCGAGATCCACCTGTTCAACCCGGAGACGGTGTTCCTGCTGCAGCACGCCACCCGGCAGCGGCGCTTCGAGTTGTTCGAGGAGTACACGACCAAGGTTGAGGCGCTCAACCGCGACGGCGGCACGCTGCGCGGGCTGTTCGAATTCAACCCGGACCGTCCACCCGTCCCCATCGATGAAGTCGAACCGGTGTCGTCGATCGTGAAGCGGTTCGCCACCGGCGCGATGTCGTACGGATCGATCTCCGCCGAGGCGCACGAGACTCTCGCGATCGCGATGAACCGGCTCGGCGGCAAGTCGAACAGCGGCGAGGGCGGCGAGGACGAAGCGCGGTTCACGCCCGACCCGAACGGAGACCTGCGGCGCTCGGCCGTCAAGCAGGTGGCGTCCGGACGGTTCGGCGTCACGTCGAACTACCTCGTCAACGCCGACGACATACAGATCAAGGTGGCGCAGGGGGCCAAGCCCGGCGAGGGTGGTCAGCTGCCCGGCTACAAGGTCTATCCGTGGATCGCGCGCACCAGGCACTCCACTCCTGGCGTCGGCTTGATCTCGCCGCCGCCGCATCACGACATCTATTCGATCGAGGATCTCGCCCAGCTGATCCACGACCTCAAGAACGCGAACTCCCAGGCGCGGGTGCACGTGAAGCTGGTCAGCGAGGCAGGCGTCGGGACGGTCGCGGCGGGCGTGTCGAAGGCGCACGCCGACGTCGTGCTGATCTCGGGCCACGACGGCGGTACCGGTGCGGCCCCGTTGACGTCGCTGAAGCACGCCGGCCTGCCCTGGGAGCTCGGCCTGGCGGACACGCAGCAGACGCTGCTGCTCAACGGGCTCCGGGACCGGATCACCGTGCAGGTCGACGGTGCGATGAAGACGGGACGCGATGTGGTGGTCGCGGCGTTGCTCGGGGCTGAGGAGTACGGCTTCGCCACCGCACCGTTGATCGTCAGCGGCTGCGTGATGATGCGCGTGTGTCATCTCGACACCTGTCCGGTCGGCGTCGCCACGCAGAACCCGGAGCTGCGCGAGCGGTTCACCGGCAAGCCCGAATTCGTCGTGACATTCTTCGAATACATCGCCGAGCAGGTGCGGTCGATCCTCGCGTCACTCGGTTTCCGGTCGCTGGACGAGGCGATCGGGCAGGTGTCGGCGCTCGACACCTCGAAGGCCGTCGAGCACTGGAAGGCGGACGGCCTGGATCTCACGCGGATGCTCGCCGTGCCGCAGACGCCGTACGGCCCGAACCTGCGCAAGATGCACGAGCAGGATCACGCCCTCGACGCCGCGCTCGACAACACCCTGATCCAGCTGTGCGAAGGCGCATTGCTCGACGGCGCAGCAGTGCAACTCGAGCTCCCGGTGCGCAACGTGAACCGCACTGTAGGCACGATGCTCGGGTCGCTCGTCACCCGCCGGTACGGCGCACACGGGCTGCCGGACGGCACGATCGACATCACGTTCACCGGCTCGGCGGGGCAGTCGTTCGGCGCGTTCGTGCCGCGTGGCATGACGATGCGGCTCGTGGGCGATGCGAACGACTACGTGGGCAAGGGATTGTCCGGTGGCGTGCTCGCCGTCCGTCCACATCCGCGGGTCGCGTTCACCGCAGAGACGAACGTCATCGGCGGCAACGTGATCGCCTACGGCGCGACGTCCGGATCGATCTACCTGCGCGGTGTCGTGGGGGAGCGGTTCTGCGTGCGCAACTCGGGCGCCACGGTCGTCGCCGAGGGCACGGGTGACCACGCGCTCGAGTACATGACGGGCGGGATCGCGGTGATCCTCGGTGAGGTCGGCCGTAATCTCGGCGCAGGCATGTCCGGCGGGTATGCGTACGTGCTCGACCTCGACCCTTCGCAGGTGAATGGCGAGCTGGTCGACATCGCCGCGCCGGACGGAGACCATGCCGCCCGGCTGCGCGCGATCGTGGCCGAGCATGCGGCGTACACCGACTCCACGGTGGCCGCCGGGTTGCTCGCGGACTGGACGGCGGCGCGCAGACGCTTCTCCGTGATCGTCCCGCGTGACTTCCAGCGCGTCGTCGACGCGACCGCCCGCGCCGAAGCCACCGGCGAGGACGTCGACAAGGCCGTAATGGATGCCGTGTGAGGGTTTAGTCTCCCGTTCATCATGACGCTCCTGCTGAAAGCCAGCCACCAAGGCGACCCCAGCAGGTTGGATCAAGCCCAAAGGAGCGCGAGCGACGACGGCTTCGGTCCGACCCCGCCGATCGCGCGAGCGAAGCGAGCTTGCGATTGGAGCGGCAGACGGCCCGAGCGAAGCGAGTGGGCCAGATGTCGCTCCATCCACGGCGGATACGATTTGAACTGTGACGCGACGCGCAAAAATCGTCTGCACGCTCGGCCCCGCCACGGACACCGTGGAACGGGCTCGCGCGCTGGTCGAGGCAGGCATGGACGTCGCCCGACTGAACTTCAGCCACGGCACGCATTCCGAGCACGGCCGGCGCTGTCACGAGGTGCGCCAGGCCGCCCAGGCGTCCGGCCGCAACGTGGCGGTGCTGGCCGACCTGCAGGGTCCGAAGATCCGCCTCGGCCGGTTCGCCGAGGGCCCGGTCGAGTGGGCGCCCGGCGAGCGGATCCGGATCACCGTCGAGGACATCGAGGGCGACCACGACCGGGTGTCCACCACGTACAAGGAACTGGCCGACGACGTGCGCCCCGGCGACCGGTTGCTGGTCGACGACGGCAACGTCGCGCTGGTGGCGGTAGAGATCGAGAACGGGACGGACGTCGTCTGCGACGTGCTCGAAGGCGGCACGGTCAGCAACAACAAGGGCCTGTCGCTGCCGGGGGTTGTGGTCAGCGTCCCGGCGCTGTCCGAGAAGGACGCCGAGGACCTCGAGTTCGCGCTGCGACTCGGCGTCGACTTCATCGCGCTGTCGTTCGTGCGCACGCCGGAGGACGTCAAGCTCGTCCACCGCATCATGGACGACGTGGGCGTGCGCCGCCCCGTCATTGCGAAGATCGAGAAGCCGGAGGCCGTCGACCGGCTGGAAGAGATCGTGCTCGCCTTCGACGGCGTGATGGTGGCGCGTGGCGACCTCGGTGTCGAGATGCCGCTCGAAGAGGTGCCGGTCGTCCAGAAGCGGTGCGTGCAGGTGTGTCGCGACAACGCCAAACCGGTGATCGTCGCGACGCAGATGCTCGAGTCGATGATTACCCACTCGCGGCCAACTCGCGCCGAAGCATCCGACGTCGCGAACGCGGTGCTCGACGGAGCGGACGCGGTCATGCTCTCCGGCGAGACGAGCGTGGGCCGCTATCCCGTCCAGACCGTGGCAACGATGAGCCGCATCCTCACCTCGGTCGAGGAGTCGGGCACCCAGGTCCGGGATCTGCGGCACAACCCACGGACGTCCAGCGGCGCGATCGTGAAGGCGGCGCGCGACATCGGAGACGCGCTAGGCGCCGTCGCACTCGTCGCTTTCACCCAGACCGGAGACACCGCGCGACGGCTTTCCCGACTGCAGCCGGCACAGCGCATCCTCGTCTTCACCCCGGTCGAGCAGGTGCAGCGACAGATGGCGCTGCTGTGGGGCGCCGAGGCGCACCTCGTGTGGACGGTCCGGACGACCGACGACATGGTTCGTCAGGTCGACACGGCGTTGCTGAATCGCAGTGTGTGTCGACCCGGCGATCTCGTCGTCATCGTGGCCGGCACGCCGCCGACCACACCAGGTGCGACGAACACGATCCGACTGCACCACATCGGTGACGTGCTCCGTCGCGATGTCTGAGGCCGTCGACGGCGATCAACCTGCGCTCGACGCACTGATCCGCCTGCTCGATCTTTCCGAGATCGGGCCGGACACCTTCCAGGGCGTGAGCCCGGAGTCACGGCTGCAGCGCGTGTTCGGCGGTCAGGTCGCCGGTCAGGCGCTGATCGCTGCGGGACGGACCGTGCCGGCCGACCGGGCAGTGCACTCCCTGCATGCGTACTTCATCCGGGCCGGCGATCCGAGCGTCCCGATCGAATACCAGGTCGAACGGATTCGGGACGGTCGATCGTTCACGACCCGGCGAGTGCTCGCGATCCAGCATGACAAGCCGATCTTCATCTTGTCCGCGTCGTTCCAGCTCGACCAGCC
>DASXJR010000006.1:0-22753 GCA_036497285.1 Jatrophihabitans sp.
ATGTACGTCCTGCCGTACTGCATGGGACCGCTTACCGCCGACGAGCCGATGCTCGGCGCGGAGATCACCGATTCGCTCTACGTGATCGCGTCCATGCACATCATGACGCGGCTCGGCGCGAAGGCGCTCGAACTGTTCACGAAGGACGGCGTCGACCAGCCGTTCGTCCCCGGCCTGCACTCGGTCGGCGCTCCGCTGGAGGAGGGCGCCGAGGACGTCGCATGGCCGTGCAACGACACGAAGTACATCGTCCACTTCCCGGAGGAGCGGCTGATCTGGTCCTACGGCTCCGGCTACGGCGGCAACGCGCTGCTCGGCAAGAAGTGCTACTCGCTGCGCATCGCCTCGGTGAAGGCGCGCGACGAGGGCTGGATGGCCGAGCACATGCTGATCGCGAAGGTCACCAACCCCGACGGCGTCGCCCGCTACATCGCGGCGGCGTTCCCGTCGGCGTGCGGCAAGACGAACCTCGCGATGCTCGAGCCCACCCTGCCCGGTTGGAAGGTCGAGACGATCGGCGACGACATCGCCTGGATCCGGGTCGGCGACGACGGCCGGTTCTACGCGGTGAACCCCGAGAACGGATTCTTCGGAGTCGCACCGGGCACGGACTACCACACCAACCCGAACGCGATGCGCACCATCGCGAAGGGCAACTCGATCTTCACCAACGTCGCGCTGACCGACGACCGCGACATCTGGTGGGAGGGCATGGGCGAGCCGCCGGCGCATCTGACGTCCTGGAAGAAGCAGGACTGGACGCCGGACTCCGCGGAGCTCTCGAGCCACCCCAATTCGCGCTACTGCACGCCGATCCGCCAGTGCGACACGCGGGCGCCCGAGTGGGACGACCCGAAGGGCGTGCCGCTCGACGCGATCTTCTTCGGCGGCCGCCGGCGCGACACCGTTCCGCTGGTGACCGAAGCGCGTGACTGGCAGCACGGCGTGTTCATGGGCGCCACGCTCTCGTCCGAGACGACAGCTGCCGCGACCGGAGCGGTCGGCGTCGTGCGTCGCGACCCGATGGCGATGCTGCCGTTCATCGGCTACAACGCCGGCGACTACTTCGCGCACTGGATCGAGGTGGGCAAGAGCGCGGACGCGGTCAAGCTGCCGAAGATCTTCTACGTCAACTGGTTCCGCCGCGACGCCGAGGGCAACTTCACCTGGCCGGGCTTCGGTGAGAACGTCCGTGTGCTGAAGTGGGCGCTCGAGCGCATCGAGGGCAAGGCGGCCGCTGTCGACACGCCGATCGGGCGCGTCCCCACCCCGGACGCCCTGGACACCTCCGGCCTGTCGATGTCCGCCGAGGCACTCGAGAAGGCGCTCACCGTCGACCCGCGTGAGTGGCGTGCCGAACTGCCGCTGATCGAGGAGTGGTTCGACAAGATCGGCGCGTCACTGCCGACCTCGATGCGCGACGAGCTGGACGCGCTCAAGTTGCGCCTCGACGGGTGAGCCCTGGGAGCGCGGTGAGGATCCTCAGGGTCGTGCAGTAGAAATGAGACCGTGGAACGTTCCAGCGTCGGGAAGGCCTTGCAGGCCAAGCTGACCGAATCGGTGACCGAGCTCGTCGACAAGCGCACCTCGGAGTTGATGACCGAGGTGCGCGCGGTGCGCAAAGAGCTGGCCGAGACCCGCGAGCAACTTGCCGAAGCCGTGCGCATGTTCGAGGTGCGGCACCGCCGCGACATGATCTTCGCCGGTGAGGCGCGTGCGGCCCGCGAGTCCGAGCAGTTCATCGCCGACCACCTCATGCACGCCCGACCGTTGCCGCACCCCGTCGAGACCGTGCGATACGCGGCCGGCCTGGTGAAGATCGACGGCACCGTGGTCAAGGTCGGGGTGCACGCCGGCGAAGGGCTGTTGTTGCTCGCCGAGCGGTTGCACGGTCGCGAGATCTACGGCTTCGACACGTTCGCCGGACTCGAGGACGACTGGCGGCCCGGGTACACCGCGGGCATGCTCGGCCAGGACGACCCGCCGAAGGTGCGCGGTGCGACGGTGGTGCCCGGCCCGTACGACGAGACGGTGCCGGCCTTCCTCGCCGAGCATCCTGGCCCGATCGCCCTGTTGCACCTGGACGCGAACGAGTACAGCGTGACGGCGAAGGCGCTCGAACTGCTGGGCGATCGGCTGGTGCCCGGGTCGGTCGTGCTGCTCGACGAGTACGTCAACTATCCGGGGTGGCAACAGCACGAGTTCCGCGCATGGACTGAGTTCGTCGAGCGCACCGGAATCGAGTTCCGCTACGAGGCGTACACCTTCGACAACGAGCAGGTCGTGGTCACCGTGACTGCCACAGGTACAACAGGCTGAGCGCCGCGACGCTGTGCGAGTCGGTGAACTCGCCGGCGTCGACCATCCGGGTCAGCTCGTCGATGCTGAAATGCGCGTGGACCATGTCCGACTCGGTCGACTCGCGCCGCGGTTCACCTTCGTGCAAGCCGTTGGCGAGCCACACGTCGAAGCCGTTGCTCGCATAACCCGGGGCGGAGTCCAGCCGGCCCAGGTGCACCAGCCGGTCGGCGCGCAGCCCGGTCTCCTCGCGCAACTCGGCCACCGCCAACTCCTCGCGCGTGCCGGTGTGCCCCGCCGGCCAGCCGCCCTGCGGGAACTCCCAGGCGCGGCGCCCCAACGCGTACCGGTACTGCTCGACGAGCCAGAATCCGGTGCCACTGAACGGGATCACAACCGCGAAGTCGCGCTTCTCGATGACGGTGTACAGGCCGGGCGACCCGTCGGCGTAGGTGATCTGGTCCTCGCGCAAGGTCAGCCACTGGTTGCGGTACACCTCGCGTGAGCTGACTCGGTCGATGTCAGCCATCCCGCTTCCCGTCCACGGCAGGACGGCACAGCAGGTGCGCGACCAACGCCGTCCATCCGGTCTGGTGCGAGGCACCAAGGCCCTCCCCGGTGTCGCCGTTGAAGTACTCGTTGAACGTGACGTGCTCGCGCCACGGCGCACTGTCCATCGCCTCGATCCGCGCACCGTCACACGGACGGCTCCCGGACGGCCCGGCCCGGAACAGGCCGCACACCCGACTTTCGATCTCGTCCGCTGCCTCCGCGAGCGTGTACGAGTGGCCCGATCCGGTCGGCACCTCAACCGTGAAGCCGGGGCCGAGGTAGGCGTCGTAGACGCGCAGCGCGTGGGCGAGCAGCACGTTCATCGGAACCCACACCGGCCCGCGCCAGTTCGAGTTCCCTCCGAACAGGCGGGTGCGCGACTCTCCGGGTTCGTAGTCGATCGAAACCTCGTGCCCGTCGACCGAGGTGCTGTACGGGGTGCGGTACCCGGCCGACAGCGACCGGATCCCGTACGGCGACAGGAACTCGGCCTCGTCGAACATCCGGCCGAGCACCCGGCGCAGCCGGTCCGGGTCGAGCATGGCCAGCAGGTGCTGGTTCTCGCCCTGGTTGAACAGGCCGTCGAGCAATTCCGGACGGCGGCGCTGCAACCAGCTCAGGCGCGCGGTGAAGTCGGGCAGTGCGTCCTCATGGCCGGGTTGAGCGTGCGCGACAGCCAGCAGCGGGAGCAGACCCACCATCGAGCGCACCCGCAGCGGTTCACTGCCACCGTCGGGATGGACGAGAACGTCGTAGAAGAACCCGTCCGCCTCGTCCCACAGTGCGATTCCGGACGACCCGAAGCGGCGCGCCGCATGCGCTATCGCAAGGAAGTGCTCCAAGAACTTGGTCGCCACCTCGTCCCACGCCGGCACCGCCTCAGCGAGTTCCATCGCGATCGTCAGCATGCTCAGACAGAAGAACGCGACCCAGCTCGTCGCGTCCGACTCCTCCAGCCGAGCGCCATCGGGGAGGTTCGCCGAGCGGTCGAACAGGCTGACATTGTCCATGCCCAGGAACCCGCCCTCGAACAGGTTCGAACCGTCCACATCCTTGCGGTTGACCCACCACCCGAAGTCGAGCAGCAGCTTGGTGAACACGCGGATGAGGAAGTCGGTGTCCGGTTCCTCGCGTCCGCGTGCGTCGACCAGGTAGACGTGCCAGGCCGCCCACGCGTGCACCGGCGGGTTGACGTCACCGAAAGCCCACTCGTACGCGGGGAACTGCCCGTCGGCGTGCATCGCCCACTCGCGGCACATCAGCAGCAGTTGGTCCTTCGCGAAGGCCGCATCGATGTGCGCGAGAGCGATGCAGTGGAAGGCGAGGTCCCACGCCGCGAACCACGGGTACTCCCAGTCGTCCGGCATGCAGATCACGTCGGCGAGCGCGAGGTGCTGCCAGCCGACGTTGCGCGCACCGGGCTGTGCGCGTTGAGGCGGTGGCGGCGGCTGGGACGGGTCGCCCTCGAGCCAGTCCGCAACGGTGTAGCGGTAGAGCTGTTTGTTCCAGAGCAGCCCTGCGAACGCGCGCCGGGCGACAGCGGCGTCCTCCGCGCCGACGTGCAGCGGAATCACCGCGCGGTAGAACTCATCTGTCTCGCGGGCCCGGTCGGCGCAGATCGCGTCGAATCCGGACGCGAACAGATGCTCGCCGGCGTCGTTCGCGTTGAGCCGTAATCGCATCCGCACCGTCTGTCCCGGCCCGATGGCATCGAAGCGGTACCAGAACGCAGCCTTGGTTCCGGCGCCGGCGGGATTCACGGCTGTCTCGTCGCCGTGCACGACCCTGGCATCGATGCCGTCCTTGGTGAACGCCGTGATGTTCTGGGCAGCGCCGAACAGTGCGACGGCATTTGTCTCGTTGTCGCACACCAGGACTTCCGGGTCGCCCTCGGCGGAAACGGTGTACCGCCCGAGGAAGTCGTGGCGGCACTCGACCGCGCGCAGATTGGTGCCGAGTCGGTCGGGTGGGTCGATTCGTTGCAGAGCGGGCTTGCGGTCGTCGCGACCCCAGACCCACGTGTTGCGGAACCAGACCTGCGGCAGCACGTGCAACGGCGCGGGATCCGGCCCGTGGTTCGTGACTGAGATCGTCATCAGGACGTCGTCGGGCGCACCCTTCGCGTAGGTGACCTCGACGTCGAAGAACCTGTTCTCCGCCAGGACGCCGGTGTCAGCGAGTTCGTACTCGCGGTCGTCGCGGCCGCGCGCTGCATTCTCGCGGCGTAACTGCTCGTACGGAAACTCGGCCTGCGGATACCGGTACAGCCAACGCATCCATGCGTGACTGGGCACGCCGTCGACGGCCCAGTAGTACTCCTTGACGTCTTCGCCGTGGTTGCCCTGCGGGTTCGTCAGGCCGAACAGCCGTTCCTTGAGCACCGGGTCATGCTCGTTCCACAGCGCGACCGCGACGTTCAGGAAACCGTATCGATCGCAGAAACCGCCCAGGCCGTCCTCGCCCCACCGGTACGCACGGCGATGGGTGTGCTCGAACGGGAAGAACGACCAGGCGTCTCCGTCGGCCGAGTAGTCCTCGCGGACCGTGCCCCACTGCCGGCCGGCGACGTAGGGCCCCCACAGCCGCCACTGGCTGCCCGGCTCGGGAGACTCGGCCAGCCGGGCGTGCTCGACCGTTGCCGGGGGCGGGCCGGGTGGGCGGTGTCGGCTCACACCGCCCACCCTGCCACGCCACGAACAGGGCCCGAACTGGTGTCAGTTCGTCAGCGCCACCCGCTGTGCCTTGTGCCCCAGCTCGTTCTGCAGGTGGATCATCAGAGCGCCCATCCCGTGATCGCGCCGGTAGCTGTCCCGGTTGCGACGGATCTGAAGCACCGATCCGGGCGCGTCGTCGTACAGGACCGCGCTGCCCTGGCCGTTGTAAGACCCGAACACAGCGACACCCGGCTTGAGCGTGTCCATCGTCAGCGGGTTGTGCAGCTTCCCGGTGGACGGGGTGAACGCGCCGACGGTGTCGACCGACGGGTTCTGGTATCCGCTGCGGCCCTGCACGACGTAGTGGATGCGCGAGTGTTTGCGGCTCACCCCCGGGATCGCTCCGATGGCCACGGGAAGGATGATCGTGTTGCTGTTGAACATCGCTGTGTCCACGTCGCCGAACACGTCGTTGAGCGGCTCGATGTCACGGACCGTGCCGGTCTTCATGCTGAACAGCACCGCTGCCGGAACATCGGTGACATCCCCCGGGAACAGGCCGGGCAACGCCATCGTCTCGAGCTCGGAGTCGGCCTTGCCGTCCCCGTTGCCGTCGATGAAGATCCGGAAGCTGTTCAGCCCGCTCGCGCTGCGCCACGGCCCCTGCGTCGTGATCGAGAAGTACACGAATCCGGTACGCAGCGGGTTTCCGCCGATGCGCCGGACCTGCGGCGCCGAGGAGGTGCTGCCCACGTACCTCAGGTCCGAGCTGCGCTCGTCGGAGAAGTTGATGCAGTTGCGGGTCACCTTCTTCGAGCAGTGCGGAGCCTTTCCGCTGACGGCCTGCAGCTCGAAGCCCGCCACGATCGAATCCACCGTGGTGTCGCCCGAGCCTTGGTCGACCCGGTGGCCCGACAGCTTGAGGAACGCCCTCTGGATCGCGCCGCGGGGCAGCCTGACCTTGGCCGCCTGGGACATCGTCGAGGCCGGCCGCGGCGCCGCGTAGGCGGGCACCCGCAGCGTCGGCGCGCCCGTGCTGCTCGTGAACAGCACCAGTCCGCTGGCATCGGCCATGTACTGCCGCGGCACTCCGTAGACGCCGTCGATGCGCGCCACGGTCGGGTCGATCGTCTTGGTCAACTTGTCCGGGTTGACGGTGAGCGTGAGCGCCACAGTCCGCGCCGAGTGCCCGGCGACCGTGAGGTGCGTGGGCTTGACCGAGTAGACCGCGCCGGGAACGCCGGTGCGGCGGGCGTACGACACGTCGTAGGTCTGTGCGCTGCCGCCGGTGTTCTCGACCCGGATCAGCTTGCGGTAGGTGTGCATACCGGAACCCACCGGGACGGCGAGCGGTCCGAACGAGGCACTGACGACGCCCCGCGAGGTGTGGTGGCGACCGTCGACGGTGTAGGCGAGCACGTGGTTGTCGAGCGCGTTCTTGACGTCGAGGCGCCCGGCACCCACCCGGTTCGGGGCGTACTTGATGCCGGAGTGGTTGTTCCCGGTGAACAGGTCGTGGTCGGCGGTGTTCATCAGGTCCGCCTTGACCTGGCCCGGACGCCACTTCGGGTGCTTGGCGATCAGCAGCGCGGCGGCACCCGAGGTCATCGGAGTGGCCATCGAGGTGCCGCTGTCGGTGAGCCCCTTGTTACCGGTGCCCATACCCGTCGAGAACACCGTGTCCCCGACGGCGGAGATGTCCGGCTTGAGGTTGCCGGCATCCGCGATGTCGCGGGAGGTGAACGACGAGACCGTGTCGTTGACCGCGGGCACGATGTGCTTGAAGTTGTTCCGGCCCGTGCCGCTGATCGTGACCGTGTTGTTCGCGGCGAGCTGGGCGCGGATCGCGTCCCCGCCCGACTTGGCGACGAGCACACCGGGGATCTTGGCGCTACCGGTGATCCCGAAAGCTCCAGGGAAGGCCTCGATGTCCTGGGCGAAGATGAAGCCGGTCGCGTGCGTCGCTTCGAGGTTCTGGGCGCGGGTGACCGAGCCGCAGCGGCGGGTGAAGTCGTTGCTCGTCCACTCCTCGAAGACGATCTTTCCGGCGATCCGCGCCTTGTCGGTGTTGTTGAACGGGAGGCATCTGTCCGGCGACGTTGTCCGGATCGGAGATTCCGACAACGTCGCCGGACAGGTCGGGCTTGGTCTTCCACGAGTACGCGATCGAGCGCAGCGCCGCATACTTCTTGGCGATGCTCGGGGGTGCGCTGACGGTGACCGAGTCGGTGATCGTGAACGCGTCCACCGAACTCGCGGCTGCGATCACGCGCGGGACGTTGCCCGGGCTGCCGCCGATGTCGTAGATGTCGCCCGCGTTGCCCGCGGCCGCGACGACCGTGATGCCCGCCTTGCTGGCCAGGCCGGACAGAATGCTGTCGCCGTCCTGCGGCGAGCCGAAGTCGAGCCCGAGCGACATGTTGATCACGTCTGCGTGGTCGGCGGTGCTGCCGTCGCCGTTGGGGTCCATGGCGCGATCGATCGCCTCGCCGGCGACGTTCGTGCCGCCATTGCAGCCGAAGACCTTGTAGGCCCAGATCCGCGCCTCGGGCGCCATGCCGGGCCCTATCCGCATCTTGTCGAACGGCGTCGAGGTGTTGTAGCTGCCGTCGTAGGTGGTGCCGTTGGAGCGCACGCCGAAGCCGGCTGCGCTGCCCGCGACGTGGCTGCCGTGGCTGTTGCAGTCGAGCGGGTTCGGGTCGGGGTGCGGCATCGCGAACTTCGGTCGGGCCGGGTTGTACGCGTCACCCGCGAAGTCGTAGAAGTACGCCGGCTGGCCCTTGGCGTTCAGCGTCGTCGCATCGAACTTCGCCGGGTCGTACGAGCCAGGGGTGGCTCGGTGCGAGTCGTTGGCCTTGGCGGTCCGGTAAGCGGCCACGGTGCCCGGTCCACCGAAGTTGGCGTGGGTGTAGTCGACGCCGGTGTCGATCACGGCGATCGTGGTACCCGCGCCGGTGTCACCGTAGGCGGTCCAGCCCTGCGGCGCACCCTGCAACGGAACGGCGTAGGCGTTGTCCGCGTGCTTGATGCCGATCGGGTACACGGCGGTCACGTTCGGCAGGCTGCGCAAGGCCGCATAGTTGTGCACGTTGGTGTACACGGCGACACCTGACATCAGGGCGTGGACGCGGTAGGCGACCGACGTACGTGCGGGCAGGCGACTGATCAGGCGAGCCTGGGCGGCATTGATCGCACGCAGTTGCGCGTGCGCCGCGGACCGCGCCGCGTGCGTTCCGCGAGCCCGGGCGCTGCGGTAGACCGCCGAGGTGGACGAAGTCCGGAGCCGGACGAGGAAGGCGTAGTTGCCGTGGTGCGGCACGCCCGCGGGCAGGGCGTTCGCGTTGAGCTTGTGACCGGCAATGGCGGCGAGGGACTTGCCGGCGTGGCCGGCGAACCCGTGCACATTCGGTGCAGGCCGTGGCGCGGGGGCGGCAGCCGCGCTACCGGCCGCGGTACCGGCCGCCATGCCCGCAGTGACGACCGCCGTCGTCAGCGCGGCCAGGGACAGCCGGAGTGATCGAGATCGACGCATTTCTTCTCCCGCGGAGGGCGTCGACCGTCGTCGAGCGCGTTCTTGCTCGCCTCGCGTCCGGCCCCTGCCGGACGCCGGTCCTCCCAACCCGCGAGCGGATCGTAATCATGATCCGAGAAATCTGTAAGCCCGACATCCGTTTCGTTGTAACGAAAATCCGTTGTCGGTGCCGCGTAACGTCGTTTGATCGTGGCCGCCGACGCAGTGTTGACCGACGAAGAACGCCATCTCGAACTCGCCCGCCGGTGTCTGTCCGCCATGCAGGAGTCGGCGTCGGCGATCGCCGACTACGGGGTCGACGAGCTGGCCAGCCAGAGTCTCGGCCGGATGCGCACCGAGCGATTGCGTGCGCTGGCCAACGATCCCGACGCCCCGCCCTTCTTCGGCCGTACCGACCGCGACAGTCCCGATCGCGAGTCGTTCCACATCGGCCGGCGCCATGTGCGCGACCAACGCGGCGATCCCGTGGTGATCGACTGGCGCGCCCCGATTGCGCGGGCCTTCTACCGTGCGACGCCCGCCGACCGGATGGGCGTCACGCTGCGCCGCCGGTTCGGCTTCCATGCCGGCCGGCTGTCGTCGTTCGAGGACGAGCACCTCGACCGGGGCGAGTCGCTCGGCCTGGCCTCGGACCTGCTGCGCGAGGAGATCGAGCGTCCGCGCGTTGGCCCGATGCGCGACATCGTCGCCACCATCCAGCCCGACCAGGACGACCTCGTCCGCGCCGAGCTGGACTCCTCGCTGTGCATCCAGGGAGCACCGGGCACCGGCAAGACCGCGGTCGGGCTGCACCGCGCCGCCTACCTGCTCTACACCTATCCCGACCGGCTGCGCCGCTCCGGCGTGCTCGTCGTCGGTCCCAATGCCGCCTTCCTGCACTACATCGCGCAGGTGTTGCCGTCGCTCGGCGAGGGCGGCATCGAACAGGCCACCGTGGCCGAGCTCGTGGTCACCGAGGCGCGCGGCAGCGAGTCGGCCGAGCTCGCCACGCTCAAGGGCGACGCCCGGATGGCCGACGTGCTGCGCAGGGCGCTGCTCTCGCACGTCCGCAAGCCGGACGACGACGTCCTGGTCATCGTCGGCACCCGGCGCTACCGGGTCGGCGCACACCACCTGCGCCGCTACGTCGACGACGCCCGGCGCGCGCTCGCGGACGGCCTGCGCTGGGGGGTGGCGCGCGATCGGCTGCGGATGCAGGTCGCCGAGGACGTGCGGCGCCAGCGCGAGGACGTCGGCGGCGCACCGACCGACGCCGAGACGGCGAAGATGTCGCGCTCACCGGCGGTGAGGCAGTTCGTGGACGAGTTCTGGCCGGCAGTGTCGGCACCGGCCCTGCTGATGCGGCTGTGGGACGACGCCGATTTCCTCGCCGGGTGTGCCCCGGCGCTCACCGCGGACGAGCGGGCCGCGCTCTACCGCCCCGGGCGGGCTTCGGCCCGCACGGTGCGTTGGACGGCGGCCGACACGGTGCTGCTCGACGAGCTGGCCGGGCTCATCGACGGCTCGTCAACCTACGTCCACGTCGTGGTCGACGAGGCGCAGGACCTGTCCCCGATGCAGTGCCGCGCGATCGCCCGGCGCTGCCCGCTGGGCTCGGTCACCGTGCTGGGCGACCTTGCCCAGGCCACCACGCCGTGGGCGCCCGGGGATTGGGCGGTCACCCTGGACCACCTCGGCCACAGCTCGGCCTCGGTTCGTCCATTGACCGCGGGATACCGCGTGCCGGGCGAGGTCATCGAGTTGGCGAACCGGCTGCTGCCGCACATCGCGCTCGGCGTGCCGCCCGGGACGGCCGTGCGTACCGGTACGTCCGCGTTGCGCTTCGCCGCCGCGGCATCGCTCACCGACGCCGTGACCGACCTGCTCGCCATCGAGGGTTCGATCGGCGTGATCGTCCCGGACACCCATGCCGCGGCCGTCCTCTCGGCCTTGCTCGCAGCGGGAATCGGGGCGTCCGCGCTGGACGAGGAGGACGACCCGCGCGTGGCCGTGGTGCCGGCCTCGGCCGCAAAGGGCCTCGAGTTCGACTCGGTCGTCCTGCTCGAACCGGCCGAGATCGTCGCCGCCGAACCGACCCGGGTGGCCGGCCTGCGCCGGCTCTACGTCGTCCTGACCCGAGCCGTGTCGCACCTGTCAGTTCTGCACGACCAACCGCTCCCCGACGAACTCACCACCCGTCTTGGCCCCTGAGCAGGGTCCGCGTCGGCGTGTCGCCCTGCTGAGGGGCCAAGCTGGTCTCCGGGCCGCGCTGATACTGCGCGCCTCGCGCGCCCGATATGGTAGGAACCCCTGGGTTTCTCGTGAGGTACGCCACCCCTGTACCAACCGAGGGACGACACCGACACCGTGCCGCCCGTGGCAACCCCACGACCGGCCCGAGCCGAGGAGTTTGCGTGAGCGAACACGTCCATGCGGTACATCCTGAGCCGGACATGGTCCAGCTGCTCACGCCCGAGGGTCAACGCGTCGAGCATCCGGACTACAAGCTCGACATCTCCGAAGACGAGATCGCGAGTCTGTATCGCGACCTGGTCCTGGTCCGCCGCATCGACACCGAGGCCATCGCGCTCCAGCGTCAGGGCGAACTCGGCCTGTGGGCCAGCCTGCTCGGACAGGAAGCCGCGCAGATCGGCGCCGGCCGGGCGCTGAAGAAGCAGGACATGTCCTTCCCGACGTATCGCGAGCACGGGGTCGCTTGGTGCCGCGACGTCGATCCGCTGGTTCTGCTCGGGCTCTACCGCGGCACGAACCTCGGCGGCTGGGACCCGAAATCCAACAACTTCAACCTGTACACGATCGTCATCGGGGCGCAGACGCTGCACGCGACCGGGTACGCGATGGGCGTGGTCCGCGACGGCGCGGTCGGCACCGGCGATCCCGACCGTGACACCGCGGTGCTGGCGTTCTTCGGCGACGGCGCGTCGAGCCAGGGTGACGTCAACGAGTCGTTCGTGTGGGCCGGCGCCGGCAATCTACCGGTCGTGTTCTTCTGTCAGAACAACCAGTGGGCGATCAGCGAGCCGGTCGAGCGGCAGAGCCGGGTGCCGCTGTACCAGCGTTCGGCCGGCTTCGGCTTCCCCGGCGTGCGCGTCGACGGCAACGACGTGCTCGCCTGCCTCGCGGTCACCCGCAAGGCCCTGGACGACGCCCGCAGCGCGCAGGGTCCGACGTTCATCGAGGCGTACACCTACCGGATGAATCCGCACACCACCAACGACGACCCGCGCCGCTACCGGCTCGGCAGCGAAGCGGAGACCTGGAAGCTGAAGGACCCGATCGAGCGGGTGCGCGCCTATCTCACGCGGGAGGCCAAGATCGACCCGTCCTTCTTCGCCGACGTCGACGCCGAGGCCAAGCAGCTTGCCGAACACGTCCGCAAGGGCTGCCGCGAACTGCCCGACCCCACGCCCGAGTCGCTGTTCGACAATGTCCACGTGACCATGCCGGACGAATTGCGCACCCAGCGCGACGAGTTCACCGACTTCGTGAACGAGGTGTCCGCATGACCGCGTCGGGCATGGGCACCGCCACCATGGCAAAGGCGCTCAACGACGGGCTGCGCAAGTCGATGGAGGACGACCCGAAGGTCGTCATCATGGGTGAGGACGTCGGCAAGCTCGGCGGCGTCTTCCGGATCACGGACGGCCTGCAGAAGGACTTCGGCGAGGACCGCGTGATCGACACCCCGCTCGCCGAGTCCGGCATCATCGGCACCGCCGTGGGCCTGGCGATCCGCGGCTACCGGCCCGTCTGCGAGATCCAGTTCGACGGGTTCGTGTTCCCCGGCTTCGACCAGATCGTCAGCCAGGTGGCCAAGTTCCACAACCGCTCGGCCGGGCTGGTCAAGATGCCGATCACGATCCGCATCCCGTTCGGCGGCGGCATCGGCGCGGTCGAGCACCACAGCGAATCGCCCGAGACCTATTTCGCGCACACCGCCGGGCTCAAGGTGGTCAGCTGTTCCAACCCGTCCGACGCCTACTGGATGATCCAGCAGGCGGTCGCCGATGACGACCCGGTGATCTTCTGCGAGCCCAAGCGGCTCTACCACGCCGCCAAGGCCGAGATCGACGAGGCGCCGACACCGCTCTACAAGGCGCGGGTGGTCCGTCCCGGGCAACACGTCACGGTCGTCGGCTACGGACCGACCGTCTCCACCGTGCTCTCCGCCGCCCAGACGGCGGCCGAGGACGGCCTGGAACTCGAGGTCATCGACCTGCGCTCCGTCTCGCCGCTGGACATGCCGACCGTGGTCGAGTCCGTGAAGCGGACGGGCCGCCTGATCGTGGTGCACGAGGCGCCGCACAGCTTCGGCGTCGGTGCCGAGATCGCCGCCCGGGTCACGGAGGCCGCGTTCTACTCCCTCGAGGCGCCGGTGCTGCGCGTGACCGGCTACGACACCCCGTACCCGCCGAGCCGGCTCGAGCACGAGTGGTTGCCCAACCTCGACCGCGTCCTCGACACCGTCGACAAGATCATGGAGTTCTAGACGTGCCGGTCCAGCAGTTCAAATTGCCCGACCTCGGCGAGGGACTCACTGAGGGCGACATCCTGAAGTGGACCGTCGCGGTCGGCGACACGGTCGAGGTGAACGACACCATCGCCGAGGTCGAGACCGTGAAGGCGGCCGTCGAGCTGCCCTCACCGTATGCAGGCACGATCACCGCGCTGCTCGCCGAGGAGGGCGCGACCGTGCCCGTGGGTACGCCGATCATCTCGATCGACACCGGCTCGGTCGGGGCCGAGAACGTCGCGGCCGGCGAGGACATGGTTCCCGCCGTCCCCGGCCTGCCCGGCGAGGGCGCCACCCCCGCCGAGGAGAAGCAGATGACGCTGGTCGGGTACGGCCCGCGCGAGGAGACGGGACGACGACGCCGGCGGCGCACCGGCGCCAGCGAGGGCACGCACGTCTCGTTCAACATCCCGCCGACCCCCGCCGCCGCAGAGCCGGCCGACGTGGACGAGGCACCCTCGGCCGAGGCACCTTCGGCCGAGGCACCTTCGGCCGAGGCGCCTTCGGCCGATGCGCCCGAAGGAGAGGCGCCCGGCGCTCGCGCGCTCGCCAAGCCGCCGGTCCGCAAGCTGGCCAAGTCCCTGGGCGTCGATTTGTCGACAATCCCGCCCACCGGACCGAACGGCACGGTGTCCCGCGACGACGTCCAGGCAGCTGCGGAGCAAGGCGCACCGGCTGTCGCGCCTCAGGTCGACCGTTCCGAGCGCGAGACCCGGGTGCCGATCAAGGGCGTCCGCAAGCACACCGCAGCGGCCATGGTGTCGAGCGCGTTCACCGCTCCGCACGTCACCGAATTCGTCACCTGCGACGTCACCGCGATGATGGAGTTGCGCGAGCGCGTCGCCGAGCGGCGCGAGTTCCGCGGCGTCAAGGTCAGCCCGCTGCTGTTCGTGGCCAAGGCGGTCATCCTGGCGGCGCGCAAGACGCCCGAGATCAACGCGACCTGGGACGAAGCGGCGGGCGAGATCGTCCTCAAGAACTACGTCAACCTCGGCATCGCCGCCGCGACGGGGCGCGGCCTGGTCGTGCCGAACATCAAGGACGCCGACCGCCTGTCTCTGCTCGACCTCGCCCAGGCGGTCGGCAACCTGACGGAGACCGCACGTGCGGGCAAGACGACGCCGGCGGACATGACGGGCGGCACGCTCACGATCACGAACGTCGGCGTGTTCGGCGTCGACACCGGCACGCCGATCCTCAACCCGGGCGAGGCGGGCATCGTCGCCTTCGGCGCGATCAACCGCCGCCCGTGGGTGGTTGGTTCGGGCGCGGACGAGCGGATCGAGCCGCGCTGGGTGACCCAGTTGGCGGTCTCCTTCGATCATCGGCTGGTCGACGGACAGCAGGGTTCGCAGTTCCTGGCCGACGTTGCGGGCGTGCTCCGCGACCCCGGACTCGCGTTGCTGTAAGGCGGGTGTGATGTCAAGCACCAGCAGGCATATTGCTTTGCTTTCTTCGGTTCTAACCAACATCCTGGTTACAGATCCCAAGCCGAGAGAAGGAAACAGCAATGTCCCGCAAGTCTGCGTTCGTGCAGAAGCTGGTTGCCCGCCGCAACACCCGTGAGTTCGAGCGTGCCCTCCGTTCCGCTCCTCCGACCATGCAGCAGGAGCTGCGCGCCATTGCCTCGCGCTCTCAGGTCGGCAACCTGTAATCAGGTCGCCTGCCACCTAGCTGCGATCACGCCCGCCCGTCCGACGAGGACGCGGCGGGCGTCGTTCGTTACGGACGCCACGAGCTAGTGGCAGGTGCCACGCGCGCGATCCATGACGTGGCCGCGCTCGGTGACGAACTCCGAGGTCCAGTGTCCACGGCCGAGCGCCAGCCGCATCACGCCGAAGCGATGGTTGATCCGTGCAGCCTGATGGCGCGTTCTGGCGAGGGTGAAGAGCCTGTCGCCGCCGGTGCCCGCGATGATCTCAGTGATGCCGTGCGCCGAGCGCCGGCCGCTAGGGGTCAGCCGCACGAACCGTTGGTAGTTGTGCGCGTGCCCCGTCAGCACGAGATCCACGCCGTGCGCCTGCAGCACCCGCCATAGCGGGCGCACCTGCGGGGTGGCGCCGAACCCGCCTGAGAACAACGGATTCTTCATGTACGCGACCGTGCACCGGAAACGATGCCGGTTCAGGTCACGGCGCAGCCAGGCCGTCTGCGATGGGATCCACCTGCAGTTGCCTTCGGGCTCATCGCAGTTCGTGACGAGCGCGACGGCGTGCCAGCTGCCGATCCGCAACGAGTAATGGCCCGGGCACCAGATCCGGCAGTGCGGCCGCAACGGGGTGGCGCGCGGACCGAAGTAGCCGTAGTAGCCCGCCGCGCCCGGCGTGCCGTACTCGTGATTGCCCGGCACGGGATGGGTGATCGACTTGAACCGCCCCCATGACGGACCGTAGGCGTGATCGAACGCGGGCTGCGTTCCCGCCGGGTAGGCCAGGTCACCGAGGGCGAGCAGTGCCCTGGGATGCAGCCGGCCGATCAGCCTGGCGACACCCATCTGGTGACAGCGCGTGCGGGTCACCCTGCTGCCCGGTTTGCAGGCGATGTCGCCGGCGGCAACCACCACGACCGCGCGCGCCGCAATCCGCCCCGAGGCGTCCTTCCCTCTGGTGACCCGGCCCGCCGCGGCGGGCACGAACGCACAGCCGCCCAGCAGCACCGCGGCCGCTACCGCGCACAGCCCGAGCTTGCCGACTCGTCCGGACCGTTGGCGCATGGGCCCACTTTTCGCGAGCCCGGCCAGCCTTCGCCTCGTCCGGAACGGACGAGGGCCGCGAACGGAACACTACGGCCCCGACGCTGGTTCCTTCCGATGTGTCCGGATCAGCACGCAGCATCGTTCGCACCCGAGCGCCGCAGATTCCACCCGGCCTGACGTGGTTCAACGTTGCTCGACCGTTGTCGCTGAGCGAGCTGCGTGGCCGGTGGGTGCTGCTGGACTTCTGGACGGGTTGTTGCGGCAACTGCCTGCACATCATCGACGAGTTGGGGCCGCTGGAAGCGAAATACCACGACGTGCTCACCGTCATCGGTGTCCATTCGCCGAAGTTCGCCCACGAGCGTGCGGACGACACGGTGCGCGCGGCCGTCGAACGCAACGCGCTCACGCACCCGGTGGTGAACGACCCGACACTCGGGCTGTGGCAGCAATACGCCGTCAAGGCCTGGCCGACGCTCGTCCTGATCGACCCCGACGGGTACGTCGTCGCACAAGCCGCCGGCGAAGGACAGGTCAGCGCGCTCGACATGACGATCGCCGACCTTTCGCCGCGTTACAACCTGCGGCGCGGCGACGAGCCGTACACGGCACCGGCCCCCGAGCCGAGCACGCTCCGCTTCCCGGCGAAGGCGATCCAGCTGTCGTCAGGCAACCTGTTGGTCGCGGATGCAGGCCATCACCAGCTGGTCGAACTCGACGGCGACACCGTCGTGCGCCGGTTCGGCGACGGCACCCGCGGACGCAGCGACGAGCCGCTGCGCTTCGCCGATCCGAACGGCCTCACGCTACTCGGCGACCGCGTGTTCGTCGCCGACACCGCCAACCACCTGCTGCGCCGGATCCGGTTGTCGGACGGCGCGGCCGACACGATCGATCTCGCACACGAACTCCGCGACGCCCGCACCGTCACCGGTCCGATCCCGTCAGTGCTGTCGCCGTGGGATGTCGCCTGGTGGCCCGCGATCGGCAAGCTCGTCGTCGCCGCGGCCGGCGTACACCTGCTGCTCGCCGTCGACCCCGACACCGGCGCCACCGAGGTCCTCGCCGGCACCACCGTCGAGGGGTTGCGCGACGGCCCCGCGCTCGACGGATGGCTGGCGCAGCCGTCCGGATTGGCAGTCGACGGCGACCGGATCTGGTTCGTCGACTCCGAGACGTCCGCGCTGCGCTACCTCGACTCAGCAGGGAACCTGACTACCGTCGTCGGTGAAGGCCTGTTCGACTTCGGCCACGTCGATGGTCCTGCCAAGGACGCACGTCTGCAGCATCCGCTCGGCGTCTCCCTGCTCGCCGACGACTCGGTGGTCGTTCTGGACACCTACAACGGCGCCGTCCGCCGCTACGACCCGGTCACGGACGAGGTCACCACCCTGGCCACCGACCTACGCGAACCCTCCGGTGCGGTGCTCGTGGGCGGCGAGCTGGTAGTCGTCGAATCGGCCGCACACCGCCTCGTGCGTCCCGTGCCCGCGGCCACGCTGGTCACGGGCACGCCGGAGCACGCCGCCCGTCCGGTCATGGCTCTCGCGCCCGGCGCGGTGACGCTCGAGATCCGGTTCCAGCCGGCGCCGGGACGCAAGCTGGACGAGCGGTACGGACCGGCGCAGACCCTGACGGTGAGCGCATCACCGGAGGAGCTGCTGCACAGCGGCGCCGGAGAATTCACCACTCTGTCCCGCGGGCTCGTCCTCGCCGAACGCGGGACGGGCGTGCTTCAGGTAGTCGCCCAGGCCGCGTCGTGCGACATCGGCGGCGAACACCCGGCCTGCTACCTGGCCCGGCAGGACTGGGGCGTGCCGATCGAGATCACGCCTGGCGGTGCGCGCCGCGTCGAGTTGGTTCTTCTGGGCTGATCGACCGCACGCAGCGGGTGATGATCCGCTGGCTCTTGCGCGGCCCTGTGACGTCCCAGACGACCCGCATCCGCGTGCGCTTGTCGTTGACGTGGATCAGCCCGCGATAGAGATCCGCGCGGCACGGGTGATCGACGATCTCGCCCGGCCGCCACGGGTGGAACGCGCGGCCGTCATCGAAGCGCACCTGCCAGCCGTCGCCGTCGGGGATTATGTGCAGCTCGCGGGTGACCTCGTAGGTGCCGCCGTCCCAGTGCAGCGTGCCGAGTTCGAGCCAGTGCACGACCGAGCCCACCAGCGTCAGTTCGAGCCATCCGCTCACCCGGCCGAACCCGCCGGCCTGCCGGTCTACCAGGCGGCGCTCGATCTGCCACACGCCGAGGAGGTCGGTCGGGCGTGGCCCGGCCAGCAGCGCGGTCACTGCGCCGCCTCACCTGCGGACGATGCGAGCTCCTGCACGATGTCCATGCCGACATCCTCGCAGGCGCCTGTGCACAAACGGTTGCACCGACGCGGGACTCAGAACGGTCACATGCCGCAGATGGTTGCGTAGTGAGCGGCGACCGACAATGTGCGGACGTGCTGCGTCACCGCGCAATAGCAGCCGCGACCTTCTTCGGCACACACATCCGCCATGCGTCGACAACCAGCTCGCGCAGCTCTTCGTCGTCGAGCGCGGCCATCCGCACCCGCACCCAGTTGTAGCGCTCGTCGGACGGCAGCGGCATCAGGAACTTGTCCGGGTCGCCGGCGACGAGTGCCCCGCGCTCGAGTTTCGGGAACGCGAATCCCATGATCGATTCGTCACGTGAGAACGCGAGGAACACCAGCCGGCCGACGCGGAACTTGATCCGGTCGCCGACCACGGCCTCGTACGCACGCGGGAGTCCGCATACCACGGTGCGCACGTCGTCGATGTCCACCGATCCCACCATGCCGCCAGTGTGTCGCGACGGTCCGACAGCGCCACCGGCATCTGCATCTCAGCGCACCGTGACCCGCACGGCCTTGGTGGTGAGGCCGGCATAGCCGCCGCCGGCCGGCCAGACCACGCGGTAGGAATAGCTGCCCTTTGTACTCCTGCTGAGCGTGAAGGCATACCCGACCGCATGATTGCCGCTGGGCAGCGTCCGCATGCTTGTCGTCATCCGCTGCACGGTCACCCAGTTGCCGCTCGTCCCGCGGGACTCCTGCAGCTGCACGGTGTGCGCCACGGCCGGTGTCACCGCACCGTAGACGGTGAACTTCGCGTTCCTGGCCACGGTCGCCGATGTCCGGTTGATATGGACGACCGGCTTTACGAGCGGGGCGGTCACGGTCACCACGTTGCTGCTCGCCGAACGGTTGCCGGCCGCGTCGAAGGCGACGACCCGGTACCGGTGCCGTGAGCCCGGCACCTGCGTGTCCGTCCAGCGCGTGCCGCTCACGTTACCCACGGCCACCTTCCCGTCGCGATACACGTCGTAGCCGGTGACCTTCACGTTGTCGTTCGCGCCCGGCCACTGCACCGTAATCTTCCCGGCGCCGGCGCCGCTGGCGGTCACGTGCGGAGCGGTCGGCGCCGTCCAGTCCCCGGTCGTGACGGTTCTCGCAGGGCTGGGGGGCGACACGTTGTTGCCGGCGTCGACCGCACGCACGGTGTAGGAGTACGTCGTCAGATCCGCAGCCGTGATGTCGGTGTAGGACGCGCCGGTTACGCCAGTGGCCAACGGCGTGCCGTTGCGGTACACGTTGTAGCCGGTCACGCCGACGTCGTCGGTCGCCGGGACCCACGTGAGCGCCACCTTGTGCGGGCTCACCGTGGCAGACGGCCGACCCGGAGCAGACGGCGGCACGGTGTCGGGAATCGTCACCGGGTTGCTGGCGAGGCTGTCCGAGGACTGGTTGCCGCGCTGGTCGCGAGCACGGACCGTCCAGGTGTGCGTGCCGCCCGGCACGCCGGTGTCGGTCCACGCCGCGACGCCGGCGGGCACGCTGAACCGGTAGGCGCCGTCGCAATACACGTCATAGGCGACTACGCCGACGTTGTCCGACGAGGACGAGCCGAGGTGCACGGTCACGTCCGCCGGACCCGGTGCGCGGCTCGCGGTCGGTGCGCCCGGGACGGACGGCGCGGTGGTGTCGGCGACGAAGTGGTAGGTCATCGGATCGAACACCGCGCCGGTCGAATTGGTCGGCTGCACGGTCACGTCCGTACCGGACACTCTGACCCGCAGGAAGTGGTAGATCTCGCCCGCCGCCGTCGGCTTCGCTGCGCCGCCGTTGCTCGGCGACCCGCACGACGAACCCTTGCCGCTCGTCGGTGCCCAGCCGCGTGCGTAGGCGTCGGTCGAACTGCACACCGGCGAGACATTGGTGGGTACCCCGCCACCGCCGCCGGTCACGTAGGTCGGCACGCCACCGAGCGGTGCGATGCTGCGCTGGTACATGTGGGCGTGGGCGTTGAACACGAGGTTCACGCGGTACCGGGCCAGCAACGCTTCCAGGCTCGACGCCGCGCCGCTCGGGTTGGCCGCGCTGTTCTGCAGATACACGTCGGACTGCGTGGTCGAGTTGTTCTGGTCGACCCGGATCGGATAATGGAAGAAGACCATGCGCAGCGCGGACGCGCCGCGTTGTGCGGTGTCGGCCTGCAGATCACTGTTCAGCCACCGGTACTCGGCGCTGGACTGCTGCCAGTGCAGGTCGCGTTCGGCCTGATACATCGGGCAGGCCTTGGGCGTGCAGCCCAGCCCGAGGGTCGGGTAGTTCGCTGCGCTGAGATCGTTCCAGTCCACGTCGAGGACGTAGAAGCGCACGTTGCCGGCCGTGAACGCGAACCAGTCGCTCGGGTAGTTGCCGGCCGCCAACCCGTCCACCGCCGGGTACGGTGACATGCCGTAGATGCCGGACGAGCCACGAACGTTGGTCGTCATCGGCCAGGTGGAGAAGAAGGTCGAGTTGCGGCCGTGGTTCCCGGTGGCCGGGTAGAGCGGCAGCGCGGACCCCACCTTGCCCCAGTACCGGGCGTCGAACACGTCGCTCCACTGCGGGGATCCGCCGATGCCGTCGGCCGGGTGGTTGAGGTCTCCGTAGTTGGTCGTCGACCCGTTGTTGTACGCGATGTCGCCGGCCGAGATCGCGAACCGGGCCGGGTCGGCGCCGGATGCGCTCGCTGCCAAATGGCTGTCGAGGGCGGCCTGGTACGGGTTGTAGAGATCCTTCGCGGGCCCCGAATTGTTCAGCGCGGTCTCACCCCAGTCGCCGAGCACGTCGAAGCTGAACGACTGGGACGAGCCGGCCGCGGGCCGGGTCGTGAAGGTCGTCGGGAAGTCCGGCGGCTCGCCCAGCAGTGGCGTGCCCGGCGAGGACGTCCCGCTGTAGATCCGGTAGCAGTACGTGGTCGATGCCGACAGGCCTGACAACTGCACCGTGTGCAGGTAGTAGCGCGCCGTCTCGCCGAACGCCGAGTACGACGAGACTGCGCTGTTGGCCGCGGTCGACTGCGTGCAGTTGCCGTTCGTCCCGTACGTCACGACGCCGGGCGAACTGTCGGCCGAGGTCGTCGCCCACGTCACCGCCACCGAGGTGTCGGTGAGGTCGCTCAGATACGGATACCTGACCAGCGACGGTCCGACCGCTGCCTGCGCCGCCTCCACCGTCGCCGCCGGGACCGCCAGCAGTGCGGCGACCGTGGCGGAACAGATCGCGACTCGTGCGATGACCTTGCCTCGCATACCAACTCGTAACACGTTCGCCCCTCCCGCCGAACGCCATGCCCCAACAACGGGCAACCAAGTGGTATCAGCGCTCGGCACGGCCCAACATCATCCATCGGTAGGAAACGCCCGGACTTCGGCGATCCGCACCACAGCGGGTCGGCTTCACCGAGGCACTCAGCACTGATCCGCGTTACGTTCGGGATCATGCCGAGCGATCTTGTCCTCAAAGCCATGAACACGACTCACCGCGTCATGCTCAAGCTGACCGGAAACAAGCTCGGCGCGAGCATCGCCGGCATGCCCTCGCTCGAACTGATCACGATCGGCCGCAAGAGTGGAGCGCCACGCGCGGTGATGCTGACCTCGCCGTTGCAGCGCGACGACGCCTACGTCGTGGTGGCCTCCCGCGGCGGCGAGGACTTCCATCCGGCGTGGTTCCTCAACCTGCGCGACAACCCGGCCGTCGAGGTCCGCGTCGTCGGCGGGCCGAAGCAGAAGATGAACGCCAGGGTGGCCACCGCCGAGGAACGCGCCGAGCTGTGGCCGGAGATCACGCGGAAGTACCGCAACTACGCCGGGTACCAGCGCAAGACCGATCGCGAGATCCCACTGGTCCTGCTCGAGCCCTGAGCCTCCGGCGGCTCGGCCGTCACCAACCCCGCAGTAGCGTCGAAGTATGACCTCCGCGACAAACCGCCCCGTCCGCATCGCACTCCAACTCCAGCCCCAGCAGGCGGACTACACCGCGATCCGCGATGCCGTCCTCAGGGCCGAGGACATGGGTGTCGACGTGATCTTCAACTGGGACCACTTCTATCCGCTCTACGGCGACCCCGACGGCAAGCACTTCGAGTGCTGGACGATGCTCGGCGCCTGGGCCGAGCAGACCAGCCGCGTCGAGATCGGCGCGCTGGTGACCTGCAACAGCTACCGC
>DASXJR010000007.1:0-188955 GCA_036497285.1 Jatrophihabitans sp.
CGCGGCCTGCTGTTCTGCCGACTGCTCAGCCGGCTTCTTCTTCGCCACGCCGTTCAGTGTCGTCGTCATCAGACGCCAACCCTTCCCGCCAAGCTCCCGCTCGGCGCGTCAGGCCGGAAACACCGTTAGTCGGACAGTCCCATGCCCGTCAGGAGTGCTTCCACGTCACCGTGAAGGCGCCGTTGCTGATGCCGGACGGCTGTGCCTTGACCGTGGTGCCGGATTGCATCGTGATCGGGTCGATCCCCGCGGTGCTGCTGGTAAGCGTGCTGCCGTTGACCTTCGTTCCGCTGAAGCTTGCCGTGCCGAAGTTGGCAAGAGGAAGGACTCCGCCGCTGCTCGAGGGTGCCTCTGCGATCACTTCTGCGGAGGCCAACCGGGCACTCTTGAGCCGTTTGGTGACCGATTCGGTCCAGCCGCGTGATGTGTTTGAGAGGGTGAGGGTGAAGTTGCCTTTGCCGTCCGTGGTGGCTGTCGAGGTGAAGTGATCTCCTGGTGCCACTTGGTCCGGGTAGTTGGTTGGGAACTTCGGATACATCTCGTACCACGACGAGTACACGGGTGTGGATCCGTTGCAGTCGGCTTCGGTGCCTGTCTGCTCGACGGTGCCGCTCGTGTCGCCGTCGATACCGACCCAGAAGCTCGAATAAGCCGTCCCCGAGCAGCTCACCGCCGGCTCGACCCAGGATGCGGTGACGGACTTGTAGGTACCCCCGGTGACCGCGTACCCGGACCAGTTGGTGCTGGTGCTGTTGCTGATCTTGTGATTCGGGGCGCCGACGACTGCTCCGGCCGTCCCTTTGGCAACTGCAGCGTCGGCGGCTGCAACAGCGACCACCGACAACGCAGTGACGGTCGCGGCCACGGTGGCCAGGGTGCGATGGATCAGACGCATGGCATCTCCTCAACGGGCGACCCGCCCATGATCCGAGCAGGACAAATCGGTCGAATCGTAGGCCGACGATGCTGAATCCGCCAGACTCGCACCCCCTTTGGCTAGCCCTGCAGTCCTCCGGCAACCAAGTTGACCAGCGTTGCCAAGATCATCGAGCCGAACACGAACGACAACAGCGCATGCCGCAGCGCGACCGATCGGATCCCGGTGTTCTCGAAGTTGGTGTCCGAGACCTGGTAGGTCATGCCGATCGTGAATGCGAGGTAGGCGAAATCAGCGAATCGTGGCGGACCGCTCTGGTTGAAGTTGATGCCGCCGACGGTGTCCGAGTAATAGAGCACGGCATACCGGAGCAGGTAGAGGGTGTGGACGAGCGCCCATGAGGCCGCAACGCTCGCGACGGCAAATGCAGCGAGCAACGCTTGCCGTACCCCGTGCGCTGAGTTCGCGTGGACGAGCAGATACGCGACCGAGATCAGGCTCGCTACGTTCGCGATCAGGATGAGGATGTCGGTCAAGGTGGGCGAGGGGTCATCACGTGCAGCCATGGCCGCGGTCTGGGTCGCGTCTCGACCTCGAATATTCACAAAGGTGACGACACAAAACAGAAGTGCGGCCACGCTCCATCCGATGAGCGGAGCGTAGGTCCACCCAGCAAGCAGACCCGCGGTGATCGCTGCGATCCCGCCGGCGCAGAGCATGATTACCAGCGTCAGCCACGCGGTCGTTCCACGCGCCGACGACGTGGCCGGCGCCGGCGGAGTGCTCACGACCGCAGTCAACCAGCCGGCGGATACCCCCGGACTTAGCCGCGCCGCAGCCGGTCACTAACCCTGGGACCAGCGCTGGGCGAAGGGCGGCCTGGCTCAGCCGGAGACTCTGGCGTGGATCTCGCTGCCGCTGTGTTGACGGTCGTGCCGGAGGCCTCCTGGGACAGGGGCCGCTACGGCGGCCGAGGGGACTAGGCCGGCCCGGTGCAGTGATCGCTTGTTTCTCGGTTGGCGGGGTTATCGAGCCATCGGCCTACAACGAAACTCATGAACTGGGGTTGGGCAACGAAGCCCAACGATCGGTAGAACGCGTCCGCGTCGTCGGTTTGAAGTCCGATGTGCTGGCCCGGTACCGCGCCGATCAGGTCTCGGACCAACGTGGTGGCGATCCCCCGCCGGCGCATTGAACGCCCGGTCCACACGTCCAACAGATAGGCGTTGCACACGCCGTCTGAGAGCAGTCGTGCCATACCCACAAGGCGCTCGTCCAGCCACCCGAACACGACGTGCTGGGACTGTTCGAACGACCTGCGCAGCGCAGCGGCAGAGCGTCCGTTGTCGAAGCCGTCAGATGCCAGGTCACGCTTCGCCTGCGCCCAATCCACGCGGTCAATGCGGTGGTCGACTTCTAGATCGTCAAGGCTCAACACGGTCCCGATGATCCCTCCTCACCAGGTTGCACGGTGAGTGGGTCATCCGGGCACGGGGAATTGGAGCTGGGTGTGCCAGCCGTTTCCGCCGTCGCTGGTGTGGATGATCCTGTCGACGTTCGTGCGCGTCACATGGGTGCGGTCGTGATGGAAGGTCATCTGCGTGCCGACAGCCCAGCCTTGCCGGCTGGTGATGAAGTCGGCGGCGTTGACCTCGCCCAGCGGGGTGACGTTGCCGCGGCGGTCGAGCCGTGCGCCGCCGTCCTGGGCGACAGCGAGGGGTGCTGAGGTGGCGTGGACGGGGCTCCCGCGATGCGAATGGCGTGCCGAATTTCGGGCAGACGGGGCCAGATCCAGGGTCGACCGATTCCACGTTGACCTGTTCACGGTCGGGCAGTCGAGATTCATGCTCGTCCGCCGGAACGCCGTCGTGGGTCGTGTTGAATCTGCCGAGCGGGACAGCCCCCGCCACGATTGACACGACGATCACCCGTCGGCGCGCGACCGAAATGTACGGCGTCAGCGTCTGACGACGGGTCAGTCGCCGAGTACGGGGTGCATCACGATCAGCACCTCGGTATGTGGCACCGTCCTGCGCCCCTTCGAGCGCTTGGCTCGGAACCCATCGACCAGTTCATCGATCGACGTACGCAGCTCGTCCACCTCGTCCTGGGTAAGACGCAACCGCGCCTTTGCGATCATGACGCGCTCAGGGTCGGCGGTTTCGCTGCCGAGGTAGCCGACGAGGGCGTCACGCACCTCGTCGAGCATGTATGAGACGTTGGCGAGCGACGCGTCACGCGTGTCGGGCGACCTGTAGAGCGCGTCGTCGAACTCCAGACCGCGCTGCCCGGAGGCGTAGCGGTGCTCGACTATGCCTGATACGAGCCGCGTCTCGACGTCGCGAATCAGTTCGACTTGCTCCAGCAGGTTGATGTGGTGGTACAGCTTCGTCACCGACTGCCCGAGCTCGGCGGCGATCTCCTTGACCGTCCAGCTGCGCTCGTGGTCGCGCATGAGCAGGGTGAGCACGCGTAGCCGGAGCGGGTCGGCCAACGCCTTGATCGCCTCGGCGCTGTCGATCTTGCGAACGCGGAGCGGCATCTTGGGTGCGGTCATCTGTGCGCTACCGACGAGCCGACAGGACTGGCCAGCCGCTCACCCCATCGCACCAGGGCACGACCGAGTGCCTCGCGCAGCCGCGAAAAGTGGTGGGGCTTCGGCGGCAATGATCGGCGCACGGACGCATCCTCATACAGTTCCTGCAGCCGTTGACAGGCGAGGGTGTTGTAGTCATGCCACATGTCACACCATCCTTCACTCGTTCCTGAAGCTTCAGCAGTCACCAATCATTCACTTTTTCCTGAACGATAGCGTAACCATGAATGCCAGGGACGGCAAGGATGCACGCTGTACGCGCGGTTGGGTCGCCGAGCCAGGAATGTTGCGCCGGAGCCGCACACCTCCCGGGTGCCACGGTGGTCTACGCAACGCACAAGTAGCGGTAGTCGCACCGCTGGGCACAGGCAAGCGTGCGAGCGGATGGAAAGCGTCGCAACTGCCTTCTACCCTTGATGCTTTAGCCGGCGACGCAAACCACGGGGGGACGCATGGCTAAGTACCTGGCGATCATCACGTACACCGCCGAGGGCCTCAAGGGCTTGATGGCGAAAGGCGGCACGGCCCGGGTTGAGGCCTCGCGTGAACTCGTGGCCAGTGCCGGCGGTTCGCTGGAGAGCTTCTATTTCGCCCTCGGCACCGATGACGCGTATATCGTGTGCGACCTGCCGGACAACGTAGCTGCGGCGGCCACGGCGATGTCGGCTGCGGCCTCCGGCATGGTGGTCAACCGCATGGTGGCCCTGTTGACGGCAGAGGAGGTCGACCGGGCGGCCGCGGTCACGCTGACCTATCAGGCGCCAGGCTCCTGAGCTTCGAACCGGCTTCGACGAATATGTGCGTATCGCCTTCGTCCACCGGTCCGCGCTCACTCGCCGGCGTTGTCGACCAACTCCAGAACCTCGACAAACTCGATGGTCGGTTCCGCTCCATACAGTTCTCTCACGCGGTCGCGCAGATCGTCGGTGAAGAACGCTCGAGCCGCGGTCTCAGATCGCCACAGATAGAAATTGGTTGCCCGACCGGCGGAGTGGTCGTAGGTGAATGCCTTCGAGTGAAGGCCCGGCATCCCCTCGAACATACTGCGGGCTTCGGCGGCAACCTTCGCGGCGCGCTCTCGATCTGGTCCGGCGTCTTCGGGAAATCTGACAATTACACCAAACATGGTCGCACCCCGCATCCAAACTGACGCCTTGTGCGGACGTTAGCAGCGGCCTTTCGCGTTCACACCACCTTCGGATGGGTCTGGCGCACAAGCGCAATCGGAGGCTGGCAAACCGGCGGCGGCGCGCCGGGTATTCGTGGCTCGTGCTTAGCTGCCCTCGCCGACGGGTATCCGAGTACGTGCACGAGGTAACCGCAGCAAAGGTTCACGCGTATGTGCCAGCATCGTCCTTCCTGCCCGCCGGCGAACGCTCCGGATCGCTGCGCGGCACGCGTTGTCGTCGAGCACCCTGAGCAAGGCTGGAGCCTGCTCTGCAACCACGTCGTCGTCTTCGATGACGGCGGACTGCTGCTACCTGACGGACACGCCGTCCCCGCTGCCTCGCGCCTCGCCGCCTAAGCCCGCATGCACCGCGAGGTCTGATGCTCACGCGTAGTTGACTGGCACATGAGGTGCCGCTGCGCGGGCATCGTGCGTCAATCGACCGTGGTGGTACGTGGCTGGCAAGCAATGCCGACGCGTCGCCGGCGGCGTGGGCAAACCCGCCCGTTCCGGCCCCCGGCGTTTACTTGGGACATGCCCGACCGGCTCTCGCCGTACCGCGCCAAGCGCGATTTTGCGCGCACGGCCGAGCCGGAAGGTGCCGCCGCGGGCGACGGTGGTCCGCACGACCGCCGCTTCGTTGTCCAGCGGCACCGCGCGCGTCGGCTGCACTACGACTTCCGGCTCGAGATCGGCGGCGTGCTTGTCAGCTGGGCTGTGCCCAAGGGGCCGACCCTCGACCCGGGCGTACGCCGCGGTGCATTCCATGTCGAAGACCATCCGATCGAGTACTTCGACTTCGAGGGGGTGATCCCGGCCGGCGAATACGGCGGCGGCGACGTGATCGTGTGGGACGCCGGCACCTGGGCACCGGTGAAGCCGGACGAGATCGCCGACCCGGACCGAGCGATCCGCCGCGGCGAACTCCACCTCGAGATGCACGGCGAGAAGCTGCGCGGCGAGTTCGTTCTCGTGCGTACCGACACCGACTCCGACGGCAAGGAGAGCTGGCTGCTGCTGCACAAGCACGACGAGGCCGCGGTCGCCGGCTGGGATCCCGAGGCTCATCCGCACTCGGTGCTGACGGGCCGTACCAACGACGAGGTGAAGGCCGACCCCGACCGGCTGTGGCGCTCGGACCTACCCGCGGCGCACGCCTCCATTCCGCTTCGTGCGAGCGCGGTCGCGCCGGCCGGTGCGGACGCGTTGGACGAGCTGGACGCACTCGGCGGCTCGGGCAGGTGGCACGTGTTCGGCCGCGAGATCCGCGTGACCAACCTGGACAAGGTCCTGTTCACAGCACGGCGCGGCGACAAGCCGGTCACCAAACGCGACCTGATCCGCTACTCGGCGCAAATCGCTCCCGTCATCCAGCCCTACCTGAGCCGGCGCGCGCTCAACCTGCACCGCTACCCGGGCGGCATCGAGACGAAGGGCTTCTGGCACAAGGAGCTGCCGTCACACGCTCCGGACTGGGTGCCGCGATGGAACAACCCCGACGCGGGGGACGATGAAGCCCGCACCTATCTCGTGGTGGACGAACCGGCAGCACTCATCTGGGCGGCCAACTTCGGGGCGCTCGAGTGGCATGCCTGGACCTCACGGATCGACGCTCCGCACAAGCCGACGTACGCGTTGATCGATCTCGACCCAGGCGGCGCGACGAGCTGGGACGACCTGCTCGCGCTCGCTCGCCTGCACCGCACCGCGCTGGAGCATCTCGGCGTGCGATCCCGGCCGAAGGTGACCGGACGGCGCGGCCTCCAGATCTGGATCCCGGTCGATCCCGGACCGTCGTTCGAGGACACGCGGGCCTGGGTCGAACAGCTCTCCAAAGCGGTCGGAGCAGTGGTACCCGAATTGGTCAGCTGGAAGTGGCAGGTGGACGACCGCGCCGGTCTGGCCCGGCTGGACTACACCCAGAACGCGATCAACAAGACCCTGGTGGCGCCGTACAGCCCGCGCGCTACGGCCGGCGCGCCGGTGTCTGCACCGATCGACTGGGACGAACTCGACGACCCCGGGATTCGCCCGGACGGCTTCACCATTCGCACCATCGGTGCCCGTATCGCCGAACGCGGCGACCTGTTCGACAGCGTGCTGCGCGGCGGGCAGCGGTTACCGCCATTCAGCTGACTGACGCCAGTCGGCTAGAGAGCGTGGAGCCGCTTCATCAAGTCGATGCTCGGGAACTCGTCGGATTCAAGCTTGTCGAGCAAGATTTCCGCGTACTCGACCAGCTGCTCGTCGCCGATGCCGACCTCCACAGCATCCATCATCGTGGCGCTCGGATAGTGGTCCCGGCGGATCTTCTCCATCAACACGTTGCGCAGCGCGTCTTTGATCTCGCTGCGCACATCAACAGGCCCGGATTGCATCCTGGACAATCGACACCTCCAATGGCTCAGCCAACGACCTACCCATCGACGGTCGTTCTCGCACGCCGATGCCGGGAATCGGCGATCACGCGACGGCGTTGGGATATCCGAAGCCGTATTGGAGGCATGAATGAGCACTCAGACGCTCACTGAGCAGGACTTCGGACAGGTCGTGTCGCGTGAGGGCATCACATTGGTCGACTGGTGGGCGTCGTGGTGCGGCCCCTGCCGGATGTTCGGCCCGATCTACGACAACGCCAGCGACACGCACAGCGACATCGTGTTCGGCAAGGTCGACACCGAGGCTCAACCCGATCTGGCCGGCGCAGCACAGATCATGTCGATCCCGACGCTGATGGCTTTCCGTGACGGAATCCTCGTCTTCTCCCAGCCGGGAGCTTTGCCCGCCGAGGCCCTCGAGCAGGTCATTCAGGCGGTACGCGACCTGGACATGGACGAGGTCCGGCGCGCCGTAGCCGCACAAGCGGACGCGGCGCAGACCGACGCAGCACAGAGCTGACGCACGGTTCAGCTGCTGACGTCCTTGGTCGTCATCCGCGACCAGGCGAGGCTGAGGAAGATCGCTGCGTACGCGAGGTGCAGCAACGTCCATCGGATCAGGTCCGGCGCGCTGATTGACGTGCGCAGCAGCTCTCCGTAGCCGAGCCAGTGATCGGTGAGCAACGCCGGATGGATGGCAGACAGCTGCGGCACGGCGTCGAGCAGTGCCGAGAACACCGCGATGCTGACCGCGCTCGCCATCGCCGCGATCGCGTTCTCGGTCAGGGTGGAGATGAACAGCCCGCCGCACGCCAGGGCGAACAACGCGATCGTCACGTAGCCGACGACACCGAGCGTGCGCAGCAGCCCGTCGCCGAGGGAAACGGTGTCCCCCGACAACAACACGAGCGAGTGCAGCCCGAACAGCACCGCGCCGGTGACGAGGCCGATCACCGCGACGACGAGCACAGCGAGTGCGGTGAACGTCGCGAGAGCCAACGTCTTGACAGCGATCAGGCGCGCGCGTCCGACCGGGACGGTCAGCACGTAGCGCAGCGTGCCCAGCCCTGCCTCGCCGGCGATCGCGTCGCCTGCGACGACGCTGATGATCAGCGGCAGGAAGAACGGGATCGACACGGTGACCGCGGTGAAGACCAGGAACAGTCCGTTACCCGTGATGCGTCCGATGAACTGCGGCCCCTCCCCGTTCTGTGGCGCGCTGATCTTGACCGCAATGCCGATGAAGACCGGAATCGCCGCCAGCACCGCGAGCAGGATCTGGTTGCGCCGGCGGCGAAGCAGCAAGCGCACCTCAGACCGGTACAGCCGCAGGAACGCGCCGCGATAGCGCCGCACCGGGGCGGCCGTCTGCTCACTCGACGACATCGAACCCCTCCCCGGTGATCGAAACGAACAGGTCCTCCAGGGCGGGCCGATCGACAGACAGTCCGCGCAGGCGCACCCCGCCGTCGACCAGCGCTCGCGCGATGTCCTCGACGGGACGTGCGTCGAGCCGGACGGTGAGCACATCCTGGTCGGCGCCGGTGAGAGCCAGCCCGCGGGCGCCCAGCAGATTGCGCGCCAGATCCACATCCGGCGTCGTCACCCGCAACTGCGGCGCACCGTCGGCCAGCACGTCGGCCAAAGTCCCCTGTCTGACCAACCGTCCGGCCGACATCATCCCCACGTGGGTTGCGATCTGCTCGATCTCGCTGAGCAGGTGGCTCGAAACCAGGACGGTGGTGCCGTCGGTCGCCAGGTCACGGACGAGCTTGCGCACCTCGCGGGTGCCCTGTGGATCCAGGCCGTTGGTCGGCTCGTCCAGAACCAGTAGCTCCCGCGGCTGGAGCAGCGCTGCGGCAAGGCCGAGCCGTTGTTTCATTCCCAGCGAGTAATTGCGGTACTTCTTGGCCGCGGCAGCGGTGAGACCCACCCGTGCCAGCGCGGCATCGATGCGTGCGCGGGACGTTGCCGGATCGGCGGTCGCGTCGCTGTCGTCCAAGCGCCGTAGGTTCTGCCGGCCGGTGAGGTACGGGTGGAAGGCGGGGCCTTCGATCAGCGCCCCCACCCGCGGCAGCACGTGCCCGCTGTGTCCGGGCATCGCGCAACCGAGCAACTCGATCTCACCGGCGTCGGCCGCTATCAGCCCGAGCAACATGCGAATCGTCGTCGTCTTTCCCGACCCGTTGGGGCCGAGGAAGCCGTACACCGACCCGCGTGGGACGCGTAGATCGATGCTGTCGACGGCGACCTGGGTGCCGAAACGTCGGGTGAGCCCTGACGTGCTCACGGCGCAGGACGTAGTCGTCCCGTCGTCCGATTGCGGCCCCGGCTGCGCGCGAACGGCCGCCTGCGACACGTGCGCTCAGCCCGTGGTCGTCGAGGCGATGTGCTCGAGCGCAGCCGGCCGCACGAGGCCGATGAACGCACGGCCGTCACCGGTCACCACGGCGTTGATCAGTGCGGTGTGCAGCAGACGCATGCCGGACGAGCCGACCGGAACGGTGAGCTGCCGGAACAGCCCGCCCGCCGGACCGATCGCGTCGGCATTGTGCAACTCCAGCACCGAGGTCCAGCCTGAACCGATCACGCGCGGACGAGCGGCGATCGGCCGCTGCGCAATGCCGCGAGGCGGTATCGGACCGTGCACCTCGGCGACACCACCGGCGAACGGATGCTTGGTCACCGTGGCACCGCTGGGGATGTGGAAGTCGAACGTCGATGCCGGCGGCCGATCGAATGAAATGTCGCTGAACCCGACCTTGATCGCAGGCGCGGCCGCGGCGCCGAACACCGCGACCTGCAACGGGACGAAATGCACGCTGTCGATCGCAATCGTGATCCTGCGGATGGTCGAGCGTGCATCGCGCGGAGCGATCACCAGCGTGTAAGCCGATTCGTCGGCGACAGTGACGTTCGGACCGAGGGTGACGGACGTGCTGGGCGAGACCTGCTTGAGGATCCGTGCCGTAGCAGCCGCGGGCGTGAGCACCGGCACGCGCTGACCGGACACGTCATGCCGGCGAGACCGCGCGGGGAGCACGGTGTGACTCGCGGTATTCATGTCGGAGGTGTAGGTCCACAGATCACGGCCGTTGTGCACGATGTCGGCCTCGGACAGCTCGCCGATGACCGCAAGCCGTTGCTTGGCCGGTCCGTCCGCCCAGACCCGGACCGAATGCGTACCGGTCAGGAACGACTGCCACGACAGTGACGCGCTCTGCGCCTCGCCGGGCAGGTCGGGCAGCCCGAGAGCGGCCGACTCGGTGATCTTGCCGGACAGCGCTTCGGTCGACGTCGTCGCTACAGCGCTCAGCAACTGCGCGGTCGTGCGCGGCGTCAGCCGCGGCGCGGCTGAGGCTCCGGACGACTCGACAGCTGCTCCGGCGACGACCAGTCCGGCCACGGCAATCGGAACCAGCCACGCCACACGACGACGGCCCTTGTCAGCAGTGATCGACAGGCCCATGCCGACATCATGCTCCTCATTTTCTGAGACGCGGATGACCTGATCTTCGATATGACACGCCCTTGCTAAGCGGCACGGACGGTGACACCGTCACAGCCATGAGCGAGGGCTCCGAGACCACGGCCTTCGACCGTGCTGTCGCCGCCGAACAGGAGGCGATCAGGCTGCACGAGAGCACCGCCGCCCGGCAGGACGCCCTGGCCGACGAACTCGACCTGGCGGCGGAGACCGACTCCTTGCCGCGGCACCGTGAGGCAACACTGTCGCGAGCGGCGGCAGCCCGCGAGCGTGCCGCGGCCGCTCGTCGCCGGGCCGAGAAGTCGAGGCGACGACTGAGCGAGGAAGGCGTGGAGCCCGAGGACTAGGTCGGCGCGCCGAATCGGCACAACGCGCCGATGCCGTCGAGCGGAGACGGCTCGGCACCGGCCGGCAGGATCCGCACCTGCGCTCCTGACAGCAGCGCGGCGCGGATCGCGACGCGAGCCAGCGGTCCGGACTCGACCGGCCCCGGCGCCAGCAGCGCCTGATTACGATCCGTGTACAGCTCGGTGGCGCCGGCGCCGAACCATACGTTGCCGACCGCGCCGCCTGGGTCGACCAGCAGGGTCGCCACCCGTCCCGCCGCGAGGGCCGAGACCGTATCGCGTACACCCTGCACCGCGCGGCCCGTCCCCAGATCTTCGGCGAAGGTCGCGAGCAGTTGGCTCGTCTGCCGGTCGGCCACGTGGTCGAGTGCGTCGCGCAATCGGCGCGCCTGCGCCGTGCGGTAGTGGGCCGCAGCTCTACTGCCGTCCAGGCGCTCGACGAGAACACCATGGGTCACGTGCAACGCGTCGCCGACCAACCCGGTGGCCCGTTCCTTGCCGCAGATGATCACGGCTTGTGCGTCGACCAGCCCGGCGTAGTCGTCGATCCGCTCGGCCACCCGGCGGGCGTTGTGCTGCCAGCTGTCGTGCGCCCGGTTCTCGAACCGCGACTGCGACAGGCCCGCCCATCCGCCGGGGGCGTTGTGCCTGATGTCGTCGTCCGGGCCGACGACGCTCACCTCGTGCTCGGTGCCGTCGCCACCGGGTGCGTAGGTGATGTCGGCGCCGAGGCGATCCACCACTGCGCACACGAAGGGCGGACGGGCCTGATCGGCTGCCAGCAACGCACTCACGTCTGCGGGCGACGAGTACCCGGCGACATCGTCGAAGTCCTCGAAGACGAGACCTTGCTCGTGCACGATCGTGCCGTCCGTGTCGGCGAAGACGGCAAGTGTGCCCGGTGATACCGGTGCTTGCTGCAACCGATCGCTCAGCGCCTCGATGCTGGCGCGGCTTGCTCCGCCCGCGCTCACCCGCTCGCGGATCGCGCGAAGCTGGCTGTGCCGGGCGTCCTTCCCGGGACGGCCGAGGTGCATGTATGCCCACGACACCGGTTGGAAGGGGCGCACGATCGCGCGCGCGGCGGTTCGGTCCGGCCCGTACTGCAGCAGGGTCATTGACCCAGCGTCGTGATCCGGTCAACGCCCTGCCAGAGCCGAACGTCACGACCGGAGACGGGTCAGGCCGGTCGGAAGATTTGCGCCGAACCAGTGACACGCGAGTTGCGCCACGTGCTCGAGGCAGCCCGGTTCCTCGAACAGGTGGGTCGCGCCCGGCACGATCGACAGCCGGTTCGAACACCGCAGCAGGGCCTGCGCGCCGCGGTTGAGATCCAGCACGAGACGGTCGCGCTCGCCGACGATGAGCAAAGTGGGAGCCCGCACCGACGACAACGACGGCCCGGCGAGGTCGGGACGGCCGCCGCGAGAGACCACGGCAGCGATGTCGAGCTCCGGGTCCGCGGCGGCGTGCAGCGCCGCGGCGGCTCCCGTACTGGCGCCGAAGTAGCCGACCCGGTCAGGGACGTCGGGAACCGAAGCCAGCCACCGCGTCGTGCCGCGCAGCCGGAAACCGAGCAGGTCTATGTCGAAGACCTTGTCCCGGTGTAGCTCCTCCTCGGGCGTCAGCAGGTCGAACAGCAGGGTTGCGATGCCGAGGTCGTTCAGCGCCGCGGCGACGAACCGGTTGCGCGAGCTGTGCCGCGAGCTGCCGCTCCCGTGGGCGAACAACACGATGCCTGAAGCACTCGGTGGAACGGTCAGGATCCCGTCCAGACGCACGGCGCCGGAATCGATCGAGACCGGCTGCGACAGGTCGCGGGGCGTGGCCCGCGCGGCGGCGGTCTCGTCGCCGACGGCGTGCGCGAGCAGCACCGCCACCTGCGCATCGGACACCGCCGTGAAATCCGCGTAGGCCTGGCCGATGGCGCGGATGTCCGCGGGCTCACGGAGACACACCACTTCGTCGGCCGCCGCGCCCAACGCCGTGGCCGCATACCGCGGTCCGACGGGCACTGCGACCACGATCCGGCGTGCACCCGCCGCCCGGGCGACCGCGCAGGCAGCCCGCACAGACGATACGGTCGCGATCCCGTCGTCGACGATCACCACCGTACGTCCCTCCAGCGACTCGCCGGGGCGGCCGCCACGGAACCGATGCACCTGCTGCTCGACCGCGATGCGCTCGCGTCGGGCGGCCGCGACGACGTCCTGATCGTCCAGTCCCGCCGCCCGCACGACAGCCTCGTCGATCACAACCACGTCGCCCTCGCCGACGGCGCCCATCGCCAGTTCCGGCTGGTAGGGCACGCCGAGTTTGCGTACCACGACCACGTCCAGTGGCGCGTCGAGGGCGCGAGCCACCTCGAAGGCAACCGGCATCCCGCCGCGAGGAAGGCCCAGCACCACCGGGTGCTCACCCTTCAACGGCATGACCCGCTCGGCCAGGAGCCGACCGGCCTCGAAGCGGTCCGCGAGCATCGACGCGCTACTTCGCGATCAATCCGTAACTGCCGTCATGCCACCGACCTCCGTACCTCAGCCTTCGGGTCGATGCAGGCAGGCGCCAGGGGCGAACGTCTCGATGTGTCCCGGACGTCCAGGCTCAAGGCCCCGAATCGCGACGTAAGCGGGCCCACACGGCTTTTCCGGCCGCGCCGTCGAACGGCTCGACCCCCCAGTCGCTGGCGAGCCGGTCCACGATGGACAGGCCGCGCCCCGAGGTTGCCATCTCCTGCGGCTGGACGATCTGGGTGGGTGGGATGACCGGGCCGTGGTCGAGCACGGATACGTCCACCGAGAAGGGTTCGACCCGGATCCTCAGTTCGATCTTGGGCCGGCCGTGCTGAACGGCGTTGGAGGCGAGTTCGGAAACGATCAACACGACGTCGTCGATGACCTCCTCGCCCAACTGCGGCCACCGGGTGCGGACGAATTCCCGCGCGACACCAGGCGCGGAGGTATCGGCCGGGAGCGGCAACTCCTGGATCTCGTTCGGTCGCGGCTCTGTGGTTTCAGAACCGGTCGCGTCTGTGTCCATTAACGAGGTATGCCCGTGTCTGCCGCCCTGGTCACATCACCGGCCTGCGGTACCTCGCTAGTCTCGCCGCATGGCCAGGCGAACGATCAGGCGCACCGACCTCACCGACGACCTCGACGGCGGCTCCGCGAGCGCGACGGTCGAGTTCGGTTACGACGGGTCGACCTACGAGATCGACCTGAATGACGCCAACGCAGCGGCCTTCGCAGACACTATGGCGCTCTATGTGGGCCACGCCCGCAAGGTGCACCGGGCGCGACGGCACAACCCGCAACGGGGTGGGCGCCACGATCTGACAGCGGTGCGATCCTGGGCCGCCGAGAACGGGTACACCGTAGCTGCGCGCGGCCGCGTTCCCGCCGAGGTGCTGGCGGCATACACAGCCGCGCATTGATTGCGGACCTGGATCGGGCTGGCTCGCCGGACAGTGGTCAGTTCGAGCGCACAGTGGTCAGTTGCAACTGACCACTGTGCGGCAGAACTAACCACTGTCGGTCGGGACGGCCGCGGGCCGGCGCGAGATGTTGGTCAGAGGGCGATCACCTCGAAGCCGACGCCGAAGCGCGCGTCGACGCGGGTACCGGTCTGCCGCGCGATCGACTCGAGGAACTCGCGCGGGTCGGCCATCGCGTTCGAGCCGAGCCCGCGCAGGTACTCGGCGTGCGCCTCGAGCGAGGCCACGCCCTTGTCGAAGTGGTCGGTGACGTCGACGCCGTGGCCGGCCACCGGGCTGCCGGACACGAGGATCTGTTTCGCCGAGCACGGATCCAAACCCTCGTCGAGCAACTCGCGGAACACCCATCGGTTCCCCGCATCCCGAACCCCGTCGAGCACCGCACGTCCGAGCGCGATGTGATCGGCCTGGTTCGGCATTCCCGGCCCCCAGCTGTCGTGGTAGTTGCCGGTGATGACCACGTCCGGACGGTGTCGACGTACCGCGCGCGCGATGTCGCGGCGTAGCGGCAGTCCGTACTCGATGACGCCGTCGGGGTAGCCCATGAACTCGACGACATCCACGCCGACCACGGCCGCGGACGCGCGCTGCTCGGCCTCACGCAACGGTCCGGCGCGTTCCGGCTCCATGCCGTCGATGCCGGCCTCGCCGCTGGTGGCCAGGCAGTACACGACGCGCTTGCCCTGCGCCGTCCATCGTGCGATCGCCGACGCAGCCCCGTATTCGAGGTCGTCCGGATGTGCGACGATCGCGAGCGCCGACGACCACGATTCATCAACCGATTCCAGAGATTCGCTCATCGGCGTCCCGCTCCTTGCGCACATGGCCCCGCGAAGCGCCGACCAGCGTTTACTCCGGGTCTCATGGCGCGACGGTATCTAGTGTGGGCCTTATGAGCGAGCGTCTAGACATCACCGCCCTGATCATGGACGACCACGAATGGTTCCGGCGACAGTTCGCCCGCCTGGACGACGCACAGGACGCGCGGGAACTGGCGGCGATCTGGGAACCGCTTGCCACCAAGCTCGACACCCACGCCCAGGCGGAGGAGACGATCTTCTATCCGGCTCTGCTCAAACGCGGCGACGACGCGGAGGAGGAGACGGACGATGCGATCCGCGACCACAACAAGATCCGCGACGCGGTGGCAGACTCGCGTGAACGTGCGGCCGGCACCGACGAGTGGTTCGAAGCGGTAGGCCGCGCCCGGTCGGAGAACACCGAACATCTCGGCGAGGAGGAGGACGAGGTGCTGCCCGACTTCCGGCGGAACGCGAGCTGGGAGTTGCGCAGTCGGCTCGGCGATCTGTGGTTGGACTTCTACGCCCAGCACCCCGATGGCAAGGGCGTCCGGACCACCGACATCGATCCCGAGGAATATGTCGAGGACAATTCTTGAGCCGCTACACCCGGGCCCGGCGCCGCGCGTCCGCGCTCGACCGCGAATTGCTGCGCCGTGCGGTCAACGCCAACAATCCGGTGGCCGACGTCGCGCTGCGCAAGCTGAGCGGGGCTGCCAACCGCTCGAAGCTGTGGATCGCGACCGCTGCCGTTCTGAGTGTGACCGGCGGTAGTCGCGGCCGGCGCGCAGCGCTGCACGGACTGCTCGGCATCGCGTTGACCTCGACGGTCGTGAACGGCCCGCTCAAGCTTCTTTTGCGGCGCAAACGTCCGTCGCTGAGCCTGCTGGGCCGGCCGACCCTGGTCACGATGCCGGGGTCGTTCTCGTTCCCCTCGGGGCACTCGGCGTCGGCGTTCGCCTTCGCCACCGGGGTCGCGCGGGAGTACCCGGCCGCCGGGGTGCCGGTATCGATTGCGGCGGGTGTTGTCGCGTACTCGCGCGTCTACGCCGGCGTGCACTACCCCAGCGACGTACTGGTCGGCGCGGCGCTCGGCGTCGGCGCCGCCGGCGTGGCCGGTGTGCTGCTGCGCGACGAGCCGGGTATCCGCCTGCCGCGTCCGGAGAACAGACCCATACCGACCGACGTGTGGCTGCTGGCGAGCCCGAGTTCCGGCTCGGCCGACCTCTACGGCGAGGCCAAGCTGGCGCTCGCGGGTGCGGGGTTCACGATCGTCCGCGAGATCGACGTGGCGGACAAAGCAGCGCTCGCCGAAATCGTCGAGATGCCTGACGACCAACGTCCGCTTGTGATTGCTGCCGGAGGGGACGGGACGGTCGGCGCGGCCGCGGACGAGCTCGCGGGGACCGGCGCCGTACTCGCGATCCTGCCGCTCGGCACGTCCAATGACGTCGCCCGGTCGCTCGCGATCCCGCCGGATCCGGTCGCCTGGGCGAGGTCGTTGCGCGACGGCGTGGTGCGCGCGATCGATGCGTGTCAGGTGGTCATACCCGACGAGCGGCCGCGCAACTTCGTGCACGCGGCGACGGTCGGGATCAACGTCGATTTCGCGAAGCTCGCCACGAGGTCGGCGTTGCGGCGCCGCTTCGGGCGGTTCACCTATGCCGTGGCCGGGGTGCGGGCGCTGCGGCAGCACCAGCCGTTCGAGTGCCAGATGTTCTACGACGGCAAGTCCGAGACCTTGCAGCTCGTCCAGTTGTCGATCATCAACGCGCCGGTGTTCGGAGGCGCGCTGGACATGCGGGTGCCGGGCGCGCGTCTCGACGACCGCAGCCTGGTCGTCGTCGCCGTCGAGCAGGGGTCACCGGTGCGTCTCATGCTCGGTGCGCTGATCACAATCCTGGGCCGGCGTCGCGAAGGCTTCGGCGTGCGCGCGCTGCGGACCAAGGAGTTGCGTGTGCACGTCGACCGCCCGCTCGACGTGGCGCTCGACGGAGAGATCGCGGCCCAGCTGCCCGCCGACTTCGAAGTGGAGGCGGACGCGCTACGGGTGGTGACCCCGCGCGTCAAGCACGACCGCGCCTGATTGCGGCCTGCCTGGCTTGGCCCCGTAGCAGGGCGACACGCCGAGCGCGACCCTGCTGGAGGGCCAAGACTCAGCAGATGCGCGGGAGTTGCTCGCCGAGCGGGGTGTCGACCACGCGCGTGGCGCCGAACGACGTGGTCGCGACGACCATTCCGGGGTGCTCCTCGACGCACTCGCCGATGACGGCCGCCTCGGCGCCGAGCGGGTGCGCGCGCATCGCCTCGAGCACCGCGTCCGCCGAGGCGCGAGGTACGAACGCGACGAGCTTGCCTTCGTTGGCCACGTACATCGGATCCAGCCCGAGCAGCGCGCAGGCATTGTGGACGTCCGGTGGAACCGGGATCGATCGCTCGACCAGGCGCACCCCCACCCCGGATGTCGACGCGATCTCGTTGAGCGAGGTCGCCAGCCCACCACGGGTCGGGTCGCGCAGCACGTGCAGGTCCGGGGTCACCGCGAGCATGGCCTGGACGAGCGGACCGAGCGCGGCCGAGTCGGTGACCAGTTCGGAACCGAACTCGATGCCCTCGCGCACGCTCATGATCGCGATCCCGTGCACGCCGATCGCGCCGCTGACGATCACCACGTCGCCAGGACGCGCGCGATCCGGTCGGATCTCGACGCCGTCGGGCACCAGACCGATGCCGGCGGTATTCACATAAACCTGATCGCCGTGCCCGGCATCGACCACCTTGGTGTCGCCGGTGACCACAGAGACACCGGCCGTGCGCGCCGCGTCGCCGATGTCGGACGCGACCCGTCCGACCACCGACAGTTCGGTGCCCTCCTCGAGGACGAAGCCGCACGACAGATGCGCGGCGACCGCGCCGCTCATTGCGAGATCGTTCACGGTGCCGTTCACGGCCAGATGACCGATCGACCCGCCGGGGAAGAACAGCGGACGCACCACGAAGGTGTCCGTCGAGAATGCGATGCGCGCGCCACCGAGCGTCACCACCGCGGAGTCGGCGAGCCCGGACGGCGACGCACCCAACGCCGGAACGAACAGGTGCTCGATCAGTTCGGCCGACAGCTGCCCGCCACCGCCATGGCCCATGACGATGGTCGGGCTGTCCCGTAACGGGACCGGGCACGTCCAGCCCTCGAAGTCGAGCGCCGCATCAGCCAACTCCGGCCACCTCCGGCGTCTGCAGACGGCGGTAGAGGTAGTAGGCGGCGCAGGCGCCCTCGCTCGACACCATCGTCGCGCCGAGCGGATTGCGCGGCGTGCACTGCTTACCGAACGCTGCGCACTCGTGCGGCTTGATCTGGCCCTGCAGCACCTCGCCGCTGCGGCACACCGTCGACTCCTCGGTACGGATGTCGCCGACCTCGAACCGGTACTCCGCGTCGATGTCGCGGTACTTCGGAGCCAGCCGCCAGCCGCTCTGCGGGATCGTGCCAATGCCCCGCCAGCCGCGGTCGGTTACCTCGAACACGTCCTGCAGCAGTTGCATCGCCGCGGGGTTGCCCTCTGCGCGGACGGCGCGCGCGTACGCATTCTCGAGCCGCGCCTCACCCGCCTCGAGTTGATGGACGGTGCGCCGGATTCCCTCGAGGATGTCGAGCGGTTCGAAACCGGTCACCACGATGGGCACCTTGAACCGCTCGACCAACGGCGGGTACTCGGAAATGCCCATCACGCTGCACACGTGGCCGGCGGCGAGGAAGCCCTGTACCCGGCAGGTCGGCGACTGCATGATCGCTTCGATCGCCGGTGGTACCCGGACGTGCGATACGAGCATGCTGAAGTTCGTCACGTCGAGCCGCTTGGCCTGGTACACCGCCATCGCGTTCGGCGGCGCGGTCGTCTCGAAGCCGATGCCGAAGAACACCACTTCCCGGTCGGGGTTCTCGCGGGCGATCTTGAGCGCGTCCAGCGGTGAATAGACCACGCGCACGTCGCCGCCGGCGCTCTTGATCTGGAAGAGATCGCGCTCGCTGCCGGGCACGCGGAGCATGTCGCCGAACGAACAGAAGATCACGCCCGGACGAGACGCGATCTCCAGCGCCTTGTCGATCAGCTCCAGCGGTGTGACGCAGACCGGGCAGCCGGGACCGTGGATGAGTTCGACCTCGGGGATCAACTGGTCGATGCCGTGCCGAATGATCGTGTGCGTCTGCCCGCCGCACACCTCCATCAGCGACCACGTTTGTGTCGCTGTCGAATTGATGTCGTCGACCAGCCGCTGCGCGAGTTCGGGATCGTTGAATTCGTCGATGTACCTCATGATTTGGGTACCTCTTTTCCGGCCTCTGCGGCGGCGAGTTCCCACGCGTCGCCGAATTCCTTGTCCAACTCCCCCATCTGCCGGAACAACGCCAACGTCTCGAGCGCCGACTGCTCGTCGAGCCGCTGCAACGCGAAGCCGACGTGCACGATCGTGTAGTCGCCGACCGCGATGTCGGGAACGAACTCGAGGCAGACCTCCTTGTTGACCCCGCCGAAGTCGACGCGGGCCATGCGAGTGCCGTCGTTCTCCCAGATCTCGAGCACCTTGCCCGGTACCGCTAGGCACATAGGAATCCCTTCATGTCTTGTCGGCTCCGACGACGATCTGTCCCAGCGCCAGTCCGGCGTCGCTGGGCGGGACGAGGTGGTGCTGCAGCACCGTGAAGCCGGCCGCGCGCAGCCCGTGCACGCACAGCCTCGTCAACAGCACATTGAGGAACACCCCGCCGGACAGTGCAACGGTGGTCAGCCCCTGTCTCGCGCGCAACGCGACGGCCGTCGTGACCACGGCGTCGGCGACCGCGTGGTGGAACCGTGCCGCGACGACCGCGGGCTCGATGCCCGCCAGGACGTCGTGGACGGCGGCGCGGACGACCGGCGACGGATCGAGCTGCCACGGCCCGTCGGAATGCTCGATCAGGTCGAACGCGTACGGCGCCGCACACGTGTCGATACGTGCTCGCGCGAGGCCTTCGAACCGCATCGCCGCTTCGGCCTCGTACGCGACGCGGTGGCATACGCCGGCCAGCGACGACATCGCGTCGAAGAGCCGGCCCATGCTGGACGTGGGCGCGCAACCGAAGCCGCGGTCGAGTTGACGCGCGAGCAGCACGACCTCCTCGGGCGTGCAGGCGCGCACCGCGGGTAACTCCGGATCCCACGCCAGACCGGCGGAGCGCAGGTGTGACAGGGCCATGCGGCACGGGTTGCGCACGCCGGCGTCGCCGCCGGGCAGCCCGGTGTAGCGCAGGTGCGCGGCGCGCTCGAATCCCGCGTAATCGGCTAGCAGCACCTCGCCGCCCCAGACCGCGCCGTCCTCGCCGTAGCCCGTCCCGTCGAAGGCGAACCCGATCACCTGCGTCGTGCCGTCATGCCCGTTCTCGGCCATGGCCGAGGCGATGTGCGCGTGGTGGTGCTGCACCCGGCGTACCTCGCGTGCGCCACGGTTGCGCTGTGCCCAGGCCGCACTGCGATAGCCCGGGTGGCGGTCGGTGACGAGCAGTTCCGGAGTCATGCCGGCGAGCTCGGCCAGATGCGCGGTGGCCCGATCGAAGGCTCGCAACGTCGCCAGGTCGTCCATGTCACCTACGTGCGCGGAGAGCCAGGCGTAGCCGCCCTGGGCGACGCAGAACGTGTTCTTCAGATCGCCGCCAGTCGCGAGCGCGGCCCGTACCGGCACCGGCAGCGCGACCGGAAGCGGCGCGTAACCCCGCGAGCGCCGCACCGGCAGCTCGCGACCGTCAACCACACGCAGCACCGAGTCGTCGCACGGCACATGGATCGGACGGTCGTGCTGCAGGAACGCGTCGGCGAGGCCGGCCAGGCGCTCCAATGCCTCGGCGTCGTCGGTGACCAGGGGCTCGCCCGAAAGATTGCCGCTCGTCATCACCAGCACCCGTGGCCCCGGCGGGTCACCGGGCAGCCCGAACAGCAGGCGGTGCAGCGGCGTGTACGCGAGCAGCATGCCGAGGTCCGGACTGTCCGGGGCGACGTCGGCGGCAAGTTCGATCGCCGGGTCCGCACGCCGCGTGAGCAGCACGACCGGGCGCCGCGGATCGACCAGCAGCGACTCCTCGGCCGGGCTCACCTCGGCCAGCAGCGCCGCCGTCCCGACATCCTGGACCATGACCGCGAACGGCTTGTCGCCGCGGTCTTTTCGCTTGCGCAGCGTGGCTACTGCGTCGCGATCGGTCGCGTCGCAGGCGAGGTGGTAGCCGCCGATGCCCTTGACCGCCACAATCGCGCCGGTCGCCAGCAACCGCCGCGCGCCCGCGACCGCGGCATCGCCCGTCCACGTGTCATGACCCGAGCGCAGGGTGAGCGTCGGCCCGCACGACGGGCACGCCACCGTCTGCGCGTGGAAGCGTCGGTCGCCCGGCTCGGCGTACTGCGCCGCACACCGGTCGCACAGCGGCAGCGGCGCCATCGTGGTTGTCGGACGGTCGTAGGGCAGCTCGCGCACGATCGTGAATCGCGGTCCGCAGTTGGTGCAGCTGATGAACGCGTGCCGGTAGCGCGGATCAGCGGGGTCGGCCAGCTCGGTCAGGCACTGCTCGCACGTCGCGACGTCGGGCGACACCAAGGTTCGTCCGCTGCCGCCGTGCGAGGTGTCGATCCGGAACTCGGTGCCGCCGGTCGGCGTCATGGTCTCGGCGGCGACACTCTCCACCCGCGCGAGCGCCGGCGCGTCCGTGCGTACGCGGCGTACGAATGAGTCGACCGCGTCGACCTGACCCTCCACCTCGCAGACCACACCTGCGCCGGTGTTCGCGACCGAGCCGGACAACCCGAGCGATCGGGCGAGCGTGTAGACGAACGGCCGGAACCCGACGCCCTGGACGAGGCCACTCACGCGCACCACGCGACGTACTCGCCCACCGACCTCGGTGGCTCCGCCCCCACGCACGTCGCACACCTCCACGCATCGTTGCGGGTGCATGCATGTCTCGGTCGAGACGCTACGCCCGATTCGAGTAGAGGCAACCCTTCTACATCCGCGAGATCTTCACGTAACGCTTGATGTCCTGCGAGTTCGCGATCACGATCCCGACCACGCCCGCCAGGATCGCCAACTTGATCAATCCACTCATCGGTTCGACACCTCCCCCAGCGTCTCGTCTGCACCGGAGATGACCTTCTGGACGATCTCGACCGCCGGGTCGACGGCAGCCCCTACGGCCGCGCTGAGCCCGATGCACTCCACCGTTGATTGCGGCTCGCAGGCCACGACGAGCACCCGCTTCACATTGCCGCCGAGTGAGGCCAGCATCGACAGGATCGAAACGGGTTCCATGCCGTGCGCGTCGACCAACGGCCCGTCCGTCTTCTCGATCTTGTCCAGCTCGACCTCGAGCAGCGACACCGTGCCCGGCTGCCGACCGCGCGGTGCGGCGTCGACGAGCACCAGCAGGTCGTAGCCGTCCAGCAACTGATACGCGAGGTGTACCCCGCGGATGCCGAAGTCAGTGATCTCCACACCGTCGGGTAGGGGCCGGCCGGCCATCCGGCGCACGACCTCGCACCCGAACGCGTCATCGCCCAGGAAGATGTTGCCGACACCGGCCACCAACGTCCTCATGACAGAAGAGGCTCCACCTCGTCGGGGGCGAAGTACAGGTAGCGGCCGTGCCAGCGCTGGATCTCGGCCAGCTCGGGGTCGTCGTCCGGTGTCACGGCGAGGTGTTGCCGGCCGTCGACGTCGGACAGCACCGCCTCGACGGTCGCGGTGCGGCCGCGCAGGAACAGGTCCTGCGCATCGGTACGACGCGTGCCCGGGTGCAGCGTCACCCGCGACCCGCGGGCCAGCTGCACCCCGGCGACCACGACGTGATCGTGCTCGGGATCGACACTCGCATCGGCGCCCGGATCCCACCACGGCGTCTCGGGATGCATGAGCAGATCCGGATCGTCGTCCGTTCCTTCGACGCGGCGCAGGTAACGCAACGCCCCGTGCAACCGATCGAGGTGCTCCTGCGGCAACGAGTCCACCTGGTCGATCACCCGCGCCGCCCGCGGGTCGGTCGCGCGCGCCTCGGCCTTCTCGGCGTCCGTGAGCGTCATCGTGCGCAGCGTGAGGATCTCGTCGATCTCGGTGGCGTCGTAGAGATCGCCGGGACTTTCCGGCGCGATCTGCGGATGGTCACCCAGGATGATCGGCGACGACAGCAGCACCTGCTCCGACCCGGCGAGCACAGGCCAGGTTCCCTCGTTCGTACAGCACGCCACCTCGGGACGTGCCCACTCCGGTGGGTCGGTCATCGAGACGAACCGACCGCGGTCGAGCGCGGCCATCGTGTGCGCCGCAACCAGCGCGTGCCGCAGCGCGCTGTCACGGTCGGGCGGCGTCGCCACAGTGCGGTTGGCGACGTCGATGCGCAGTCGCAACGCGCCGTACGGGCCGGGCAGTTCGGTCAGCGTCACCGCGACCGTGCCGTCGACAGGCACAACCTCACGACGCGCGGCGTCGGTGCCGTCGTCGGCGGCCTCGGCGAAGTGGAAACCGTGCTGTCGCGGGCCGGCGCGCAGCTCGTCCACATCGACGTCGAACCGGACGCACCGTTCCACCGTCTCGTCCCACTCCGGCAGCCCGCCGCCGGTGCGGTGTTGCACGTGCAGGAAGCGCACCTCGGTCGAGAGCACAGCGCCCGGACGGGCTTCGATGACCGTCTCGGTGCGGCATGCCGACCGCTCGGACGGGTCGTCCAGGCCGGCGGGCATCAGCACTCCGAACTGCCACCTGCTCTGGTTCTTCTGCGCCGATGCCCGGTACGGATACAGCACATAACCTTCGTACAGCACGGCGTCGGCGACCGGACGGGTGCCGGCGAACGGGTCAACCCCCGTCATGCTCGCTCACCTGCTCGAGCAGGCTCTCGATGGTGCGCTCCCAGGTCGGCAGCGCACGGGCGTTCTTGTAGTTCGCCAGCGCCTCGAGGGTGTGTACGTCGAGACGCAGCCACCCGCTGTTCGGGAAGAAGCGGTCCATCATCGCCCGCCATTCACTCACCGGCACGCGGCAGGCGGCCTCCTTGTGCCACGGCACCCGAGTGACGCTGAATCCGTTGATACCGCGGGTGATCAGCGTCCCGCTGAACAACAGGATGAGGGGAATCTCGCCCTCGTCGAGCGCGTGGAAGTAGCTGGTCGCGGCGATCTCGAGGTCATATGTGCACGGCACCGGAACGTCCACCTCGACGCTGCCGGTAAAACTCGGCACCATCACAGCGACCTCCGCGAACTGCAACGGATGCACGGTGTCGGCCCACCGCGTGCGGTCGCCGAACAGCCCGGCCAACTGCTGCGCCTCCTGCTCGGAGTAGCGCCGCTTCTGCGGCTCGATGCGCAATTGGACGCGCAGCGCGACGGCGTGCACCCGGGCGCCGGTCAACTCGGCGACGCGGAGTCGGAACGTCAGCGTCGGCCCGGCAGCGTACGGATCCGAGCGGGCGCCGAGGCAGTCGAAGGCCAGATCAGGTTCCGGCACGCGCACGCACCCGCTCGAAGAAGGCGGCGATGTCCGCCTGCGCCTCGGGGCCACCGTCGAATCCGGTCCAGTGCAGCCGCAAGAGTCCGACGAGTTCGTAGCAAGCATCGATCGGCACGAGGTACAGCTCATTGTCCGCCAGGTCGCGACGCACGAGCAGCGCCTCGACGTCGTCCTGCATGTCCTGTGCCAGCGGCGTGGTCTCAGCGATATCTGCCCAGGCGCTCAGCTCCAGCAGCGACTCGGTCGCGCCGGCCGGGCCCGGATACTGCGCCACGACTCGTCCGAGCATGCTGTTCCGGAAAAAGAATGCCATGCCAACGGGCACCTGCAGCGCGTCCCATTGCGCTTGCGTCAGCGGCGCCGGCGCGGCGAGGTAGCGATCTGGAACGCTGCAGTAGTTCCCCCGGCCCGCGCCGTCCCGGGTGAAAAGCAGGTAGCACGGCCGGCATGCGCACACGAGATTGCGACGCTCGAGATTGACGACGTGCTGGTGCTCGTCCGAGATGGGCGCGGCGCACATCTCGCAGGCCTCGCCGGTCGGCGCGGCGACCCGCTGTGCGAACTCGACCGGCGACCGGCCTACGAACCGACGCAGTCCTGAGGTCATGTCAGGCCGTCGGGAGGCCGGGGCGCACGCCGATCTGCAACAACGGCTTGGGCGCCTTGATCTCCTCGACCTCGATGCCCTGCAGCTCCGGTGCCGCCGTCATGATCGCTTCTTCGACAGCCAGCTTCACCGTCACCGTACTGGAGGAGCAGTCGCCGGAGTTGCCGGACAGCCGAAGGTGCGCCACGTCCTCCCGGTCCACCCCGAGGTAGCTCACGCCGCCGGCGTGGGAGCCGAGGTAGGGACGCACACCGTCGAGCGCCTGCTCGATGCGGGTGTCGATGTCGACGGGGTGCAGGTCGTGCAGCACCAGCAGTGTGGCTGTCTGCGGATCGGCGGCGAGAACGCGTACCGAGTCCGGGCCGAGCAGTTCGACGATGCGTTCGAGCCCGGCGCCGTAGTACTCCACGAGGACCCGGACGAGTTCTTCCGCGCTGCCCGCCGCGGCAGGCCCGCCGACTTCCTCGATGCGGGCGAGCAGTTCCTCGACCTGTGCGCCGACGTCGGCCACCGTGACCTCAGGTGGCCAGCGTCGTCGTCGGCAGGGTGGCGGGATTGTGGACGGTCTGCAGCGTCTTGCCCGGGCCGAGGTACATGTGCACGCCGCACGGCAGGCACGGGTCGAAGCTGCGTACCGCCCGCATCACGTCGATGCCCTTGAAGTTCTCCGGCGGGTTCTCCTCGAAGATCGGCGTGTTCTGGACCGCGTCCTCGTACGGACCGGGCGTGCCGTACACATCGCGCACGCTCGCGTTCCACGGCGTCGGTGGGTACGGGTGGTAGTTCGCGATCTTGCCGCCCTTGATCACCATGTGGTGGCTCAGCACCCCGCGCACCGCCTCGGTGAACCCGCAGCTGAACGTCTCGTCAGGCACGGTGAACGACTCCCACGTCTTGGTGTTACCGGCGCGCACCTCGGCCAGTGCCTGCTCGCAGAAGTACAGGGCGGCGGCCGCGGCATAGGCCTGGAAGTACGTCCGGGCACGGTCGCGTTCGATCGCGTTGCTCCACTGCGGCGGAGTCCACTCGAAGGTGACCTCGGGCTTGTTCATCGTCTTGGGCAGATTGATGACGACGCTGTGCCCGGTCGACTTGACGTACCCGCAGTCGACCAGCCCGCCGAGCGCAGTGGCCCACAGCCGCGCGATCGGGCCGCCGCCGGTGTCAGCGGCGAGATGGTCGACGCCGTCGAACCAGCGCGGCGACATCACCCAGCTGTATTTGTCGCTGAAATCGCGCTTCTGCGGCTGCGGGATCGTCGTCTGGTTCCACGGGTGGTTGCGATCGACCGGGTTGCCGAGCGCGTCGCGCTCGACGAACATCGGCTCGTTCTCCCAGCCCTGGTAGTACGAACTGCCCAGCAGGATGCGGATGCCGAGGTTGATGTCGACGAGGTCGTTGGTGACCAGCCGGCCGTCGACGACCACGCCCGGACTGACGAAGGCCTTGCGGCCCCAGTTCGTCATGTTCTCGTAGCGGAAATCGCAGTGCCGCGGGTCGTTGAGCGCACCCCAGCAGATGAGCAGGGTGCGGCGCAGGCCGACGTTCTCGTAGCCCGGGATCGCTTCGTAGAAGAAGTTGAACAGGTCGTCGTGCAGCGGCACGACGCGCTTCATGAACTCGACGTAGCGCATCAACCTCGTGAGGTAATCGGTGAACAGCTGGATCGTCGCGGTCGTCCCGACTCCACCGGGGTAGAGCGTGGACGGGTGGACGTGCCGACCTTCCATCAGGCAGAACATCTCGCGTGTCCACCGGCTGACCTGCAACGCCTCGCGATAGAAGTCGCCCTCGAGCGGGTTGAGGGCGCGCATGATGTCGCCGATCGTGCGGTAGCCGTGGTCGCCGGCGTGCGGCGCCTCGGTGTTGTTGGCCCGCTCGAGCACGGCGGGGTTGGTCTCCTTGACCATCCGCTCGCAGAAGTCCACCCCGACCAGGTTCTCCTGGAAGATGTTGTGGTCGAACATGTACTCGGCCGCCTCGCCGAGGTTGATGATCCACTCCCCCAACGCCGGCGGGTGCACGCCGTAGGCCATGTTCTGGTTGTAGACCGAGCAGGTGGCGTGGTTGTCACCGCAGATGCCGCAGATCCGGCTGGTGATGAAGTGCGCGTCGCGTGGATCCTTGCCCTTCATGAAGATGCTGTAGCCACGGAAGACGGACGACGTGCTGTAGCACTCCGCGACCGTCTTCTGCTTGAAGTCGATCTTCGTGTAGATGCCGAGGCTGCCGACGATGCGGGTGATCGGATCCCACGACATCTCGGTCAGGTCGGTGTCCTTCGAGCTGCGCCCGGACGGGGTGGGACGAGCCTGCGTCGTCGTCATCGGTTCAACGTCCCTTCGGCTGATAGCCGGTCTTCAGTTCGGGGCCGCGCTGGCGCCACTTCGGTTCCTTGTTCAACGTGTTCTGGGTGAACCTGCGCAAGGTTCTGATGGTCCGTCCGTAGGCACGCGAGCCGGAGGTCGAGACCTTGCCGCCCGGCGGCTCGTCCATGAACGGCATGAACTTGTCCGGGAAACCCGGCATGGTGCAGCCGATGCAGATCCCGCCGACGTTCGGGCAGCCGCCGATGCCGTTGATCCAGCCACGCTTGGGCACGTTGCAGTTCACGACCGGACCCCAGCAGCCGAGCTTGACGATGCACTTGGGCGAGCCGTACTCAGTGGCGAAGTCGCCCTGTTCGTAGTAGCCGGCGCGGTCGCATCCTTCGTGCACCGTCGCGCCGAACAGCCACTGCGGGCGTAACTCGGAGTCCAGCGGGATCATCGGTGCCTGACCGGCGACCTGGTAGAGCAGGTAGACGATCGTCTCGGCCAGGTTGTCCGGCTGGATGGGGCACCCGGGCACACAGACGATCGGCAGCCCGGCCTTGGACTTCCAGTCCCAGCCGAGGTAGTCGGGAACGCCCATCGCGCCGGTCGGGTTGCCCGCCATGGCGTGGATGCCGCCGTACGTGGCGCACGTCCCGACCGCGAGCACCGCGGTTGCCTTGGGGGCAAGGATGTCGAGCCACTCGTTGGTCGTGCGCACGTCGCCGGTGGTCGGGTCGTTGCCGAACCCGCAGAAGTAACCGCCGTTGACCCGGTTCAGTTCCTCGTTCGGGATCGAACCCTCGATCACGAGGACGAACGGTTCGAGCTCGTCGCGTTCGGCCTTGTACCACCACTCGATGAAGGTGTCCGCCCCTTGTTCCGGACCACACTCGAAATCGATCAGCGGCCAGTGCACGGCGATCTTCGGCAATCCCGGTAGAGCGCCGAGCGCGATCTCCTCGATGCTGGGTTGGGTGGCCGCGGTCAGCGCGACCGAATCCCCGTCACAAGACAGGCCGGCGTTGATCCACAGAATGTGGACCGGGCTCTCCTCCGGCTGTTCATGCCTGGCAGTTGTCTCCTCCGCCGCCGTCGTCACCGAAGGCCACCTCACTCCCCGCGTCGGACCAGCCCTGGGAATGCTGCTGTGGAAACGGACTCTACGCCGAGGCAAGATCGGCGCAAGGCGTGAAAACCCTTGTAAGACAAGGCGATTCTTCGAATTGTAAGAATCCAGGATTCCCGGATTCAGGCAACAGGCGTACCGTCCGGATCGTGAAGTACCTGGTCACTTGGCAGCTCGACCTCACCCTGCTGTCGCGCGAGATGGCAACGGCGCTCGCCAGGGTGCCGTCGTACGCGGCCGGCCTCGAGCAGGCAGGCAAGATCACCGCTCGCTACCACATCGTCGGCGCGCACGGTGGCGTGTGGATCATGGACACCGAGTCGCACGAGGAGCTCGAGCGACTGCTCGGCGGCAGCCCGTGCTACAACTTCGCGCACTTCGATGTGAAGCCGCTCAGCACCATGTCCGAGTGACCGGTGTTCGATTGACGCAACCGTGCCGGCGGCGCAGAGTATCTGCCAAGCAGTGGGGGAGTCATGGCACTGGCGCAGGACCTGCACCGTGAACGGCACTGGACCTGCGCGCGCCGGATGAGCGAACGGCGCCACGACCTGGGCCTGACCCAGCACGACGTCGTGCGGCGCCTCGAGACGCTCGGCGTGTGCGCCAGCAACCGCACGCTCAGCGCGATGGAGCACGGGCAGGGCGTCGACGTCGGCAGGCTGCCTGAGCTCGCCACCGCGCTCGACTGCACGGTCACGTACCTGCTCGGCCTCACCGACAAACCGGACAGCTGGGAGCCCGACGACACCGAGGTGCCTGCGGAGCCACGCGTGGCGACCAGCTGGATCCTGGGTCCGGATATCCCCGATCGTGCATGAACTGTCGCTCTGCGGAGCCATCGCCGACATCGTGAGCCGCCGGGCCGGCGAGCGGCAGGTCGCCTCTGTCCACCTACGGATCGGCACGTTGCGCCAGGTGGTGCCCGACACGCTCGATTTCTGCTGGGCGATGGTCACCGAAGGCACCCATCTCGACGGCGCGACACTCGACGTGGATCGGGTCGACGCCGTACTGCACTGCAACAACTGCCAGACAACACTGCCGATGGCCGATGCGATCAGCCTCGCCTGCGCCGGTTGCGGCTCGTTCGCCGTCGACGTCATCGCCGGCGACGAGTTCGAGGTCACCGCGCTCGATCTGGCGGCGGTGTGAGGTGGGACGGTTCCACCGGCACGAAGACGGCACCGTCCACAGCCACGACCACGGCGACCACTCCGGCTATGCGACCGGCGTCGAGCGGGTCGAGGTGCTCGAGCGGATCTTCGACGAGAACGACCACTGCGCAGCACACAACCGCGCGGACCTCGCCGCCGCGGGCGTGTGCGCCGTCAATCTGATGTCGTCACCCGGCGCGGGCAAGACCAGCTTGCTGCACGCCCTGCTGCAGGCGTTGGCACCGTCCACCCGGATCGGGGTCATCGAGGGCGACATCGAGACCAGCATCGACGCCGACCGGCTCGATGGACTCGGCGCGGTCGTCGAACTGGTCAACACCGGCAACGGGTTCGGCGGCGAGTGCCACCTCGATGCGCCGATGGTCCGCTCGGCGCTCGTGCGGCTGCCCCTGGACGAGCTGGACCTCGTCCTCGTCGAGAACGTCGGCAACCTGGTCTGCCCGGCGGAGTTCGACGTCGGCGAGCACGCCCGGGCGATGATCTACAGCGTCACCGAGGGCGAGGACAAGCCGCTCAAGTACCCGGTCATGTTCCGCTCGTCCGATGTCGTGTTCGTGAACAAGGTGGATCTGCTGCCGCACCTCGACGTCGACCTCGATCTGTTCGTCTCGAACCTGCGCCGCGTCAATCCGAGCGCTCCGTTGATCGCGGTCAGCGCACGTACCGGGACGGGCGTCGACGCGTGCGTGGCGTGGGTGCGCGAACTGGCTGCTTCAGTAGCCGCAGTGCGCTAGCGCCTGTCGCAGCAACGTGCCCTGCCCGCCGATCATCTCGGCCTGCAGCGTGAGGTCGGCGGCGTCAGCAGGGCTGAACCATGTGAGTTCCAGGGCGTCCTGCTGCGGTTCGCAATCGCCTTCCACGGGCACGACGAACGCGAGCGAGATCGCATGCTGGCGCGGATCGTGGAACGCGGTCACGCCCGGCGTGGGAAAGTACTCGGCGATCGTGAACGGCTGCGGCGACGCCGGCACGCGCGGCAGCGCGAGCGGGCCGAGGTCCTTCTCGATGTGCCGTAGCATCGCCGAACGCACCCGCTCGAGGTAGAGCACCCGTCCCGACACCAGCGCCCGGCTGATCTGACCGTGCGCGACCCGCAGCAGCAACCCGACCGCGGTGACCGTGCCCGCATCGTCGGCGCGCACCGGCACGATGTCGACGTAGACGATCGGCAGTCGTTCCCGGGCCGAGTCGAGCTCGTCCCCGGAGAGCCAGCTCGCACCGGACTGCGATTCGATCTGCGTCATACCCATGTTTCTAGCGGTGATCGCGCCGGTGCCTGCGCGCCACCCCGGTCCACCGCGCCCCCCTTTTGGTCGATGAGTGGCGCGTTACGGACGTGAGTGGCGCGATATTTCGCGCCATTCAGCCCGGAAACGCGCCACTCATCGGAATGGGGGGCGGCGGGGCAGGCCGCGAAGGCCCCGGGGCCGTTGTGAATTTGATGTGAGGTGGATAGAGTGAGGAATCCGCGGCGGGGGTCGAGGAGGTTAACCCCGCTATGGGCAACCAGCGCAACCCGAGCAGCCTGCACTCGCGACGCCGCATCGTCGGCATCGTCGGCATGGCCGCAGTCCTTATCGCTGCTGCCGCGCTGTCCCCCGTCCTGTCGTGGCACTTCGGCTACCTCGGCCTGGTTCTCGGCCTGGTCGCTGCCCTGATCGGCGTCGGCGCTGTCGGTGCTCCGACCGCCCTGCGGCCCGGACGGGTCGACGGCAGCGTCGACGTGCTTCGTCGGCTGCGCGGCTGGCACGTGGTCGACGCGGTCGAGATCGACGGCGTACTCATCGATCACGTCGTCGTCGCCCCGGCGGCCGTCCTCGCCGTCGTGAGCGCGTCCGAACCCGATCTTGCCGCGACCGGTCTGGCGGCGCAGAAGGTGCGACGGCTGGTCCGAACCGTCGCCGCGGACGACGTGGCCGTCGTCCCGATCGCATGGGTCTCGCCGACGGACGGCACGGCCAAACTCGCTCGCGCGCACCGGGTCGTGTCGGGCGTCCATGTCGTCGACGGCACCGATCCCGTCGCATGGCTGCACGTGTTCCGCGACGTGCGTTTCGAGCCGGGGCAGCGACTCGAACTCTGCGTCGCGCTCGAAGCCCGCGCCGCCGAACACCGCACGCTCGCCGTCACCGAGCGGGTGGTACTGCTGCCGCCCCCCGAGCCCGCCGGCGCCTGATCAGTCGAGATCGACCACGAGGTCTGCGTCGTCGGCCGACGCCGCGACCAGCGCGGCGTTCGCCTGGTCGCTGCGCAGCACCCAGGCCCGCGCCTCGTCCGGTGTCTTGCCGAATTCGACGTGCCGGGCGATCAACTGCGCGATCCGCGCCGACTCGTCCTGCCGACAGAACCACACCTCGTCGAACAACGCGCGAACCTCGTGCCATGACGGCAGCAGCAGGTAGTTGCCCTCGGTGACCACGATCCGCGTCTGCTCGACGACCGGGATCGCTTGCGCGATCGGCTGCTCGAGCACGCGCTCGAACGACGGCGCCCACACCGTCTCCCCCGCCACGATCCGGGCGAGCAGGGCGCGGTAACCGTCGCGGTCGAAGGTGTCGGGCGCGCCCTTGCGATCACGGCGGCCGAGCCGGTCGAGTTCCACGTCGGCGAGGTGGAACCCGTCCATCGGGACGTGCGCGGCGTACGGGAATCCGCCGAGCGCCCGCGTCAGGGCCTCGGCGAGCGTGGTCTTCCCCGAGCCGGGCGCACCCGCGATCCCGATCAGCACGCGACAGCCTCTGCTCGCCGACAGCGCACGAACGCGCGCGGCGAGGTCGTCGACAGGGCGCATGCCGATCAATTTAGGGTGAACGTGTGAAACCAGCCGACATCGCCCACCTCGTCACCCTCGGCGCACCGTCCATCGCACCCGATGGTCGCACCGCCGTCGTCGCAACGTCGCGGCCGGACCTCGATGAGAACGAGTACCGCAGCCAACTGTGGCTCGTCGATCTCACCGGGACGGACGAACCGCGGCAGCTGTCACACGGCTTGCACGACGCCGCCCCGCGCCACTCCCCCGACGGGCGCTGGATCGCGTTCCTGCGGGCCGAGGCGGAGGGCAAGCCGCAGGTGCATGTGCTGCCGACCGAGGGGGGCGACGCGCGCAAGCTCACCGATCTGCCCGGCGGCGCCGGCGCGCCACGCTGGTCGCCGGACTCGACGGCCATCGCGTTCACCACGCGCGTCCCGGACGAGGGGAGGCACGGGCGCGACGAGAAGATCACGCCCGACAAGGAGGCCCCGCGCCGGATCACCGGGCTGCAGTACCGCCTCGACGGAGTCGGGTTCACCCTCGACCAGCGCTCGCAGCTGTTCGTCGTCGATCTCGACGGCGGCGAGCCGCGCCAGGTGACCAGCGGCGACTACGACAACGACGACGTGTCATGGAGCCCGGATGGTGCGTGGCTCACCTTCGTGTCCGCGCGGCACGAGAACCGCGAGCACAACCTCAACGCGGACGTGTTCGTCGTCCGTCCCGACGGCAGCGACCTCCGTCAGGTGACCGAGTCGACGCTGTGGGTCGCCGGTCCCAAGTTCACCGCCGAGGGCGACACGATCGTGTTCCGGGGCGGCGACGCCGGTCCGGGCGGGCGGAACTGGTTCGCGACCCAGGACGGCCTGTACTCGGTGTCGGTCGTGCCGGGCGGCGCGGCGACCCGGCTCACCGATGCGGAGCGGATCAACATCACCGAGGCCGAGTTCGTCATCGACGGCGAGCGGGTGCTCGCGTTGTACGAGAACCGCGGCGCCAACGACCTGATCTCGGTGCCGCTCGACGGCACCGAGCCCACGACCCTGTCGACCGGGCAACGCATGCTCACCGGCTTCGGCAAGGCCGGCGACACGATCGCGGTCTGCTACCAGGACGACCAGACGGTCGGCGAGCTCGGCGTGGTGCGTGACCGGGACGTGCACCGGCTGACCGACTTCGCCGCCCGGCTGCGCGAGCACGCGACCCCGCTGCGGATCACCGAGTTGACCTCGTCTGCACCCGACGGCCAGCAGCTGCACGGCTTCCTCGTGACGCCCGAGAGCGACGGGCCGCATCCGGTGTTGCTGATGATCCACGGCGGGCCGTTCGCGCAGTACGGCTGGTCGCTGTTCGACGAGGCACAGGTTTATGCGGGCGCCGGGTACGCCGTCGTCTACACCAACCCGCGCGGCTCGTCCGGCTACGGCGCGGCGTACGGCGCGTGGATCCGCGGCGACGTGGGCGAACGGTCCAGCGCCGATCTGTACGCGTTGCTCGACGACGCGCTCGCCCGTCCCGAACTGGACGAGAACCGCGTCGGCGTGCTCGGCGGATCGCACGGGGGCTTCATGACGTCGTGGATCGTCGGGCACACCGACCGGTTCAAGGCGGCGGTCAGCGAGCGCGCGGTCAACGCGATCGACAGCTTCACCGGCTCGAGCGACATCGGCTGGGGTTTCGCCGACGACCTGTACGGGCCGGAGGTGGAGAACCAGCACCAGCAGAGCCCACTGACGTACGCCGACAAGATCACCACGCCGCTGCTGATCATTCACTCCGAGCACGACTGGCGGTGCCCGATCGAGCAGGCGCAGCGGCTCTATGTAGCGCTGCGTAACCGCAATGCCGAGGTCGAGATGCTGTTGTTCCCCGGCGAGGGACACGAACTGTCGCGCTCGGGTCTGCCGAGTCATCGTGTCGCCCGGTTCGACGCGATCGTCGACTGGTTCGACCGCCACCTGAAGTAGCCGCGGTCCGTGCACCCCACGGCTGACAGTGGTCAGTTTCAGCGCACAGTGGTTAGTTGCAACTGACCACTGTGCGAGAAACTGACCACTGTCAGCCGGACGACGGACGGGGCGGCGCGGGCCCATGTCACAAGTTGCGCGAGTGCAGCACGTGCCGGTCGGCGGCGCGCAGTTGTACGTGCGCGACATCGGCACCGGGCCGCCGATCTTCGTGCTGCACGGCGGGCCGGATTTCGACCACACCTACCTGTTGCCCGAACTGGACGAGCTGGCCGACAGGTGCCGACTGATCTACTACGACCAGCGCGGACGCGGTCGGTCCGCCGAGGGTGTGCAGCCGGAGGACGTCAGCATCGCGTCCGAGATCGCGGACCTCGATCGGCTCATCGACTACGTCGGCCTTGCCGCGGTGGCGCTGCTGGGACACTCCTGGGGCGGCGTGCTGGCCATGGAGTACGCCATCGCGCACCCGGCGCGCGTCTCGCACCTCATCCTGTTGGGAACTGCTCCGGCCTCGGCCGTGGAGGCCGAGCGGCTGTTCGAAGCGCGGCGGGCCGGCCGCACGGAATCCGAGCGCGAGCGGATGACGCAGCTCGCGGCCACCCCCGCATTCCAGGCCGGCGATCCGGATGCGGAAACCGAGTACTACCGCGAGCACTTCCGCAGCGCGTTGCGACCGGAGGATCTCGACCGGCTCGTCGCACGGTTGCGCGTGCACTTCACCGCTTCCGGCGTGTGCCTCGCCCGAGCGATCGAAGAACAGCTCTACGCCCAGACCTGGGGAAACACTGCCGGCTACGACCTCGTGCCCGCGCTGGCCGCGCTGCCGATCCCGACCTCGGTGTTGCACGGCGAGCACGACATCGTCCCGTTGGACATGGCGGCGCGGATCGCCGATGCCATGCCCGCTGCGCGCCTCACCGTCCTTCGGGGATGCGGCCACTTCGCCTACCTCGAGCGCCCGGACCTCGTCCAGGACGTGGTGTCCGACCTGGTCACCGCCGCGAACTGACCGCGGGACAGGTGCCGGGGCCCCGATTTGCGGAGGTTCCCTGATCATCTGAGGATCAGTGGATGCGCCTGTTTGCCGCCGCGTCCACCGTTGCCCTGTGCCTGGTCGCCGTCGCGGCGCCGGTCGGCGCAGCATCCACGTTCGACCCGGCACGTGAAGCGAAGAACTTCGCGATCACCCAGGAGCGCCAGGCCGAGTACGACACGCCTGCATATCAGCAGCGGTTGGCGACGGTCGGCGCCGCCAACTTCGCTGCGGCGGTCAAGGCCCAGGCCGACGACCCGGACCGGTTCTTCACCAACAACCTGTGCTGGTCGCTGCAGAACGGGTGTGCCGGCGACGTCCGTCTGTACAACTGGGGCCCGAAGCACTACGGCATGGTGCGCAAGGTGCTGTTCACCGCCCGTGACGGTGCGACGCTGTCGGGTCACGTGTGGGCGACAAGGTCCGGCCCGGCCGTCCGTCCCGGCGTCGTCATCACCGACGGATCGGTGCAGGCCGATGAACAGCTCTACTGGTTCGCCGCGCAGACCCTGGCGAAGGCGGGCTACGTCGTCCTGACGTTCGATCCGCAGGGGCAGGGCCAGAGCGACACGTTCGGTGTCGGGCCGGACCGGATGGAAGGCGTGCCCGCGCAGTCGGACGGTCGTCCGTTCTACGACGGCACCGAGGATGCGCTGGACTTCTTCCTGTCCACCCCGAAGCACCACTACCGGCCGATGCCGAGTTGCTCGACGGGGACGAGCCACGCGGCCAAGCAGAACCGGCGGGTGCGCGCCCGGCTCGATACCGCGTACAACCCGTTCTGGAAGCTGATCGACCGGTCCGCGATCGGCCTGGCCGGGCACTCGTACGGCGCCGCCGGTGTCAGCTACATCGGGCAGTGGGACCGGCGGGTGAAGGCGATCGTCGCGTGGGACAACCTCGGTGGTCCGGGTCCGACGTCCGGATCGGTGCCCGGGACGAAGGGCCGCAGCCTCGGCGAGCAGGGCTGCCCGGCGAATCCCGCGGCGCGACGGACGGTGCGGATCCACACGCCCGCGCTCGGCATCTCCGCCGACTACGGACTGCCGCCGACGCCGAACACTTCAGAACCCGACCCGAAGGCCAAGTCGGTGTGGTCGATGCGATACAGCAAGGCCGGCGTCGACACGGGCGAGATCATCATCCGCGGCGGGTCGCACCTGGACTTCAGCTACATCCCCAACCAGGCCTTCGGCGCCTCGCTGCGCGGTCCGGACATCAGCAACTGGTACACCGTGGCGTGGTTCGACAAGTACCTGAAGCATCAGCGGTCCGCGGATCGCCGGCTACTGAGTTCGCGGTGGCGCCACGATCGCATCGAGGCCGGTGTCGACCCGTCCCATGACGGCAATGCCTTCTCGTTCTACTACCCGTCGCGGCTCGACTTCCGTGCGCACGGTGGACGGCACGTGGTTTGCCACAACCTGCGGGCCGGCTGCGCCGCTCTCGTGCAGCACGACGGCGTGCGCGGGCCGTATCGGTATGTGCGAATCGATCAGACGCCGGATCGCTGATCAGGCGGCTTCTGCGGCTTGTCGAACGTGACGCTGATGTCCTGGAATCCCTTTGCCTGCTGGGCTTTCGCCTGACCCGTGTAGGCGCGCTGATCGGCGCGAGTCAGGTCGACGTGGTCGGTGAACGGCGTCAGCAGGGAGCGCGGGTACAGCTTGAGTTCGCGCACCGCGTTGTACTCGACGGCCAGCACGACGGCGAACGACTCGAGATAGATCCACGCGATCAGGCCGAGCACAAAAGCGAACACCGAATTCGTCTCGCTGGCGTGCTTCACGACCGATCCGACGTAGGCGGTGCCGAAGTACTGCAGCAACTGCCAAGCGACCGCAGCCGCGATCGCACCGCGGAAGGTCCAGCGCCACGGCATCTCTCGCGCGGTGGCGACGCGGAAGCCGAGGGTGAACACCGCGGAGTTCACGGCCAGTGCGAGCAGGATCAGCAAGATCTTGATCCCGATCCCGATCCCGACGCCGAACGCATTGGCGTTGCTGCCGAGTGCGGACAGGATCGTGGTGCCGATGATCGACAGTCCGACGACCAGCAACAGCAAGACGCTGCGCAGCCGACTTTGCAGCGGATTGGGACGTTCGTTGCGCGGCACCCGCCAGATCGTGTTCATCGCGTTCTGCGCGGCCTGGGCAACACCGAGACCGCCGTAGATCGTGCCGATGATGCCGACAGCGAGCGCGATGCCGCTGCCGGTGATGCCGTTCGGGTCCTTGAGTTGATCACCGACGACGGGGAACTGGCCGAGCGCGGAGTCGAGCACCCGCTGCTGCAGTTCCGGCTCCCCTTCGAGGACGAAATTCAAAATCGTCGAAAGCAACAGCAGGAGCGGAAACAGCGAGACGATGCCGTAGTAGGTGATGATCGCGGCAAGGTACGTGCCCTGGTCGTCGATGAACTTGTAGACGACGGCGATCGGCAACCCGGCACGACTGTGCCGACGCTGATACCGGTCCAGCCGCTCGACGAGGCCCATCTCGGCCTCCCCGAAGCCTAGGTGGCCCCAATCGTAAGCAGAAAAGTCAGAACGTCTTGTGCAGGACGAGCGGATAAACCGGCCCCGATCCCGCCTCATGCAACAGCACGGACGCAGTGGTGAGGGTGAATCCGCTGCGCATCGTGTCGTCGAGCAGCAGTACCGGTCCGGACGGGACGGCATCGCCGACCGCCAGCCGGTCCAGTGCCAGCCGGGCCGACTCGACGTTGGTGGCGGCGTCACTCTGCAGGCCGGCACCGTCCGCGCGCAGCGGCGCGGCGACCGTCATGCGCCCGAGCGCGGCCAGCCGCTGCGCCAGATCGGACAGCAGCGTGCCGTGGGCACGGGACGGCACCCAGGTGACCCAGGACGGGCGGCCGGCCGGCCATCCCCACCGGGACAGCAGGCCGACCACGCCGTCGAACACGTCGGCGGGAACCGGGGCGTCGACACCGAGCGCGGCAGAGACCAGCTCCAGCCAGGCCGGATCTTCGGCGAGGGCGAGCGCCCGACCCGGCTCGGCACGCACCGATTCGGCGATCTTGCCGCGGCGCGGGGCGCCGGCCGGCCACATCTTCCGTGGCTCGATCACGACCGTGTGTGCGCGCAAGTGCGTGAGCGCCGCGCGGACCGTCTCCGGCACCGCATGGTCGAGCGGCACCTGCCCGGTGCACACGGCGCAGCGGCCGCAGTCGGAGTCGGTGGGGTCGTCGAGTTCGGCCCGCAACTGTCGCATGAGGCAGGTCTCGGCGCGTTCGTAGCGCAGCATTGCCCGCTGCTCGCGACGCCGCGCGGCGGCGATCGCCTCGTGTCGCGCGGCGTCGTAGGTCCACGATCGGCCGGTGCTCACCCACCCGCCGTCGACGCGCTCCACGGCGCCGTCGACATCGAGCACCTTCAGCAACGTCTCGAGTCGGGTGCGGCGCAGCCCGGAGTCGGCTTCCAGCCGGGGTAACGAGACCGGCCCGTCGGCGAGCACGTCGAGCACGCGGCGAACGCGATCCTCGGTGGGGAACGCCGTGGAGTCGAAGAACGCCCAGATCTTCTCGTCGGCGGCGGTGGGCAGGAGGACGGCGTGCGCGTGGTCGAGGGCGCGGCCCGCCCGGCCCACCTGCTGGTAGTACGCGATCGGCGAGGGCGGCGCGCCGAGGTTGACGACGAAGCCGAGCGTCGGGTGGTCGAGCCCCATGCCGAGGCTCGAGGTGGCGACGACCGCGCGCAGCTCGTGCGCGAGCAGCCGCTTCTCGATCAGGGCCCGCTCGTCGGTCGGCGTCGCGGAGGAGTAGGCGGCCACCTCGAGGCCGCGGTCGGCAAGGAAACCGGCCAACCGGGTCGTCTCCGCGACAGTCAGTGTGTAGATCAGCCCGGACCCGCGCAGCGCCTCGGTGGCGAGCGCGTCGGCGATCCACGCATACGCGCTCGGCAGGTCGGGCGGCCGAACCACCGACAGCGCGAGACTTTCGCGGTCGAGCGAGCCGCGCAGGGTCAAGGTGTCCGTGCCGAGTTGGGCGGCGACATCGGTGCTCACGCGGTCGTTCGCGGTCGCCGTGGTGGCGAGGACGGGCGTGCCGTCAGGAAGACCGGCGAGCACGTCCCGGATGCGGCGATAGTCGGGACGGAAGTCGGTGCCCCAGTCGGACACGCAATGCGCCTCGTCGACGACCAGCAGGCCGATGCGCGGCGCGAGCTCGGGCAGCACCCGGGCGCGGAACCCGGCCGAGTTCAACCGCTCGGGCGAGATGAGCAGTACGTCGACTTCGTCCGCGACGATCCGTGCCTCGATCTCGGACCACTCGTCGATGTTCGCGCTGTTGAGCGTGACGGCCGAGAGCCCCGACCGGGTGGCCGCGGCGACCTGGTCACGCATCAGCGCTAGCAGCGGCGAGATGACCAGCGCGGGCCCGGACCCCGCGGCGCGCCGCAGCCCGGCCGCGATCCAGTAGACCGCCGACTTGCCCCACCCGGTGCGCTGCACAACGACAACCTTGCGGCGTTGCGCCACCAGCGCGTCGATGGCCGCCCACTGGTCGTCACGCAGCACGGCGGACGGGCCGGCGAGCCGGGTCAGGTGGCCTTGGGCGGCTGCGCGCAGATCGGACACGGTGCTCGACATGGTTCTCATGGTGCCGTGCACCTCGGACGAAGCCGCTCGCTGTCCACAGGAGGGATCCGGCTGCGCGTCACGGTGAAGCTCGTCACGTCTTGTTGTGAAGGCTAAGACGACTGGTCATATTACTCGCATGCCTCGCGCCAGCGTCCGTCCCCAGCTCGTCGAAGCAGCCCTGGACCAGTTCCACACCCGCGGCTTCCACAACTGCTCGGTCGACGACATCACCAAGGCCGCCGGCGTCCCGAAGGGCTCGTTCTACAACCACTTCGCCAGCAAGGACGCCCTCGCGGTCGAGGCCCTGCAGCAGTACCAACAGCGCTCGGTCTGGCGCACCACCGACGACGCCGACAAGGCGCCGCTCGCGCGGCTGCGGTACCGCTTCGAGGTCATGCGCGACGTGCTGGCCGAACGCAGCTACACCCGCGGCTGCTTGATCGGCAACATGGGCACCGAGCTCGCCGATCTCAACCCGGACGTGCGCGCCGAGGTGCAGGCAAGCCTCGACTACCGCAGCGCCGCGACCACCGAGCTGCTGCGACTCGCCCAGGAGCGCGGCGAACTCGCCGCCCACCTCGATCCCGGCGTCCTCGGCCCGTTCCTGACCAACGCCTGGGAGGGCGTGATCACCCGCACCAAGGTCTGCAAGTCCGCCCTGCCGATGGACGAATTCTTCACCGTGCTCGACCAGCTGCTCGGAGCCCAATCATGACGTTGTCCCGTACCGCCACCTTCTGGATCGTCGTCACGGCGTACCTCACGCTGATGATCTCGGCGAGCACGCCGTCGCCGCTGTACGTCGTGTACCAGGCCGAGTGGCACTTCCCCACCTCGACTCTGACCGTCGTGTTCGGCGTGTACGCGGTCGCACTGCTGGTCTCGTTGCTCACCGTGGGTGGGTTGAGCGACTACATCGGCCGTCGCCGGGTTTTGATCGGTGCGCTCGCCCTGTTGACCGCGGCGATGATCGTGTTCGCCGAAGCGGACGGACTCGCCTGGCTGTACGTCGCCCGCATCATGCAGGGCCTCGCGGCCGGCGCGTCGATCGGCACGCTCAGCGCCGGCATCGTCAGCCTCGCCCCGACGGGGCGCGAACGACTGGCCGGTCTCCTGAACGCGCTGATCCCGAGCATCGGTCTGGGCCTCGGCGCGCTGATCGCCGGCGCGTTCGCCCAGTACGCGCCGAACCCCACGGTGCTCGTGTTCGTAGTCGTGGGCGCAGCGCTGGCCGTGCTCGTGATCATGTTCGCGTTCGCCCACGAATCCGATGAGCGGCGCGACGGCGCGCTCGCCTCGTTGGTACCGCGGGTGCGGGTATCCGCCCCGGTGCGCCGCTCCTTCCTGCGCGCGACTCCGTCGCTGTTCGCGCCGTGGGCACAGATGGGCCTCACCCTGTCGCTGCTGGTGTCGCTGACCGCCGCGCAGTTCGGAATCCGGAACCACTTCGAGTCCGGACTGATCGTGGTGATCGTGTGCCTGGCCGGCACGTTGTCCGGGTTCGCGCTGCGCGATGTCTCCCCGGCCCGCAGCAACAGCCTTGGCGCCATCGGCCTCATCGTCGGCATCGGCGTCACCCTCACCGGGCTGCACGTCGGATCGTTGGCGGTGTTCGTGCTCGGCTCGGCGCTCGGCGGGCTCGGCCTAGGCGCGTCGATGAGCGGCTCGATCCGCACCGTGTCGGTGCTACCGGCTGCGCACGAACGCGGCGAGTTCTTCGCGGCCGTCTACGTGGTGGGCTACCTGGCGTTCTCGATTCCCGCCGTGATCGCCGGGTTCGCCGCCGTCCACTTCGGACTGCTGCACGTGGCCTACGTCTACGGCGCCGGCGTTGTGTTACTGGCGCTGGCGGTGCTGGCGCTCTCCGAATCAACGCCGGCACCGGTGGTCGAGCCGGCCGCTGCGGAACCGGACGCGGCTGAACCGGAGCTCGTCGGCTGCCGCACGTGACGATCGCGCGGCATCATCGCTACTGCGACCACGGTCAGCGCCGCGACGACCACGACCGCGAGATAGACGTCATGGATCGAGTGGTTCAGCGTCGCTGACCGCAGGCTGCTGTTGGCGATCGCACCGAACACCGCGACGCCGACCACGCTGCCCATCGAGCGGAAGAACATGTTCGCACCGGTGACGACGCCGCGCTCCTGCCAGCCCACACTCGACTGGGCCGCGACCAGCGAGGGCGTGGCGCTCAGGCCCATGCCGATGCCGATCACGAAGCAGAACACGCCGACCTCGGCGACCGGCGAGCCCGGACCGAGCAGCAACAACAGTGCGGCCCCGGCCAGGACTACCACCGCACCGATCAGGCTGCACAGTCGGAAGCCGATCCGCAGGTACACCTTGCCCGCCTGCGAGCCAGGCGATCGGCCAGCCCATCGTGAGCGTGGCGAGCGCGAACCCGGCAACGACCGGGCCGGTGCCGAGCACGCCCTGCACATAGGTCGGGATGTACGAGCTGAGCCCGAGCACGATGGCGCCGATCCCGCAGGATGCGAGACTGCTCGTCACCAGCAGCCGCCGGTGCACCACCCACGTCGGCAGCACCGGATCGGCCGCACGCCGCTCGACAGCTCCGAACGCGATCAGCAGCACCGCGCCGATGGTGAGGATAAAGACGCTCTGCACCGAGCCCCACGACCACGCCTGCCCGCCTTCGAGAATGCCGAGGATCAGCAGGGTGAGACCGGTGGTCAGCACGGTGGCACCGACGTAGTCGATCTTCGGACGGGACCGCGTGACCTTCTCGTGGAACCGGCGCTCGATCATGGCGCCGGCGAGCAGCGCCAGTGGGATGTTGATGAAGAAGATCCATCGCCAGCTCACGTACTCGCTGAACACGCCGCCGAGCGTAGGGCCGACGAACGCGCTGATGCCCCACACGCTGGCGAGGTAGCCCTGCACCCGCGCTCGTTCTTCGACGGTGTAGATGTCGCCGACGATCGTGATCGACATCGGGAAGACCGCACCCGCGCCCAATCCCTGCACAGCGCGGAACACGATCAGCATGACCATGTTCCACGCGACGCCGCACATGATCGAGCCGGCCAGGAAGAAGCCGATGCCGAGCAGCATCACCGGCTTGCGACCGAACAGGTCGGCGAGCTTGCCGTAGATCGGTGTCGTGACCGCCTGTGCCAGCAGATAGATCGAGAACAGCCACGGAAACTCGGTGAATCCGCCGATGTCCGTGACGATGGACGGGACGGCCGTGGCGATGATCGTGGCGTCGATCGCGACCAGGCCGGTCGAGAGCATCAGCGCGAGCAGGAGCGGCCCGCGTTCGGAACGCAGCCCGACGTTGCTGGCAGTCACCGCGCCTATTCTGCAGTGACGGTCTGACGGGCTGCCGCCCAATGCTCAGGCAGCCGTGGCATGCGCGAGAACACCCCGCGGACCATCGGTTCGAAGTGCTCGAGCGGCTCGTAGTTGTAGTCGGGGTCGAACGCCTTCTCGTCCCACTCGTCCGCAAACTGTTCGGCGAGGTCGTAAGCGGGGTGGTCGCGGTGTTGCAGCCGGATCATCGGATCGATGCCCATGTAGCCCAGGTAGTGGATGCCCTCGAAGTCCTGATGGACCTTGACCATCCAGTACGCGTCCGGATCCACGAACGGCTTGATCATCTCAGCGGCGATGGCTGCGTGATTCGGTGTCGACACGACCTTGCCTATGTCGTGGCACAGCGCAGCCACGACGACGTCGATGGTCATGCCGGCACGCTCGGCCATGGTGGCGGTCTCGAGCCCGTGCTCGAGCTGCGTGATCTGCATGTTCTGCACGATCGCGTCCGACGCGGCGAGCAGGGCGAGGACGCGGTCGGGGATGTATTGGAGATCGCGGTCGACATGCTTCTGCAGGAAGGCCGCGTACTCGGCGCTGAAGCCCGACATCCATGGCGCCTTCTCGCCGTCGAAGTGCTCCAGTTCCGGTGGATCTGCCGGGAACGAGACGGTCATGGTCGGACGCTAGCAGAGATTTCAGCAAATGAGACGGTGTCTCGCATGGCAAATCCATGTCATAGTCCGTCCCGTGCGCATCGCCTCCGTCCGCGCGATTCCGGTGACCTTCCCACTCGGCCGCGAGCCCATGTCTTTCTGCTTCGTACGGGTCGAGACCGACACCGGCCTGATCGGCTACGGCGAGGCCTGTGACAGCTACGGCTGCAATTACGCGGGTGTGCTTGCGGCAGTCGTGGACGATGCGTTCGCCCCGCTGCTGATCGACGCGGAGGTCGTCGCGGTCGCGCCACTGAGCGACCGGTTGCGGCTGGCGACCCGGCGCCGCCTCGGCGACCAGTGGGTCGCGGTGCAGGCCCGAAGCGCGGTCGAGATCGCGCTCCAGGACCTCGTCGCCAAGGCGGCCGGACGGTCGGTCGCCGAGCTGCTCGGCCAGGTGCGTGACCGCGTGGCCGTCTACGCGTCGTCGACGTTCCTGGAAGAAGGCCCGGCGTCGTTCCACGCCGACCTGCTCGCGCCCGTGCTCGATCGCGGCGTACGCATGGCGAAGGTGCGCACCGGCCCGGACTGGCAGCGCGACCTGCGCACGCTGGCGGAACTGCGCGGGCTGCTCGACGACGACGTCGAGCTCATGGTCGACGGCAGCGAAACCTACACCGTGCCGACCGCGCTCGAGATCGCTCGCCGCCTGGCCGAGCTGGGGGTGCGTTGGTTCGAAGAGCCCGTTCCGCAGTCGGCGCGAGCGGCCATCAAAACCTTGGCGGCGGGTTCGCCCGTCCCGATCGCCTACGGGGAGCACCTGTACGGGCGTGCGGACGCCCTCGACGCACTGGCCGCGGGCGTCACGGTGCTGCAACCCGACGCGTCGATCAGCGGCGGCATCGCCGAGTCCCGCGAGATCGCGTACCTTGCCGCCTACTACGGCGCGCGGGTGGTGCCGCACGTCTGCGCCGGCCCGGTGTCACTGGCGGCCAACGTCACGCTCGCGGCCACGGTCGCGTCCATCCGGGCGATCGAGTACCCGCTGCATCTCGCGCCTGCGTGGTCGGCGTTGGGCACCCGTAGGTTGGAGGTCGTGGACGGCATGATCGCGGTACCTGACGGTCCAGGACTGGGCATCGACCTGGTCGAGGAGATCGCGGCCGAGCACCCGTACCGACGGCCGGGGGCGCGCGTCGCCGGCACGGTCGCCGGGTTGCCGGACCGGTTCGTGGGCGATCGCTGATGCGCGCCGAGCAACTCGCCCGCGGTACGAGGCTCGGCGAAGGGCCGGTCTGGTCCGCGGCCTGGGGCGAGCTGCGCTGGGTCGACATCCTCGCCGGTGACCTGCTGCGCCTCGACGATGACGCGATCGAACACTGGCATGTCGGTCCCCGCGTGGGCGCCATCCGGCCACGCGCGAACGGCGGTGTGGCCATCGCGCTGGAACGCGGGTTCGCGCTCGCGGACGGATGGGGATCGGCCGTCGACGTGTTGCCAGAGCTCTGGACCGATCCCGCCCTCCGCTTCAACGACGGCGGTTGCGACCCCGACGGACGGTTCTGGTGCGGCTCGATGCGCTACGACGAGGTCGCGGGCGACGGTGTGCTGTACCGGATGGCGCCCGATCGGTCGGTGACCCGCGAGCTCGACGGGCTCGGGCTGTCCAACGGCCTCGACTGGACGCCGGACGGCGGCACCGCATATTACGCGGACACGCTCACCGGCCGGGTCGACCGGTTCGCCTATGACCGGGACCGCGGTCTGCACGACCGTCGCGAATTCGTCAGCATTCCTGGCGAGCTGGGCCATCCCGACGGGCTCGTCGTCGACGCCGAGGGCGGCGTCTGGGTGGCTCTCTGGGGCGGCGCGGCCGTGCACCGCTACGGACCGGACGGTGAGCTGGAATCGGTGATAGAGATCGACGATGCCGAAGCGACCTCGATGGCTTTCGGCGGCGTCGATCTCGACCAGCTGTTCATCACCTCCAAGAGCGGCCTGTTCCATAGCGAGCCCGGGGTGCACGGGCAGTCGGTGCGCGCGTTCGCCGGCTGACGCGCAGTCCCGCCATGAGCATTCTGCGAGACGGTGTCTCGGCTGTTGACTACGGCCGAGCGGCCCGCATAGCCTGACGCAACCAGCTTTGGCTGCGATTCTGCGGGAGTGTGCATGAGCCAGACCGTCGACCTGTCACCTATTTCCGGCCCGTCCGCCTGGCGCGGGGACGAGCTGTCGAAGACCACCGAGTGGATCTACGAGCTAAGCGATGCCGAGCGCGCCGACCTCGAGGAGGCCGGGCGTCGCTTCGTCGCCGACGACCCGGACCTGCGCACCGTCACTGCCGCCGACTACCCGATTCCGGCGTGCGCCGCGCTGAACGAGGAGTGCGCGCGGCAGCTCGACGCCGGACGCGGCTTCATCCTCGTCCGCGGGCTGCGCACCGAGGAATACGGCGACACGATGGCGGCCGCGATCTTCTTCGTCATGGGCCTGCACCTCGGCCGGCCGATCGGGCAGAACCAGATGGGCGATCTGCTCGACCATGTGGTCGCGACGTCGAACAAGACCCTCGAAGACCCGACCGCGGTGCCCTCGCGGGTGCGCGATCGGCTGCCGTTCCACTCCGACAGCTCCGACGTGGTCGCGCTGATGTGCCTGCGCGGCGCCAAGGACGGCGGCGCGTCGAGCCTGGTCAGTGGCACCACGATCTACAACGAGATCGTCCGGCGCCGCCCCGACCTCGCGCCGCTGCTGCTCGAGCCGTTCCACTGGGACTGGCGCAAGCAGGACCCGGACTCGCCCGAACTGACCTACAGTTCGCCGATCGTGAGCTTCGTCGATGGCATCTTCAGCACCTACGCCGGGAACTCGATGGTCTTCTCGGCGCAGGACTACCCCGAGGTGCCGCGACTGACTCCCGAGCAGGCCGAGGTGCTCAACCTGTTCGACGAGATCTCGCAGGAGCCCGGGCTGGCCATCGACATGGACTTCCAGCCCGGTGACGTGCAATGGCTGCTCAACTACGCCGCGTTGCACTCGCGCACGAGCTACGTCGACTTCCCGGAGAAGGAGCGCCGACGGCACCTGCTGCGGCTGTGGCTCAAGCGCGACGTCGGACGCCCGCTGGTGCAGAAGTTCGGCAAGCACGTCGTGACGATGGGTTCCCCGACCGGTGGCCTGAAGCCGGGCGGACGCTTCCGCATCGCCGACGCAGCCACGGTGAACGACGACTGGGGCAACTGACCGGTGCCCGCCGTCACGGTCGTCGGCAGCCTGAACCTCGACCTGGTCGTCGGCGTCACGTCGTTGCCCGGACGGGGCGAGACGGTGGTCGGCACGTCCGTGGCGTCGCTGCCGGGCGGCAAGGGCGCCAACCAGGCCGCTGCTGCCGCCGCACTGTCGTCGTCCGTCGCGATGATCGGTCGGGTCGGCGACGATTCATCAGGAACCTTGTTGATCGACGATCTTCGGGACCGCGGTGTCGACGTGTCCGGAGTGACCCGGAGCGTGGCACCCACCGGCACTGCGACGGTTGCCGTCGAGGCAGGCAGCGGAGAGAACCTGATCGTGGTCGCACCCGGGGCGAACGGCCTGGTCGAAGCGACAGACGTGACCGTCGACGCGGTGGCGTCGGCGGCGGTCGTGCTCGCGCAGCTGGAGATCCCGCTGGAGGCGGTGGTCGCCGCGGCCGCGCACGCCGGCGGACGCGTCGTGCTGAACCCCGCGCCGTCGCCGGGCGAGCTGCCGGCCGAACTGCTCGCGCAGGTGGACGTGCTCGTGCCGAACGAGTGGGAACTCCTGCGGCTCGCCGGGGTGCCTTCCTCGGACGGATCACCGGAAGCGATCGCGAAGCTCGCCCGATCAGTGACCGACCGCGATGTCGTGGTGACTCTGGGCGAACGCGGCGCACTCGTCGTACCGGCCTCGGGCGATTGGTCGCTCGTCACTCCCCCGACGGTGTCGGTGCACGACACGACCGGGGCCGGCGACTGCTTCTGCGGGGCGTTGTGCGTGGCCTTGGCCACGGGCGAAGCGCTGGCGGACGCGGTGACCTACGCGGTGCGGGCGGCCGCACTGTCGACCACCGGCGCCGGCGCGCGGGGTCGGCTGCCCACCGACGACGACGTCCGCGCCGTACTGCACTAGTCGGGGTCCTCGCGGAATCGCCACGCTTTCCAGGCGATTTCGTGGGGTGACTAGAGCGCAATGACATCGGCGACGACGCAACTGATGTTGTCCGGACCACCCACCGCGAGTGCGGCTTCGAGCAGCGCATCGCAGCACTCGAGGGTCGTCGACGCTGTCAAAAGGATCTCGCCGATCAGCGACTCCGCGACGTAGTCGCTGAGCCCGTCGGTGCAGACCAGGTAGCGGTCGCCGGCCTGGACGTCGCGTACCGCCACGGTCGGCGTGAACGCCCCGCCGCTGAGCGCCTGCAGCACGATGGACCGCTGCGGGTGGTGCAGCGCCTCGTCGTCGGTGAGGTGCCCGGCGTCGACCAGCTCCTGGACGTAGGAGTCGTCCCGCGTGACGCGCAGCCACGATCCGTCCCGCACGCCGTAGGCGCGCGAGTCGCCGACGTTCAACACGACGACCGACGACCCGTCCAGGCGCAGCGCGGTCAGTGTCGTCGCCATGCCGAGCAGGTCGTGGTTCTTCTCGATCGCCACCTGCAACCGGAAGTTCGCGTACTCGGCGGCTTCGCGCAGCTCCTCCTCCGGGGCGAACTTGTAGATCCGGTCGTCCAGGTAGCCGATGGCGGTGGTCACGATCTCGCTGGCGACCTCGCCGAACACGTTTCCGCCGACGCCGTCGGCGACCGCGATCAGGTTGCTGCCGGCGAACGCGTAGTCCTCGTTGTGGTCGCGGATCCCGCCGACGTCGGAGCGTGCCGCAGCGTTGAACCGGAACACCTTGCGCGGATCCCGCGTCTCGGTGATCTTGCCGTCAGACACGGCCACGCGTTCCACGCGTCCATGGTCGCCGACGCCGACTCCCGCAGCAATGCGGGATTCAGCCGATGGTGGCCAGGACGAAGGCGAGCGCACAAGCCTCCTCGCGCCACCGCTCGTACCGGCCGCTCGCGCCGCCGTGCCCACTGCCCATCTCACAGCGGAACACCAAGAGCGGGTCGTTCGTGCGGGTCGCCCGGAGTTTGGCCACCCACTTCGCCGGTTCGTGGTAGCTGACGCGCGGGTCGTTGAGCCCGGCCGTCACGTACAGCGCCGGGTAGTCAGCCTTGGCGGTGTTGTCGTAGGGCGAGTAGCCGCGCATGTAGCTGGCCCACGGTTCGGACCGGGGATCGCCCCACTCCTCCCACTCGGTGACCGTCAGCGGCAGGGTCACGTCGCTCATCGTGTTCACGACATCGACGAACGGCACCTCGGCGAGGGCGGCGGCAAACAGATCCGGACGCATGGTCACGCACGCGCCGACCAACAGTCCACCGGCCGACCGTCCGCGGATCGCGGTGCGGTTCGGCGCGGCCCAGCCGGTCGTCTGCAGGTGTTCGGCGCACGCGATGGTGTCCGTGAAAGTGTTGCGCTTGTTCAGTAACTTCCCGTCGAGGTACCAGCGCCGGCCGAGTTCACCCCCGCCCCGCGGATGCGCGAGCGCCCACACGACGCCGCGGTCGAGCAACGACAACCGAGCGGGATTGAAGGTCGGCTCGATGGCGTGTTCGTAGGAACCGTAGCCGTACACGAGGCATGGATGCGTGCCGTCCGGTTCGAGATCAGCGCGACGCACCACATCGACCGGGACCTTCGTGCCGTCGTCTGCGGTCGCCCACTCACGCGTCGCGATGTACTGCGCAAGGTCGGTGTTCGGTGCCGCCGTCTGCTTCAGCAGCGTGCGCTCACCGGTGCGTACGTCTTCGCTGTACACGCTCGACGGGACGGTGAACGACTCGTAGCCGAACCGGACGGATGTGGCCTGCCACTCGGGGTTCGCGCCGATGTGGACGACGTGTGGCTCGGGGTCCATCTCGACGATGCGCGTGCTGCCGTCGCGGAACAGGATCCGCAGCCGTGTCTGTGCGTCGGACCACTCGTGGATCACCAGGTGATCGGCGAACGGTTGCGCCTCGGTGATCCGCCGGCCCGGCACGTGCGGTACCAGCTCCGTCCAGTCACCCGGCGCGTCCAGCGGAGCGGACATGATGCGGAAGTCCTCGGCGCCGAGGTTCGTCACGACCACGAACCGGTCGCCCCAGTGCGTGACCGAGTACTCGACGCCGTCCACGCGAGGGCGAACCAGTGCTGGGGTGCGATTCGGGTCGTCGGCAGGCAGCAGGTGCGTCTCGCCGCTGATCTTGCTGTCGGACTCGATGATGATCCACTCGCCGCTGCGGGAGCGGTCGACGCCGACGAAGAACCGCTCGTCCGGGTCCTCGTAGACGAGCACGTCGTCGCTCTGATCGGTGCCGAGGCGGTGTCGCCACACCTGGTACGGACGCATCTGCTCGTCCGGCTTGACGTAGAAGAGGTGCTCGTTGTCGTCGGCCCAGGCGACGCCGGCCCACGTGGTGTCGGTGAGCACGTCGGCCCGGTCGCGGCCGCTCTGGATCTCGCGGACGCGCAGGGTGTAGCGCTCGCTGCCGTCGTCGTCGGAGCTCCAAGCGACCAGGTTGGCGTCCGGGCTGACCTCGAGAGCCCCGACGGAGAAGAATTTGTGGCCGTCGGCTTCGGCGTTCTCGTCGAGGATGACTGTCTCGTCGGCGGATTCGACCGAGCGGCCGCGGCAGTGGATCGCGTAGTCGCTGCCCTCGACGGTGCGGTGCACGTACCACCAGCCGTTGTCCAGAACTGGGGCGGAGCGGTCGGTCTGCTGTACCCGCGAGCGGATCTCGGTGTACAGCTCCTCCACGACGTCGTGCTGCTCGGTGACCCAGCGGTCGTAGTACTCGTTCTCGGCAGCGAGGTAGGACAGAGTGTCGGGGTCGTCGCGGTCGCGCAGCCAGGCCCACGGGTCGTCGACGTCACCGAACGGGCGGTGCCAGACGTGTGGGTGTTGCGGGGCGGAGGGTTCACTCACCGGGGCGACCCTACCGGGCGTTCACCGCGGCTCCGGCTTGCGGTATGCCTGTCACATGGCGCAATTGATCTACTCGGTGATCACCTCCCTCGACGGCTACGTCGTCGACGAGTCGGGCAACTTCGACTGGGCGGCTCCGGACGAGCAGGTGCACGCATTCGTCAACGATCGCGAACGCGCGATCGGCACCTACCTGTACGGGCGGCGGATGTACGACGTGATGAAGGTGTGGCAGGACGTCGACGACGGCGATGAGGTCTCGCGCGACTACGCGCAGTTGTGGCGCGCGGCGGAAAAGGTCGTGTACTCGACGACGCTCGATGCGGTGTCGACACCGCGCACGTCCTTGAGGCCGACGTTCGAGGCGGAAGCGGTGCGGTCGTTGGTGGCCGATGCAGAGCGTGACGTGAGCGTCGGCGGACCGACGCTCGCCGCAGCGGCGTTGCACGCGGCGATCGTGGACGAGGTGCAGGTCTTCGTACACCCGGTCGTGGTCGGGGGCGGCACCAACTACTTGCCGCCGGGACTTTCGGTGCCGTTGCGACTGCTCGACCTGCATCGGTTCGACGGCGGCGTGGTGTACCTGCGGTACTCGGTCGTTCGGTGAATTGACGAACGCGTGCCAGAGTTGATCAAGTTGGTTGACGGTTTCGACGGCGCTGGATTTGTCTGAGTCGATGGGGTTCGCTGCCGCGGCCGAGCAGTACGACCGGTTCATGGGCCGTTACACCCCGCTGCTCGCCGCCGAGATGGCCGACCGGGTCGGCATCGCAGCCGGTATGCGGGTGGTCGACGTCGGCTGCGGCCCTGGTGGCCTCGTCAGTGAGTTGTGCTCGCGCGTAGGCGCATCGAACGTGGCCGGAGTCGATCCGGCGCCGCAGTACGTTGCCGCGTGCAACGCACGCAACCCGGGCGCCGACATCCGTGTCGGTATGGCCGAGGAGCTGCCGTGGGCGGACGCGTCCTTCGACGCGGCGTTGGCGTCGCTCGCGGTGGGATTCTTTCGCGATCCCGATGCGGGCATTGCGGAGATGATGCGCGTGACCAGGCCGGGCGGCACGGTCGCCGCGTGCATGTGGGACATCGCGGACGGCGGGATGACGATGTTGCGGATGTTCTGGGCCGCGGTGCGCACCGTCCGTCCCCATGCTCGCGGTGAGTCGGCGATGCCAGGGACGTCCGGTGGTGACCTCGTCGATCGATTCCACCGCGCCGGGCTCACGTCGGTGTCGGGCGATCCGATCGTCGTCAGCGTCTCGTACGACGGCTTCGACGACTTCTGGGAGCCGTTCACCTACGGGATCGGGCCGTCCGGCGGATATCTGGTCACGCTCCCCGCACCGGAACAGGAGAAGGTGCAGGCCGCGTGCCGGTCCGAGCTGCCGGACGGGCCGTTCTCGCTCTCAGCGCGTGCCTGGTACGGGCAAGGGATCGTCTGAGTTCGTCAGGAGATTGCGGCCTGCACGAGCTCCTTGACCTTCTTCTCCACCGCGGGGGCTCCACTTCATCAGCGCATGCGCCACCGACACTTGAACCACCTTGGCGCCGGCGTCGGCGTACGCGGGCATGCCCTACCAGGTCTTCGGGGTCAGCTCGGGCGCGGTGCCGGTGATGGTCACGTGCACACGCTCGGCGAGCGCCCGGTCGTTCGGGCCATCTTCACAATGCTCCCGAGGACCGCATCCAGACCGTCGGCCTTCTTGGCGCCCTTCTTGCCCTCGCCACGCAGCTCGGCGGCACTTCTCGATTCCTCATCCGATTCGCGCGCGTTCGGGCCGGCGCCACGCGATCGAGCTTCTGCGCGCCAGCGTCAACGTTCCTTCAGGGCATGCCAGGGTTTCCGAATCATCACGGTCCGCGGGCGTCGTGGTCTGTGCCGGGTTCGAATGTGAATTCGGGTAGGTGGTGGACGGTGTTCCGGCGCGGTGCTTGCTGCGGATCCAGCCAGGGTGGCGGGATCCATTCGGGCGCCCCGTCGACCATGCGAACCACCCACCCGGCCTGTTCGAAGCTGCGGTGGTGGAACCCACACAGGAGGACCATGTTGTCGAGGTCGGTCGGTCCGCCGTCGATCCAGGCGATCACGTGGTGGGCCTGACACCAGGATGCCGGGCGGGCGCAGCCGGGGAAGTTACAACCGCCGTCGCGGGCGGTCAGCGCCCGGCGTTGGGCCCGGTTCGCCAGGCGTTGGGTGCGTCCGGCGCACAGGATCGCGCCGTACCGGTCGAAGACGGTGGTGAACAGTTCGCACTGGTTCGCGAGCCGCATCGCCGCTGTCATGCCGATGGTGTCGCCGGACTCGAGGGCGGCGATGCCGGTCTGTTGGTCGAGGTCGTCGGCGCGAACAGTGAGGTTGAGGGTGGCCGGCACACCGCCGCAATCGGGCAGCGTCCCGGACCGGAGCACCCGCCGCATGATCTCGATCATCGCGTCGTGGCGCCGCTGGCTCGGTGTGCGGTCATCCGGCAGGTCGTCGGAGGGCTGCGGCGCGGACAGCGGTCCCAGGGCGGCGAGCACGCTGGCGGCGAACTCGTCGGTGACCTGGCGGCGGGGGGTGAACCAGCGCCCGACCTGGTCTTGGACCAGGTCGAAGCCGCGGTGACGCTGCTGCTCGTCGTCGCTGGGTGCCGCGCCGTCCGGGTCGACGGTGGCGAGCAGCCGCCGCGCGGCCGCGGCCAGCCGTTTCGGGTCCAGATGCCTGGCCTGCTCGACCAGGAACTGCTCCACCGGCCCGGCCACCTCGAAGGAGAGCTTGGCGGGGACCGCCGCGACCGTCTGCGTGATCACCTTCGCGTGGCCGGCCGACAGCTCGCCGGCGCGTTGCGCGTCGGCGACCCGCGCGAACAACGGCGCCAACGGCGCCCCGGTCACCTCCCGGCGCGGACCGAGATCCCGCGCGGCCCGCAGCCGCGCCGTCGCCTCACCCGGCGCCACCCGGCACAGCTCGGCCAACAGGTCGGCGGTGCTGGTGCGGCCGTACTCACCGGCGATCCCACGCTCATCCAGCGCAACCAGCAGCTCGTGATCAACCGCCTCCAGCCGGCGCCGCTCGGTCTCCAGCTTCGCGAACAGGCCTGGCAGCTCGTCCGCCGGCAACAGCGCGAGGTCTGCGGCGGCGAGCAGCCCGTCGACAGCGTCGCGCAGCGCCTCGACCGCTCCGGCGAACCCGACCTGTCCCATACCTCGAAACTAGAACCCGGGTACGACAGTTTCCGGGCCCCAGCCGCACAATTCCAAAAACAATTTCCGGGCAATTTTTGCTCGACCCGCGGGGCCCAGCGCACGCACTGCCCGGTGGGAACTCCGTTCCCACCGGCCCGAAGAAACCGTGGCCCCGCCGCGCCGTGGTCACCGGTCAACTGGAGCGAGGCGACCACCCACCGGGCGCGCGGGACCTCACCGCGATGGCTGATTTCCGTTTTGGTCTTGGCCCGTTTAGATCTGCCTCGAAAGCGCAGCTGCGAGTGCTACGCGACTGTGCCGACCCAGCGCACGCACTGCGCGGCGGGAACTCCGTTCCCACCGGCCCGAAGAAACCGTGGCCCCGCCGCGCCGTGGTCACCGGTCAACTGGAGCGAGGCGACCACCCACCGGGCGCGCGGGACCTCACCGCGATGGCTGATCCGCGTTGTGGGTGCGGCCCGAATAGATCTCCCTCGAACCGCACCGACGCGTTAGCGGAAGGCGACCTCGCGCGAGACGATGCCGGCCGCGGCGAAGTCTTCGGGCAGGCCGAGGTTGGTGTCCATGACCAGCCACAGCCGGATCAGTTCGCGCTTGCGGGACGGTTCCGGATGGTCGATGTACTCCGTCCGCGCGTGCATCACCGTGTAGTTGTTCAAGAACTGGATGTCGCCGGGCTGGAAGTCCATGTTGAGCACGAAGTCCGCCGAGTTGGTCAGTTCGTCCAACGCGTCGAGCGCCGCAGTCCGATCGGCCGGCAGTGGCGGGATGTCCGGATGCCGTGACGCCGACTCCATGTACGCCCGCCCGTAGTGCGCAAACAATCGGCCGTCGCGCGAAGCGAACACACTGCACTGGAAGAAGCTGTCCATGCCGTCGCCCGACTTGCGGTCGTGCCACCACTGCTCGTGCAACAGCGCGGCCACCTCCGGCGAACGGCGCACAAGCTCATCGTGCACCGCGACCGAGCTGACGATAGTGCTCACTCCCCCGGACGCTGCCGGCCGCACACACAACAACGCGACGACATCGGACGAGTCGCAGTGATAGTCCAATCGCGCCGAGGTCTGATAGCCGCGCACCAGTGGACTGTTCGGGTCGACGCCCTGATCGCGCACGTAGACGAGCAGATCGTCGGTCCTGCGCTGGTAGATCGGACGCCCGACGTGCTGCCCGATCCCCCAGTACAGCAATTCGATCTGATCAGGTGCGAGCCCGTCGATCGGCACGCCACGCACCAGCACGAACCCGCGCCCATCGATCAGCTCACGCGTCACGTCCGCGAACAACGCCGCGAGTGTCGGCAGCGGGAAATCGTCCTTTGTCACCTCACGCAGCGGCCGTCGCGGGGCCAACGCGAGCGCCTCGAGCAACTCGGTCTGCTGCGGCACGGTGAGCTCGATCTTCCAGTCCGAGCGCGCCGCCATCTCCGGACCGCGCCACCCTGCAGGCCCACCGACCACCGAGACCATCACTGAACCTCCAGTAGCTCGCCGTAGACGCCGACGAACGCGTCGAGTTGTTCGACCGATAGGACGTCGCGTTGCGGATCGTCCGTCGATCTCGATGGCTGCGGTCCGAGGCGGACGGTCGGGATGCCGCATCCGCGCAGCACAACGCCGTCCGTCGAACCCGTCCAGCCCGTGATCCGTTCGGGCTCGCCGAACGCCGACCGCCACGCCGCACAGGCGGCGCGCACCAGCGGCGCAGTCGGATCGGTGGACGCTGCTTCGTGAACGACCTCGACGGCGAGCGTCGCGGTGCATCCGTCCGGGACGGCGACGCGCACCCGGTCAAGAAGGTCGTCGGCCATTGCGGCGACGTCGGCGCCGGGCACCGTCACCACGTACAGCCCGAGTTCGACAGACGAGGGGTACAGGTCGGGCTTGTCCGGCCTGCCACTGCTGATCGCGCCGAGACCTGCCGCCGCGCCGGCCTGGTCGATCTGCGGCGCAGCCGCGACGTAGTCGGCGCACCACTCGGACACCGCGGCGAGGACGGCACCTAGCCGGGCCGGCAATCCGTGCGCCGGCACTGACGATTCGGGCAGCATCACCACCCCTGACGCGCCGCGCACCGTCACCGTGAGATACGCCGCGCCCGGCTCCGACCACAGCACTCCTGGCGGTCCGCACTTGGCGACGATCGCCGACGAGGGCGCAGGATTCGCGTCCAGCCAGGTGAGCACGCCGGCTGCCCGTCCGCCACGCCGATGTGTGCCCGACGACGCCAACAGCAGCGTCCCGGAGGAGGAGGCGGAGGCGAAAGCGACGAGGGCGGCCGCCAGTGGTCCGCGCGTAACGGCCAGGCCGAAGCCCGTAACAGCGGAATCCGAAATGTTCAGTCCGCGCGGGCCGTCGTCCAGGGACGTGTCGAGATGCGAATACAGCAACGGCCCGGGCCCACGCGACGCGACGAGGTTCGCACCGTGCACACCCACCTGCTGCACCTGCCACCCGATCGTCGGCCATCGGGTCGCGCAGAAGTCGCGCAGCACGAGGGCGGCCGCCAACTCACGTCCGCGCGGCGACGGGGTCGAGTCGAGGACCTGCAGCACGTCGAGCAGATCGCGCCGGATCGTCAGAAGCGTCCCCAGTCGTCGGCGGCCGGACGCCACACGTCGATGTTGCGCGGGTCGGCCGGCATGCGCCGTGCACGGTGCGTCTCGTGCTCCTCGACCGTGAACACGCGGTGCCGGTCGCACAGTTCGAAGCGCGGACCGAACTTCGGGTCGTGCAAGTAGAACGCGATCGACGTCGACGCCGAGTGGTTGACGATGTCCGACGCGATCGGCGCGCCCTTGTACAGCGCCCGCGCCCGCATCCGCATCACGTGGTCGAGGCTCTTCATCGCGAAGCACAGGTGCGCCACGAAGAAGTCCTCAGGGCCGCGGTTCAGCGACACCGCCACGCTGTGGTGGTACCGGTCCTCGCAACGCAGGAACGACGTCGAGCCGACGATGTGGTCGGACGGCAGGAAGTTCAGCACCTTGGTGTAGAAGTCCACCGTGTCCTGGTACTTGTTGGTCACCAGGAACGGGTGTACGAGATCGAGGGGCCGGATCTCGAGGTGCGGCGGCTCGGCGTACTCCTGGAACTCGGTGAACAGCTCGACGATCAGGCCGTTCGGGTCCTTGACCGCGAAGCCGTTCTCGCAGAAGCCGCGTTGCCGCTCCTGCAGTTCGAGCACTTCGAGGCCGGCGTCGACGACCTGCTTGTGCAGCTGGTCGAGCACCTCCTCGCTCTCGACGGACAGGCCGATCGCGGTCGTCTCGCCGTTCTCGCGGTCCGGCGCCGCGATCAGCTCGATCGAGTGGTGCTCGATGTCGGCGCGCAGGTAGGCGTATTCGTCCGTGTGCGCCTCGAGCTGCAACCCGACGTGGTACTGCAGGAAGTCGATCGTCGCCTGTAGGTCGGGAACCTCGATACGGGCGTACTCCATGCCGAACGGACCGCGCTTGCGTGTGCTCACCGGTGCCCCTCCTTGTTGCGAGTATTCGTAGGATGTGATCGCCTGCTGCGCGATCACCGGACGCCAGGTCTCGCGCACGAACGTCTCGTGCGAGTCGCTGCCGAGGTAGGCGAGCAACTCGTCGCGGTTGGCGAAGTCCATCGCGATCGTGTGCGTGAACGTGGTGTCGCGGGTGCTGAAGTTCGACCCGAGTGACCAGTTCTGCATCGCGGGGTAGGTGTCGGGGAACGTGCGCAGCTGCGCCAACACCGCATCGCGGGTGGACTCGTCGACGTCGTCCTTGAACCGGAACGACAGCGTGTGCCTGATCATCGCAATGACCCCTACAAGATGAAGCTGAGCCGGGCGCCGGGCGCGAGCTGCTCGTGGCTGAGGATCGACCGCCGCCTGCGGAACCGCAACCCTTCGGACGTGACGACGAGGACGTGATCGTAGCGGCCGACGTACGTATCGAAGTGGCCGTCGCGAGCGCGGTACACGGCGAACGACGCGCTCACCCCGACCGTCCCGTCCGAGGACGGGGACACTCGCACGTTCGAGATCAGCCGTTGGGTGCGCGAGTGCGGGTTCTCGGCGTGCGCCTTACGCGATTTGAGCCGCTTCACCCGTGCCTGCAGCAGATCCCAGTCGTCGTCGACGAACGAGCCGGACTCGTGGGGCGACCAGCCCTGGTAGTCCGTCGTCGGGATCTCGTAGCGCGCGCCCGGCTCGAACAGGGCGAGCCAGTCGTCGTAGCGCCAGTTGTCGAGCACATCGGCCTCGTCGTAGAGGAAGTCCTCGACCTCGCTGCGCGTCACCGCGTCCACCGCGGTCAACTCATGGTCCTTCCGCTCAGGAACTTGGCGGGACGGTCGCCGCGTACCTGGAGCCCGTCGGCGATACCCACCGCGTCGACCCAGTGCCGCCAGAAGCCGCGCATCGCGCCCTCGTCGATGGAGCGGCCCTGCACGCCCTTCACCTCGTCGGTCAAGCCGCGTGACATGTCGCTGTAGTCGAGCTCGGCCGCCACGGCGCCCGCGGTCGCCTCGATACCGCGCTGCACGGCTTCGTAGGCCTCGATGTCGTCCGGTGTGGCCAGCCCGCCCGGGCCGACGAAGCTGACAACAGTACGCATGCGAAGCGCGCGAGCGTCCGGCTCCTCGTTGCGTGGCACGAGCTGCCAGGCGCGCACGTCCGTCCGTCCCGGTGCAACCGGTTCGAGCTGGCGGATCGACAGCCCCTCGATGTCGAACAGCAGCAGGTTGGGCCAGACGAACAGGATGTGGCTCTCGTCGGCGACGTAGTGCGCCCGCTTCTCACCGAGCCGATGAGCCAGCTCGGCCCGGTGCGCCTCGGTACGGATCCGCTCGGCCTCACCGAACCGCGGCTCCCAGATCATGCTGATCCGTCCGCCATGGCCGGTGAGCACGAGCAGCCCGTGCCCGTTGCCGAGGTTGTACGCGTACTGGTCGTCGTCGGTGACCTTGAATCCGCTCTCGCGCAGATAGCCGACAAAGGTGTTGTGCGTCGGGCTGAAATGATAGCCGTCCATTGCGTTCTCGACGGCGAGCTTCCAGTTGCCCAGCACGCTGTACAGCTGCACGCCGGGCAGCGTCTGCATGCCGCCCTCGTGCTGCTCCTCGATCATGGTCATGTACTCGGCCGCCTCCCCGAGGTGTTCGAGCAGCGGCGGAACGTCCGGGTCGAAGCTGATGAAGACGTAGCCCTCGTGGGTCTCCAGCCGGGGCACCTCGCGCAGCCGCATCAGCGCGCGGAACTCCTCGCTGGACTCGTACGCGTCCGCGTCCGGGATCGACGAGACCTCGCCGCTGTTCCGGAACGTCCACGCGTGGTAGAAGCACTGGAATTGCTTGGTCGAGCCTTCGCGCTCGCGGCAGAGGATCGTGCCGCGGTGCGGGCATGAATTGAGGTAGGCGTGCACGACGCCCTCGCTGTCGCGGCAGAAGATCAGCGGGCGGCCGGCGATCGTGCGCGCCTTGAAGTCGTTCGACTCGGCGATCTCGGTCTCGTGTCCGAGATAGAGCCAGGTGTGCAACCAGATGTTCTCGCGCTCCTGCGCGAAGATGTTCTCGGACCGGTACGCCGCGCGATTCACGCGGAAGGTGAGCCGGTCCCAGTCCTCGACGACGAGTGGTGCGTCGACCATCCAGCCAGCCCTTCCCGTTCAAACTTTACGAGACGCCATCTCGCATGTCGTACTACACTCTCCCAAGCCCGGAAGGGTGTCAATACCGTCCGGGAGCGCTTATCGTTACGCGCGCGACCGCCTGGGAGAGGACTGGTACATGCCGACTGACGAGGACGACGTCAAGGTCGATTCGACGGCCGCGCCAACGATCCAGACGGTGCAGCGGGCAGCCCTGATCCTCGACTCGTTCACCGTCGGCAAGCCGCATCTGAGCCTGAACGAGATCACCGCGCGGCTCGGCGCGAGCAAGGCCACTGCGCACCGGTACACCAAGGCATTGCGCGCCGCGAACCTGCTTCGTTACGACGAGCGCACCGCGCTCTATTCGCTCGGCCCGCAGGTGCTGACCTTGGCCGCGTCGGCACGCGCCGGCCTGCCGATCGTCACCGCCGCCGAGCCGTACATGGAGGCGCTGGTCAAGGAGGTCGGCGAGACGGTGGTGCTGAGCGTGTGGGACGGCGAGTCGGCGACGGTCGTGAGGTCGGCCGACAACACCGACCACCTGATCCGGATCAGCGTCCGGACCGGCTCGCGGCTCGACCTGACCACCTCCGCACAGGGACGGGTGTTCTGCGCGTTCATGCCCAGCCAGCAGGTGCCGGGACTGGCCAAGCTGCTGCGCAAGTCGCCCGAACTCCGCCATGAGCTCGACTCGATCCGCAAGCACGGTGTGTCGGTCAACTCCCCGGCGATAAACGGCGTGCGCACGATCGCCGCACCGATCTACGAAGGCGCGTCGATCATCGCCGCCATGGCGATCGTCGGCACGACGGTCAGCGTCCCCGACGACGTCGCATCGCCGATGGCCAACGCGCTCGTCGACACCACCCGGGCACTGTCGCAGCGACTCGGCAACGCCGACATCGCCGCTGTCTGACCCGACCCGCCGACAAGTCGAGCGCAGGGGTACGCCTCGTCCGGCGATGGTGGTCTCCCGTCGCCGGGTCAGCCGGACGTCTCGCCGTCGGCCTCGCGGCGCTCGCGTTCGCGCGCACGGCGCTTGCCGGCATGCATCGCCTGAACGCGAGCGATCGGGATTGCGCGGCCCTCGGCCACCAGCGCCGGATCGAGCCGTTGCGCGGCAGGCATCAGCGTCGACCACGGGTCGGTGCCGGCGAGCACGTCCAGCGCCGTCCGCACCGTGACAGCCCGCGGGTCGAACGTGGGCAGCGCGTCCCAATCAAGCGGGAACGACACCGGCACGCCGTCACGCACCCGAGGGCTGTACGCCGCGGCCACGGTCGCCCCGCCTGCCCTCGTCGAGTCGAGGAACACCCGACCGCCACGCTCGTCGCGCACGAATGCGGTCGTCGCGAGATCGGGGTCGAGCCGTTCCGCGCGGGCAGCGAGCGCACGCGTGGCAGCCGCAACCTCCTCGGTGCTCGCGTCCCGCACCGGGACGAAGACGTGCACCCCCTTGGCCCCGCTCGTCTTGACCGCACCGGTCAGGCCGGCGTCTGCGAGCGCCCGCCGCACGAGGTCGGCCGCCCGCACCACGAGGCCGAAGTCGTCACCGTCCGGCGGATCGATGTCGAGCACGAGAACGGACGGACGGTCCTCGTCCCCGGCTCGGAACAGGGTCGGGTGGTACTCGACAGCACGCTGGTTCGCGAACCACAGCAACGTGCGGCGGTCCGCGCACACCGGGTACTCGACAGTGCGCTTGGACCGCTCGGCCCAGTACGGGACGGTTTGGATCCAGTCCGGCGCGTACTTGGGCAGGTTCTTCTGCATGAACGCGGGCTGGCCGGGCAGCACCCGGATCACCGACAGCGGACGACCGGCCAGCACGGGGAGCAACCGATCGGCGATGCCGTCGAGATAGTCGACCAGTTCGCGCTTGGTCACCGCCGCCCCGTCGTAGAGGGGTTGGTCGAGATGGGTCAGGCGTACGCCTTCACGCATCTCGTCGGCAGCGGCCACACCTCATCGTCGCAGGTCAGGCGTCCATCCAGTCGAGAGAGCCCGCCATGTCCGAGCGCGGCGGCACGAAGTAGTCGATGTTGACGCAGGGTGCCTCGAGCGGTTCGACGTAGTGTTCCGAACCGCGTGGGACAAGCATGAACGAACCCGCGGTCATCTCGTGCGGAGTGCCGTCGACGTAGTAGTCGGCACGACCCGAGACGATCGACACGAGCTGGTCGAAGTCCGCGTGCGTGTGCGGGTTGAGCTGCATGCCCACCTCGAGCTCGTGGTAGGCGATCATCACCTCGTCGGTGGCGTACACGCGGCGCTTGACCCCGGGACGGACCTGGGTGACCGGGATGTCGTCCCAGTTCACGACAGTGGCGAACAGCTTCTCGTTACGTGCCATGGACGCTCCTTCGCAGGCCCGCGGCGAGGATCTGCAGATCGGATCCGATTACGAGGTAGGTCGCGTCGCCCAGGCCGAGGTCGACTGCGGCGGGGACGGACGCCGCCCAGCCGCCGAACGCGATCGCGGCGTCGCGCGCGCCCTTGGCGATGCCCGCCACGGCGTCGGCCACCGGGGCGTCACCCAGGTCGACGGACAGGTCGGTCGTACCGACGAAGCACACGTCGAGCCCGACGAGCAGCCGGTCGAACGGATCCGTCGACGCCGTCTCGATCTGCCCGACCAGGATCGGCGGTTCGTCCGCCTCACCGTGCAGATAGTCGCGCAGGCCCGCTGCGCCGAATCCCGCGCTGTGCTGGGCGAGGCTGATCGAGCGGGTACCGCCCGGTGCGTACCGCGTCGCCGCGACGAGTTCGTCGCGTTGTGCGCTCGTGCGCAGCATCGACAGCTGGATGCCGGCTGCACCGTTCTCGAGCAGCCGGTTGATCTGTGCAGCGTCGACTCGCGGTACCCGGACCAGCGCCGGTACTCCGAGCACGGAGGCGTGCCGCACCAGCGCTATCGCGTCGGTCTCGGACAGCGCCGAGTGCTCGAGATCGACCACGACGAAGTCGAAGCCCGCCGCCTGGGCCAGTTCAACGGCATCGACTGTCGGCAGCTTGACGAACGTGCCGAGCACGCGCCGGGACCGCAGCGCGACGCGCAAGGTCGAGCGAGCGTTCATCCTCGCCATGGGGTGATATCTACACGGTCGCCGTTGCGCAGCACCAGCGTCGGTTCGTAGCGCGGCGCCGTGATCGAGTTGCCGGCGGCGTCGGGAAGCACGACCTCGTCGGTCAGCTCGACCACGGTGACGTCGGCCCGTCCACCCGCTTCGAGACGTCCGTAACCCTCGCTGTCGAGGCCGAGCAACTGCGCCGGCACCACGGTGGCGCGGCGGATGCAGTCGGCGAACGGCGCGCCCAACGCGACCAGCTTGGAGATGCTGGTGAGCAGGTCGAACACCGGGCCGCGCCAGTTGCGGGCGCTGGTGTCGGAGCTGAGCACGTCCGGCAGGAAACCGTCGGCGATGGCACGGCGCGCGACCTCGAACGACATGTTGCTCTTGCCGTGCGCCGAGTCGAACAGCACGCCCCGCTCACGGGCCGCCTGGACGGCAGGGTGCACTGTCTCGCCGTCGAGGATGCCGTTGGGCTTGCCGGTGTAGCAGTGCGCGACGATGTCGCCGGCACGCAGATGCTCGAGGACCACCGGCAGCGGCTCCTCGGTCTCGCCGATGTGCACCATCAGCGGCAGGCCGGCCTGCTCGGCGAGGGCGACCGACTTCTTCAGCAGCGACTCCCAGTGCTCGCCGACGACGTCCTCGGACAGCCTGATCTTGAAGCCGCGCACGACGTCGGGGTTGTTCGCCGCGACCTCGAGCGCGTCGTCGACGACGAGGGTGTCCGGGTTGAGCAACTCGCCGAACCGGAAGTCGATCAGACCGAGTACGGAGACGTTCAGGAAGTTGACGATCCGCATGTTCGTCGCCTCGACGACCAGCTTGCGGAAGGCCGGGAACGTCGAGGCCCCCGCAGTGCCCGCATCGGCCGCTGCCACGACTCCGCGCCGCAGGTGCGCTTCCTCCGGCGGGGCGCCGACCTTCGAGACGTACTGGAAGATGTGCGTGTGCCCCTCGACGAGACCGGGCAGCACGGTCTTGCCGGAGCAGTTGACGACCTCGCGCGCGGAAGGTGCGAGATCGGGCGCGATCGCCGCGATCTTCCCCTCTGCGACGGCGACGTCGAACACCCCGTCGGTGCCCGATTCCGGGTCGAGCACGCTGCCGCCGGCAAGCACAAGTTCGTAGGTCGGCTGGCTCGGATCAGGCATGCAGGGCTCCATTGCGAACAGGGTGACGACCGTCGTCCATGCGGGCCACGAAGGAGGTCTCGAGAGGCAGTACGGATTCCACTTCGACCCGGACGTGATCGCCCGGCACGAGGAAGCAGTTACGGTCCTGGCCGGTGCCGGCCGGCGTTCCGGTAAGGACGACGTCGCCCGGCTCGAGCGCCGCGTAGTGCGACAGCCGGGCGACGAGATCGGGAACCGAGAAAATCATGCCGGCGCTCGTGTCGTCCTGGTGCAGTGCGCCGTTCACCCAGGTGCGGAGACGGATCCGGTCGCGGTCGACAACCTCGTCCACGGTCGAGACCGACATGCCCAGCGGGTTGCAGCCCGGGAAGCTCTTGGCGAGCGTCGGTGAGCCGGTGGCTCGCATGACGTCACGCGCGGACAGGTCGTTGGCGGCCGTGAGCGCGGCGACCGCGGGCCAGACGTCCTCGGGTGCGGCGCGGTAGAGCCGGCGTCCGATCACCAGCGCTATCTCGCCCTCGTAGTCGAGCTCGACGGTCTGGTCGCTCGGCACCGATACCGGCTCGTCCGCGCCGCTTGCCGACGCCGCGCTCAGGTAGAGGATCGGCTCGGTCGGGGCCGGCCGTCGGGTCAACTCGGCCTTGGAGTGGTAGTTGAGCCCGACGCCCCACACGGCGCGGGGCCGGCCGAGCGGCATGACCAGCGAGCAGTCCGAGAGCGGCACCTGGTCACGCACTGCACAGGTGCGCAGCGTGTCGAGCGATCCGGTCGCTTCGATGACCGCACCGGCATGCGGAAATGGCGAATCGAGGACCGAAACGACGCTCGCGTCGAGCCGGCCGACGCCCGCTGTCGTCGCGACCACCTGCACGCTTCGCATCTTTCAATGCGAGATGGCGTCCTGTCAAGCGAGACGCTAGACGCTCCCGCTGTCCCAGTAATCGGTGCGCCGGGCAATCAATCCGTCCGCATCGACGACGAAGACGAACACACCGCGAACGGCGATCGGACGGCCGTTCATCTCGGCCGTGAAGCGGTACGCGACGGCACAGTTCGGGCCGTCGACGATGAAGTTCTCGACCTCGTAATGCAGGTCGGCGAACGCGGCGAGGAACCCGTCGAGGGCAGCCCGATAGGAGGCGCGGCCGCGCCTGCTGACCGCACCCTTCGCGGTGTGCTCGTTGACGAAATCGCGCGCCACCCACGACGCCACGCGGTCGGCGTCGTGGGCGTTCAGCGCTTCGAGATAGGCCTCGACGGTCTCGCGGGTGGACGTCAGCCGTTGCCCCATTTCGCGCGGATCGTGTCGAAGACCTTCTGGTCGTGGCTGATCTCGATGACGTTGCCGTCCGGGTCCTTCAGCGCGCAGACGTAGCCGACCTGCTCGTTCACGTACTGCGGTTCCCAGTGCAGGCAGCCCATCTCGCGGGCCTTCTCGGCGATCGCGTCGACGTCCTCGCGGCTCGGCACCTCGATCCCGACGTGCGCGAACGGGGTGAGCACCCCGTGCTGGCCGCCCTTGTCCTTGTTGAAGCCCACCAGCACCATCACGAACGGCGTCTCGACCTGCTTGTCGTTGGACAGCCACGCGCTCACGCCCTGGTCGTCCTCGAAGCGCTCCACGACCACGAGCCGGGTCATCTTCGTGTAGAACTCGATCGACTTCTCCAGGTCGCCGGTCGGCAGCGCAACGTGCGTCCAGCGTGCCTCGGTCAATCCGGTCACAATTCCTCCATACACAGATGTCTCGGTCTACGGCGAGCGTAGGTCGGCCATCGTGCAGCGTCCATGTGCTGCGGACACAAACTGCCCCCGCCCGATCCGTGACAGGCTCGACTTATGCAGTACCGCAAGCTCGGGCGCACGGGCATCGAAGTCTCCACGCTCTGCCTCGGCACCATGATGTTCGGTGCGTGGGGCAACCAGGACGAGGCGGAGTGCCACCGCATTCTGGACTCCGCGCTCGACGCGGGCGTGACCTTCATCGACACCGCGGATGTGTACGCGTTCGGCGAGTCGGAGGAGATCCTCGGACGAGGGCTGAAAGGCCGCCGCGACCAGGTGATCCTGGCCTCGAAGGCCAACAACCCGATGCCCGGTGTCAAGGCCGACCGCAACCGCGGCGGCAACTCACGGGTGTGGATCATGCGCGCGGTCGAGGACAGCCTGCGCCGGCTGGGCACCGACTACCTGGACCTGTACCAGATCCACCGCCCCGACCCGTCCACGGACATCGAGGAGACGCTGGGCGCGCTGACCGATCTGGTGCACCAGGGCAAGGTGCGCGCGATCGGCTGCTCCACGTTCCCCGCGGAGTTGCTCGTCGAGGCGCAATGGGCGTCGGCCCGGCACGGGCTGGAACGGTTCGTGACCGAGCAGCCGTCGTACTCGATCCTGGCCCGGCACGCGGAGGCCGCAGTGTTGCCGACCTGCACGCGCTACGGCATGGGCGTGCTGGTGTGGAGCCCGCTCAACGGCGGCTGGCTCACGGGCAAGTACCGCGCCGCGGACGCGCCGGCGGACTCGCGTGCCTCGACCAACGGCGACCACTTCGACTTCAAGGACGCGGACGTGCGCTCGCGCAAGCTCGGGTTGGTGGCGGAGTTGTCGCAGATCGCGGCCGACGAGGGCATCTCGCTGATCCACCTCGCGCTGGCGTTCGTGCTCGCGCATCCCGCGGTGACCTCGGCCATCATGGGGCCGCGCACGCCGGAGCAGTTGCTCGGCCAGCTCGGTGCGTCGGACGTGACGCTGTCGTCGTCCGCGCTCGACCGCATCGACGCGCTGGTGGCGCCGGGGACGGACGTCAATCCCGACAACGTCGGCTACGTCCCGCCCGCGCTCACCGACCCGACCCTGCGCCGCCGCTGACCTCGGTCCGTTCCTTTCCTCGAGTGGCCCGGACGACAGTGGTCAGTTTCCGCGTCAGTGGTCAGTTGCAACTAACCACTGACCGCCCGAACTGACCACTGTCAACGGGACGGGTCGTGAGCGCGGGACGGTAGCTAAGTGGAGCCGCGTTCGAAGGGTTGCGCGAGCGCCCTGGGTTCTCGGTGCTGCGTGGTGAACGCCAGCATGGCGAGCAGCGCGAGCAGGTACGGCGCGGCGATCAGGAACTGCGAGTTGAGCGTGATCCCGAGCGCGGGCAGGGCGAGCCGCATCGCGTCCGAGAGCCCGAACAGCAGGCAGCCGATCATCGTGCGGCCGAGCCGCCAACCACCGAAGATCACCGCGGCGATCACGATGTAGCCGCGCCCGGCCGTCATGTTCTGGTTGAACGAGCCGACCTCGGCCACCGCTAGGTGCGCACCACCCAGTCCGGCCAGCAACCCGCACCACAGCAGCGCCTGCCGGCGCCGGACGTTCACCTTGATACCGCTGATGTCTGCGGACTGCGGATTCTCACCGCACGCCCGCAATTCCAGTCCCCACCTGCTTCGCCCGACCAGCCACCACGTCAACGGGATGATCACCAGCAGCAGATAGGTCGACCATCGTTCCTGGAACAGCGGCGCCCCGATGATCGGAATGCTGCGCAGCCCCGGGATCGACAGCTGCGGAACCTGGTGCGTCGCGAAGGTGCTCGTCGTGATCAGGTAACTGGTCAATCCGAGCGCGAGCGCGTTCAGCACCAGGCCGACCACGAACGTGTTGATCTGCAGCCGGTGCGACAGGTTGCCGTGGATGAAGCCGATCAGCAGGCCGACGACTGCGCCTGCCAACAGTCCCAGTGACGCGCTGCCGGTGGCACTCGCGGTCGCTACCGACGCGAACGCGGAGCTGAGCATCATCGCCTCGACGGAGATGTTCAGGGTGCCTGCTCGTTCGGCCAGGTACTCGCCGCACGCTGCCATCGCGAGCGGGACGGTCAGTCGCACGCCGCTCGACAGGATCGTCGCGGTGTCCTCGGTGAAACTCAAGCTGCCACCCCCTGGGGCGCGCCGACGGCGGTGGTCAACGGAGTGGGCGCGGTCGGCACGGCGTGCCGCCTGCTGCGGATTGCCGCCACGAGCACGCTGGGCGCGACCAGGGCAAGCACCAGCAGCGCCTTGACCACGTCCGCGAGATAGGACGGCACACCGGTCGCGGCCAGGTAGTCGCCGCCCGCGCGCAGGATCGCGAACAGCACCGCGGCCGGCACGCACAGCCCCGGCCGGTTGCGGGCGATCAGCGCGACGAGCAGCCCGTCCCAACCGACGTTGATGGACGTGCCGGGCTGCAGCCGGTTGGAGCCGATCGGACTCGCGACCAGCACCGCGCCGGCCAGTCCGGCGAACGCTCCGGAGATCGCCAGCGACATCCCGCCGAGCGCGGCGACCCGCACACCGGCATGCCGAGCCGTGACCGGGTTCAACCCGATCAGCTTCAGCCGGAATCCCCACCGGGTGCGGGCGAGCAAGAACGCAATCACGAGCGCAGCCGCCAGTGCGAGGAACAGACCGAAGTTGACCGACAGGTCCGGGTACTGCCCGAACGTGCGCAGCCGCCCGTTCACCGGGATCGGGTTGGACTCGCTGCCCGCGATCCCGGACGAGCCTTCCGGCGTCTCCTGCAGGAACCACGACGTGTTCACCGCATAGGCCACGATCTGCTGCGCCAGGAAGGTCATCAGCAATGTGCTGACCACGACGTTTACGCCGCGGAACCGCAGCATGAGCGAGCTGAGCCCGGCCCATATGCCACCGCCGACCGCGCCGAACACGAGCACGCAGATCAACAGGAACGGCCCGTGGATCGCCAGCCGCAACCCGGCATACGCGCCGCCGAGCGCACCGATCAGAACCTGCCCCTCCTGGCCGATGTTGAAGATCCCGGCCCGCACACACACGCACGAGCCGACCGCCACCAGAAGCAACGGCGCGACGTACAGCAGCGTCGTCGTCCAGCCGGACGCGCCGGACACGCTGCCGTCATACATCGCCTTGGCCGCGTCGACGGGCGAGAACCCGGTCGTCGCGATCAGGACGGCCGACAGCGCGCACGCGATCACGATCGAGATCAGCGTGAACAGCAGCGTCAGCCACCCGGCCGGCGTCACCTGGTACCGGCGAAGCAGGTCATTCACGCAGCCTCACCGCCCACGAGCATCCCGAGCCGGTCGGCAGTGGCCTCGGCGATCGGCAGGACACCGACGATGCGTCCGGAGGAGATGACAGCGATCCGCGCTGCCAGCGCCATGACCTCCTCGAGTTCGGTGGACACGAGCAGCACGCCTACGCCGCTCGCGGCCACCTTGCGCAGCCGGGTGTACATGTCCTCGATCGCGCCGACGTCCAGACCGTGGGTGGGCTGCGCGGCGATGAGTGCGCGCGGCTCGCGGGACAGTTCCCGCGCGAGCACCAGTCGTTGCTGATTGCCCCCGGACAGGCTGCGTACCGGCGCGTTCGGCGACGGCGTCACGATGTTGTACTCATCGGCGAGCAACTGCGCGCGGCGCAGCATCAGCCGGCGCGACATGAGCCATCGTCCGCTGACCTCGTCCAGATCCTTGAGCGCAAGGTTCTCGGCGACGCTCATGTCGAGGACGATGCCGCTGCGGTGCCGGTCCTCGGGGATCACGCCGAGCCCGGCGTCGTGCAGCGCACCGGCCTTACTCGTGTCGACCTGCCGCCCGCTGATCTCGATGCTGCCCTCGGTCGGCTCGACCAGTCCGGACAGCAGCTCGCCGAGGGTGGCCTGTCCGTTGCCCTCGACGCCGTACAGCCCGACGATCTCGCCCGGTGCGACGTCGAGTGACAAGCCGTCCAGCACCCGTAGTCCCCCGACCTCGACCACGAGGTCGCGCAGCCGTAGCACCGGCTCGACGTCCGCCGTCGTCGCCGTCGGCTCCTTGCCGGTGTGCTGCACCGGAAGCATGCCGAGCGCCGCCGCCTCGGAGCGCAGCGACACCTCACGCCCCACCATCCGCCGGGCGAGTTCCTGCGGCGTGGTCTGCGCGGTGCGCGACTCGAACACGACCTCGCCACGCCGCAGTACCGAGATGGTGTCGGTGGCTGCGATGATCTCGGCCAGCTTGTGGCTAATCAGGATCACCGCGCGTCCCTCGTCCTGGACGACCCGCCGCAGTACGGAGAACAACTCGACCGACTCGGCCTGGGTGAGCACGGAGGTGGGCTCGTCCAGAATCAGGATGCGGGGATCGCGGCGCAGCGCCTTGATCACCTCGACCCGCTGCCGCTCGCCCGCCGACAGCGACTCGACGGCCGCCGTCGGGTCGATCGGCAGCCCGTAGCGCTCGGCGACCTCACGCACCTCACGGCACGCCCGGGTCTTGTCGACCTTGCCCCGGTCGCCGAGCACGACGTTCTCCCACACGGTCAATCCGTCGATGAGGCTGAAGTGCTGGTGCACCATGCCCAGCCCGTGCGCAACCGCGTCCTGCGGGGTCGCGATCTCGACCGGATGGCCGTCGAGCAACACGGTGCCCTCGTCGCGTTGGACGAGGCCGAGCAAGACCTTCATGAGCGTGGACTTGCCTGCGCCGTTCTCCCCGAGGAGTCCGTGGATCTCGCCGGCATTCACGACGAGATCCACGGACTTGCATGCCTGAACCGTTCCGTAGGCCTTGCTGACGGCTCGAAGTTCGAGCGCCGGCGCGGTTACGGAATCCGCAGTGGTGGGAGTAGCGGCCGAGCGGTCCAGGACGGGCTCCTCGATGGTCTTGAAGGTCGGTGTTTCCTGCGATCAGCCGCCGAGGCGCTTGACTTCCTTGGCCGGGTCGATCGACTTGTTACCGATCTTCTTGATGAACTCGGCCAGCGCCGCCTTCTGCTCAGCGGTGCCTTCACACAGCTTCACGGTCGGGTAGGGGTCGACGCCCATGGACCAGACCTTCGTCGTGCCCATGATGAGCTGGTTCTTCGAGAACGCCTCGAGCGCGGCGAGGAAGTAGGCGCCCGGGCTGAAGATCACCGAGATGTCGAACTTCGGCGAGGTCTCACCGCACCGGTCGGTGCCCGGGGTCAGCGTCAGCGCGCCACCCTGGTTCGCCGCCAGGGCCGAGGCGTCGGTCGCCCCGCCGAGGTACGGGTAGATCACCTTCGCGCCCTGGCTCAGCTGCGCCTGGGTGGCCTCCTTGGCCTTGGCCGAGTCGTTGAAGTCACCGGTGTAGGCGGTCAGCAGCTTGCCACTCGGGACGACCTCGCGGATGCCGGCGAGGAACGCCTTCGCGGCGACGATGCTGAAGTCCGCCTTGACACCCGTCACGTACCCGGCTGTCGCGTAGTGCTTCGGCTTCATGAGCAGGCCGGCCGCGTAGCCGGCGGCGAGCAGATCCTGGTTCGGGTCGTCGGAGGAGATGACGATCTTCGGGGTCTGCGCGATGTTCGCGGCCGCCGGCACGTACCAGGCGGTCTTGGCGCACACGGCCTCTTCGGACGCGGGAATGGCGTCCTTCAGCTCGCTCGCGCCCAGCGCCACCATGTCGACGTGCTGCTGGCACAGCGCGCGGGCCGCGGCAAGCGCCTCGGTGTCCGGCACGCTGCCGCGGGTGATGACCGTCCAGCCCTGCTTCTTCGCGTACGCGTTCGCCGCGTCGACGAAGCTCTGGTAGTAGCCGTGGTCGTGGATGTCGCCGGGGCTCAGCACGCCGATGACGACCTTGCCGTCACCGTTGGTGTCGGGCTCGTTGAGGCTGGACGTTGCGGCCGAGCTCGAGCTCTGCGAACCGCCGCTCGAGGCGGACGAGGCCTGCGTGGCCGGCGGCGCCGCTGATGTGGTGTCCGGTGCGCTGGCGGCGTTGCTCGCGCAGGCCGCCAGCAACAGCGCGGCGGCGCAGGCCAGACCCACTCGAAGTCGACTATGGCCCACGCGTGCGCGTGACAGTTGACTCATCTGAGTTCCTTTCGCTGGATGATCAGCCGGCCTGCGCGGGCGCGCTGGTCCGTTGTAGCTCGGCGTAACTGACACGTTGCTGCGAGAACAGCGAGTGCTCCCCCACAGTCACGAACCACGGAAAGCCCATCCGTCCGATCGCCTCGACCTTCGTGGGGTCGATGCGGCCGGGTTCGGCGGTGATGGCGTCGTCGACGGTGATACAGACGACTTCGGCCAGCACGATGTGCACCCCGGAGAAGCAGGACGTGTGGTCGCCGCGGTCGATGACCTCGCGCACCACACATTCGAGGTGTGCGGGCGATTCGGCCAGCGACGGCGGCGCCACCCGCTGCGAGGCCACAGTGGTCCACCCGACCAGTTCGGCCTCGTCGGTGCCGTTGGGGTACTCGCGGGCGACGTCTTCGATGTGCTCGGCGAGGTCGACGGTCGTCACGTTGATGACGAACTCGCCGGTCCGCTCGAGGTTGACCCAGGTGTCCTTCGGTTCGTCGGTCGCCTCGCGCAGCGCGCCGACCGTGACGGCGACGATTGGCGGCTCGCCGCTGACCGGCATGTAGTAGCTGAAGGGCGCGACATTGACGGTGGCCTCGGCGTCCAGCGTCGTGATCATCGCGATGGGACGGGGCACCACCAGCTGCGAGAGCAGGCCCTGCTTCTGCGCAGGCGTGCGTCCGGCCATGTCGATCACTGTCATGGCTGCACCACGGTCCACTTGTGTGGAACGGAGATGCCGGCGCGCGCGAGTAACGAGGCCGACCGGTCGGCGGCCTCGGCTCGCAACGCGTCGATGTCCACCCGTGTCGGCCGGCGGTCGCGCACCACGACCTCGCCGTCGACGAGCACGTCCCGCACCGAACCCGACCCGCCGCCCCACACGAGCTGCAGGGCCAGGTCACCGCGCGGTGTCCAGGCGATCGACCTGGTGTCGAGCACGGCGAGGTCGGCCGCCTTGCCTACTTCGACCGAGCCCAGCGCCGAGCCCGCGCCGATCGCCTCGGCACCGTCGATCGTGGCCAGCGCAAACACCTCGTCGGCGCGCAGCGGGTGGCTGCCCCGGTCGCGTTCGAGCGCGGCGAGCAGGTAGGCGGCGTGCAGCACGTCCGGAACGTCGCCGGCGTTGTGCGAGTCGCAGCCCAGCGCGAGCCGGCCGCCGCGACGCACGAACTCGCCGTGCCGTCCGGCCCGCGTGTAGCCCTGCCCCAACCGCAGATAGGCACCGGGCGACGACGCGATCGCCGCGCGCGCGGCGAGCACCAGTTCGAGCTCGCGATCGTCGAGCCACACCGCGTGGCCGAGCACGAGCCGCGGGCTCAGCACGCCCAGCCGGTCGAGATGCTCGATCGGACGCAACCCGCTGCGCTTGGCGTACGAGGCGATGTCGTTCTCGCCGGGCGACATGTGCAATGTGAGCCCGACGTCGAGGCGCGCAGCGAGGTCGGCCGCGCCGGCGAAGAGCTCGTCGCTGGCGAGGTCGTGGCCGACGAGGGTCACCCAGCCCGTCACCAAGCGGCTCGGTGCCAGCGCCTTGACCGTCTCTTCCTGCCGGGCCAGCACCTCATCCGGCGGGCCTGCGAAGGGCATACCGTCGACGTCCCAGCCCCACCCGCCGACCCTGCCGCGCACCCCCGCCTTCTCGAGGCCGGCGGCGACCCGCAAGGGGCTCGCGACCGCGCCGGGCTCGAGCAGGGTGGTCACGCCGCGGGTGAGCGCGTCGACCGCGGTGATGGTCGCGCTCAGTTCATCGTCGTCCCCGCCATGCACCGCGTGCAGCGGAACGACCCAGTCGAAGATCGACTCGTCGGAGCTGATGTCGTCCGGAATCATGCTGCGCACCAACGGATCGCCGGTGGTGTGCTGGTGCGCGTCGATCATGCCGGGGATGACGACGCAGTCGCGGGCGTCCAGCTCGTCGGCGCCGGGGTAGCGCGCACGCAGGTCGCCCGCCGTGCCGATCGCCGCGACGAGCCCGTCCGAGACCGCGATCGACGCGCCCGCGACCACGCGGCGGTCGGCGTCCATCGTCACGACGTCCGCGTCCAGTACCAGCAAAGCGCTCACGGTTTTACAACCACCTTGCCGACGGTGTCGCGCGACTCCACGGCCGTCCACGCGGCCGGCAGGTCGTCGAGCGCGTACTCGCCGGCCACCGGCAGATGCGCTCCGTCGCCGAAGGCGGCGTCGATCGCGGCGCGGAAGTCGTGCGCGGTGTAGCCGCCGGCGCCGATCAGGCGCAGGCCGCGGTGGAAGACGTTCGCCAGCGAGAAGCTGACCTTGTCACCGCTGGTGTTGCCCAGCAGCACCATCCGGCCGCCGATCGCGAGCGACGCGAGCGAGGCCTCCCAGGTGTCGACGCCGACGTGGTCGATCACGACGTCGGCACCCGCGCCCTGGGTGAACTCCCGCACGGTCGCGGCCAGTTGCCCCTCGTTGCGCACAGCTAGCGTGGCGCCGGCCTTGCGCGCGGCGTCGAGCTTCTCGTCGGTGCTGGCGACGGCGACGACGGTCGCACCGGCCTGGCACGCGATCTGGGTGATGGCGAGGCTGATCGCGCTCGCCCCGGCCTGCACGACGACGCACTCCCCCGGAGCGACCGCGGCCGCGGTGACGACGGCGTGCCAGCCGGTCGCCCAGGCGGTCGGTAGCGCGGCCGCGTCGACGAGGCTGCGGTCGTCGGGGATCGCGACGACGGTGTCGGCGCGCACCGCGACGAACTCCGCGAGCCCGCCCGGGACGTTGCCCCCGAGGATGCGCAGGTGTGCGCAGTACGCGCGCTCGCCGGCCGAGCAGTTGCGGCACAGCCCGCATCCCTGCGTCGGGTCGATGACCACGCGGGCGCCGTCGGCGACATCGCGCACGCGGTCGCCGCGGCCGACGACCGTGCCGGCGATGTCCATGCCGGCGATGTGCGGCAGCCGGAACCCGGGCAGCACGCCCGGTCCGTTGCGCTGGATGACGTCGAGCCGGTTGAGGCCACACGCGCCGACGCGGACGAGGAGGTCGTCGCTGCCCATGGCAGGCTCGACGACGTTGCGCAGGTGTACGACCTCGGGGCCACCGAAGTCGACCTGCACCATCGCTCGCACCTGCGCCGACCTCCACGTCGTTGGGGCCCTGCCATCTCGCATTGCGAGGTGGTGATTCGTATTGCGGTACTCTGCTAGCCCCGGAAGGCGCTGTCAACGGCTATCGGCAGGTGTCTCGGAACGCGTGATCGGCCTGTAACAACGGGGCCTCAGCGCGGCTGCGCCGTCAACAGGTCATGCGCCGCGAGCGCGGCCTGCAGGACGGCGAAATGCTGTGGATCGAGCGGGTCCACGCCGAGCCTGGCTTTGAGCTGGCTGACCCGATAACCGACCGAATTGCGATGCAGATGCAGTTGTTCGGACGCGACCCGGCGGCTGCCCCGCGCGGCCAGCCACACCCGCAGCGTCTCGACCAGTTCGGGACGGGCGAGGATCGGGCCCAGGTGCCGGTCGACGAACCACGCCACGCGTTGCGGCGGCACCGCGAGCAGCGCCTGCAACAGCCCGGCGTCGTCGAAGCCCACCACCGCACCACGCCCGCAGCGCAGCAGTCGGTGCGCCTCGGCGAACGACGCGACGCAGTCCTCCCCGGCGGTCACCGGCGGCCCGGCGGCGGCGCGCACCGCGCCGTCGCCCACCGCGGTCTGCACCCGCTCGTGCACGGTCGCCAATTCGGTGTCGTCGACGACGACCAGCCAGGCCATTGTGTCGTCGTGGCGCACGGGACGGTCGAGCCAGGCGAGCGCGGTGCCCCAGGCCCGTTGCCGGGTGCCGGCGTACTCGAGCACCGCGCCATGGCCCGTCCGGTCAGCCCGCAGTGACGGCGGAACGGAGACCAGCGCCGGGACGGGCGCGAGCGGGCGCATCAGTGCTCCAGCAGTTTGATCGCCACTGCTTTCTCCTGTGTGTACTCGCGCAGCGCGCCATATCCGCCGCCGCGGCTGAATCCGCTGTCCTTCTGCATGTTGAACGGGAAGCCGATGACGCCCGCGTCGTGGAACTGGTTCACGGCCACCTGTCCCGAGCGCACCTGCTTGGCGACCTTGATGGCGCGTGAGACGTCGTTGGTCCAGATGCAGGCGAGCAGGCCGAAGTCGGTGTCGTTCATCAGCTCGGTCGCCTCGGCCATCCCCGTGAACGGTTGCACCGCCAGCACCGGGCCGAAGATCTCCTCCCGCACGATCCGCATGGACGGGTCGACCCGGTCGTACACGGTCGGCTGCACGTACCACCCTTCCCCTGTCGGCTTGCCGCCGGTGGCCACCCGCGCGCCGTCCGTCCGGGCCGCGCCGAAGTACGACGACACCCGGTCGAACTGGGCCTGGGTGACCAGCGGTCCCATGTCGGCGTTCGCGTCCCAGGCGCCGATGCGGACGGACTCCATCGCCGCGACCAGGCGCTCGACGACCTCGTCGTGGATCGACGATTCGACCACCAGTCGCGACCCGGCGTAACAGTTCTGTCCCGCGTTCTCGGTGCTGCCCCAGACGATCGACGGCAATGCCGCGTCGAGGTCGGCGTCGGCGAAAAGCACGTTCGGCGACTTGCCGCCGAGTTCGAGCTTGACCGGCACCAGGTTCGCCGCGGCCGACGCCATGATCGACCGCCCGGTCGCGGTCGATCCGACGAAGCTGATGTGGTCCACGTCCGGATGTGAGGTGAGCGCGGCACCGGCTTGCGGGCCGATGCCGGTGACCACGTTGATGACTCCGGGTGGGAATCCCGCCTGGCAGGCGAGTTCGGCGAGCGCGAACGGCGCCAACGGTGCGATCTCGGACGGCTTGAGCACCACGGTGTTGCCCGCGGCGAGGGCCGGCGCGACGTTGGCGGCGGTGAGCACGGCCGGGACGTTCCACGGGATCACGACCGCGCACACGCCGTACGGCTCGGGGATCGTGAAGCCGAGATAGTCGGGGTTGCGGGTCGGCAGCGTGACACCGGTGAGCTTGTCGGCGGCACCGGCGAAGTAGTCGATGATCCCGTGCGCGATGTACATGTTCATCCGGCCACCGGCCAACGGTTTGCCGACGTCGCGCGCCTCGGTCGCCGCCAGCGACTCGAGATCTTCCATGATGAGTTCGGCCCAGCGCCGCAGCAGCGTCCCGCGATCCGACGGGTTCGTCGCGGCCCAGCCCGGGAAGGCCCTGCGCGCGGCGGCAACCGCGTCGTCGACGTCGGCCGCCTCGGCCCGTGCGACCGACGTGAACGGCTCGCGGGTGGCCGGGTCGATCACGTCCAACTCGGCCTTGGCCCGTGCGGGCACCCACTCACCGTCAATGAGTTGGGCACCGGCGGGATACTCAGGCATGCCGTGATCCTTGCACGGCCTCCGTTCCGCATGTCAAGATGCGGTTTCACTTCGTGATTCGGCCGAAGGGGTCTGGGTGCGCGTCACCGCAGCAGTGTTGGAGCAGTCCGGAGGGCCGTTTTCGATCGTCGAGGTCGACCTCGACGAACCGCGCGCGGACGAGGTGCTCGTACGTGTCGCGAGCGTCGGCATCTGCGGTACGGACCTCGAATTCGCGAACTTCTTCCCCACCCCGGCGGTGCTGGGGCACGAGGGCGCCGGCGTCGTCGAACACGTCGGTGCGGCGGTCACGTCGGTGCGGCCCGGCGACCAGGTGGCCATGTCGTTCGCCTCGTGCGGGTCCTGCTCGCTGTGCCTGACCGGCTCGCCCGCCTACTGCCGCAACTTCTGGGACGTCAACTTCACCGGCCGCCGCCCGGACGGAACCAGCGCGCTGTCACGCGGCGGCGAGCCGATCAACGGGCACTTCCTCGGGCAGTCGTCGTTCGCCGGCCACGTCGTCGCGCCGCAGCGGGCGGTGACCCGCATCGAGCGCGACATCGACCTGGCGCACGTGGGGCCGTTCGGCTGCGGCTTCCAGACCGGCGCGGGTGCGGTGCTCAACGTGATGCAGCCGCACCCGGGACAGTCGGTCGCCGTTTTCGGGGCCGGCGCGGTCGGGTCGGCGGCGATCATCGCGGCGGCGCTGTCGAGCTGCGGGGTGATCGCGGCCGTCGACGTGAACCCCACCAAGCTCGAGTCGGCGCGTTCGTTCGGGGCCACCCACCTCGTCGACTCCAGCGCCGGCGCCGCCGAGCAGCTGCGGGCGATCGTGCCGCAGGGCTTCGACTACGTCCTGGACACCACCGGACGCGCGGACGTGCTGCGCACCGCCGTCGAGGCGCTCGGACCGCTCGGCCGGGCCGGCGTGATCGGCGTCGGTCCGAGCGAGACGATGGAGTTCGAGTGGCGCAGCGTGCTCAACGGACGCAGCATCACCGGCATCATCGCGGGCAGCAGCCTGCCGCAGGTGTTCCTGCCGAAGCTGCTCGACCTGCACGCCCGGGGCGAGTTCCCCGTCGACCGCATGATGACCTACTTCCCGTTCGAGCAGATCAACGAAGCCGTCGCCGCGGTCAAGGACGGCTCGGTGGCCAAGGCGGTACTCAAGTTATGAGCGGCTTCGACCACCACTCGGCCGGGGCGAACGCCGATCCGGTCGCGTATTACGCCGGGTTCCGCGACCAGTGCCCGGTCGGCCACACCGACGCACACGGCGGCTTCTTCTACACGACCCGCTACGCGGACGTGCTGCGCATCGCCCGTGACGACGCGACGTTCTCCTCCGCCCGCAGCGATCACGGCGGGACGGGCGTCGGCATCGTGATCCCGAAGGGCCACGGTCTCGAGCAGTACCCGATCGAGCTCGATCCGCCGGCATCGGTCGACTACCGCGACCTGATCAACCCGCTGCTCACGCCGGACGCGATCGACCGGCTCGTACCGATGATCGCCACGCATGCCTCGCGCATCGTCGACGAGTTCATCGAGCTGGGTTCGTGCGACTTCGTCCGCGACCTCACCAACCCGCTGCCCGCCGCGGTCACGCTCGACTGGCTCGGCTTCCCCGAGGCGGACTGGCCGAAGCTCGCCGCGCCGATCCACGACATCTTCGCCGCGCTCGCCGGCAGCGAGCGCGCGATGCGCGGCGCGGCCGGGCTCGGCTATATGGACCAGCGCATCCGTGAGCTCATCCGCGAGCGCAAGGTGACCCCGACCGACGACGCGACCAGCGCGATCGTGGCCGGCCGCCGGTCCGACGGCACCGAGTTCACCGAGGACGAACTGGTCTCGGTGATCGGCCTGCTGATCGCGGGCGGGGTCGACACGACGACCTCGCTGACCGGGTGGACGCTCGTCCATCTGTCCCGTCACCCGGAACAGCGCCGCAAGCTCATCGAGTCCCCCGACCTGCTCGACGCGGCGACCGACGAGTTTCTGCGCGCGTTCACGCCGGCCCAGGCGATGGCGCGCACCCTGACCATCGAGACCGAGGTCGGCGGTTGCCCCATGCACGCCGGCGACCGCGTGCTCATCCCGTGGGTCGCGGCCAACCACGATCCGGAGGTGTTCCCCGACCCGACCGAGGTGCGCCTGGATCGCGATGCCAGCCGCCACCTCGCGTTCGGCATCGGCACGCACCGCTGCGCCGGCGCACACCTGGCCCGGGCGATGTTCCGCGAGATGATGACGCAGGTCCTCACCCGGATGCCCGACTACCAGGTCCTCGAGGACGGCCTTGTCGCCTACCCGACGCAGGGCAACCAGACCGGCTGGGACGCCATCCCGGCAGTGTTCACGCCCGGCACGCGGGCCACCGGTTCGGCGACCGCGATCACCGCACTCACCACGCCCGTCCCGCTGGCCGTCACGTCCGTCGCGACCGCCTCGGAGGGCGTCATCGCCGTGACCCTCGCCCGTCCGGACGGCACGGACCTGCCGCCGTGGACGCCGGGCTCGCACATCGAGCTGCGGCTGCCCTCGGGACGGCTACGCCAGTACTCGCTGTGCGGAGCGGCCGCGGAGTCGGGTTGGACGATCGCGGTGCTGCGCGAACCGGACGGCCGCGGCGGCTCGGTCGAGATGCACACCCTGGCTGCACCGGGGGCGAAGTTCGCGGTGCGCGGCCCGCGCAACCACTTCCCGCTCGTCGACGCGCCCGACTACCTTTTCCTCGCCGGCGGCATCGGCATCACGCCGATCCTGGCCATGGTGCGCGCGATGCCGCACGACAACTACCGCGTCATCTACGGCGGGCGCACCCGGTCGTCCATGGCGTTCGTCGACGAGCTGCTCGAGGCGGGCGGCCCGCGGGTCGCGCTGTTGCCGCAGGACACGTCCGGGTTGCCGGACCTCGCGGCGCTTCTGTCATCGGTCGGCCCCGAGACCGCGATCTACGCGTGCGGGCCGCCGCCGATGCTCGCAGCGGTCGAGGCCGAATGCGCCGCGCGGGGGTTGTCGGAACGGCTGCACCTGGAACGGTTCACCGCGGGGGATGACCTCGAGCACGTCTTTGACGCCGCCGAGAACACGCCGTTCGACGTGCAACTCGCCCGCAGCGGGCTGATCATGCACGTGCCGTCCGACCGCCGGCTGATCGAGGTGCTGCGCGACAAGTTGCCGGGCCTGTCGTTCGACTGCGAGAAGGGCTATTGCGGCGCGTGCGAGACGCGCGTGCTGGCGGGCACTCCGGAGCACCGCGACTCGGTGCTCACCGACGAGGAACGCGTGGCCGGCCGCACGATGATGATCTGCGTCGGGCGCTGCTCGTCCGGCAAGCTCGTCCTCGACCTCTGACCGCTCGCCCTCACGATCTGCGGTGAGTGGCGCGTTCGCCCGGTGAGTGGCGCGAAATTTCGCGCCACTCACGCCCATATGGCGCCACTCACGTATCCGGGGCGGACCGGGCCGCACCCGGTAAAGATGGAGGCATGGGTTCGGCCTTCTCCGCGGTCACCGCGCTCACGCCTGCCGCCGACGGACGCTTCGGCGCCGAGATCAGCGACGACTGGACGATCAACCACAAGCCCAACGGCGGCTACCTGCTCGCGATCCTCGGACGCGCCGCCGTCGAGGTCGGCGCGCACCCGCACGTGATCGCGGCGAGCGCCACCTACCTCGCCGCGCCCGACCCCGGGCCTGCCGAGGTGCATGCTCAGGTGCTGCGCGCCGGACGGAGCGCCAGCCAGGTGCGCGTCACCCTGGCCCAGGCCGACAAGGCGTGCGTCGAGGCGCTGATCACCACCAGCGAACTCGATCCCGTGGCCGAGCCCTACTGGAGCGACCCGAACCCGCTGCCCGAGATCGCGGACCGCGACGCCTGCCCGCGCGTCCCGAGCCGCTCACCGGTCGGCCTGCCCGTCCCGATCATGGACCAGGTCGACCTGCGCCTGGACCCGTCCGTCACCGGGTTCACCCGCGGCGAGCCGAGCGGACGCGGCGAACTGCGCGGCTGGCTGGCGCTGCCCGGCGACGAGCCGTTCGACCCGGTCGCGCTGCTCTACGCCGTCGACGCCTTCCCACCGGCGACGTTCGAGGTGGCGGCGACCGGCTGGGTACCGACCCTGGAGTTGACCACCTACGTGCGCACCCTGCCCGCGCCGGGCCCGGTGCAGGTGCGGCTGGCAGCGCAATTGATCGAGGCGCAGCGGGTCGACGAGGTGTGTCAGGTGTGGGACAGCCGGGGCCGATTGGTCGCGCAAGCGACGCAACTCGCCGGGATCCGGCTGGGTTAGGACGCGATCGGGGTAGGAATCTCGGTCAAACGGGAATTATGTCTGGCATGTCGGATCAGACTCAGACCTCCGTGAGTACCAGGAAGCTGTCCCGGACGCGGGGCGCAGCCAGCGGCTTGCTGCTCTTGCTGCTCGGCGCCTGGGGGGCGCTCATCCCGTTCATCGGCCCGTCCTTCAACTACCTGTACACCCCGGACGCGTCGTGGAAGTGGACGGCCGCCCGAGGCTGGTACGAGGTGCTGCCCGGTTCGGTGACCTTCGTCGGCGGGCTGCTGCTGCTGTTCGGGACCAGCCGCGCGATGACGGTGCTCGGCGCCTGGCTCGCCATCGCGGCGGGTGCCTGGTTCATCATCGGCCCGGCCATCAGCACCGAGATCAGCCTCGGCTCGATCGGGCAACCCAAGGGCGACAACGCCGGCCTTCGTGTGGCCGAGATCCTCGGCTTCTTCTACGGCCTCGGCGCCATCATCTTGTTCCTGGCCGCGTCGGCATTCGGTCGGCTGTCGGTCGTGACGGTCCGCGACGTCAAAATCGCCGAACGCCGCGAAGCCGCCCGAATGGAGGCCGAGGAGGAGGCGCGTCGCGTCGACGCCGACAACGCGGCCTACCGCGACGCCGGTCGCAGCCGGTTCTTCGACGAGGACGAGGAAAACAACCGCACCGAGAACCGCGACAACCAGCAGGGCTACAGCGGCTACAGCAGTGGCTACCAGCGCAGCGAGAACGTCGGCGCGGGCGAGACGCCACAGCAGCCACAGCAGTACGGCAACACCGACACCCGGCAGATGCCGCCGGTCGGGAGCACGGGCGCCGGATCCGACCCGCGCACCGGCGAGTCGCAACAGGGTCCGCGTCCGACCACCTCGAGCTACCACTCGGCGGTTGGTCAGCAGGACGGCGAACAGGAGGGCGGGTATTCGTCGCCCACCTACGGCCGTCACGACGCGAACTACGGCCGCGGCAACGACGGACCGACCACCTAGCACCCCGTTCCACCGAGCGCACCGGAGGCACTGAGAAAGTGCCACCCGGTGCGCTCGCTAGTGTGAGAGGCCATGAACATCGGCATCGCGGCGGACACCGACGAGACCGGACGTGCGCTGCTGCGCGTCTCCGGGGCGATCGACATGCAGAGCCGCGAAGCTTTGCTCACCGCTGGACGTGCCGCGCTGGGCGGCGACACCTCGGGGCTCGTGCTCGACCTGGCCGAGGTGAGCTTCATGGACTCGACCGGCATCGGCGCCCTGGTCGAGCTCGGTCACGACGCCGAGGACGCCGAAGTGGACTTCGTGCTGCGCGAGCCGTCGGCGCGGGTCACCCGGATCCTGGAGATGACGGGTCTCGGCGAGGCCTGGCCGACCGAGTACGCCGCCGAATAGGCGACCGTCAGCCCCGGTCAGGGCTGGTCAGCCTCGTGCAGCCACGTACAGGTTGCCGGTGCGGGTGACGCCGAGCGTCGCGATGTGCAGCCGGCGCTGGTTGCAGCCGTAGCTGGTCTGCTGGCACGCCGAACTCGTCGGGTAGCCGACGTGACCCGCGTCCCATGCGGAGTAGCCGAGCCGCAGCTGTCCAGCCAGGTCGACGATCGCGCTGGCCGCACCCGGCCCCGCGACGCCTCCCCCGCTGGCGAGCAGTGGACGGGCGGACGGCCGGTGGCACGGACCCATCGGACCGCTGCACCTGGCGTACCCGACCGCGTACTGGGACGTGACGTAGCGATTGCCGGAGTAGAAGAGGTACCAGTGGCCGCGGTAGTACTGCATGGCCGGCGCCTCGATGACATTGCCCTCCCACGCCGACTTGGTCTGCAGCAGGAAGTGCTGACGGTTGGGGGTGGCGAATGCGGTGCCGCTCGCGTTCAACCGCCGCGACCAGACCTTGGTGGGCACCGAGCCCGGCACGCCGGCGTTCTTCCAGATCAGATACGGGATGTTTGCCGGGGTGACGAGCACCTGCGGGTCGATCGAGCCCATCGGGTCGGACGAGCACACGATCGGTTTCGTCGTGTGATCCACGTAGGCGCCGAGCGCGTGCCGCGAGGTCGCGATCGAGATGCAGTGCCGTCCGGCTCGGCCGGGCACCGGCACCGCGTAGGCCATCACGAAGTGCGACCCGACCTTAGCCACCGAAGGCGCCCACAGCCCGGTACGGGGCGTCGAGCTGAACTTGCTCTGGTGGTAGAGCGCCCACCTGGCCGGATGGGGGAACGAGTCGTTGTACCCGCTCCACGTGCTGTAGCCGGCGCTGAGCGGCCAGGCCTTGCGCGCGCGCCAGGTGCGCATGTCGGTCGAGGTCATCGCCGGGACGTTGTCGCCGTCGGTGTTGGTCGCGAACGCGTAGTAGGTCTTGCCGATGACCAGCAGCGACGGCGCGCCGAACTCGCCGCGGTACACCTTGCCGGCGAGGAACCGGTCGCTACCCACCGACGCCTGCGCGGGCTGCGGGGCGAGTACCGCGCCGAGCAGCACGATTACGGCGGCCAGCACAGCGCGGACGTACGTCATGTCCCTCCCTATCGGCCGGCTTGCGGGGTACTTGAGTCGGAATTGAGCTGGATCACATCTCACCACACATGGGGTAGACAAGACATGTGGTGCTCGATGCGCTCGATGTTCGGCAACGGCTGGGCCGGATCGTGTTCGAACGCGTCGCCGGCGCCGAGGCACCCGCGCGCCGCGAGCGCATCCACCACGCCGAGGGCGCTCGCTGGTTCGCCGAGGACCGTCCCATCCGGCTGGTGCACGCCGACTCGTCGATGTTCGTCGGCGGGCTGCGCGCGCTACTGCTGCAGTCGCTGCATCCGTTGGCGATGGCGGGCGTTGCGGGCCACTCCGACTACCGCAGTGACCCGTGGGGGCGACTGCAGCGCACCAGTTTCTTCCTCGCTGTGACGACCTACGGGCTCGCCGAGGACGCGGACGCGGCGGTGGGCCGTGTTCAGGAGGTGCACGCACACGTCCGCGGCACGGCTGCGGACGGACGGCCGTACGCCGCCGGCGATCCGCACTTGCTGCGCTGGGTGCACGTTGCCGAGGTCGACAGCTTCCTGCGCACCTACCAGCGCTACGGCGTGGCACCGCTCGACGCGTCCGGCCGCGACGGCTACGTGGCCGACATGGCCCGCGTGGCCCGGGCGTTCGGTGTGGTCGACCCGCCGGAGACGGAGGCCGAACTGGCACAGCAGCTGGCCGCCTACCGTCCCGAGCTGCAGGGCACGCCGCAGGCCCGCTCGGCGGCGCGGTTCCTGCTGGTCCGTCCCCCGCTGCCGGCGATGGCCCGTCCCCCCTATGCGGTGCTCGCGGGCGCAGCCGTGTCGTCGTTGCCCCGGTGGGCCCGGTGGCCGTTGCGACTGCCGTGGCTGCCCGTCACCGAGGCGGCGGTGGTGCGGCCGGCGGGCGCAACGGTGGTGCGCACGCTGCGCTGGGCGATGGCGCGTCCCTAGCTCAGATCGGCCTCCACCTGCCGCAGCCAGTGCTTGTTGCCGCATGCGGTTGCCACGTCGCGGGCCTGCGCGTAGTGCGCCCCCGCGTCGTCCGGCCGGCTGAGCGTCGCGGCGAGCCTGCCGAGCGCCCGGGCGACCGGCGTGAGGGCGTAGCCGTTCGAGCCGGCACCGGCGACGATGCCGGCGAACGGCAGCAGCAGTTCGTACAGGCGTGCGGCGTGCTCGACGGCGCCGCAGGCCGCGGCGGCGAGCGCCTGGCAGGTGTGGAAGATCGTGTACAGGAAGTCGGGCAGCACCGGCGGCAGCATGTCGAGCACGCGGCGGGCCTCGTCGAGTTCGCCGGCCTCGGCCAGCGCCAGCACGTACAGGTGCCCGGCTGCCGGGATCGCGTTCTCGTAGATGCCGCGCAACTCGTCGAGCAGCTCCGGCAGGCGGCCCAGCGTGTAGAACACGGTCGTGCGCGCCAGCACGAACCCGCCGCTCGCATCGACCGTGCCGCGGCGCAACTGCGGCCCGAACGCGTCCGCGTACCGCTCGAGCGCGCGCTCGGGGTCGCCGCTCATGTGCGCGACCATGCCCTCGAGATGGTTGGCGAGGAAGGTCCCCTGCTGCAGCTGGAACTGCCGGGCGAGCCCACGCGACCGCGCCAGGTGGTCGCGGGCAGCCGCGAGATCGCCTTGCATTGCGAGGTCGGCGACTTGCATCGTGTGAATGATCACCTCGAACGCGGGATCAGCGAAGCGCCCGGTGACCTGCTCCAGTTCGCGGCACAGCGCCGTCCGTTCCGCGCCGCGCAGCTCCGCGGGGAACACCTCGGTGCCCGCCACGAGGATCAGCCCGAGCAGCTGGTCGTCGCCGATGTCCCGTGCGAGCGCCAGCCCAGCGGTGTAGGCCGATTCGCAGCGCGGATCCTTGGCCTGACTCGTCTCGCGCACCAGTGTGATCAACGCCCGGCACCGCCTCCGGTCGTCGAGGTCGGCGTCGAGCACCTGCTCGATCCGAGCGATGAAGGCATGGTCGATCTCGGCATACCCGCGCAGGTTGGTGCGCAACCCGGCGATCGTGCCGCAGGCGACCGCGTCGGCCTGAACGAGCGGATCGCCGGTGCGCAGGGCCAGCTCCAGCGCCTCGTCGCGCACCCGCTCCGCCTCGACCGACGCCGCCGACCGGATCAACGCGGGCACCTGCTGGCACATCACCTCGACGACCGGGCGCACGTCGTGGTCAGGCACCAGTTCGAGGCAGCGACGCGCCTCGGCCCAAAGATCCGCCTCGGTGTCGAACGCGAACGCGGCCCGGGCCAACTTGGCGGCCGCTTCGCAGTGTTGCGCGGCTCGCTGCCCGGTGGCCGGGGTCGCGGCGCGGGCGGCATGGTGCGCGAGCGCCACGAGATCGTTCGGGTAGAGCTCGGCGATCGCGTCGGCCACGCGCCCGTGCCAACGCACGCGGCGCAGTTGCGGAACGCCGGCGTACAGCGTCTCGCGTACGACGAAGTGCGAGAACCGCACCGTACCCGGGCCGGGTTCGACCAGCAGGTCGCTGATCAGCCCGGCTTCGAGCGCGTCGAGCACTCGGTCCTCGTCCACCTCGGCGGCCCGGGTGAGCACCGCGACGTCGACGTCTCGTCCGATCACCGCCGCCAACCGCAGGAGTGAGACCGATTCCTCGGGCAGCCGCGCCAGCCGCCGCCGTAGCACGTCCACGACGCCGTCCGGCACCTGCGACGTTGCGACGAGCTCGCCCTCGCTCGCCAGCAGCCGCGCACTCTCCTTGAGGAAGAACGGGTTGCCCTCCGTCCGTTCGGCCAGGGCATGGACGAGCGCGGGCGTCGGAGTCTTGTTGGTCACCCCGGCGACGAGTGCGGCGATCTCGGCGTCGTCCAGCCCGGCCAGCCGCAGCCGCAGCGGCTCGAACCGGGCGACGGTGGCGAGCAGGTCATCGAGCGCGGCGGTGTTCTCCGGACGGTACGCGAGCACGAACAGCGCCGGCTCGGGCAGCGCGCGCTCGACCAACGCCGTCAGCAGCGACCGGGTCTCGAAGTCGGCACGGTGTACGTCGTCGAGCAGGATCGCCACCGGCCGTCCGCGACCCGCGAGCCACCCGCCGACCGCATCATGCACGCGGAACCGGCCGACCACTGTCGCGTCGCGGCGCTGGTCGCCGAGCAGCGGATCGAGCAGGGCGACAGTGTCCGCGGGCGCGCCGAGACCGCGCAGCGCCTCGACCCAGGCCCAGGCCGGCGGCCGGCTGTCGTCCTCCGGGCAGTGCCCGATCGTGACCTCCCAATCCCCGGCCGCCAGATCGTCATGCAGCCGGGCGAGCAGCGCCGACTTGCCGCCACCTGGCTCGGCGGCCACCAGCGCCACGGCGGGGCGCCCCGGCGCCGCCGTCCGGCCCGCGCGGAGCAGCGCCTGGCGCTCGGGCGCCCGCCCGACGAACCCCGACTCGACGGGCGCGACGACCGGCGCGGCGGGTGCGGCGGCCGCCCGGACCGGTGCGAGTGGAACCGGCACGGCCTGGTTGCGCACGTCGCGTTCCAACGCCGCCAGCGCAGGGCCGGGATCGACGCCGAGTTCGTCCGAGAGCACCTCGCGGGCCCTGCGCAACGTCGCGAGCGCGTCGCCCTGCCGACCGGCCAGGTACTGGCTCAGTGCGAGCAGCCGCCAGGGCTCCTCGCGCAGCGGCAGGTCGTGCACCAGCCGCTCGGCCTCGGCCACGGCCTCGCCGGCCTGCTCCGCCCGAACCCGGGCATCGACGAGTCGCTCGCGGGCGACCAGGCGCAACTCGTCCAGTCGGGCCGCCTCCGGCGCGGCCCAGGACTCGTGCGCGAACTCGGCCAGGGCAGCGCCGCGCCACAACGAGAGCGCCGCCTCCAGGGTGGCCACGGCGGCGGGGGCGTCCTGCTCGGCGGCGGCACGAACCAGGCGCTCGAAACGCCAGGCGTCCACGGCGTCCGCGTCGATCCGCACCGCGTAGCCGGGCGCCGCGCTGACGAGATAACTCGACGGCATCCGCGGTGCACGATCCGGCTCGAGCGCGCGGCGCAGGTTGGACACGTAGACCTGCAGCGCCCCGATCGCGCGGGGCGGCGGCTCGCCACGCCACAGGTCGTCGATGAGCCGGTCGACCGAGACGACCTCCCCGTGCGCGACCAGCAACAGCGCGAGCACCGCACGCTGACGCGGGCCGCCGAGATCGGCGGCCCGCTCGGCGACGTCCGCCTCGAGAGTCCCGAGCAGGCGGACGGTGAGATGAGGACTCATTGGTGCGGCAAACCTACCCGCGCGGTTGTTGATCAGGTTCTACTCCAGGATGTTCGGTTTGGCCTGGCTGAACCGAACATGCGGGAGGAAAACGTGATCATTTGCCACGGAAGCAGACCGCTGAACGCGACGCGAGTGGTCACCTTTCGGTGACCACTCGCGTTACGAGAATTTCAGCTCATTGGTTCTCGAGAGACTCCTGCTCCTTCTCCAGAGCGTCGGCCTTCTTCTCGTGAGCCTGTGCCTTGGCGCGGGCCTCGGTCTCTTCGGTCTCGGCCTCGCCCTTCGTCTGCTGGGCGTTGCCTTCGGCCTGCAGCTCGTCGTTGTCGGTGACGTCCCCGGCCTTCTCCTTGGCCGCTCCCTTGATCTTCTCCCCGAGACCCATCAGCTCTGCACCGCTTCCTTCGTCTTCTGCGCGCTCTTCTGCGCGCTCTGAGCACTGCTCGCCTTGGCCTGGTGCGACCTGGCCTCGAGCGCGGCCCGGACGGCCTTCAGTCGCTCGGTGCCCTTGTCCTGCTGCACCTGTCCGGCCTTGCGCAGCCGGTCGTTGTTGCCGACCGTGCCGGCGATTTCCTTACCCAGACCCACGACCTTGTCGAGCAGGCCGGAAGCGTTCTTCGGGTCGATACGCGGAATCTGAAGTTGCATGATGCTCCCCTCTCGCATTTCGCGTATTTCGCGTTCAACGAGGGGGTACCCACTCACCCCGGACCTTCCACAGCCGGTGTGAGTGGGGCCACCGTGGGGATCAGGAGGCAGTGCCGACGTAGTAGGCCGTCCGCACCCGCCGGATGACGATCGCGTGGGGTGTGTTGTTCCTCGTGTTGTTCACGACGTGAACGGTCCACGGGTTGAACGAGCGGTTGATGCCGTCGCCACGGCCGTAGATTCCGTTGTGGCTGCAGCTGTAGTGGCCGAACCAGTTCGGGTGTCCGTTGACCATGGGCCAGGCTCCGCCGTTGCGAATCGTGCAGTAGCTGCCGGTGAACAGGGTCAGCGCCTGCGGGGACGGATGATGCGGAGCATGCGTCGGCGCGATCGAGCCGGCGTACCGGACGCGGACGAGGTGCTTCTTCTGCGGATCGCGAAGACACAGCACCGTGTGGTTGCGCGACTTCCAACAAGACATCGTGTACGCGGCGGACGGGCCGCAGTAGACGATGTTGTCGTCGACCGCGCTGGACGACGGCGACGGCAGCCCATGGCCGCAGTCGAGTCCGCCCTGGATGTGCCAGTTGGTCACGGTGTAGCCGGCGACCGGCGTGCCGTTGGCGTGCACCGGACGGACCACGATCTTCTGGGTGTGCGGCAGGGTCGCATTCGCGCTGAACACGGCGGTGGTGAGCGCGGTGGCCAGCGCAACGAGGGTGGCGCTGAGTAGGACGAGACAGCGGCGCATCGGATCGTTCCAATCGACGAAGTGGTTGCTGTTGCAGTGATGAGCCGGCTAGGACGTGGGTGATACACCCCGTGACGACTCGTAGAAGAGACACCGCGCCGCGCCCCTACGTTGCACCACCTGAAGCCGATGATCAGCTGCGCAGCAACCCGTCGTGCTCGACGAGCCAGTTCACCGCCTCCTGGACGGCCTGCTCGCTGGTGTACTGCGGCACGTAACCCAGCACGGCCTTCGCCTTGGCGATGGTCATGACGTGGCTGCGCTGCAGGTGCTCGCGACTCGACGCCGCGTACTCCGCGGTCGTCTGCGCCTCGAACTCGGCCCACGTAACAGGTCGAAACGCCGCCGTGTGTCCGAACCACGACGCCGCGACCTCCGCGAGCCCACGGGTCGACACGGCGCGCTCGGACACCACATGGAACGCCTCGCCGATGGCAGCGTCGCAGCCCACCGCGAGTTCGAACACCGCGGCGACATCGGCGGCGTGCACATGGTGCATCGTCGCGACGCCGTCATTGGGCACCGCGAGTTCGAGCCCCTCGGCGATCGTGCGCCACACCTTCGGGTCGAGGTTGCCGACCGGGTTGATCACGGGCCAGCCCGGTCCGCTGATGTGGCCCGGATGCAGCACCACGGCGGGCACGTCCGAGTCGAGCACGATGCTTTCGATCTCAGCCTTCTTGGTGCCGTACTCGCCATAGGGACGGCGCGCGTCCGACTCACGGGTGGGTGCCGCGAGCGTGGGGCCGTGCACCCAGATCGTCCCGCACATCAACAACCGGTCGATGTTGCCGGCCAGCCCCGCCACGAGCTCGGTCGCCGAGCGCGGCTCGAAGCAGATCATGTCGATCACCACGTCGGGGCGCATGCCGAGCACCTTGTCGACGAACGTCCCGTCGGCTTCGGCCACTTCGCGGTCGAGCAGCACCGACTCCACCGAGTCCCAGGCTTCGTCTGCGCGGTACGGCTGGTGCTTGCCGCGGCTGACCGCGACCACGTCGTGCCCGGACCGAACCAGGGACGGGACGAGGTAGCCGCCGACGTGGCCGGTGGCCCCGAGAACGACGACGCGCATCAGCGGCCCACCTCGTCGCGCCACGAGTGCATGGGCTGCCAGCCGAACAGCTCCTTGGCCCGGTCGTTGGCAAGCAGGGTCTGGTAGGTCGCCACCTCGCGGCGCAGTTCGACGTCGGGGAAGACCTCCGCGAGCAGTTCGGTCGACGGGCGATCCATCACCGTGTCGTCGTTGGCGATGATCGCCACGTCGACACCGGTCGTGGCCGCCTCGAGCGCATGCCGGAACGCCGACGCGGCATCGCGCGCGTCGATGTAGCCCCACATGTTCCACTTCCGCGAGATGGCGTCGGGCCAGTAGCCGGGGAACGCCTGATAGTCCTCGGGGTCGAGAACGTTGGACAGGCGGAGCGCGACGAACGGGATGCCCGACCATCCCGACACCTGCTCGGCCATCGCCTCCGCCACCACCTTCGACAGCGAGTAGGTCGACGTCGGGAAGGGATAGTGGTCCTCGTCGACAGGGGCGTACTTCGGCGGGATGTCGAAGGGCAGCCCGAGGGTGGTCTCGCTCGAGGCCCACACCACGCGGTCGACCTTGCGGTCCGCAGCGGCAAGGAACACGTTCGTGTTCATCGCATTGTTCTGGTTGATCGTGTGCGCGGGCGTGAACAACTCCGGGGCTGGGATGTTCGCCAGGTGGGCGATCGCGTCCATCCCGGACATGATGTCGACGGCCTGGCCGTAGTCGGTCAGGTCCGCTCTGGTGAACGGCGCGGGGCAGTCCGGCAGGTTGGGTGCAATGTCGGTGGCGAGCACGTCGTGCCCGTTGTCGACCAGGTCGCGCACGACCCACTTGCCTGCTTTGCCTGACGCTCCGGTGACGAGAACTCGCATGCTTCGATGCTTCCCCCTGCGGACCGGTGGATGTCACTCGGGGTCGCGATCATGCCGCTCCTGCCCGTGCAGCAGACTTCGAACGGTGACAGGCGATTCCGTCCCGCTCGCGGCTGACTTCCCCGTCTTCCGGCCGACGCAGACCAGATGGTCGGACAACGACCACTACGGACACGTGAACAACGTCGTGTACTACGAGTGGTTCGACACGGCCGTGAACGGCTGGCTCATCGAGGCGAGCGGCTGCGACATCCGCGCGCTGCCGGCGATCGGGGTCGTGGCCGAGACGTCCTGCCGGTTCCTGCGCGAGCTGGCGTTTCCCGACCGCGTGCTCACCGGGATTCGTCTCGAGCGGCGCGGCAATTCGAGTGTCGTCTACGAGCTGGCGATCTTCCGCGAGGTCGACGGTGCACCGGAAGACCCGGCGTGCGCACGCGGCCGCTTCGTGCATGTGTACGTCGACGCGGTGACCCGTCGTCCGGTGCCGATCCCGGACGCGATCGGCCACGCGCTCGACCGATTGGAGAGCTGACGATGACCTTCCCTGCTCCGGACCGCGCCGAGACGGTGTTCACCTACGGCGCCCCGCAGTTGAAGTTCGGCCCGGGCGCGTCGGCGGAGATCGGCCATGACCTGTCGCTGATGAACGTCGCACGCACGGCGGTGGTGACCGACGCCGGGCTCGCCTCGACCGGGCTGCCGCAGCGGATCGCCGAACAGATCGAGGGATTCGGCATCGGCTGCGTGGTCTTCGACGGCGTGCACATCGAGCCCACCGACGAAAGCATCGCTGCTGCTGTCGAATGGGCACGTTCGCACGGTCCGCTCGACGCGTTCGTTGCTGTCGGCGGCGGGTCCACGATCGACACCGCGAAGGCGATGAACCTGCTGACCACCAACGACGGTGAGGTCAGCGACTACCTGAATCCCCCGATCGGTGCCGGACGGGCGCCGTCGCGGCCGCTGCATCCGCTCGTCGCCGTGCCCACCACGACCGGGACGGGCGCCGAGTCGACCACCGTGTGCGTGCTCGATGTCTTGTCGCTGCAGGTGAAGACGGGCATCAGCCATCCGGCGCTGCGGCCGACCCTGGCCGTCGTGGATCCGGAGCTGACGCTCACCCAGCCCGCAGGCGTTACCGCCGCTGCGGGCATGGACATCCTGTGCCACGCGCTCGAGAGCTACACCGCACGTCCGTATTCGGCCTTCGAGGCCAAGCAGCCTGCACAGCGCCTGCCGTACTGCGGGGCCAACCCGATCTCGGACATGTGGTCGGAGCGGGCGCTCGAGTTGCTCGGTCGCTCGTTCCGCCGTGCCGTCGCCGACGGCGCCGACCGCGACGCGCGCTACGACATGGCGGTGGCGGCGACCTTCGCCGGGCTCGGGTTCGGCAACGCCGGTGTGCACATCCCGCACGCCAACGCCTATCCGATCGCCGGGCGGGTGCGGTCATTCCGTCCTGCCGGGTATCCGTCGCACGAGCCGCTGGTCCCACACGGCATGGCGGTGGGGCTCACCGCATCGGAAGCGTTCCGGTTCACCTTCGCCGCGAACCCACAACGGCACCTGCGCGCAGCGCTCCTGCTCACGCCGGACGCGTCGGGATCGGACGCCGGCGTACTGCCGGACGCGATCGCCGCACTCATGCGCGACATCGGGATGCCCGACGGCCTGGCCGCGGTCGGCTACGCGGACGCGGACGTCCCCGATCTGGTCGACGGCAGCATCAAGCAGCAGCGCCTGCTCGGGCTGAGCCCGCGTCCCGTGACCGAAGACGACCTGGCCGACATCTTCCGCCGCTCCATGTAAGGGTGGTCAGCAGGTGGTGTGCCGGCCGGTGCGCCAGATGACGGACAGCGCGTCCGCGGCAGGGCTGGTCGCCCAGTGCCCGCGAGTGCTACCCCCGCCGGACGTGATGCCGCACGCCACCGACCCGGTCACGCTGGACCCGCTCAGCACGCGGTACTTCGCACCCACCCGCGGCGCATAGCTACCCAGGTCGTGCGCGACGAGCTTGCCGTGCAGCGTCACGGTTCCGGTGACGGCGAGCAGGTCGCGCGACTTCGCGGCAAGATCGACCGCGAGCGTGCCCTTCGTGCCTTGTGTGTACGCGCCGCTGATGTGCAGCGTGCCGGTGCTTGTGCCGGCGGGCTTGACCGTGCCGGCGTTGTTCGCGACGCCCGCGTCGATGGTGCCGGCACCCTGGAGCACTCCACCGCTCATGGTGACGGACCGCGTCACGAACAGGAGCGCAAGTTGCGCGCCGGCCGCGACCGTGGTCGTTCCTGCAGCCTGGATGAAGTCCCCGTTGATCGCGAACTTGCCGCGCTTCACCGTGAGCGTGCCGCGGTTGGTGAGCGGACCTGAACCGCTGCGGGTCGCCGCCCCGCTGCTGCCCGGGTCGACCGTGAGCGCGCCGGTGTTGAGCACAGTCCCCGCGTAGATCTCGGTGAAGTTCGCCAGCGACGTGCTCGAAGCAAGGGTGAGTCGAGACTGACCCACATTCAGTTCGTTGGTCTTGGCTTTCGTGCCCGCTCCGAAGGTGGTCTTCGAACTGAGCGTCACCGTGCTGGGCGTGGAGCCGCCGTTGACGTTCGACACGTACTTCTGGTCTGTGCCGGTGATCGCGGTCCCGCCGGCGATGGAGACGGTGACCTGGCCCGACACGGAGCCGCCGGTCCATTGCAGCGCCCCAGGCCCGCTCAGCGTCGCGGTGCCGTTCAGGCTTCCGCCGGTCTGCAGCGCGAGCTTCGTGCCGTGCGCGACCGTGATCGTTCCGCCGACCGCCGTCGGAGCGGTGATCGCAACCGTGCCGCCACCGTTGATCGTCGCCGACGTCAAGGAGCCCGGCGCTTCGTCCAGCTGCAACTCGCGGTTCGGGGCGACCGACGTGGTGGCGTCCGACTGGTAGGCGACTCCGGTGATGAGTGCCGGCGCGGTGGCGGTGCCGGTCGGCACGGTGAGCGTGCCGTGATTGACGATCCGGTTGGGACTCACGCAGCAACCGATGGTCGTGAACTGGGTGCCCGGCGCCAGGCTGACGACTCCGTCGGTCGCGTTGACGAGCTTCGCGTTCGACGCGGTGAGCACGCCGGCATTTTGGTCGAAACGCATGGTGCCGTGGTTGGTGAGGACGGACGCGGCGTTGCTCGATACGCCGTCCTGACCGCTCAATACGCGCTTGCCGTTGTCGGTGTGTGCTCCCGTCGCACGGAGGGTCACGCCATGGCCGATCGTGAAGTTGCCCTCGATCGTGCCGCCCGTCCAATCGATCGTGCCCGACCCTGCGAACGTCGCCGTGCCGCCGAGCTGTGCACCCGCGTTCATTACCAACGGACCCAGTTCCAGGTGGAAGTTGCCACCAAGGTTCTGCGTGCCGGACATCTTGGCCTTCGCGCCGTCCTCGATCAGCCAGCCGCCGGTGCCCGCGTAGTGAGCACCCGCGCCGGCGGTGACGGGTGCACTCTCGGTGACGAGCCGGCCACCGGACGATGCAACAAGCGTGCCGTTCTGGTCGACCTCGACGGCGTCGACGGTGAAATCACCGCCGGACACCGCGAGGGTGCCGTCATTGACGATCTTCGCCGGCGCGTTGCAGCACGACAGGAAGTTGACGTCGTTCGCACCGCTCGACGTCAGCGTTGCGCCGCTGAGGACGTGCAGGACGTCGGGGTTGTCGATGTGCAGGGCACTCGAGTTGGCATCGCCGGTGTTCGTCAGACCGCTCAACGTGAGCGAGCCGGCCACGTTCATGTTCGCGGCCAGGTCGTTGAGCCTGCCGTTCGTGCCCGACACGGTTCCGAGAGCGCCCGCGGCGAGTGTGAGCGGCGTGGCGATCGACCCGCCGTCCCACGTGAACGACCCGGTCACCGTGACGTTGCCGCCGTTGATGCTCACGCCGCACTTGTCCGGCGATTGGGTGATCGACAAGTCGGCCAGGGTCACCGTCGGAATGTTGTTCACCTGCGCTGTGCAGTGCGACGGGTCCGGCGCGGCGATCGCCACTGAGTCACCGCTTCCGGGTACCCCGGACGGCGACCAGTTGTTCCGGTCGGTCCACGAGTGGTTGTCCCCGCCGCTGCCGGCTGCGGAGCCGATCCACGTGTAGCCGGCTCCGGACGCGAAGGCAGGCACCGCAGGCAGCGCTACGGCTATGGCAACTCCAGTAGCGACGGCAACGGGCAGGGCGGCAGAGATGAAGCGGCGCATCGGGAACCTCACACCTCGGGACGATCGGGCGTCCAGCATGTGATCAACGCACCGCTCGCTTCATCGCACAGTTGCGCCAACCTCGAGCGCCACGGCCGCATGTGCAGAACGTGACAACAAGATCGACCGCAGACGCGGAACGAAGGCGAAACAAGACTCCCCCGTGTCAGTGGTCTGCGCGATAGTCACGGCAGGAGGTGGTCTTGGTGAGTGGTGTACGGGTGCTGGTCGGCACGCGCAAGGGCGCGTTCGTGATGACGTCCGACGAGGCACGCACGGATTGGGATATCAGCGGTCCGCACTTCCCGGGCTGGGAGGTGTATCACGTCGCGGGCTCGCCGGCCGATCAAGACCGGCTGTATGCGTCGCAGTCGAGCGGCTGGTTCGGTCAGTTGATCCAGCGTTCCGATGACGGCGGCAAGAACTGGGAGCCGGTCGGCAACGACTTCACCTACGCCGGCGTACCCGGCGAGCACCAGTGGTACGACGGCACGCTGCGACCGTGGGAGTTCACCCGGGTGTGGCACCTCGAGCCGTCGCTGACCGACGCCGACACCGTCTACGCCGGCGTCCAGGACGCCGCGTTGTTCAAGACCACCGACGGCGGTTCGTCCTGGACGGAGGTCCGCGGCCTGCGCGAGCACGGCTCGGGTCCGAACTGGCAGCCCGGCGCGGGCGGCATGTGCCTGCACACGATCCTGCTCGACCCGCAGGACGAGAACCGCATCGTCGTCGCGATCTCGGCCGCAGGCGTCTTCCGCACCGCCGACGGTGGCGACACCTGGGAGCCGATCAACAAGGGTCTGCTGTCCGACGGCATCCCCTCGCCGGCTGCAGAGGTCGGCCACTGCGTGCACAACCTCGCGATGCACCCCGGCAATCCGCAGACGATCTACATGCAGAAGCACTGGGACGTCATGCGCAGCGACGACGGCGGCGACAGCTGGGTCGAGATCAGCGGCAACCTGCCCACCGACTTCGGCTTCCCGATCGCGGTGCACGCCCACGAGCCCGAGACGATCTACGTGGTGCCGATCACCAGCGACTCGCACCACTTCCCGCCCGAGGGCAAGCTGCGGGTCTACCGGTCCCGCAGCGCCGGCAACGAGTGGGAGGCGCTGACGAACGGACTGCCGCAGGAGCACTGCTACCACGACATCCTGCGCGACTCGATGGCGGTCGACACGCTGTCCGAGTGCGGCATCTACTTCGGCACGACGGGCGGCCAGGTGTACGCCTCGGCCGACTCCGGCGACACCTGGAATGCGATCGCTCGCGACCTGCCGCCGGTGCTCTCGTGCGAGGTGCAGACTTTCGCGTGAGTACCCCATGATCCGCGTGGCCCTGCCCGCCCACCTGCGCCAGCTCGCCAAGTGCGAGCGTGAGGTCCGCCTCGACGCGGAGCCGACCCAGCGCGGCGTGATCGACGCGTTGGAAGCGACGTATCCGCAGCTGCGCGGCACGTTGCGCGACCCCAGCACGGGGCTGCGTCGACCGTTCGTCCGGTTCTACGCGCTGCAGGAAGACCTCTCGCACGAGTCGCCCGACACACCGCTGCCCGCCGAGGTGGCCGCGGGCAAGGAGCCGTTCCTCGTGATCGGCGCGATGGCCGGCGGCTGACTCAGCCGCGACCTACTTGGAGATGCCGCCGCTGAGGCCGCTGAGCAGCTGCCGCCGGCCGAGGATGTACAACGCGAGGATGGGCAGCGCCGTCAGCAGTACCGACGCGAGCACAGCCGGGACGTTCACGCTGTACTGCCCCTGGAAGGTCCACAAGGCGAGCGGCAGTGTGCGCTTACTCGGGCTCTGTGTGAGCACCAGCGGAAGCAGGAAGCCGTTCCACACGGTCAAGCCGTCGTAGATCGAGATGGTGACGATCGCGGGACGTGTGAGCGGGAACGCCAGCCGCCACAGCATCGACCACTCGCTCGCGCCGTCGACGCGCATCGCTTCGAACAGCTCGCGCGGCACGTCCCGGATGAAGTTCGACAACACCAAGACCGACAGCGGGATCGCGAACGCGATCGACGGCAGGACGAGCGCGAGCAGGGTGTCGTACAGCTTGAGTTTGATGATCATCAGGTAGATCGGGATGATCGTCGCCTGCAGCGGGATGGCCAGCCCGGTCAGGAACAGCCAGTTGACACCGCGCAGGAAGAACCGTTGGCCGTCGCGAATGATCGCGTACGCCGCCATGAACGACACGAGGACGGCCGGCACCACGGCCCCGAGGGTCACGATCACGCTGTTGACGAAGTAGTGCAGGAAGTCCGAGTGAATGACCATCCGGTAGTTGTCGAGCGTGGGATGACTCGTCGGCACAAGGGGATTCGACGCGAAGTAGTTCGTCTGTGACTTGAGGCTGGTGATGACGATCCAGTAGATCGGGATCATCACGACGAGGAACCAGACCCAGCCGGACAGGCCGCCGAGCCAGTTCAGCTTCAGCAGGCGCCGTCCCACCGAACCGTGCCGCGCCTGCACCTTGCGCTCCGGCGGCGCCTCGAGCGTCGCGGTTGCCATCCTCACGCACCTTCCATCTGACTCGCGCTCGGATCACGCCCGCCGAGCCGGCGCAGCAGCAGCGCGAGCGCCAGCCCGACCAGTACGAGGATCACCGCGATCGCGCTGGCCTGGCCCATCAGGTTCGCCTGGAAGCCCTGCTTGTACATGTCGAGCGCGAGCACCCGGGTGGCGTCAGCCGGCCCGCCGGCCGTGAGCACGAAGATCAGGTCGAAGAAGGTCAGCGACCCGACCACCATCAGGGTGGACGAGGTGATGATCGTATATTTGATCTGCGGCAGCGTGATCGAGAAGAACTGCCGCACCCGTCCGGCTCCGTCGATGGTCGCCGCCTCGTACATGCTCGCCGGGATCTGCCGCACCGCACCCTGATAGATCAGCGAGTGGAACGGGATGAACTGCCACGACACGATGAACACGACGCACGCGAGCGCGAGCCTGGGCTGACCGAGCCAGTCCTGCGTCAGCAGCGACCAGTGCAGGCCGGCGCCGAGGCCGAAGTTCGGGTCGAGCAGCGCCTTGTACGTGATCGCGATCGCGGCCGAGCTGAGCAGCAGCGGGATGAAGAAGAACACCGCCAGAACCCCGCGGTAGCGCTGCCTGCCCGCGATGAATACCCCGATCAGAATGCTCATCGGCGTCTGGAACGCCCACGACAGCAGCATCACGAGGAACGTGATCCACAATGCGTGCGGCAGCCCGGGGTTGCCGAGCGTTGCCCGCCAGCTGACCAGCCCGGTGATGTGGATAGCGCCGAGGCCGTCCCACGTGGTGAAGCTCAGCAGCAGGCACCCGACGAGCGGGACGAGCCCGAAGACGGTGAAGACCGCGAGGGCCGGCAGCGCAAGCCAACTCAGCGACCGCTGACGCCGGCGCCGGGGGCGCGCCGGCGCCTGCGCGGTCTGCTGAGCCGGCCGCGCTACCGCCGTCATTTGCCGATGACCGCATTCATGGTGTCGGCGTACTGCTGGGGTGAGATCGCCAGCGCGAACAGCTTGCCGATCGTGTCGAGCAAGGTGGTCGCCGCGGTCGGGCTCAGCAATTGATCCCACGACTGCGCGAAAATATTGGCATTGCTCGACACGTCGTAGACGAACTTCAGGAAGGTGGCGTCATCGGACGAGCTGAGCTGGCTCGCCGCGGTCTTGACGATCGGCACGCCACCGGTGCCGATCCACGCCTTCACCTCGGCGTCGGTGAGCACGCCCTTCGCGAAGAAGTCCTTGGCGACGGTCTTCTGCTGCTCGGTCGCCTTCGACGAGATCGAGAGGTACTGGCCGGGGTTGCCGACGGTGTCGCTCGGGTCGCCCTTGCCGCCGTCGACCGGCGGGAAGTTCATCCAGCCCAGGTGCCCGCCGGTGACGAAGTCGCCGCCGTCCTGCTTCATGCTCGCGTAGGTCCACGAGCCGTGCAGCATCATCGCTGACTTGCCGGTGTAAAGCACGGCCTGGTCGGCGTTGGAGTCGGCCGTGATCGACGCGAAGCCCTTGATGAAGCCGCCGGCCTTGATCAGGTTCTGGCACTCGGTCAGGGCTTGTATCGCGAGCGGGTTGGACCAGGCGTTCTTGTCACCGTTGGCGACTGCACCGAACACGTCCGGGCCGCCAATGCGATCGAACAGGAACTCCAGCCACATCATGTTGGTCCACAGCGACTGCCCGCCGAGCGAGATCGGCGCGACGCCCTTCGCCTTGAACTTCGGCACGAGGTCCATGAGATCGCCCCACGACTGCGGCGGGTTCAGACCGGCGTCGTCGAAGACCTTCTTGTTGTAAAACAGGATGATCGGCTGCACCGTCTCGCACGGCATCGCGTAGATCTTGCCGTTGACGGTGGCCGCGCCGAACGACGACGGGAAGAGCCGGTTCTTCACATCGGAGTTCTGCTGGAACCACGGGGTCAGGTCCTCGACGAGGCCGTCCTGCACGTAGCTGCGCAGGCCACCGCCGCCCCAGCCCCAGATGATCGTCGGACCCTTGCCCGCGCCCAGCGCGGTCTTGATCTTCGTCTTGTACGCGTCGTTCTGGAACTCGGTGTACGAGATCGTGCCGTTGCCGGTCGCGTTGAAGGCCTTGACCGCGTTTTCGCGGATCTGCTGCTGCGGCTCTCCGTTCAGGAACCAGTAGGTCGCACTACCCGACCCGCCGCCGCCACCGGCGGAGGCACCGCCACCGCCGCCCGCGCCCGCCTGGCTGGGGCCGTTGGAACTGCACGCGGCGAGCGCGACCGAGACCGGTACGCCGAGGCCGAGCAACTCGAGGAAACGCCGGCGCGACAATCCGGCAGGGGGCAGATTCGATGGGTGGGTTCCCGTGTCCACGCTGATCTCCACTCGGGCTGGGGGCGGCCGGGCCCTGACTGTGACCCGCGGCACTTTCCGATAGTTTTCGGTTCGCGACGCTAGATTTTCGAAGATTGAAAGTCAAGGGTCTTGCCAGAACCGGTATCAGAGGGTCACAGTGGCGCCTGGATACCCGGCAAAACTATGTCAGTTCGAACAAATTGCGGCAGGTTTCGCTCTCGCCCGCTCTCGAAATGTTTCGAGTCGTGAGTGCGCGCACCCTCCGCGAAGGGACGCAGATGACCAGCCCGGACTCCTCCGATCGCCCTTGGCAGGACACGTCGCTGCCCATCGCGGACCGCGTCGAGGCGTTGCTGCGCGAGCTGACACTCGAGGAGAAGGTCGCCCAACTCGGCAGCCGGTGGCTGCTTGCGCACCTCGCGGTGTCGACTGATCGCGACGACGACGAGTCGCTGAACGTGGCACCGATGCAGGACGTCTTCGCCAGCGGTGCCGCGGCCACGCTCGAGGACGCGAGCCGGCACGGGCTCGGCCACCTCACCCGGGTCTACGGCAGCGGTCCGGTCGCGGTCAGCGCCGGCGCGAGCGAACTCGTCCGGCAACACCACGTCGTGCTCGCGAACAGCGCGCATGGCATCCCGGCGCTCGCCCATGAGGAATGCCTGACCGGGCTGACCAGCTACGGCGCGACCGTGTACCCGACCGCGCTGGCCTGGGGCGCGACCTTCGACCCCGACCTCATCGAACGCATGGCGGCGACGATCGGCCGCGACATGGCCGCGCTGGGCATCCACCAGGGCCTGTCCCCCGTCCTGGACGTGGTGCGCGACTACCGATGGGGACGGGTGGAGGAGACGATCGGCGAGGACCCGTACCTCGTCTCGGTGATCGGATCCGCATACGTGCGCGGCCTGCAGAGCGCCGGCGTGATCGCCACGCTCAAGCATTTCGCCGGCTATTCGGCCTCCCGTGCCGCGCGCAACCACGGCCCGGTGTCGATGGGTCGGCGCGAACTGATCGACGTGGTGTTGCCGCCGTTCGAGGCGGCCGTCCGCGAGGCCGGCGCGCGCTCGGTGATGAACTCCTACGCCGACGTCGACGGTGTGCCGGCGGGCGCAGATCCGTGGCTGCTCACCGACGTGCTGCGCGAGCAGTGGGGCTTCGCCGGCACGGTCGTCTCGGACTACTGGGCCGTGCCGTTCCTGGCAACGATGCACCGGATTGCCGGCGATCTCCACGGAGCCGGCGCGGCCGCGCTCAACGCCGGCATCGACATCGAACTGCCGGACACGATCGGATTCGGCGCCCGGCTGGTCGAAGGCGTGAAGAACGGCGACGTCGACGTGACGCTGGTCGATCGCGCCGCACGCCGGGTGCTCGCGCAGAAGGTCGAGCTCGGCCTGCTCGATCCGGACTGGACGCCGGAGGCATCGGTGCGCGACGCCGCCTCGGTCGAACTCGATCCGGCAGCCAACCGCGACCTCGCCCGCGAGATCGCCGAGCGGTCGATCGTTCTGCTCGACGCCGGCACCGCGTTGCCGATCAGCGGCGCCGATCGCCCACAACCACAGCGGATTGCAGTCGTCGGACCGTGCGCCGACAACCCGCGCACGTTCCTCGGCTGCTACTCCTTCCCCAACCATGTCGCGGTGCTGCACCCCGGCACCGGGCTCGGCGTCGAGGTGCCGACGGCGGTCGATGCGCTGCGCGCGGAGCTGCCCGGCGTCGAGATCGTGCACGAGGCCGGCTGCGACATCCGCGAAGTCGACGAGTCCGGCTTCGCGGCCGCGGTGTCGGCGGCCTGTGACGCCGACCTGTGCATCGTGTTCGTCGGCGACCTGGCCAGCCTGTTCGGGCGGGGTACCTCCGGCGAGGGTTGCGATGTCGACGATCTGCAGTTGCCCGGCGTGCAGGCCGAGCTGGTGGAACGGTTGCTCGACACCGGCACACCGACCGTGGTCGTGGTGGTGTCCGGCCGTCCGTACGCACTCGGCGAGGTCGCCGGCCGTGCTGCCGGCCTCGTCCAGGCGTTCCTGCCCGGTGAGGAGGGCGGCGCGGCGATCGCCGGCGTGCTGTCCGGACGGGTGCAGCCCAGCGCCAAGCTGCCGGTGCAAATTCCGCGGCATCGGGGCGCACAACCGTCCACCTACCTGCAGCCACCGCTGGGCGGCGCCGAGAGCAACGGCATCTCGACCATCGACGCGTCGCCGCTGTTCCCTTTCGGGTTCGGCGCCTCCTACACGAGCTTCGCGATCGAGGACGCCCGCACGAGCACGTCCGAACTGGCCACCGACGGTGAGCTCGAGGTCAGCGCGATCGTGCGCAACACCGGCTCACGGACGGGCAGCGAGGTCGTGCAGTTGTACGCGCACGACGTGATCGCCCAGGTCGCCCGTCCGACCAGACAGCTGATCGGCTTCGCCCGTGTGAGTCTTGATCCCGGCCAGAGTCGCGCAGTGCGATTCCACGTGCACAGCGATCGATTCGCGTACACGAACGGCGAATATCAACGAATCGTCGAGCCCGGCGATGTGGAACTATTGATCGGCAACAGCGCCGCGGATCTGCCGTGTCGGGAATCAGTGCGGCTGACCGGGCCGACCCGCATCGTGGGTAGCGACCGACGCCTGATCACCCCGGTCGAGGTGGGCGCGAGCGAAAGATGATCAGCGGGTCGTGACGGGAGGAAGTCGTGTCGGCTAAGGCGGAGCGCGCCACGCTGGCGATGATCGCCTCGGCGGCCGGCGTCTCCGTGGCGACCGTGTCGAAGGTCGTCAACGGCCGTCCCGACGTGGCGCCCGCGACCCGCTCGCACATCGAGCGCATGCTGCGCGACCTGTCCTACGAACCGCGGCGCATCGAGCGGCCGCGTACCACCCAGGCGGTGGCCCTGCTGTTCCACGGCCCGCTGATGACATACTCGCTCGAGATCCTCGAGGGTGTTCTCGCCGCCACCACGGAGATCGACGTCGACATCGTGGTCGCGCGTACCGACATCGCCGGTGACCACGCGCCGCAGCGGATCCGCGAGCGTGGTGGCGCCGAGTGGCAGGCCGTCATCGCGGTGACCAGCGCGGCAGACGAAATGGCGACGCTGTCGCGTGCGCACATCCCGACAGTCGTGATCGACCCGATGGGCGCGCCGCAGTCTGACCTCGTCAGCGTCGGCTCGACGAACTTCTCCGGCGGGACGAGCGCGACGCAGCACCTGCTCGAACTCGGCCACACGCGCATCGCGTACGTCAGTGGGACTGCTGAGTCCGCGTGCAACCGCGCCCGGCTACAGGGTTACCGCGGGGCGATGGAGGCGGCCGGCATCCGCATCCCACGCAGCTACGTGCGCGACGGGAGCTTCGAATACACGGACGGACTGCGTGCCGGCGCCGCCCTGCTCGATCTGCCGCAGCCGCCGACGGCGATCTTCGCCGCGAACGACGAGATGGCGTTGGGCATCCTCGAGGCGGCGCGCACCCGCGGCGTGCGCGTGCCCGCCGAACTCAGCGTGGTCGGCTTCGACGACACCGAGGTCGCCCGCGTCGCGTCGCCGCCGCTGACGACCGTGGCCCAGCCGCTGCGCCGGATGGGCGCGGTCGCCCTGCGCACCGCGCTGCGACTGGCCGCCGGCGAGCACGTCGACTCGCACCATGTCGAGCTGGCCACCGATCTGATCGTGCGCGATTCGACCGCTAGAGCCCGCGAGTAGTCACACCGAGCACTATCGCCATTGCCCGCTGCGCCTCGGCATCCGGCAGGGCGCGCAACGGGCCATCCACCAACAGGCTGGACAGTCCGTGCACCGCTGACCACGCTGCGATCTCGGCCCCGGGGCGGCGTTCGGCAGGGATCGCCCCGACCTCGACCAGTTCGTCGAGCCGCGCGTTGAGCAGCAAGTAGGGATCCGCGCCGGGACCTTCGGGCGGCACAGTGGACTCCGGCGCGCCGTGACCGACCGCCCCGGCGAACGCGGTGCGGAACCAGCCGGTCTCGGTGCGCGCGAACTCGATGTAGGCCCGTCCGATCGCCTCGAGCCGGGCCCACGCCCGCGGCACCGCTCCCCGCGCCCGGACCGCCGCCGTGCGTTCGATCATCAACTCGCCGAGGTGCAGCATGCACCGCTCGCCGACCGCCGCCAAGAGGTCTTCCTGATCGGCGAAGTGCCGGTACGCCGCGTTGTGCGAGACCCCGGCCTCCCGGTTCACGGCCCGCAGCACGACGGCGGACGGCCCGCCTTCGCGGGCCAGCTCCACGCCGGCGTCGATGAGAGCTTCATGCAGGTTGCCGTGGTGATATCTGCTCTTCTCCGCTGACATGTTGACAGTGTCCACCAGTCGTGGCACGGTGGTCAATGTTGGCGTCGTCAACATTGACTTCGGACGGAGGCCTGGAATGCCCACAATGACTTCCCGGCGGCGATACCTCGTTCTGGCGACGGTCTGTCTCGCCGCGTTCGCCATCAACCTCGACACCACGATCGTGAACGTGGCGCTGCCCGACCTCGGTCGGCAATTGCACGCCGGCACGCGCGACCTGCAGTGGATCGTCGACGGCTACAACCTCGCGTTCGCCGCGTTGGTGCTGACCGCCGGTTCGCTCGGCGACCGCTTCGGTAGGCGGCCGGCGCTGTTGGTCGGCCTGGGCGGCTTCGCGATTGCCAGCGGCGTGGGCGCGGCGATGCAGTCGGCCGGTGCGCTCGTGATCGTGCGGTTCGTGATGGGCGCGTTCGCCGCGGTGATCTTCCCGACGACGCTGTCGATCATCACCAACACCTTCCCGGACCGCGGCGAGCGGGCGAAGGCGATCGGCCTGTGGGGCGCGGTCACCGGGCTCGGCGTCGCTGTCGGTCCGATCACCGGTGGCTTGCTGCTCGCGCACTTCGGCTGGCCGTCGGTGTTCATCGCGCTCGTCCCCGTCGCGTTCGTCGCGTTCGTCGCGACGCTGCGCTACGTGCCCGAGTCGAGCGACCCCGCCGAGGCCCGCCTCGATCCGGCCGGCCTCGTGCTCTCGTCCGCCGCGATCGGACTGCTGGTGTACACGATCATCGAGGCGCCCGGCCGTGGATGGACCGCCGCGTTGACGCTGCTCGGCTTCGTCGGCGCGGGCGTTCTCGCCGCCGCGTTCGTGCTGGTCGAACGACGCCAGGCGCATCCGATGATCGACGTCGCGCTGTTCCGGCGCCCGGCGTTCTCGGCGGCGAGCGGCGCGGTGACCGTTGCATTCTTCGCGCTGTTCGGGTTCATCTTCCTCGTGACGCAGTACTTCCAGTTCATCCGCGGCTACGGCTCGCTGTCGACCGGCGCGCGCATCCTGCCCGTGGCGATCACGATCGCGCTCGGCTCGGTCATCGGCGTCGCGCTGGCTTCACGGATCGGCACCCGCGTCGTCGTGATGACCGGGCTTCTCCTGCTCGGCGCCTCGTTCGGGTGGATCTCGGTGTCGCCGACGTTCATGTCGTACGGGCAGATCGTGGGCCAGATGGTGCTGATGGGCTTCGGGCTCGGCATGACGACGGCGCCCGCCACCGAGTCGATCCTGTCGGTGTTGCCGCCGGCCAAGGCGGGCGTCGGCTCGGCGATCAACGACGCGACCCGCGAGGCGGGTGGCACGATGGGCGTCGCGGTGCTGGGCAGCATCTTCACCTCGCTGTACGCGAGCCATCTGGGCGACACCGCGTTCGGACAGTTGTCCGGATCCGCCGTCGACGTGGCGAAGAATTCAATCGCCGGAGCGCTGCATGTGGTCGGGTCGGCGCCCGCCGGTGCGCAGAGCGGGTTGCTGGACGGCGTGCAGACCTCGTTCGTCACCGGGTTCCACGTGGCGTGCGTGGTCGCCGCGGCGATCTGCCTGGTGGGCGCGCTGGCCGCGAGCGCGCTGCCCGGCCGCCCGCGGGTTGCCGCACCCACCCGGGAGCTCGTCCCCGCCTGAGCCGACGGTGGTCAGTTTCGCGGGTCAGTGGTCAGTTGCATCTGACCACTGACCCGTCCAACTGACCACTGTCGGTCGCGGACGGGTGGCGGTTTTGTCCGGCTGGCAGAAGACCAATCTGCCCGGTTATGCGACACGAGGCGCCCCGCACGCTTTACCCCGCACCGTCGCGGGTGTATTACCGAACCGGCGCCCCTCGTCACGGCGGGAGAGAGCGCATGTCCGGACGAGCACGCAGAATGTTCGCCGTCATCGCTACTGCGGTGAGCACGATCGGTCTGGCAGTCGCCACGCAGGGCCCGTCCCGCGCTGCGGCCCCGTCAGTGCAGTGGACCAAGTGCCACGTCAAATTCTTCTGCGCCAAGATCTGGGTGCCGCTCGACTACACCGATCCGCACGGCACGCAGATCCCGATCGCGGTCGTCAAACAGCCGGCTACCGATCCGGCGCGCCGGATCGGCTCGGTCTTCATCAATCCGGGCGGGCCCGGCGGGTCCGGCGTCGATGCCGTCCTCGACGGTGCCGCGGAGTCGTTCACCCCAGCGGTGCGCGCTCGCTTCGACGTCATCGGCTTCGACCCGCGCGGGATCTTACGTAGCCACCAACTGCGCTGCTTCAGAACGCAGGACGAGTCGTTCTCGGTGCTGGCACCGTTCCCCTACCCGAACAGCGCGAAGCGTCGGGCGCAGTGGTTCGCCAGCGACGAGGCGGTGGAGGCGGCCTGCGGGCAACGCGGGTCGGCGATCCTCGACCACATGGCCACTGCCGATGCGGCGCGTGACCTTGATCGGCTGCGGCAGGCGGTCGGCGACCGAACGCTCAACTATTACGGCGTCTCGTACGGAAGCTTCCTCGGCAACATGTACGCGAACCTCTTCCCCGGACGGGTGCGTTCGGTGACGATCGACGGCGTGCTCGATCCCGTCGCATGGACGACGGGACGCGGCGGTGGCGGTCTGCCGTTCTCGACACGGCTGCACAGCGCGGCGGGAGCGTTGATGACGCTGCGCGAGTTCTTCCGGCTGTGCAACGCCCACCCGGTGCACTGTGCGTTCGCGCCGCACGCGAGGAGCAAGTATTGGCAGCTGTACCACAGCCTGCGCGCGCATCCGCTGCACCTGCGGCACCAGCCGCTTCCCTACGACGAGTCGTTCCTGGTCGGCGACACGCTCGGGTCCATGTACTCGTCGGCGGATTGGCCCGGCTTCGCGCAATTCCTCCAGCAGCTGTACCACCGAGCCGCACCGGTCGTGCTGACGCGATCATTGAGGTCCCTGCGGTCGTCCTACGCGCCGTACTTCAACTTCGTGGAGGGATTCCCGGGCGTCGCCTGTTCCGACTCGGTGAACCCGCAATCGCGGGGCGCATGGACACGGGCCGCGCGGATCGCCCGCCGGACCGATGGCTTGTTCGGTCCGATCTGGACGTGGGTCTCGAGCGTTTGCGCGCACTGGCCGGGCCACGACACCAACCGGTACCTGGGTCCGTTCAACCGGTACACCGCGCATCCGGTGCTGCTGGTGGGCAACCTGTTCGATCCGGCGACGCCGTACCAGGACGCGCAGAGGGCCGCCCGGCTGCTGCCGAATTCGCGGTTGCTCACCGTACATGGCTGGGGGCACACCTCGCTGTTCATATCGACGTGTGCGACGGACGCGATCTCGCACTACCTGCTGACTACGCAAGTCCCCGCGCGCGGCACCGTGTGCAACGCGGACGTGACTCCGTTCGCGCAGGCACCGCCGGCGCCGGCTCAGTCAGCGCAGCCTCGCGTGAGCCGGGGTGGCGAACCGCGGACTCCTGTTTGGTAGCGACTCCATGACCCGGCCGCCTCTCATGGTCGTGCCGGTCGAAGACGAGCAAAGCTGTCCGAGCCGGCCAGCGTTAGTCGACTGAAACAATCTCCCGGCCCAGCGGCATCAGCGAGATCGGGATCATCTTGAAGTTGGCGATGCCGAGCGGAATCCCGATGATCGTCAGGCACAGCACGATGCCGGTACCGATGTGTCCGAGCGCCAGCCAGATCCCGGCGACGATAAGCCAGATGACGTTGCCGACGAAGGACGCGACCCCGGCGTCGCGGCGCTTGACCGCCGCCCGTCCGAACGGCCACAGCGCGTACCCGGCGATGCGGAAGGACGCGATCCCGAACGGGATCGTGATGATCAAGATGCAGCAGACGATCCCCGCGAGGATGTACGCGATCGCCATCCAGATTCCGGCGAGCAGCAGCCAGATCACGTTGAGCAGGACCCGCATCGCCTGAGTATCACCGAGGCACATGGGAACCGGCCTTATAACGTGGCCCGGTGACCCGACGAGCCCTCGTAATCGGCGCGGTGGCGGTTCTGTTCGCAGCGACGGCCTGCAGTTCCGGCGCGGCAGCCCCCGCCGAACCGAGCATCTCCAAGACCACGCCGAGCACGACGCCGCCGCCACCCGCGCCGTCCACGACGGTCACTACCGCCCGCCGGGCCGACCATCCGCGTCCGAAGCCAACCCCCACCCCGACGCCGACGCCGACCACGTCCCACCCACCGACGTCGACCACGCCGACGCCCAGAAGAACCGCACCGGTCGTCGTGATCGACCCCGGGCACAGCGTCACCGTGCACGGCACCGACCCCAACACCGGGCTCGACACGACCGACTACGAGAACGAGCCCGAGATGCGCGACGTGTACGACGTCGCGTTGCTCACGCGCGAGAAGCTCGTCGCCGACGGCTATCGGGTGTATCTGACCAAGTCGGGCCTGGACGCGCCCACCAACCTCGGCGTGCGTGCCTACCTCGCCAACCGGCTGCACGCCGATCTCGCGCTGAGCATCCACGACCAGGCGGGCTCGAACGGCGGCATCCCGTTCAAGGGCGGCAACAGCAACGTCTACTACCAGGCCGTCGGGGACTACCGCGAGAACCCGCAAGGCAAGAAGATCTACTTCACCGACTCGCACCTCGCCGCGATCAGCAAGCGGTACGCAAAGATCTTCCAGCGCGAGCGCGAGCAGGCGCAGGGCACCTCGGTCAACCTGATGTCCAACACCGGGTACGACCTCGGCGGCCGGGGCCTGCAGGGTGGCGACATCTGGATCGTGCAATTGCTCTCACACGTCCCGTGGATCTACAACGAGGCGGGCGGCAACAGCGCCGGCATGGCCGGACTGGACCAGGCCGACAAGCTCACCTACGCCAACGGGCTCGTCGAGTCGGTCGAGGCGTGCCTGCCGATCCACCGATAAGGGCTCACTCGACCACGACCGCGAAGAACACGACCGCATCCCGGGACGACCGCGACGAGGAGCCGTCGACCAGCGCCCAGCAGCAGACGTACGTGGCGCCCAACTCTGGCGCCGCGAGCTCGCAGGCGACGCTCACCTCCGCGCCGGGCGCGGTGTCCGCGACGGGCACCCGCCGTACGCTGCCCAGCACGAGCGAGCCGCCCACCGCACCCAGCCGCTCCAGCCGCCGTGCCGTCCATGCCGTCGTGCCGGTGTTGCGCAGGGTCCATCGCACCCACACGCGCGCGCCGGGCGCGACGATGACCCCACAGGAAGGATCGGCATCGACCACGCGCAACGCGTCGCCGGTGCAACCGTCGATCAGCCGTTCGGACGAGGGCAGCGCGGCGGTCAACGCCTCGATGTAGAGCGACAGCAGCAGTCCGTTCGCCGCGAATGTCGCGTCGTACCACCGGACGAGCTCGCGGCTCGGACGGGCCTTGCCTGTCTCGGCGAGCGAGAGCATGCCCCGGCTGTAAGCGCTGCGCACCTCCGCATTCCGGATCGACACCCCTGCGTCCTCGCGGGCCCGCCGCATGGCCCTGCCCAGCTCGCGCCACAGCAGCTCGGTCAGCTCGTCGCCCGACAACCCGACCTCGCGGCGATCTCGCGCACGGCGGCACGGGCTATGTGCGCCGACCCGAACGCCACCCGGGCTACACACCGTCCCTCGTCCGGCTGATCGAACGACAGCACCGCCGTCGCGCGCCGTTGCCGCACCCCGACAAGTGCGCAATGCCGGATTTGCCCGACCATCGATTGCCCTGATTCGCCACGCGTGGACGATGCGAGCGCCGTCCGCGCGTCGGTGACGATGAGGGCGCCGGGCAACGTGCCGAAGCGTTCAGCCCCTCGGCCGGCTAGGCGGCGGTGCCGCACCTTGACCCCACAGAACGGGAACACGGTGGGCAGCCCGTCCGAATGGGCCAGCAGGATGCTGTCGCGAGTCTGGCCCGGCTGCGGATAGGACGTCGACGCCGAGTCTCTGCTCGAGCGAGTGACCAGCAGTTCCACGACTCCGTCCCTTCCTCCACGTCATCCGCAGCCGGTCCGAAGAGAGTCGCAGCGAAATGCGCTCTTTTCGGATTACGGACGCAACTCCGAACAAGGCCGAACGCGTCCTAAGATCATCGACACGGGAGGGATTCATCGACGCACGACCAGATCCAGACGACTTGCACACGCGCGTCCAGCTTTCCGCCGCTTTGTCCGCTTTACGGCAATCCAGTGGCTATTCGGTCCGCGAACTCGCGACCCGGCTGGGAATCCCGGTCAGCACGCTGGGCGGCTACCTGACCGGACGTCATCTGCCTTCGGCGTCGCAGTTGATGACCTACACCGCGATGCTTCGCGAATGCGGCATCACCGACGCGGTCGAGGTCGAGCGGTGGGTCGCCGCGCTGACGCGGGCGCGGGCTTCCTCAGACAGGCGGAGCGCCCGCGGCGAGGCCCCGTACCGCGGTCTGGAGCCGTTCGGGACCGACGACGCGAGGTGGTTCTTCGGCCGCGACGAGATCCTGGGCGCACTCGTGTCCCGAATCGTCGAGGTGCGGGCCGATCCGGATCGTCCCCGCGTGATCCCGCTCGTCGGACCGTCCGGCGCGGGCAAGTCGTCGCTGCTGCACGCCGGACTGCTCGCTGCGGTTGCACGGGGCGACGTGGACGGAGTCCGCAACGCAACCGCTCTTGTCGCCGATGCCCTTCCGGCCGAATTGCCGGAGCTGGTGGTGATCGACGGGTTCGACGGATATCTCACCGACGCTGCAGACCTGCTCGACCGGTTGGGCGACGCGATCGTCGTGATCGGTCTGCGCGCCGACTACTACGCCGAGGCGCTCGAGGTCGCTGCGCTGGTGCCGGCGCTGCAGCGCAATCAGGTGCTGATCACCCCGCTGACCCGCGACGAGCTGCGCGATGTTGTCGTACAGCCGGCGCAGCGCGCCGGCGCCGTGGTCGAGCCTGCGCTGGTCGACGTCGTGCTCGCCGACCTCGGCGTCGACGGCCGTGCGCACGACCCGGGAACGTTGCCGCTGCTCTCGCACGCGCTGCTGGCAACGTGGGTGCGCGCCACCCGGAACCAACTCACCGTCGCCGACTATCGCGACGTCGGCGGGATTTCGGGCGCGGTACAGAAGACGGCTGAGGACGTGTGGGCCGACCTGGACGCGGAGGACCAGCAACTCGCGCGGCAACTGTTCCTGCGGCTGGTGCACATCAGCGACGACGCGGCCACGCTCACCAGGCGCCGGATCGACCGTTCCGAGATCGACGGCTCCGAATCGGCAGTGAACACTCTCGTCGACACCTTCGTCTCGCGCCGGTTGTTGACGGCCGACTTCGACGTCGTGCAGATCAGCCACGAAGCGCTGCTGACTGCGTGGCCCCGGCTGCACACCTGGATCGACGAAGACCGCGAGAGCCTGCGCCTGCACCGCCGGCTGACCGATGCAACCAACCAGTGGGTCGCAGCAGGCCGCGACTCCGACCTGCTGGTCACCGGCGGCCGGCTCACCGCCATCGCCGATTGGGCCGCGGAGTCGAACCACGCCGGCGACCTCAACCGGGTCGAGACGGAGTTCCTCGACGCGTCGGTCGCGGCGGCGACGGCGCGGCGGGCGGCAGAGCACCACCAGAACCAGCGGCTCAAGCGACTGCTCGCGGTTGTCGCGGTGCTCACGGTGCTCGCCGTCGCGCTCGCGGTCGTTGCGCTCTACGCGCGCGGCGTTGCCGACCGGCAACGGTCGGCGGCCAACCAGGCGCGCGACGAGGCATTGTCACGGCAGGTAGCCGTCGAAGTCGCGTCGTTGCTGCCGAAGTCGCCGGACCTGGCCGCGCAACTCGCTGCGACGTCCTACGAGATCTCGCCGACCGGCGACGCCCGGTCGGCCCTGCTCGGCGCCACCGACGTGCGCGTGCCGACGCGGCTGGTCGTGTCGGGCCGGCCCGTTCAGGCCGTCGCGGTGCATGACGACGTGCTCGCTGCGGACGGCGCCGACGGCAAGGTGCATCTGTGGCGGATGCACGACAATGCGGTGCCGATGCCGATCGGAATTTTGAAGCCCTCGAATCCAGGCACGCTGTTCGCGCTGGCGATCAGCCCCGACGGCAAGACGCTGGCCGCCGGGGGCGCCGGCAACGTCGTCGACCTGTGGTCGTTGCCTTCCGCGCGACACCTGACCACCCTGACCGGCTTCGACAACACGATCTTCTCCCTCGCGTTCAGTCCGGACGGGCGGACTCTCGCAGTCGGGGGTGCAACCGCCGCGACCGCCGGTACCGTGCACCGCTTTTCGCTGCACGATCCGACGCACCCGCAGCCGCTGCCGGCACTCGACGAGCCGAGCGGATACGTGCAGGCGGTGAGCTTCGACGCGTCCGGCGATCGCCTGGCCTATGTGACGAAAGGCGGCGACCTCGTCCTCTATCGGGACGCGGCGTCGCCCGAGCCCACGCTCACCGCGCGTCGACACGTGAGTACCGGGGTGCAGTTCGCGGTTGCCTTCGACCCCACCCGTCCGGTCGTCGCCACCGGCGGCGACGACAGCACCCTGCGCACGTGGCGCGTCGATGACGCCGGTCGGTTGTCGCTGTCGTCGACCACCGGCGGCTTCGACAGTTGGATCAACGCGCTCACCTGGGATCGATCAGGCAACCTGTATGCCGCGAGTTCTGACAACAAGGTGCACATCGTGGCCGGCAAATCCGTCACCACGCTGCCGCATCCCGAACCGGTCACGGCCGTAGCAGTTTCCGGCGGGCTTGTCGTGACGGCCGCAATCGATGGAACCGTGCGCATCTGGCCGAGCACGTCGTCAACGCTGACCGGACTGCAGGGCACCGTCTTCTCATTGGGCTATTCGCGCACCCACGTGCTCGCCGCCGGCTCGTCCGACGGCCACATCGCGCTGTGGCGTGCGCACCGTCTGCTCAGCGACCCGATCGCGATGCCGGGGTCCGACGACTCGGTTGACGGCGCGTCGGCGATCAGCCCGGACGGCACCCTGGTTGCGGGTGGCTCGGGCGGCGGTCGTACCGCGCTGTGGTCGATACGCGACCCGTCCCACCCGCAGTATCTCGGGGTACTGCCGGGCATCGAGACGGGCGCGTCCACAACCGTCGAAGGGTTGGCGTTCAGCCCGGACAACCATCTGCTCGCGGCCGGCGGCGACGACCGCAAGGTGCGGGTGTGGTCGGTGACCGATCCGCACCGTCCCCGTTTGCTCGAGACGCTGCGGTCGGCGAGGAACTACGTGTTCTCCGTGGCGTTCAGCCACGACGGCCGGTACCTGGCGGCTGCGAGCGCGGACGATCATGCGTACGTCTGGTCGATCAGCGGCCGGCCGCGGCTGCTCGGGCGCGTCTCGGGTTTCTCGAGCTATGCCTACGCCGCGATGTTCTCGCCGGTCGGCGACATGCTCGCCGTGGGCAGCGCCGACTCGACGGTGCGACTGTTCGACGTCCATCGCTCCGGCGCGCCAACGCCGGACGGCGCCCGGCTCACCGGCGCCACCGACTCGATCTACGCCTTGGCGTTCAATCCATCCGGGACGATGCTGGCCGGCGCGTCGCAGGACGGTTCGGCCTACGTGTGGAACGTCGCCGCACACAAGCGGATGGCAGCGCTGCCGGGTGGTGGCCCGCTCAGCGCGATTGCGTTCGACCCGTCCGGAGCGACCATCGCAGCGGCCGGTTCGGAGCACGACGTGCACCTGTGGGACGCGTCAGCTCAGACTGCGTTGCAGTCGATCTGCGCGCGTGCCGGCACTCCGCTGTCGCACTCCGAGTGGCGGCGGTTCGTGCCCGGTGCGCCGTACGCCCCGGCCTGTCACTGATTACTTCAGCGGCGCGTTCTCGGCGGCGAGCACGAACCACGCGCCACCCGGGCTCAGCGCGATCGTCTTGCCGTCCTTGGACTTCAGGATCGTGCCACTGTTGACGTTCTTGCGGCTCCAGGTGCCGTCGATGCGCTTGCCGTTGCGGTACACCACCGCCCGCCCCGTACCGACCGTGTGGGTGTACTGCGCGGGGTTACCGAGCACGTCACGGTCCTTCTTGTAGACGGTGACCTTGCAGAACTGCACGATCACGTTCGGAGTGTCGATGACGCTGCCGTCAGCGGTGTGCTGGATCGCGCCGTCGATGATGCGCATGTAGCGGTGCGTCTTGGAGTTCCAGCGGAAGGTGACGTCGGTACCGCCGACCCGGGTCTGGATGAGCTTGCCCGGCTTGGTCTTGCCGGACGGCTTCTTGTCGGACCAGGCGAGCCCGATGCTCTTCGCGGTCGGGCCCTTCACCTTCTTGGCAACCTGCTTGAGATTCACCACGAGGTTCTCGGGCGCCTGCCGATTCGGATCGCGGCTGAACTCGGAGCCACCCTGGTCGCCGATGACCTTTTTCAGCGGCGACTTCTCGAGCGGGGCGATGCCCGCGTGCGAACCGCCGGACGCGACGAAGATGATGTGGCCGTACTGCAACGCGAGTTCGGGATCGCTGGGACGCACGCTGCGCACCGGCTCGACGTTCGGCAGCGTCGTGTCGAAGATGGCCATCAGGCGGGTCAGGCCGCCCTCGACCTGTTCGACGTAGACGATGTCGGCCTTGTTCGTACCGACCTGCGGACGGCCGAGTGCGGTGTCCTCGATCTTGACGGCGATCACCGGGTTACGGGACGGCTTGCCGCCGGTGAGTGGGTTGACCTTGGGCAACGGCGCGGGGGCGGCGCCTGACGACGGGGGCGCCGGCGCGGATGTGGTCGGGGTGCCGCTGGAGCTGCTGGTGCAGCCGGCGAGAGCCGCAGCGCCCATGAGGCCGATGAGTGCGAAGGCGGCGGGGGCGCGCCTGAATCGAGTCACCGGTCTTGTATACCGCGATGGTGGGGTTGCTTATCGTCAGCCGCGCCACACAACGGCATCGGTCTGGCAGCGTGTCCTCAGGCTTGCCGGCTGTTAATGGGGAGCTTTCCCGCCGCCCGGACAGGAATCACTCCCGGATCGCCGACCCACCCGTCGCTACGGCAGGCGCTTGCCGATCCAGCGCAGCGGCCCGCCGATCACGCGGTTGTGCTGCCAGCCGTGCTCGATGACGGTCCGCCGCGCCGCCCGCAGCCCGTCCCGCGCCGCGACGAGCGGTCCGCTCTTCGAGCGGTCCTCCAGTCCCCAGGCCTGTTGCGCGGCCCAGCGCGCGCACCCGATGCACAGCGCGACCTCGGGGTGGTTGCCGAGGTGCACCATGCGATCGGGATCGCCGACGGCGCCGCAGCACCAGCATTCCGAGGACTCAACCGCCGTCATGACGACATTGTGCGCTTTGTCGACCGGATCGCGACGGTCGAGCATGATTGGGACCTCCAAGACGCTCGGGGGACGTCATGGCCATTACGACCAGCCATCGCCGATCAACACAGCGGCGAGCGATCTGGGCTGCCGCCGGCCTGGTCGCGCTGATCGTGTTCGCCGTGCTCGTCATCGGCGGCTACGCATTGCACTGGCGATGGACGGGCCTGTCCGGCTCGGTGACACTGTGGGACTGGCTCGAGGTGCTCGCGCTGCCGGTCGCCATCGCCACTGCGCCGTTGCTGCTGCGCCATCGGCACGGACTCACCCATCGGCATCACACCACGATCGCCGTCATCTTGATCGCGTTCGGCGGTCTGGTGCTCGCCGGTTATCTGGTCCCATGGCGGTGGACGGGCTTTCGCGGCAACACCTTGTGGGACTGGTTGGAACTGGTCCTGCTACCGCTCGTCGTCGCTGCGACCTCGTCATGGTGGCGCAGCGACTGGCGGCCAGGTCGGCAACACCTTGCCGCCGCGGTGGTCGGTATCGCCGTGTTCGGTGCGCTGATCATCGCCGGGTACCTCGTTCCGATGACGTGGACAGGCTTCACCGGGAACACCCTGTGGGACTGGGTCAAGCTGTTGCTTCTGCCGCTCCTCGTCCCGATCGTGCTCGTGCCGTTGCTCGGCGAACGGCTGACCGACCGCCTGCACACCGACGCCGCCGACAACGCCTGAGCGGGACGTGCGAGGGTACGAGCATGGACGTGTCCGGCCTGTCCCTGATGTATCGCATCGTGATGTTGCTCGCCACACCGATCGTCAGGTGGTGGGGACGCCTGCACGTTGTCGGCTTGCCGCTGCTGCCTGCACGCGGCCCCGTCGTGCTCATGGTCAACCACGACAGCGCATGGGACCCGGTCATCGTCGGCGTCGCCGCGCGGCGACGGCAGATCCATGCGCTGGCCAAATCGTCGTTGTGGAAGCCGAAAGTGCTCGGCTGGGTGCTCGACCACATGGCCCAGATCCCCATCGAGCGCGGCCGCGCCGATCTCGAGGCGATGTCGGCTGCGGTCGCCGCGCTCGAGGAAGGCCGCTGCATCGGCGTGTTCCCCGAAGGGACGGTGTCGCGCGGACGTGAGCTGCGCCCGCTCAGCGGTGCCGGCCGGCTCGCGCGTGCTGTGCCCGGCACCCGGGTGCTGGGCGTGTCCGTCACAGGTGCGGTCGACATCGTCAAGTTCCCGCATCGGCCGCGGATACGTGTCGAGTTCTTCGACCCGGGTGACGGCCCGACCGGAGAGAGCGCCATCGCACTGACGAAACGGGTGATGGTCGAGGTCCGCCGCCGCGCCCCGGCGGCAACGCCTGGCCGTCGTCGCAAGGCGGCGTACTTCCGTGAGCAGGCCGGTCGACGTGAGCAGGACGGACGATGACCGTCGCCGAGGTGATCGCGCCGCTCGTCCAAGCCACCCTGGGCGGCGCAGTACCGGTGCGACTCCGCTGCTGGGACGGCAGCGAGTTCGGCCCGCCCGACGCCCCGATCCGCATGCACATTGTGACGCGGCGAGCGGTCCGCCGGATCATGTGGCAGCCGAACGAACTCGGGTTCGCCCGTGCGTACGTGTCGGGTGACCTGCGCATCGAAGGCGACTTGTGGGCCGGGTTGACCGCGCTGGACGAAGTGGCCGCGCCCGAGAGCGGGCCGGGCGTAGGCGTCGACGCTGCGACATTTCGCGCGCTGGCACGGGCTGTGCTTCGCCTCGGGCTGATCGGGCCGCCGCCCCGTCCACCCGCCGAGGAGAGCCGCCTCGCCGGACAACGGCACAGCACCCGTCGCGATGCCGCGGCGATCGCCCATCACTACGACGTGGGCAACGACTTCTACCGCCTGTTGCTGGGTCCGTCGATGACGTACTCCTGCGCCTACTGGCCCGACCCGTCGGTGTCACTCGACGCGGCACAGGAGGCCAAGTGCGATCTCGTGTCCCGCAAGCTCGGACTCGCACAGGGCATGCGGGTGCTCGACGTCGGCTGCGGGTGGGGGACGTTCGCGATCCACGCGGCGCGGCAGTACGGCGCGTCCGTCGTCGGCATCACCCTGTCGGAACAGCAGGCCGCCTTCGCCCGCGCGCGGGTCGCGGACGACGGCCTCTCGGATCTGGTCGACATCAGGGTGCAGGACTACCGCGAGATCGACGACGGACCCTACGACGCGATCGCGAGCATCGGCATGGCCGAACACGTCGGTGCCGACACGCTTCCCGGCTATGCGGCGGCACTGTACGGGCTGCTAAGACCGGAGGGACGGCTGCTCAATCACGCGATCTCGCGTCGTCCCGGTCCGCGGCCGAAGCCGTCGCGCACCTCGTTCATCGACCGGTACGTGTTCCCGGACGGCGAGCTCGTCCCGATGGCGACGATGGTCAACGTGATCGAGGAGGCCGGCTTCGAGGTACGGGACGTCCAGTCGTTGCGGGAGCACTACACGCTGACGCTGCGCGCGTGGCTGGCCAATCTCGAACGCGATTGGGATCGCGCCGTGGCGCTGTCGAGCCCGGCGCGGGCGCGGATCTGGCGCCTCTACATCGCCGGCTCGGCACTGGGGTTCCAGGCGAACCGGATCGGGGTGAACCAGGTGCTGGCGGTGAAGCCGAGCGCGCGCGGCCGCAGCGCGATGCCGTTGGTGCGGGCGGTCTAGAGCCCTCTAGAGCACGAAGCAGGCGATCGCCACATACTGGCAGGCGGCCGCCAGGGTGACGTAGCTGTGGAACACCTCGTGGTAGCCGAAGACGGCGGGATCCGGGTCGGGACGGCGGCGGTGATAGCTGATCGCCCCCGCGGTGTAGAGCAGGCCACCGACGATCAGCAGGACGGCCGGCGCCACGCCGGCGTGCAGCCACACCGCGGGAATCGCTAGGCCGGACATCCAGCCGAGACCGACGTAGACCACACCGACGAGCGACTCGGGTGCACTCATGCGCGCGAGCCGCATGGCGGCGGCGAGGAGCGCGAGTGTCCAGAGCAGCACGAGCTCGACGATCTCGAGCGTCCCGTGCAGGCAGATCACGATCGCCGGCGTCGCCGTCCCCGCGATCAGGTAGATGATCATGAGGTGGTCGAGGCGCTGCAGCCGGGCCGACGCACCTGGTCCCCACCTGCCACGGTGGTAGAGCGCGCTGGTGCCGAACAGGCCGGCGACGGCCGCGGCGTAAATCACGGCGACGGTGGTATGCGTGGCGCCGCGCGCGTCCGCGACCACCAGGGTGCCGATCACCAGCGCGATCTCGAAGGTGATCAGATGGGCCCAGCCGCGCCATCTGGGCTTGTCGTAGTGCAGTCCTCGAGACGCGTCGTAAAGCATGCCCTGGCCCGGCGATGGTGCGGTCGTGGATCCGTCCACGATGACCTCCGTCGGAAAGGCGCGGTTTCGCCCGATGTCGATCACCATAACGCCGCTACCTGTGAGAGAGCCCGGGTCACCGTCGATCGACGGCGACCCGGGCTCACTCGAGCGTTACCGGCTCAGATGGCGCGGACGTTCTCGGCCTGCGGGCCCTTCTGGCCCGGCACGGTGTCGAACTCGACGCGCTGGTTGTCCTCGAGGCTCTTGTAGCCCGAGCCCGCGACGTTCGAGTAGTGGACGAAGACGTCCTTGCTGCCGTCGTCGGGCGCGATGAAGCCGAAGCCCTTCTCGCTGTTGAACCACTTCACAGTTCCCTGTGCCATGGGTATGTCCTTTCGGGGAGGTTTTGCCGGGTCGCACCTTGTGTGCGATCCGGGGTCGTAACGTTCGACGACCCGACTCGACCCGAATGGTCTGAGGCGATACGCCGCGCGCTGCAAAAATCCTGCGCGCCCGTGACGTGAAGGAAAATGCCTAACCGGCGTAAATGCTAACACCCTTTCCGACCGCGAATGACACGGATCAAGGGCTGCGGCCCAATACCGCTTGGCCTCGTAGCAGGGCGACACGCCGCGCGCGTCCCTGCTACGAGGCCAAGTCGGTCAGCGGCTGCCGTGCGGAGTCTTGACGATCCGGAACGGCGAACTGGCCGGTGCCGCTCCAACCAAGGCGTTCGCCGTGTGCACCGACCGGATACCGCCCGCCACGGCAGGCACCACGAACGCCTTGGTGAACACACCGTCGCCGTTCGCGTGTGCCGTCGCGACTCGCACCGTGCGGCCGTTGCCGGTCACCGCAAACACCGGCACCGACCGGTTGCGGTGGTAGCCGGTGCCGCTCGCGGTCACCTGCTCGCCCGGCATCGCGGTCGTCGACGAGAGCACGAGCGTCGGCCGCACCTGCGTCGCCGGCGCGTGCTGGGCCGGGTTCGTGACGGCGGTCGTCACTGTCGCCGGACGCTTGCTGCGCGCGCCGGTCGCGACCACCGCGTACCGGCCCGACGCCGTCCCGGCGGGAACCGTGAGGCGGGTCGAGACCCGGCCGTGCCTGTCAGCCGTCACCGTGCGGGTGACGCGGTGTGGCGTCGCGAGCAGCACGTTCACCTGCTCCCCCGGACGGAACCCGGTGCCGGTCGCCGTCACAGCCGAGCCCGCGGTCACGGACTGCGACGACAGCGCTGCGGCCTGCGTCGCGCCGTTGCCGACGGTCACGGTCTTGGACGTGGTGGCGCTGTCCTGGCCGTCCGAGACGGTCACGTGCACGGTGTAGGTGCCCGCGGCCGTCCAGGTGTGCCGGCCGGTGATCGCACCCGACGAGTCGATCGTCGCGTCCTCGGTCACGCTCGCGTCACCCCACTGCACCCGGGCGGTGCGGGTGGCACCGGTCGCGCCGCCGGACGCCGTGCCGAGAGCGACAGTGGTCGCCTGGCCGGTCGGGGCGGTCGAGTCAGGCGCAGCGGTGATCGTCAGCGCCGGCGCTGGTGTGCCGTCGTCGGCGATCGAGAACAGGTGCACGCGGCCCTGATCCTTCTCGGTGCCCGGCTGCTGCGGCATGATCACGCCGGTCAGCGTCTTGCCCGCCGGCAACGCGATCGCAGGTCGCGCGAACAGGTACGGCTTCGCCGGATCCTGACCACCGTTGTGCAGGCGGTACTGCGACGCGGCCACCGACGTGTACGGCGCCGGTACGCTGCCGCCACCGCCGAGCGTCCAGTCCGGGAAGCTGATGTCGACCGACTGCGTCGAGCCGTCGGAGAACTTCAGCGTCGCGGACGCCGTCTGGTTGCCCTCGGTGCCCGCACCGATGAACGCGATGCGCGTGGCATCGGACGGCAGCGCGACCGGCACGGTCTGTCCGTCACCCTTGGCGTTGTCCGGCGCACCGGCCGCGACCGCGGGCAGGACGAAGTGCAGCGACTTGCCGTTCTGGTCGCTGTTCGGGACGGTCAGCAGCTTGCCCTGCGGGGCGCCCGCGGCCTGCAACGCCTGCCGCGAGTAGGAGTAGTTGCCGCCGTCGCAGTCAGTCGTGACACCGTCGTCGGCAATGCAGACGCCGTCGAAGCCGGCCACGATGCCACCGGTCGCCGACTGCGAGATGGTGATCCCGCTGACGCCGCTGGCCGTGGCCTTGTTCCCGGTGACGGTCACGGTCACCCGGTAGTAACCGGGCTTGTCGTAACTGTGCGCGCCCTGCACCGAGTACGAGTTCAGCTGACCCGGCGCGATCGTGCCGGCGGACGTCGAGCCCTCACCCCAGTCGATCGTCGCCTTGTAGTCCGACGCGGACGTGCCCTTGGCACCGACGAACGTGGCGAACGTGCCCGACGACGACGAACCGGTGCGGCCCTGGTGGTCGTCCTTCGTCGGCGTCACCGTGAGCTGGTTCGAGCCGGACGAGCCCGGCGTGACCAGCAGTTCCACCTCGGCGAGCGAGCTCATTCCAGACCCGGTGAACTGCAGCCGGTACTGCCGGAACGGCTGCGGATCCGCGACCGAGAACGGACGCGTCTGCACTCGCCACCGGAACGTCTCGTTGCTGCGCGTGTCCAGCGTCGTCCAGGCCTGCCCGTCGTTGGAGCCCTGCAGCGTCCAGCCGGTCGGGTCGTTGAAAGCGGAACCCGAGGTCAGCGTGTACATCTCGACGCGCTGCATCGCGCCGCCGGTCTTCCACGTCAACGTCGGAACACCGTCGGCGAAGGTCGTCTGCGTGGTCGAGTCGTCGTCGGTCAGTGCGCTGACGTCCTGCCCGTTCGCGGCAGTCAGGGTGCCGACACCTTGGCTCGTCGCGTCCTGGTACGGCTGCGGCGCTGTCGACCCCTTGGTCGGCGACGGCGGCACGTCGTTCGGGTGCGTGCCCCACGCCGACGGCTGCGCGCCCATCACGAACGACAGGTTCGCTTTGCCGGACAGTTGCTTCGTCGACACCCACGTGGCCTGCTGCGGCGTTCCGTTCACGGACAGTGACTGCACGTAGACGTTGTTCGCCGAGTTGTTCGCCGCCGTGATCGTCAGGTCACCTGTCGATCGGTGGACGACGACCTTCGGGAACAGCGGGCTGCCGATCGCCCAGTTCGGCGAACCGGACTGCAGCGGGTACAGGCCCAGCGAGGACAGGATGTACCACGACGACATCTCGCCGTTGTCCTCGTCGCCCGGGTAGCCCTGCCCGATCTCCGCACCGACGTAGAGCCGGCGCATGACCTCGCGCACCAACGCCTGCGTCTTGTACGGCTGCTGCACGTAGTCGTACATGTACGGGATGTGGTGCGAGGGCTGGTTGCTCATGCCGAACTGGCCCATCCGCACCGCGCGCGCCTCGAGCATCTCGTGGATGACGCCGCCGTAGCCGCCCGGCTTGCCGGCCGTCTCCGGGGTGGCGAAGAACATGTCGAGCTTCTTCGCAAGCGCGGGACGGCCGCCGTACAGATCGGCCAGACCCTGACCGTCCTGCGGCGCGTGGAAGGCGAAGTTCCACCCGTCCGTCTCGGTGTAGACCCCACCCCACGACTCGGGGTCGTAGTCGGCCTTGCTCTGGTTCCACGAACCGTCCGGCTTGCGCCCCTGGAAGAACCCGATGCTCGGGTCGAACAGGTTCACGTACTGCCCGGCGCGGTCGGCGAAGTACTTCGCCTCGTCGGTCAGCTCGGGACGGCGCGCGGCCGGGGTGTTCGGATCGGCCGCCAGCTGCGCGGCCATCTGCGACAGACCCTCGTCGTTGATGTCGCCCTCGAGCTGCCACGACACCGACTCACCCGTCGTCGTCGACGTGTACTTCTTGAAGATCGACGTGGCCAGGCCCTTGCGGCCGACGCCGCTGGAGGTCGGCAGCACCGTCGCGTTCTTCAGCGCCGCGTCGTAGGTCGCCAGCGGGTCCTTCTCCGGAACCCCCCGCAGGTAGGCGCCGGCGAACGCGACGTCGCTGCTGGTGCCGGTCATCAGGTCGGCGTAGCCGGGCGACGACCAGCGGGCGATCCAGCCGCCGTCGCGGTACTGCTGCACGAAGCCGTCGACCAGATCGGCCGCGACCTGCGGGTAGAGCAGGGAGTAGGCAGGCCACACAGTGCGGTAGGTGTCCCAGAACCCGTTGTTGACGTAGACCTTGCCGTGGTTGACCACCGCGTTCGTCGTCGTGTCCGACGCTGCTCCGCTCGTCGCCGCGGTGGGGCTGGCGTACTCGTAGTCCGGGTTCGCCGCCGTGCCCGCGTTCTCGAACTGCGAGTTCGGGTACAGGTTCAGCCGGTAGAGGTTCGAGTAGAGCGTCTCGCGCTGCGAATCGGTCTCCCCCGACACATCCAGCACGCCCAGCCGCTGCTGCCAGGCCTGCGTGGCGGCCGCGTGGATCTGCTCGAAGCTCTGCCCGGTGAGTTCCAGCGCCTCGTTGTGTTGGGCCTGCGCGAGCCCGATGAAGGACGTCGCCAGCCGCAGTTCCACCGTCTTGGTACCGAACGCCGCGTACTGCGCCTCCGGGTTACCACCGGGCGCGGTGCCGGACGCGGTGGGCTTGGCCGAGAACGTTCCGCTGAAGAACATCCGACTGCGGCCGACGGACAGGCCGCTGCCGTTGTCGACCCAGCCGTGCACCGTGCCGGTGGACGGGTCGATGACGAACGAGCCGTTGCGGTCGACCGAGTCGAACACCAGCGAGCCCGAGTCGGCCGGGAAGGTGAACCGCATGTCCACGCCGTGATCGGTCGGAGCCATCTCGGTGGTGAGCCCGTTGAGGAAGTTCACCCGGTAGTAGTCCGGACGGGCGATCTCGTCGTCGTGGGTGAAGGCCAGCGCCCGGGCGGACGGACTGGCGCTCGGTGTCGCTGCGGTTCCCGGCATCACCGACAGTTGGTTGCGGTCACCCATCCAGGGGCTGGGCTCGTGCGAGACGGAAAAGCCTTGCAGCGTCGGGTGATTGTTCGCGTCGTTGGCCTGCTGGTAGTAGTACTCCCAGCTGTTCGAACGCGAGTCGGTGACGGGCGTCAGGAACGTGAAGCCGTTGGGTACCGCGCTGATCGGGAGGTTGTTGCCGCGCGAGAACGACCCCGAGGCGTTCGTGCCGCGGCGGGTGTCGACGACGTTGGTCAGCGTCGAGGCATCGACCTGCGGCGCCGACGGTGTGACCGCGACGTCGTCGATCCAACCGCCGAACGCGGTGCCGGTCTTGGCGTTCGGGTCGTCGTAGGCGAGCAGGATGCGGTCGATGGTCTTACCGGCCGCCACCGCACCGATGTTGCTGCTCTCGGCGTTCCACTGATCGGCATAGAGGATCTTGCCGGTGCCCTGACCGGCCGCGGTCAACGGAACACCGTGCTGGTCGACCGGCTTCAACTGACTCAGGTAGGTGCCGTCGGTGAAGTGCAGGTCCAGCGCGACGTAGGTCGACGGGTAGCTCATGTCGCTGTCGGTGAAGAACGGGATCACCTTGTATCCGAGCCGGCTGTCCGGTCCGACCGGGATGTTCAGGCCGCTCTGCACGACGTTGGTCTCGTACGCGTGCCCGTCGACCGTCTGCTTGCCCGCGTACTGGTAGGCGTGCATGCCCGTCCAGCCCGCGTTCTGCTTCAGGTTGTAGCCGTGGGTCGGGCCGTTGCCGGTCGCCGTGATCATGGGGCCGGGGTCGGAGCTGCCGGTGTCGACGGCAAGATCCCAATCGGCGAGCTGCAGCAGCCCGCCGCTGGCGGGCGCGGTGATGTCGAGGCGGTAGTAGCTGTACGACGCGACGTTCGCGCTGGGCACTTGGTAGGTGTTGCGCACGCCCCGGCCCGTCCAGGTCTGGCTGGTCTGCGTGTCGAGCGTGGTAAACGTCGTGCCGTCGTTGGAGCCCTCGAGCGTGAACGCGTTCGGGTCGCGCTCGGGGGCGTCGTTGCCGGAGGTCATCGCGTACGTCGTGATCGCCGCGGCCTGGGGCAGGTGGTAGGTCAGCGTCACCGACGTCTGGAAGGCGAGCCATTTGGTCGAGGGGTCGGCGTCGGCGAGGTTCTTGGCCACCTCCCCGGGCGGGTTCTCCGCCGACGCGGTGATCGGCGTCGACGGGTCGATCACGCTGCCGGGCAGCCGGTTGGACGACGCCGAGATGCCGTGCCGGACCGGGTTGCCGTCGCTGCCGTTCTCGACGGTGGTCGGCACCGCGGCGGGATCGGTCGCCTCGAACGAGGTCGAGAACGACCCGGGCGCAGGAGCCGCGGTCGCGGCTGTCGTGTGCAGCGCGGCGGCACCGGCGACCACCGTGACGCCGGCGGCGAGTGCGGCGGTGATCCGTCGCACCGGGCCGCGCAGCACGCGCCGACGTCCGATTGTGGCCGGTGCGGAAGACATGTCGCTCATGCGGTCCTCGTCCAGATCTCGAGATGGATAACCGATTCGGCACCATTCCGCCCGTTGACAGCGTTGTCAAGAGCCAGGCACGATTTCGGCCGTGTCTCTTGATCGGCTACCGCGCCCGGCATCGGGCCAACCGACGCACCCGACGATGCTCGACGTGGCGCGCCTGGCCGGGGTGAGCCTGAAGACCGCCTCGCGGGTACTGAACGGCGAGCCGCACGTCTCGGCCGCGACCGCGGAGAAGGTCAACCTGGCCGCCCGCCGGCTCGGCTTCCGTCCCAATGGCATCGCCCGCGAGCTGCGTCGGGGCGCCCGGTCGACCGCGGTCGGGCTGATCATCAGCGATGTCGGCAACCCGTTCTACGCGCGGTTGACCCGCGGCGTCGAGCGCCGGCTGCGTCGGGAGGGGATGCAGCTGATCACCGCGTCCAGCGACGAGGACCCGGAGCTCGAGCGGCGACTGACCGTCGAGATGCTCGACCGCCGGGTGTGCGGGCTGCTGCTGACCTCGTGCCTGCCGAGCCATCGCCACCTCGAGAGCGGCCAGGTGCTCGGCATCCCGATCGCGTTCCTGGACCGTCCGCCGGTCGGGCTGGCCGCCGACACGGTGGCGATCGACAACGAGGGCGGGGCCCGGCTCGCCGCGCGGCACCTGATCGAGCGCGGGCACCGGCGGATCGGGCTGATCGGCGACCTGAGCCGGCTGCCGACCCACCGCGAGCGGGTGCGCGGCTTCGAGTCCGCGATGGCCGAGAGCGGCATCGGCGACTGGCAGCGCTACGTGCGCGCCGACACCCACGACAGCGACTCCGCCGTGCGGGCGTTGCACGACCTGCTCGATCTGGACGAGCCGCCGACGGCGCTGTTCACGACGAACAACCGGATCACCATCGGCGCCGTGCGGGCCCTGCGCGGTCACCCGGCGCCGCCGGCGCTCGTCGGGTTCGACGATTTCGAGCTGGCCGACGTACTCGGCGTGACGGTCATCAGCCACCGTCCCGAGGACATGGGCACGCTCGGGGCCGAGCACCTTCTCGACAGACTGGCCGGCGCCGAGGTCGACGTGCACCGCAGTCGGTTGCCGGTGCGCCTGGTCGAGCGCGGGTCGGGCGAGCGGCAGCCGCCCGCTTGACGGATTCCGGGTATTGCGCGAAAGATGCCCTGAACAATCCCAATCATCACGAATACCCCGCACGCTGATGGCGCGCGTTGACAACGTTGTCGGTTCCGCTGCGACGAGAGGACAGACGTCTTGAGGATTCGATCCCTGCTCGGTGCCGTGGTCGGCGTCGCGCTCGGCGCCGGCGTCGCTGTAGGTGTCGGTTCACCGGCCGTGGCCGACACCACCACCGATCTGACCGCGCTGGTGAACCCGTTCATCGGCACGCAGAACTTCGGCAACACCTTCCCCGGCGCGAGTGCCCCGTTCGGCATGGTGCAGGTCAGTCCGGACACCGGCGGTCAGGGCGGCTACGACTACAGCGCGTCCAAGATCTACGGCTTCAGCCAGACGCACCTGTCCGGCGTCGGCTGCGGCGTGATGGGCGAGCTGCCGATCATGCCGACCACCGGCGACGTCACCACCAGCGACGCGAACAGCTATGGCTCGGCGTTCTCGCACAGCGACGAGACGGCGACGCCCGGCTACTACCGCGTCGGGCTGTCGCGCTACAACATCAACGCCGAGCTGACCGCCACCGACCGCACCGGCTGGCAGCGCTATACCTTCCCCGCCGGCACCGGACACAACGTCCTGTTCAACACCGGCAAGGCGAACATGGGCGTGAAGGACTCGTCGGTCACCGTCGTCGGCGACCACACCCTCGAGGGCATGGTGCATGACGGCGGCTTCTGCGCCGGCCACGACCAGCACACGGTCTACTTCACCGCCCAGTTCTCCAAACCGTTCAGCTCGTACGGCACGTGGACGGGCGCCACGCTGACGCCCGGGTCGCGCACCGTGTCCGACGGCAGCGGCAACCGCGGCGCGTGGATCAGCTTCGACCCGTCCGCGGGCGATCAGGTGACGTTGAAGGTGGGGCTGAGCTACACCGGCATCGCCGGCGCCGAGAAGAACCTGCAGACCGAGACAGGCGACAGCTTCGACTTCGACGCCACCCGCCAGGCGCTGACCAACCGGTGGCAGGACGAGCTGTCGCGCGCGACGATCACCGGTGGCACGCACGATCGTCAGGTCGCGTACTACACCGCGCTTTACCACGCGTTGCTGCACCCGAACCTTGCCGGCGATGTGGACGGTTCGTACATGGGCTTCGACGGCACGGTGCACCAAGCCAACGGTTACACGCCGCGGCAGAACTTCTCGCTGTGGGACACCTACCGCACGCAGAACCAGTTCCTCGAACTGCTCGCACCCCAGGTTGCGCGCGACGATGCGTTGTCATTGCTGGCGATCGGACGTGAAGGTGGCTGGCTGCCGCGTTGGGCGCTCGCCGACAGCGAGACGAACATCATGACCGGTGACCCGGTCACTGCGACACTCGTCGAGCTGTGGTCGAAGGGCTTCCTCGCCGGCCACGAGGACGAGGCGTACAAGCTGCTGCGCGAGAACGCGACGCAACTGCCGCCGGCGAACTCGCAGTACAACGGACGCGCGGGCGTGACGTACTACGACAAGCTCGGCTACATCCCGTACGGCCTCAAACGCGGCGCCGACTGTCCCGATCACGGCGGCGACAACGACTGCGATCACCCGGCCTCGGCCACGCTCGAGTACTCCGCGTCCGATGCTGCGCTGTCGACGATGGCGGCGGCGTTGGGCCACTCCGACGACGCGACCATGTTCGCGCAGCGCGGCCGGTGGTACCGCAACCTGTGGGATCAGCGCATCCACCAGTTCCGTCCGCGGCTGAGCGACGGCACGTTCCTCACTCCGTACGACCCGGTCAGCGGCAACGGTGCGTTCCACGAGAGCGGCGCCTACCAGTACGCGTGGCTCGTCCCGCAGGACCCGGCCGGGCTGGTCGACCTGATGGGCGGACGTCCGGCGACGGCGAAGCGGCTCGACGACTTCTTCGCCTACGACCACCTGCTCAGCGATCCGGCGGGCACGGCGCGCAATGACTGGGTGAACTCGGCCTACGACTACTACGCCAAGCCGACGTACAACCCCAACAACGAGCCCGACCTGCTCTCGCCGTACATGTATTTGTGGGCGGGTCAGCCGTACAAGACCGCGACCGTCATCCGTGCGGCGTACACGCTGTTCACCACGGGTGCCGACGGCATGACCGGCAACGACGACCTCGGCGAGATGTCGGCGTGGTACGTGATGAGCTCGCTCGGCGTGTACCCGACGATGAGCGGCTCGAACGACTTCGTGCTGAGCACGCCGCAGTTCCCGTCGGCGACGGTGACGGTCGGTTCGTACGGGTCGTCGCAGGGTGGCACGCTTCACATCACGGCACCTGGCGTTTCTGATTCCGCTCGGTACATCGCGACGGCCGCGGTCAACGGACACTCGACCGCCCACAGCTGGGTGCCGTGGTCGTCGATCAGCCATGGCGGATCGCTCGCGTACACGGTGTCTTCCTCTCCCGGCACCTGGGGTACCCGCCCGACCGACGAGCCGCCTTCGCTCGATGCGCACGGCACCGACGGCCGGATCAGCCTGTCCGCCGAGGCTTCGTCTGCCACCGCACCGACCGGGTCGTCCTCGGTCGTGCTGACCGGGTCGTCCGTCGGGCAGTGGCCGGGCACGCGGCAGTTCAGCCAGCAGGTGACGGTGCCTTCCGGCTGGTCCGCCTCCCCCGCGTCGGTGTCTCGGTCGATCACCTCGAACGGCTTGCCGATCGGCATGGACATCCCGGTCTCGGTGCACGTGACGGCGAACACCCCTGCCGGGGACTACCCCGTCACGTTCACGTTCTCGGGCAGTGGCCTACCGACGATCGTCCGGCACTCGACGGTATCGCTGGTCGACGCGTCGTGCGCTTCGTCGTCCGGCGGCACCTGCGCCCTCGGGCTGTCGTACGACCTCGACGGCACCGCCACTGTTTCCTCGCCGAACGAGGGGAACTTCGACAGCAGCGGTTGGTCGTTCGACGCGGCGCTGTTGCCCGGCCAGGACTCGTGGACGAACAACGGCGTCACGTACCAGGTGCCCGACGCGACCGGTACCGCGAAGAACTTCGTGACCACGACGGGGCAGCAACTCGCCATCCCGGCCGGGAAGTTCTCGTCGGCACACGTGCTCGGTGCGGCGCACGGCGGCGACGTCAACTCGTCGGTGACGATCACATACACCGACGGCACGACCGCCGACGTCCCGTTCGCACTGACCGACTGGGCCGGCAGCGCGCGCAACGGGAATACCGTCGCCATCGCGATGGACCACCGGATCAAGCAGAACCAGGGCACCGACGGTCCGCCGGTGAACATCTTCCGCGACGACGTGGCACTCGACCCGAACAAGACGATCCAGTCGATCGCCTTGCCGAACAACCACAACGCCGAGATCTACGCGATCACGCTGACCCCGTAACTCGGTCACTCCCCCGACGCCGGCCAGGTCGCCCCCACCGAGCTGGCCGGCGTTGCGATGTGCGATCCGGTGAGAACGTGACAGGTTCCGTCCGCCGGTTAGACGATCTCGCCGGTGTGGCAGGCTCCGGCGATCAGCCCGTCGCGTCTGGAGTCTCCGCAATTGCGTTTCCCCCGCCACTTCCCCCGTCATGCTCGCCGCCGTCCCGTCAAGAAGCTCGTCTGCTACGCCGCCGCGCTGGCGGTATTGGCGGCGTTGTGCGTCACGCCCACGGCAGTGATGTCGAGTTCCGCGGCCGCCGGCGCACGTCCGAAGATCCTCGCGACGTACTACCTGTGGTGGAGCCTGGACCACTGGAAATCGATGCTCGGCTCGCAATACCCGACGCACGCCTCGCCGCTGCCGTTACCGGCGCGGCTCGACACGTCCGGCTGCCATCCGGTGTCGCGATTTTCCGGCAACCACCTGACGGACGTGCCGGGACATCTGTACAGCCAGGACACGCCCGGGCAGATCGCATCGGATGTTCGCGAGGCCGCGGGCGCCGGTCTGGCCGGGTTCATCGTGAACTGGGCCGGCACGGGCAAGGCCGGGCAGACCGCGTCGAGCTCGCCGTACTCCCGGCGGTTGCGGACGCTCGTCGCAGCGGTTCACAAGCTGAATGCCGCCGGCACCCCGTTCACGCTGTGGTTGAGCTACAAGGCGTCGGCCTCGCACCTGTCACAGAGCGCGATCAAGAACGACCTCGGCTACTTCGTGCGGACGTACGGCAAGGACAGCGCGTTCGACCACTCCCACGGCGGCCACCCGACCGTGATCTGGCAGGGCAGTCGCAAGTACCCGACGTCCACCCTCGCCGCGATCCATTCGGCGTACGGCAGCCGGCTGCGCATTCTCGGCGACGAGACGTCATGGAGTGCAAGCCGGGCGCGCTACCTCAACGGCGACGCGTACTACTGGTCGTCGCAGAATCCGTGGACGAACCCGCAGTCGTTCAGCCAGCTCAAGGCGCTGGCGCACGCGGTGCGGTCGGGTCCACGCAACGCGGACGGCTCGGCGAAGACGTGGATCTCGCCGATGATCGCGGGTTACGACAAGCAGCTGGACGGCGGCTCCGCGTGCGTGCCCCGCAAGGGTGGCCGGACGCTGCGCAAGGTGTTCGACGGCAACCTCGCGACCAACCCCGAGGCCTGGGATCTGATCAGCTGGAACGAGATCGCCGAGGGTACGTACATCGACCCGATGCGGCGCTACGGACGCCAGGATCTCAACGTCGCCGCATCGATCATCGCAAACGGGCACTAAGCTCCGCGGGCGGCGAGGAAGCGTCGGTTGCCCTCGGCCACGTCGACGATCGGATCGGGGTAGTCGAGCGCTTTCCGCATGTCGTCCGGCAGCGTCCAGGGCCGGTGCACGGCGGGGCCGTCGATGCCGCGCAGCTCAGGTATGTAGCGGCGCACGTAGTCACCGCGCGGGTCGTAGCGCTTGGCCTGGCTGTCGACGCTGAAGGTGCGGTTGTAGCGCGAGTCGGTACCGGTGCCGGCGACCCACTGCCAGTTCATCGTGTTGTTGCTGGTGTCGCCGTCGACGAGCAGGTCGACGAAGTGCTGCGCGCCGAGACGCCAGTCGATGTAGAGCGTCTTGACCAGCAGGTGGCCGACGATCAGGCGGGCCCGGTTGTGCATCCAGCCCTCCTCGGCGAGCTGGCGCATGCCGGCGTCGACAATCGGCAGCCCCGTTCGGCCTTGCTTCCAGGCCTCGAAGTCCTCGTTGGCGCCGCGCCAGTTGTCGCCGCGGTGCCGGTAGTCGCGCTTGGTCGAGCCGGGACGGGCGGACAGCACCTGGGCGTGGAAGTCGCGCCAGGCGACCTGGCGGACGAAGTCGGCGACCACGCCCTTGCGTGACACCAACTCGACCGGTGAAACGCAGCCGAAGTGCAGGTAGGGCGAGAGCCGGCTGGTCGCATCGGCGGCGAGCTCGTCGTTGACCTCGGCGTAGCGTTCAGCGTCGTACTTCAACCAGGCTTTGAGTCGCTCGCGGGCCGCCGTCTCGCCGCCTGGTGCGAGGTTCGGCGACCGGTTACCTTTGCAGATGTCATCCGGCTCGGGCAGCTTGCCGCGTTGCATTCGCGGCATGTCGATCGCCTTCGGTGCGCTGTGCACCGGGCGGCGATCTTGTTTCTCCCAGCGGCGGTAGTAGGCGCCGAACACGCTCATGTGGTCGTTGCCGCCGCTCGGCCTGATGCGGCCGGGCGGCACGACGAAGAGCGTGTCGTCGTGACCGACGACCTCGATTGTGTCTCGCAGCCGCTTGACCCGGCCGGCTGAGTAGCGGGAGGCGTCGAGCGAGAGGTGCACCGCGTCGGCATTTGTCTCTTGCGCGACGTCGGCGACCTCGCGCTCGAGCCGCCCGCGCCTGATGACCAGTCCCGCGCCGAGCCCGCGCAGCGCGGCATCGAGATCGGCGAGGCTCTCCGCCAGGAACGTGGCTCGATTGGGCCGGTTGAAGTCACCCTTCAGGATGTCGTCGTCGAGCACGAACAGCGGCACGACCCGATCGTGAGCGTGCACGGCGCGCCACAGGGTGGGGTTGTCGCGGATGCGCAGGTCGCGGGTGAACAGCACGATCGCGGTACTCACCATGCCGAATTACTGCCCGTTGCGGCCGGGTTCCGAAACCCGACGGCATGGCGCGAGTCATCGTCGGCTCGTGAGCACCCTCAGTACCTGCTCGCCGCCGAGCTCGCGCACCACGTCGGGGTTGCCGCAGACGACGAGTTGATCCCGCGCTCGGGACAGGCCGACGTAGAGCCGTTCGCGCGACCGCTCGCCCAGCGTCCGTTCGTTCAAGACGAGCACGACGACGCGTCGTTCGAGTCCTTTGAACCCGAGCACGTGGCCGTAGAAGACCTGGTCCTGGTCCCAGAACGAGGCCCAGTACTCCCCCTGACCGCGCGCCTGCCTCTGCGACTGCTCGATGTGCCGGCTGCCGGTCGTCAAGAGCGCGACGTCCTCGGGACGCCAACCCTCGTCGAGCAATTCGTCGATCGCATCGTCGCCGGCGTCCATCGCGTCGTCGGTCGCGCACTCGACGAACCGCACCTCGGGACCGTTGCCGCCGAACAGCTTCATCCGCATCGGCGCGAGCGAGTTGAACGTCTCGGCGATCTGCCGCGTGTTGCGCAGATTCTGGTCGAGCATGAGCGGGACGAGCGGAACCGGTGGCTGCCCGAAGCGGGCGAACACCCGCTGCCCCTCGTCGCTGAACACGTAGAGTCCGCCGGTCTGCTCGTCCTTCAATGCGGCGAGCACGGCGGGCCACCACTCGTCGGCGAAGTCCTGCGCCTCGTCGATGATCACGGCGTCGAAGCGCTTGCCCGGCGGGAGCCGTCCGGCAAGCTCGACCATCTGCGCCGGCAGCCGGTGCTCCCAATAGTCGCTGTCGTCGTCACTGCCTCGTTCGGCTCCCCACTCGTGGCCGAGGCTGTGGAACTCGCCGACATATGCCGGGCGCTGCTTGCGGGGCAGGGTCTCCATGTGCCGACGCAGATATGCGGCCAGGCCGCGCGAATAACACAGCAGCGCGACCCGCTGGCCGTGCTGCGTCAACCGTCGTGCCAGCTCGACGGCCATCCACGTCTTGCCGCTGCCGGCGCCCCCGCGCACCTCGACCCGATTGAGCAGCCGCGCCGCGCCGAGGATCACCGCTTGCGCCTCGGTGAGCCGCTGCGCTTCGTCCTCGCGCTCGTCGGCCTCGGCGAGCACGTCGCGCTGCTCCCGTCCCCGTCCGGCCAGGATCTCGAGCAGCACGTCCACATCGTCGCCGTCGGGTTCGCGCAGGTCGGTCTGTTGGCGGGTCAGAGCGTCGCACAACCTTCCGACCAGTTCGTCCAGGTCGTTGCGATCGTGGATCATCCAGCGGGGGCAGTCCGGCGCAGAGAAGTCATCGCCGAGGTGGGTGTGCGGGACGACGATCGCGTGCGCCCAGCGGATTCGGCGCCGGCCGCCACCGCTCCAGCGTGGGTCGGACTCGACATAGGTGCGCAAGGCGTACTTCGCCGCCCGGGCCTGGTTCACCGGGTCGATGCGCTTGCCCGGCGATCCCCCGCTCGACTGCAGCCATTCACCGTCCGCGCGCCACACGCTGCCGCCCTTGACTTCGACGACCACGAGGCCGAATCCGGGCATGATCACGACCGCGTCCGCCTCGTAGTCCTTCTGCCGGTCGGTGAAGCGAAGTCCGCTGATCAGCACGTCCTTGACAGAGAGCTGGGCGCGGAGCAGATCCCACACCCGCTTCTCGCTCGCGTTCTGGAAGCGGGGCGACTCAGGACGCAAGATCGGCACCCGACGAGTCTCATCTGCCGGTGATCACCCGGCAAGCGCAGAAATTGTCAGACCCCGTTGGGACCATATGTGGCGAGGGAGGAAGACAAGATGAGCGAGATGTTGTGGGTCCGCTCGCACGTGGAGCGGTTGCTCCAGGACGAGTGGGAAGCGTGCCGGGTCGAGGCCGATCCGGACGGTGACTACGGGTTCCGGAACGGAACCGCGGCCTGCTGGGTGCGGGTGCTCGACGCCGACCAGCCGATGGTTCGGGTGTTCGGGCACGCGGCTTGCGGCGTGCGTCGGTCGGCGAAGCTGCTGACCGAGCTGAACGACATCCAGAACCGGGCGTTGACCGCATCTGTGATGTGGACGGGAGGCTGCGTCGTGATCGCGCAGACGATCTCGGCGGTCGGCCTGACCGGCCCGGTGCTGGCGCAGGCGATGACGTCCGTCGGCGGCATCGCCGACGAGGTGGGCGTCCTGATCGCGGGGATGTTCGGCGGCTCGACGCCGTTCGAGGCCGAACTCCCCGAGTCCGAGGACGCCGAATGACCGTCGCTTCCGGGATGGCCGCGTCGCTACGCTCCTAGGCGCTCCCATTCGAGACGAGGACCGATCCCGCATGAACCGTCCGCGCCAGCTGACCGTGTTGTTCGTGCCCGAGTCGGCGTACGGGCCGACGAACCAGTGCATCGGGCTCGGGGACATCTTGCGGCGGCGCGGGCACCGGGTCGTGTTCGCAGCTGAGGCCTCGTGGCGCGGCAAGCTCGCTGCGTTGGGATTCGAGGAGGATCTCGTCGACCTTGCGCCACCGGACCAGACCGAACTGGACGCCGGTCAGTTCTGGAAAGATTTCATCCGGGAGACATCGCCGGAGTTCCGCAACCCGACGGTCGACCAACTGGCGAGCTTCATGGTGCCGACCTGGCAGGCTCTTGTCGACGGCGCGAAGTACTGCGAACCGCAGCTCAAGGGTGTTATCGCGCGCGCAGGTCCCGACGTCATCGTCGAGGACAACGTCATCGCGTTCCCGGCGCTGCTCACAGCGGATGCACCGTTCGTGCGCATCGTTTCGTGCAACCCGCTGGAAATCAGAGGCCCGCAGATCCCGCCGACCTATTCGGGGCTTCCGTCCGACGACAGCTCACAATGGGCGGCGTTCCACGCGGAGTACGACCGCACCCACCGTCCGCTGTGGGAGGGATTCAACGCCTGGGTGGTCGAGCAGGGCGCGGTACCACTGCCCGACCTCGAGTTCATCCCGCCGAGCGAGCACGCCAACCTCTACGTCTACCCCGACGAGGTCGACTACACCGGCGTTCGCCCGCTCGACGCGACCTGGCATCGGATGGATTCCAGCGTGCGCGAGACCGATGACGATTACGAACTCCCCGACCGGGTTCGCGATCGTCCCGACGGTACGGCGCTGGTCTACCTGTCGCTGGGTTCTCTCGGTAGCGCGGATGTCGAGCTGATGAAGCGGCTGGTCGACGTGCTCGGCCGTACCACTCATCGCTACATCGTCAGCAAGGGACCGCAGCAGGCCGAGTTCGACCTCGCCGACAATATGGTCGGTGCCGAATTCCTGCCGCAGACCACGGTGATCGCCCAGGTCGACGCGGTGATCACGCACGGCGGCAACAACACCACGACCGAGTGCCTGCACTTCGGTAAGCCGATGATCCTGCTTCCGCTGTTCTGGGATCAGTACGACAACGCGCAGCGCATGGACGAGACCGGTTTCGGTGTCCGGCTACCGACCTACACCTTCTCCGAGGAGCAGCTGCGGGCGGCGCTCGCGCGCGTCCTCGACGTGGACGTGCGCGGGAAGGCGGAGCGGGTCGGTGCGCAGATCCGCACCCGTGACGGGTTGCGCCGTGGCGCGCATGTGATCGAACAGATCGCCCGAGCGCGAGCCGGCGGGTGACGACCGCGCTGCAGGCGGCCGTCGCAGCAGCCGATTCGGCGCTGGTGCTGCCCACCGGTGACCGGCGCGCCGCCGTCGCGGTCCGCGGACCGCTCACGCTGTGCGCAGCACTCGATCTCGGCGACGGCCATGCCCTCGCGGTGCTGGGTTCCGCCGACGGCGCCCGGTGGACGGTGCCCGTGATCATGAACGGCGTCGGTCTGCGGCGGGCAGGTCCCGGCGACGGTACGGCCGAGCGTCTCGTGCGACGTCTCGCGGATGGACGCGACGGCGGATCCTTCGTCCTCACCCGGTTCGACGTGGCCGACATGCGCGGGGAACGTGCCGTAACCGTGGACCAGACCGACGAGTCGGTGATCGTCGGCGAGCGTGCGGTGGTGAAATACGCAGTGCGTCTGCCACCCGACGGGCAGCCGGGCAGTCCGGCCGCGGCCCGGCTCGGCACGCTCGCGGCCGCGGGATTCGCCGACATGCCTGCTGTATGGGGCCTGGTCAGCCTGGACGACGTGTTGCTCGCAACCGTCGTCGAGTATCTGCCTGGCGCACAGGACGGGTGGGACTGGGCGGTCGCGGATGTGCGCAGCTTCGCAGGCGGCGCCCTTTCCGAAACCGACGCGCTCGCGCCTGCCCGCCGGATCGGAGCCGCGATCGCGCGCATGCACGCGGCGCTGGCAACAGCCGGACGCACCCACGCGAGCGCCGACGTCATCGCGTCGTGGCGCGGACGGATCAGCGGCGAACTCGAACAGGCCCGCCGAGTGGTGACCGGGCCGGAAGGCGACCGGCTGCGCAGGCTCGCGCCGCGCATCGAGGAGGTGTACGCGGATCTCGCCGACGTGTCGGGTACCCCCTTGATCGGTCTTCACGGCGATCTGCATGTCGGGCAGGTGCTGCGCCACGGCGATCGGTACGCCGTGATCGACTTCGACGGCAATCCTGTGCTCTCGCCGGGCGACCGAGCAGCCCCCGCTCCGGCCGCTGTCGATGTGGCGAGCATGGCCGCGAGTCTCGATCACGTCGGCCGCGTGGTGCTGTACCGGACGCCCGGTGTCGACGCGGCCGCCGTACGGCACTGGATCGCCGCTGCTCAGGACGAGTTCTCAGCCGGTTACGCGACGACCGCTGCGGCGTGCGGCAGCGCCGACCTGCTCGACCGCCGGTTGTCAACGGTGCTGCGGGTCGCGCAAGAAGTACGCGAATACCTGTACGCGGTGCGCCATCTGCCGCACTGGGTCTACGTCCCCGACATGGCGCTCGCCGACCTGCTTTCGGAGCGGTGACCGGCGTCGTCCGACGAGCACAGCGGTCAGCCCGCCGCGCGGTGGCGCCCCCGGCCGGGGGGACGCCGCAGACCCGGATAGACCAGCGAAACGTCGATGTAGTCCCACTTGTCCACCCAGCCGTCGGGATTGGCTTCGCGCAACTCGCGCAAGGTACGCCGCACCTCGTCGTAGGTTCGGATCAGGCGGGCGACCCTCGGATCGGCGAGCACGGTCGCGACCCGGCAACCGCGCCGTCCGCAGCTGCACCGCTTGCCGCGCAGGTGATGCAGGTCGTCGAGCTGTGCCAGCACCTGGACGAGAATCTCGCGACTGGCGTACGCGGCCTGCATCCTGTCGCGGTAGTGGTCGCGTTCGCCCTGCGCCAACAAGGTTTCGTCCTGCGCGTCGATCAGGGCGTGGTGGTACATCGCGGCGTGATCGGCCTCGCGTGCGGCGAAGTTGTCGAGGGTCTCGTCCGAATGTTGCAGGCATCGCACGCACGAGTGCACCGCCGCGCGATCGTTGCTGTACGACGACACCTGATGCAGCCCGCAGCATTTGCAGCGGAACGCGTTCATGTTGTGCACCGGACGTCCCCCTTATACCCGCCCCGGACGGGTCCTGTGCCTGCACGGATCCTCACATGCCTTCCTGGGCAAAGGTGCCAACACGTCCCGCGTGTCGGCGTCGAGACTTGCCGTCAGGGGCGCTCGGACGTGTGCTGGTCGCAGCCGCACGGATTGGGTGCGCGCCCTCGCAAACCACCCGTCACCAGGCCGAGGATGGTCTCGAAGATCTGGTCATCCTCGACGTCCGGCAGCGCCGTCCGGATCTGCCAGATGTTCGGATGGTCCGCGCGACCCGCGGTGAGGTAGGCGCCGACCCACGCCATCCGGTCGGCTTCCTGCGCGTCGGGGTCGAGCGACAGGAATGACGCCTCACCCCCGGTGAACGACAGGACGAAGTCGCCGTAGGCGCGGTAGATGTCCGCGGCCTCGGCGCCGTCGACGAGTGTGCTGACCCAGCACTCGCTCGGATTCAATCCCGCCATCGAGTCCTCGATCAGCCGATCGGCAATGGCGAGCACCAGGTCGTCCTTGCTCGCGAAATGTCGGTAAAGCGCCGTCGGGTCGGAACCGAGCGCTCGTCCCAGCTTTGGCAGGCTGAAGCTCGAAGCGTTGACACCGGGTTTGCGGCCGTGATTGGTTACCGGCACGTTCAAGACGGGGGCGAGTCGTGTCGGGTCACGGCGACGAAGCGGTATTTCACAACGGGTTCATCTTCGACGGCGTCGGTTTTCTGCCGCCGGGTACGACCGTTCGCGTTGCGGACGGCCGCATCGCGAGTGTCGACGTCGCCGAGAGGCTCAACGGTGCGGAGCCGATCGATCTTCGCGGCGGCACATTGCTGCCCGGGTTCATCGACGCGCACGCACATCCGGTATTCGCCGGCAATCAATTGCGGCACTGCGACCTGCGCGACGCCGCGAGCGCAGACGGCTACGTCGCAACCGTCGCTGCGTACGCCGACAGTCATCCGGACGAGGAGTGGATCACCGGCGGCGGTTGGGCGATGGAGGCATTTCCGGGCGGAATCCCGTCGAAGGAACTGCTGGACGCGGTAGTCCCCGATCGTCCCGTATTCCTGCCCAACCGCGACGGCCACGGCGCGTGGGTCAACAGCAGGGCGCTGGACCTGGCCGGTATCGACGACACCACGCCCGATCCGCCGGACGGTCGCATCGACCGCGACGCGGGCGGCGTCGCGGTCGGAATGCTGCAAGAAGGCGCCGCGTCGCTCGTGGGTCGGCTGCTGCCCGTCATCACAGCGGACGACTGGTACACGGCCCTGCTGACCGCCCAGGACTACCTGCTGGCATTGGGCGTCACCGGTTGGCAGGACGCCATCATCGGCGACTACCAGGACGGCGTCGATCCGCTGCCGGCTTACCTGCGCGCGGACAAGAACGGTGCACTGCAGGCGAGCGTCGTCGGGGCGCTGTGGTGGGACCGCCACAAGGACCTCGGGCAACTCGAGTCTCTGCTGCACCGGCGCGCCCAAGCAGCCGGGCAGCGCTTCGTCGCCACGAGCGTGAAGATGATGCTGGACGGCGTTGCCGAGAACCACACCGCGGCGATGCTCGAGCCGTATCTCGACACCGAAGGCTGTGCGAGCGAGGTCGACGGGCTGGACTTCATCGACCCGCAACGGCTCCCCGAGTTCGTCAGCGCGCTCGATCGCGAGGGCTTCCAGGTGCACTTCCATGCGCTCGGTGATCGCGCCGTGCGCAATGCACTGGACGCTGTCGAAGCTGCCCGCACCGCGAACCCGGACGGCGCGCAGCGCCACCACCTTGCACACCTTCAGGTCGTGCACCCCGACGACGTCACGCGCTTCGCACCGCTGCGTGCCACCGCAAACATCCAATCGCTGTGGGCCCAGCACGACTCGCAGATGGACGACCTGACCATCCCGTACCTCGGGGATCGTCGTACCGGTTGGCAGTATCCGTTCCGCTCGTTGCAGGCGGCCGGTGCCGCGATGTGCGCGGGCAGCGATTGGCCGGTCACCAGCCCGAACCCGTTCCTCGCGATTCACGTCGCGGTCAACCGCAGTCTGCCTGCGGTGGCGGGTGGCTCAGGCAGCGAGCCGTTCCTGCCCGAACAGGCGGTCAGCCTGGCGTCGGCGCTGTCCGGCTACACGTCCGGCAGCGCGAAGGTGAACGGTGTGGACGACCACGCCGGCGCGATCAGGCCGGGTTACGACGCCGACCTCGCAGTGGTCGACGCCGATCTCTCCCATGTCGCCCCCTCAGACATCCACGCGGCCCGGGTCGGTCAGACGTGGATCCGTGGCCGGCTCGTCTTCGAGTCGCGCTGAGTCGCAGTGACAAGGAGAAAACCATGCTCCGTAGCCGCACTGCCGTAGCCGGGCTCGCCGCCGTTTCCGTCATCGGGTTGATGACGGCCTGCGGGCGCTCGGCCGGGAACTCGACGACCACGAACGGGAACATCAACCCGTTGAAGGGGCTGGTGACGACCACGGCACCGGGCACGAAGCAGGTCTCGTCCGTCACCTGGGCCGTCTACCGGGATGTCAACTCCCTCGATCCGATCTTCGCTTTCGACTATCCCGAGAACACCGCTGTGTCCCTGCTGTGCGAGTCGTTGCTGCGCCAGTCGCCGGACGGCGCCGTGGGCCCGGGCCTGGCGACGCTGTCGACGCCGTCGCCGACCAAATACGTGCTCACGCTCAAATCCGGCGTGCATTTCTGGGACGGCAATCCGGTCACGCCGGCCGACGTCGTGTACAGCCTCGGACGCGCGCAGAGCAGCAAGCTCGGCGGCTTCTACACCCAGGTCTTCACCAGGGTTAAGTCCATCACCGCAACCGGTTCGAACCAGGTCACGATCACACTGAACCAGCCGGACTATTGGCTGCAGGGCGAACTCGCGTCCATGCCGGGCATCGTCATCGAGCAGAAGTTCGCCGAGGCGCAGGGCAAGAAGTACGGCACGCCCGGCGGCAGCATCATGTGCACCGGCGCGTACAAGTACAAGTCGTTCTCCCCCGGAGTCGGCGTGACCGCGGTGGCCGACCCGAACTACTGGAACAAGGACGTGCACCCGCTCGTCGGCAGCATCCTGATCAAGGGCGTGCCCGACATCTCCGCGTTCACGTCCGGGTTGCAGACGGGCGCAATCTCCGGCGCCTTCTCCTACGCACTGTCGACGCTGAACCAGCTGCAGAGCAACCAGAACGTCAAAGTCGTCCAGGGTCCCGGCTGGTTGACCGACGCGTTCATCGTGTCGAGTCGAAGCGGTGTACTCGGCGACGTGCGGGTGCGCCGGGCGTTGTCGGAGGCGCTCGACCGTTCCGGCATCGTCAACTCGGTTTACAAGGGCGCCGCGCTGATGCCCAAGTGGATCTCCAATCCTGGCACCTTCGGCTACGGGCGGTCGGTATTCAATGCCGCCTACAACTCGGCACCGACGATCAAGCACGACATCGCCGGCGCGAAGAAGCTCATCCAGCAAGCCGGCGCCAGTGGCAAGACCCTGACCATCGGCACTTCGAGCCAGCTCGCCGACATCTCGGCGGTCGCCGGGGCGTACCAGGCAGCGGCCCAGGCGATCGGGCTGAAGGTGCAGCTGAAGTCCGTGTCGGCGAACAACTACATCAACTTCTTCATCGACGCCAAGGCACGTGTCGGCATCGACGGGTTCCTCACGGTCAACTACGGCGACTACGCCGATCCGGCCGCGATGCTGTCGACGCTCGTCCTGCCCGAGGGCTCGCAGAACTACGACAAGTACGACAACAAGCAGATCGTCACGTTGATGAACCAGGCGCGCAGCACCGCCGACCCGGACAAGCGGGCCGCGCTCGTCGTCAAGGTGGAACAGCTCGCGATCAAGGATCTGCCGTGGATCCCGGACGTGCAGCCCACCTCTTTGCTGCTGATGAACAAGAAGCTGTCCGGCGCGACCGCGTCGTTCGCGTACATGTTCGCCCCCTGGGCAGACCACCTGGGCGGGGTCGGCTGACGGATGCAGCTACGGTTCTTCGTCCGCAGGCTGGTGATGCTGGTCGCCAGCCTGTTGATCGCGAGCTTCGTCATCTTCGGGTCCCTGTATCTCGCGCCGGGGAACCCGCTCGCTGCGCTGTCCGGCGGCCGGTCGCTGCCGCCGAGCAGCCTGCACACCCTGGAAGCGCGCTATCACCTGGACAAGCCATTCTTCGAGCAGTACTGGTACTGGCTCAGCAACGTCGCGCACGGCAACCTGGGCCTGTCCATCACGTTGCGTGAGAACGTGTCGACGCTGATCGCGTCGCGCATCTGGACGACCGCCGGCCTCGTGCTCTACGCGTCCGTCATCATCGTCGTGGTCGGGATCGGGCTCGGCATCGTCTCCGGACTTCGTCCTGGCGCGCTCGACACGACGGCGCTTGTCGTGACCGCCATCAGCGCAGCGATCCCGGCCTTCGTTGCGGCGATCGTGCTGATCCTGGTGTTCGCCGTCAAACTCGGCTGGTTCCCCACGCTGGGCAACGGCAATGACCTGGTCAGCAACATCCGGCACTTCACGCTGCCGGCCGTCGCCCTGGCCATTTCCTCGTTGGCGATCGTCGCGCGGGTCACGCGCGCGTCGGTGCGCGCCGAGAGCGGGCGGGACCATGTGCAGACGGCGATCAGCCGGGGTATTCCGACGCGGGCGCTGTTGCGCCGGCACGTGTTGCGCAACGCGGCCATCCCGATCACCACGATCACCGGCATCACGATCGCATCCTTGATCGCGGTGTCGGCGGTGGTGGAGACCGCGTTCAGCTTGAACGGGCTGGGCGCGTACCTCGTCCAGGCTGCGCAGTCCAAGGACATCGCGGTGGTGCAGGGCATCTCGCTCGTGCTCGTCGCGGCGTTCGTCGTCGTCAACCTTCTCGTCGATGTCGCCTACGCGCTGCTCGACCCGCGCGTCACACTCGGAACCCGCGCGCAATGACCACCATTGTCCCGCTCGAGGCTGTCGAGGTCGGCGAGGTCAGCACCCGCGGCCGATCGCCGTGGCAACGGCTGCGCGAGACCGGCGTCGTCGGGATGGGCTCCGCGGCCGTCCTGCTCGTCGCCATCATCGCCGCGCTGATCGGGCCGTACGTCACGCCGTCCGACCCCAATCTGCCGAACATCTCGCTGAGCTTCGTGGGACCGTCCGCAGGCCACCCACTGGGGTACGACTACCAGGGCCGCGACGTGCTTTCCCGGCTGCTAGCCGGCGCCCAGAGCGCGATGCTCGGCCCGCTTGTGGTCGTCGCGCTGAGCATCGCGGCCGGCGTGCTGCTCGCACTGGTCGCAGCCTGGCGACGTGGCGCAGCCGACTCGGTCATCTCGTCCGGGCTGGACATCCTGTTCGCGTTTCCGGCCATCCTGCTCGCGGTGCTGGCCACCGCGGTGTTCGGCGCGGGCCTGACCGCTGCGGCGCTCGCCCTGGCTGTCGCGTACACGCCGTACGTCGCGCGCGTGCTGCGCGGCGCGGCATTGCGCGAGCGCAGCCGTCCGTACGTTGCCGCGCTGGAAGTGCAGGGCGCCTCGGCGATGTCGATCTGCTGGCGCCATCTGCTGCCGAACCTGGGTGCGCTGATCGTCGCGCAGGCGACGATCCTGTTCGGGTACGCGATGGTCGACCTGGCCGCCATCTCGTTCCTCGGCCTCGGCGTGCAACCGCCGACCGCCAACTGGGGCGTGATGATCGAGGAGAACCAGGTGGGCATCGTGCAGGGCTACCCGCTGCCGGCATTGAGCGCGGGCATCGCCATCGTCCTTGTGGTGATCGCGGTCAACCTGCTCGGCGAGCGTCTGTTCGAGCGGCAATGAGCGACGCGCTGCTCGACGTCACGAACCTGACGGTACGTCTGCCCGTCGGCACCGAACTTCGGCCGGTCCTGCGCGACGTGTCACTGCGCCTGGAAGCCGGCGAATCGCTCGGCCTGGTCGGCGAATCGGGATCGGGCAAGTCGATGACGGCCCGCGCGATCGACCGGTTGCTGCCGGCCGGCGCGGAGGTCGCCGGCACTGTCACGTTCGACGGATCGAACGTCGCGACATTGTCAGGTTCTGCGCTGCGCCGTTATCGCCAACAGGTGGCCATGGTCTTCCAGGACCCTCGCGCGCATGTGAATCCGGTTCGTCGGGTCGGTGACTTCCTCACCGAGGCATTGCGCTTGAATCTCGGCGTGGCGGCCGAGGGCGCCCGGCGGCAAGCGGTCGACATGCTCGACCAGGTCGGTATCGACCACCCCGACCGACGGATGCGGCAGTACCCGCACGAATTGTCCGGCGGCATGCTGCAGCGAGTGATGATCGCGTCCGCGCTGCTCACCAAACCGCGGCTGTTGCTCGCCGACGAACCCACCACCGCGCTCGACGTCACCACCCAGGCCGAGGTCATGGCGATCCTCGACGAACTGCGCCACCAGTTCGGGCTCGCGATGATCTTCATAACGCATGATCTCGAACTCGCTGCAGCCGTGTGCGACCGCACTGCGGTGATGTACGCCGGACAGATCGTCGAGCTGCGGGAGTCCGAGCGGCTGCACGACGATCCGCTGCACCCGTACACCGCCGCGCTCGCCGCCGCTCGTCCTGACATCGCCCGCACGGCCGAGCGGCTGCTCGCAATCCCGGGACGGCCGTTGTCCGCGTTCGAAGCACCGTCGGACGAATGTGCGTTCGCGTCGCGGTGCCCGTTCGTCGCCGACATCTGCCGCAGCGGCCTGCCGCCGCTCGACCGTATCGACAGCGGCGCGTCGCGCTGCTTCCGCGCGCATGAGCTGCGCGGTCGGCTGTCCGCGGTGCGCTCATGACGACGCCGGTGCTGCAGGTGGACGGGCTGCGCAAGGAGTTCGGCGATCTCGTCGCGGTCGACGACGTATCGTTCGCCGTCCCGGCGGCGGGATCCCTTGCCATCGTCGGTGAATCCGGCTCGGGAAAGACGACGATCGCGCGCATGATCGTGGGCCTCGAGCGCCCCACCGCCGGGACGATCGCCGCGTGCGGCGACGACAGGTCGCGCCCGGCCCGGTCGGCACGCGATCGGCGACGGCGCGGTCGCGACGTGCAGATAGTTTTCCAGGATCCGTACACCAGCCTCGATCCGCGTCAGTGTGCCCACGACGCGATCGATGAGATCCTGCGACTGCATCACGACCTGGCGGCTTCGCGGCGTCGCGATCGCGTTGCCGAACTCGTCGACCTGGTCGGGCTCGACGACCGCCAGGCCCGCGCGCTGCCCGGGGCGTTGTCGGGCGGACAGCGACAACGCGTCGCGATCGCGCGGGCGCTCGCAGCCGAGCCGCGCGTACTGATCCTGGACGAGTCGGTGGCGGCACTCGACGTGTCGATCCAGGCGCAGGTGTTGAACCTGCTCGCCGACATCCGCGACCAGACCGACGTCTCGTACGTGCTGATCAGTCACGATCTTGCCGTCGTCCGGCAGCTCACGGAGGAGACGATCGTGCTACGGCACGGTCGCGTCGTGGAACGTGGGCGGACCACCGACGTGCTCGACGATCCACAGGACGAGTACACGAAACTGCTGCGCGCCAGCGTGCCGCACCCTGGTTGGAAACCCACCCGCCGGCACATCGCCGAGCTGCGGAAGGAGGCGACGGAGGCGTGACCGAACTGCACTACCTCTCGGCCACCGACGCCATGCGGATGTTCACCTCCGGCGAGCTGTCACCCGTCGAATTGATGACGGCAGTGATCCGGCGCGCCGAGGCGGTGGAGCCGCAGCTCAACGCGTTCCCGGCGACGCTCTACGAGTCGGCACTCGAACAGGCCTGCGAGGCCGAAAAGCGTTATGCGGCAGGCGATGCGCGTCCGCTCGAAGGTATCCCGGTCGCGGTCAAGGAGGAAGCACCGATCGCGGGACAGCTCAACACTCTCGGGTCGGTGCGGCTGCGCGACAACGTCGCCGAGAATACGGCGGTGTTCGTGCAACGCATCATCGACGCCGGCGGCATCGTGCATGCGCGCAGTGCGACACCGGAGTTCTCCAGCGCGCCGGTCACCTGGAGCGCACTGTGGGGCGTCACTCGGAACCCGTGGAACCTGGCCTACTCGCCGGGCGGGTCCAGTGGCGGATCGGGTGCGGCGCTCGCCGCCGGCAGCACGACGCTGGCGACCGGGTCGGACATCGGCGGTTCGATCCGCATCCCGTCCTCATTCTGCGGTGTCGTCGGATTCAAGCCGCCGTACGGACGGGTGCCCGAGGTCGAGATCTTCAATCTGGACCACTACTGCCACGAGGGTCCGCTCGCCCGCACCGTCGCCGATTGCGCGCTGCTCGAGAACGTCATCGCCGGCCCGCATCCCAGCGATGTCGCGTCGATCCGGCCGAAGCTGGTCATACCGTCCGAGCTCGAACCGATCCGCGGGCTGCGGATCGCGTTCTCGGCCGACCTGGGCTGCTTCGACGTCGCGCAGGAGGTGGTGGCATGCGCCGAAGCGGCCGCCGACCGGCTGCGCGCGGTGGGCGCCGTCGTCGACCGGATTTCGCTGCCGTGGGAGCTCGAGATGATCAAGCGCGCCGCCGCGATCCATTTCGGCTTGATCATGGCCGGGTCGATCGCGGCGGAGTTCGGCGAGCTCGGCGAGGAGTTCACGCCGTACGTGCGCGATCTCGTCGACGGTGCGAAGACGATCACCACGCGTGACATCGTCGAGGGACTCGTGCTCGAGGCCCGCATCTACGAACCGCTCGGAACCCTGTTGGATGACTACGACGCGCTGCTCTGCCCGACGTTCGCCGTCGCAGGCCTCCCCGCGCAATGGCAGATGGACCCGCTGCCGGATCGTTCCGACGACGACTGGATCGACGTAATGATGACGCTGCCGTTCAACATTGCCAGCCGCTGCCCAGTGGTCAACGTGCCGGCCGGACGGTCGTCCGACGGCGTGCCGATCGGGATGTCGGTCGTCGCGCGCACATACGACGACGTCACGGCGTTCCGGGTCGCGGCGGCGCACGAGGAACATCTCGGCTGGTGGGCCGACGGCGGCCCGCGGCCGGCACTGTGAGCTTCATGGCGGGGCCTCCCCCGTTCGGCGACGGTCTTGTGACGCTGGACAGGTGGCAGGACCCGCCGTACAACCGGTGGGCGTTCCAACACGTCCGCGAGTTGATCCCGACCGCACGGATCAGGCGAGGATCGGCCGTTCGCTCACTTCCGTCGAATCCGCTCGATCTCGGCACGGTGTCGTTTCGCTGTGACGATCGTTCGCGCAGCGTCGACGAGATGCTCGACGACACCTACACCGACGGGTTTCTCGTGCTGCACCAAGGCCGCGTGGTCTACGAGCGATACCTCAACGGCATGGAGCGGGACACACCGCACCTGTTGATGTCGGTGTCGAAGTCGGTCGTCGCGACAGTGGCCGGCGCCTTGGTGACGCGTGGGTTGCTCGACGTGTCGGCGCCGGTGACATCAGTGGTTCCGCAACTTGCCGGAACTTCCTTCGAGGGCGCGACGGTGCAGCAACTGCTCGACATGCGCACCGGGACCCGCTTCAACGAGAACTACGACGACCCCGAAGCCGATGTGCGCACCTACGAGCGGGTCTACCTGTGGCGACCGGACGACGGATCGCCGCGCCCGGCCGATGCGTTGGCGTACTACCCGACGCTGGTCAACGACGGTTCCCACGGCGGCCCGTTCCGGTACCGCTCCATCCTCACGGACGTGCTCGGCTGGGTGGTCGAGCGCGCGGGCGGCGCCAGGCTGCACGAGCTGATCTCGACGCTCGTTTGGCAGCGGATGGGCGCGGAGTACGACGCCGAGATCACCGTCGACGCGCACGGCAACGGCATGGCGGACGCGAGTGTCTGTGCGACGCTGCGCGATCTGGCGCGATTCGGCACGCTGTACCTGTCGGCCGATTCGGATTGGGTCGCGGATACCGCACGAGGGGCCGTGGACGGTGCGGAAGCGTTCGTGTCCGGGGAGAACGTGCGTGAGTGGCCGCCGGGTGCGCACTACCGCAACTGCTGGTGGGTGCGCGATCCGTCCGCGCCGGTGCTGATCGCGTCGGGCATCTACGGTCAGAACATCTACGTGCTGCCGTCCGAGGACCTGGTGGTGGCGAAGTTCTCCACGTGGCCCACGCCGCTCAGCGAGGAATTCGAGCGAGAGACATACGTGGCGGTCGAAGCCATGGCGGCCACGCTCCGCAAGCAGTGACGGCTCTCCTCTCTAGAACGACTCAGGCAGGTGGCGGGGCGATCGGTGACCACTAACGGCTCCGACCTGCCGCGAAGCGACGCACGAGGGAGCTCTTCTATCTGACCGCTAGCCTGGGTGTTCAGCCAGAGAGAGGGCAGACGCGATGAGCTTGGACTCCGTCGTCGTAGTCAACGGCGGAATCCGTGATTAATCCATTCAGCCTCGACGGCCGTACCGCGGTCGTCACCGGTGCCAACCGAGGCCTGGGCCGCGCCTTCGCCGAGGCGCTTGCCATCGCAGGTGCCGATGTCGTGGTCGTCGGCAGGCACGAGGATCGCAACTGTCAGGCAGCCACAGAGATCGCCCAGCGGTCCGGTCGGCGCACCACGGTCGCGACCGGCGATGTGTCCAAGCATGACGATGTGCGGCGGATCGTGGACCAGGCGTTGGAGACGCATGGCCGCATCGACATCCTCGTCAACAACGCCGGCATCTGCTTCCACCGGCCGGCACTTGAAGTGCCCGACGAGGAGTTTGCCGAAGTCTTCGATGTCAACGTGACCGGCCTGTGGCGGATGTCGACCGCCGTCGCGCCGTCCATGATCGAGATGGGAGGCGGCTCGATTGTCAACGTCGGCTCGATCTCCGCGATGATCGTGAACCGTCCGCAATGGCAGCCGGCGTACAACGCCTCCAAGGCGGCGGTTCACCAGCTCACCAAGTCACTCGCCGCCGAGTGGGCGCCGCATCACATCCGCGTGAACGCCATCGCTCCCGGTTACGTGAACACCGAGATGGCGCCGGTCGACGAGCCTCGATTCCGGCGGCACTGGATCGAGGACGCACCGATGCGGAGGTACGCGACGCCCGAGGAGATCGCACCCAGCGTGATCTACCTTGCCAGCGACGCGGCATCATTCACCACCGGTGCGGTGCTCGTCACCGACGGCGGCTACACCCTGCACTGACGACCCTTTGCGCGAGGGTGGCAATCGTTCTCGAGCATGTTCCGCCTCGGAGCGATCGGATCGGCCTGGATGTGCGTGCGCGACGGTCGTTGATCAACCGGCTAGCCCTGGTCGCTTGACTCGGTCTGAATCCTACCGTAGTTTCCGAAGTAGTTAATTAGCTAATGAGGAAAGTAGTCGGCCGTGGCGACAATGACCCAAGACCAAGACCAACTCACTGAGACGTTCGCTGCGCTGGCCAACCCGACACGGCGAGCAATTCTTGCCCATCTCGCCCGAGGCGAAGCGACAGTGAATGAGTTGGCTGCACCATTTGAGCTGACGTTGCCGGCGATCTCCAAGCACATCAAGACGCTGGAACGCGCAGGCCTGGTAACTCGCGGCCACCTGGCCCAGTACCGGCCGTGCGCCCTTGACGCCGCCCCATTGGCCGAAGTAGCCACCTGGGCCGAGCAGTATCGGCCGGTCTGGGAAACACGCTTGGACCGGATGGACGACTACCTCGCCAAACTGAAATCAACGAGAACAGAGGCACACGATGACTGACGGCTCCAGCTCGCAGGACGCGGTGACGATCGAGCGAACGATTGACGCACCAGTCGAGCTCATCTGGCAGGTGTGGACCGACCCCGAACACTTCGCTGCTTGGTATGGGCCTAACGGAGCGACAATCCCGCTCGCCAAGATGGACGTGCGTGTGGGCGGTACCCGGTTGATTTGCATGGATGTCAGCACGCCCAACGGCCCGATGCAGATGTGGTTCGCCGGCGAGTACCGCGAAATCATCGAGAACAAGCGCCTCGTCTACACAGAATCGATGTCGAACCAGAACGGCGACATCATCGACCCCGCGGACGTGGGCATGCCGCCCGGCCACCCCATCACCACCGAGGTTCGAGTCGAGCTGGAACCCGTCGGCAGGCGCACAAGATTGCTTCTGACGCACGTCGGCATACCTGCAGACTCCCCCGGCGCCATCGGCTGGGCGATGGCTCTCGACAAGATGGCGGCGCACGTCAGCGCGCGCCGGTGACGAACACCACCGGACATCAGCGCAACGTGCCGCGTCGCGTGCACGCTATGCCGCCCAGCGAGGCGAACTGATCAGTCGCGCGTCGTGCCGCTGTTCGACGTGGGCCGGGTCAATCGATGAGTTCGGCCCGGCGTTTGACGCTGCCTCAGTCGCCGCGGGACTGGTCGGCGAGGAAGCGTTCGAGCTCGGCACCTGTTCGTCGGCCGAGGGCAGGTCCCCCTCGGCGAGAGCGGTCTGGGCTGCGGCGGCCGCCGCGTCGTACTGCTGCTCGAGGGCGGCGACCAGCGTCTGCAGCTCCTCGGATCCGGCAATCTCGCGTTCGATTGCCTGCCGGGTGAGGCGTTCGGTGTCTTCGAGGCTCGTCGTGTCGAAGCGAAGCCCGGCGCGGGCACCGGCTTCGCCCAGTAGCGCCAGCGCGGCAGTCGGGTACTCGGTCTGGGATAGGTACGGCGGTACGGGAGCGGCAATCCCGAGCGCGTCGATACCGGCCGCGCCGAGCCGGTACTCCAGTAGGTGGCCGGCGCTGGCCGGAACCATGATGTGGCCGAGCCAAGCGCGGTAGTCGGCGAACAGCTCGCGCCGCGAGCCGTGCACGATGATCGGTGTCGGCCGGCTGTGTGGCATTGACATCGGGAACGCATCCAGGCCGATGACCAGCCGCACGCCGAGCCGCTCGACGAGCAACGCGACGGCGGCCACGAAGCGCTCCCACTGGGTGTCCGGCTCTGGTCCGGAGAGCATCAGGTAGGGCGTGTCCTCTTGGTCGTGCAGCAGGTGCACCACCAATTGCGGGGTGTCATATTCGGTCCAGTGATCAACATCGAAACGCATGATCGGACGCCTCGCCCGGTAGTCGTGCAGCTGGTCGACGTCGAATCGGGCCACCACCGGCGCGTCACCGGAGAGCAACGTCGCGCGAGCAAGCCTAACCGCGGCACCTGCGTCGACGAACCCATCCAGGCTGTGCAGGAGCACCGCACCAGACAGCTCCGGCCGGTCTGCGTCGAGTACGAAGAGCTCTTCAGGATCTAGAGTCATCCCTCGATCTTTCCCTCTACAGGCGGAGCGACGTCCAACCGCCGGCTTCAACGCACGAACCGGGGCAGAGCCATCGCCGACGACTCGAACCGGAAAGCCGCGCAAAGCGCGACAGGCGCAGACGGCGTTTCGGCGACGCAGCTCGATGCTCGAACCCCGTCCTCGACGACGTCGCTGCAACCGGGAGCTGACGCGCTTGCGCCGGGATCAGCTCGCGACGAGCACCACGAGCGTCTCCGGGCGGACCCCGTCGTACTTCATCGCCTCCGCCCCGGCGTCGCTGGTCATGATGGCCTGAAACGCATCCATGTCGGCGACGTCCATGCTCAGCCCCACTCGGCTGGGGTTCGACGGGTCGACGAAGGTGCAGATGTCCTTCGCGACCGATCCGAACACCTCGACCCGCTTGGGTGACGACAGCCAGTGCGCGACGTCGTCCACCTCGTGCGTGGCGATCAATTTCGGCATGAGAACCCCTCCGCGTTCAGGCACCACCGGATGTGGGGCCTGCGAGACGGACGCTACTCAGCCCGGGTGAGAAGCGTCCCCGAACGCGCGGCATATCGCAGTGAACCCGCCGATATGCCTGTGAAGCTGGAGTCGGTCGTGCGGTGCGGGAGAAGCAATAACCTGCTGGCGCTCATACGCGCCGGTGGACTCGCTACCCAGATGACAAATCTGGTTCCGGCAGATCAATGATCGAACCTGCCAAGGCTTCCTATCCGTCCGTCGTGTTCAGGGCGGCCACAATGTCGTCGATCGCCGCCTGCTCGGCCTCGCTCACGTGCTGGCCGTGCTCGCGGTGGGCAGCTGCGACTTTGTGCGTCAAGTTGACGATGAACCGGCGGTACTCCTCCACCTCATCCGGCGTGGCCTTGCGCTCAAGCACCGCGACTGACTCGCGAACGTGCTGCAGTCCGTGCTGCTTGAGCTCGTCCGGGGAGTGATAGTGAGTGTGATCCCGTTCAGGCTTGGCCGAGACGATTTCATCCAGAAGCTCGCTCTGACCGTGCTGCTGGCGCGCCTCCGCGTAGGCCTTGGCCATCGCGATGGTCTCGCGGAACATCCCCCCGCGTTGGGCCGTGACCACGATCATCCCAGCGCTCGGAGGAGCCTCCAGAATGAGCTGCCACTCCTCGGCTGAGAAATCGGACTTCGTCGTCATTGCCGCTCCGATCGGTTGTGCACTCGCCGACTCTCCTCGCGCTTACCGTAGCGACCGTTTCGCACAATGCCGAAGTGCGCGCATCTACCCCGCAGTAGGTGACAGGTCGGCCAGAACGCCCTCGGAGGTCAACATGCGGCAGGTGCCGGCCTCACATGGCCACGATGGGCCTGCCAGCGACCGAGCGGCTGATCAGCCAACCGATCGAACAGACTCGTCCCGTCGGGTCAGGCGTGCCTCAGATCCTTGAGGATCCGTTGGCTCGCCAACCGGGCCGGCGAGCCGATCACGCAGCCGCCGGGGTGGGTGCCGGATCCGCACTGGTAGTAGCCGTCGAGAGGGGTGCGGTACTGGCTCCAGCCGGGCGCCGGGCGGAAGAAATACATCTGCGGCGCGAGGAACTCTCCAGCGAAGATGTTGCCCTCGGTGAGCCCGGTCAGCCGTTCGATGTCCACCGGAGTGACAACTTCCCGGTGCAGCACGAGGTCGCCGAAGCCCGGAAAATGCGACTCCAGGACGGCTTGCGTCGTATCACCGAACCGCTCACGCTCGGTGTCCCAGTCGCTCCCGCGCAGGTCGTACGGGGCGTACTGAACGAAGCACGACATCACGTGCTTGCCGGGCGGCGCCATGTCCGGGTCGACAACCGACTGGATTGCTGCGTCGATGTAGGGCCGCTCGGAATACCAGCCGTACTTCGCCGCGTCGAATGCTCGCTCGACGTACTCAATCGTCGGTCCGATGTTGAGGAATCCGCCGTAGTGGTCGACGGTGTCCGGAAGCGCCGGGAACACCGGCAAACCGGCGAGGGCGAAGTTCACTTTCGCGGAGACGCCGCGGTACCGCAGCCGTTCGACATTCTCCACGAGATCGGCCGGCAGCGTGCGTGGGTCGAGAAGTTCCAGGAACGTATGACGGGCGTCCAGCGCGGACACGACAACCGGTGCGCGGAACTCGGTACCGTCCTCGAGCGCTACCCCGACCGCCTGGCCGTCGCGGGTGAGCACGCATGCCACCGGCGAACTCACCCTGATCTCTGCGCCGGAACTCTCGGCCGCCCGAGCCAGCACCTGGGTGAACCCGCCATTTCCTCCCTTGTGAAATGCCCAGGAACCGAGATGGCCGTCGTGCTGGCCCATCTTGTGGAACAACAACACGAGCCCGGAGCCCGGCGACATGGGACCCACCTTCGAGCCGATGATGCTCGATGAGGCGTGGAAGCCCTTGACTGCCTCGTGCTTGAAGTAGTCCTCCAGCCAGTCGGCGGCGCTCCCGGTCAGCAGTCGCACGACGTCGTGCATCACCTTGCGCTCCACGCCGCCGAGGTGGTTGAGCAGCCATGCGACGTCGGCCTGGTCCTCGGGGTCCTTGCCGAACACGTTCGGCGGCGCGTTGTCGAACAGCGGCTGCACAGCCTGGACCACCTGATCAAGGTCGTGGTGGTAACGGTCGTAGGCGTCGGCGTCGTGCGGCGAGTGCCGCCGGATCTCCTGGAGGTTCTGCGCATGGTCGTCGCCCAGCAGCAGGTAGTCGCCGTCTCCGGTCGGGTGGAACGAGGACGGCATCATGAGCGGCAGGAACCCATGGCTGACGAGGTCGAGCTCATGGATGATCTCCGGCCGCAACAGGCTGAGCGCGTACGAGAATGTCGTGAAGTGGAAGCCGGGCACCAGCTCCTCGGTGATCGCGGCACCACCGACGAACGGTCGCCGCTCGAGTACCAGGGTGCGTAGACCCGCCTTGGCCAGGTAACCGGCGTTCACCAGACCGTTGTGGCCGCCGCCGATCACGATCGCGTCGTACTGGTGGTTCTGCCGGTCGAACTGCGTCGTTCCTGTCATTCCGCGGCCGTCTTCCTCGATGGGTTGAACAGGGGCAGCTTCGCGGCACGCACCTTCACCGTGGTGTTGCGGTGGGCGATGGCGACCTCCAGGCGCAGCTCCGTGCCGGCGGCGGCCATGTCGGGGCGAACACGGGCGATGCCGATATGGCGCTGTAGCACCGGCGAGTACATGAAGCTTGTGACGTAGCCCAGTTGGGTTCCGTCCTCGCCGGCGTCATAAAGCACCGACTCGTACGGCAGGGGATGCTCTGATTTCGCCGGCAACAGGCCGGCGTCACGGTGCAGCCGGTCCCAGTCCGCCCAATCGACCACGATTCCGACCGCTGCCCACCGCGATGTGCCTTCGTTCAGCTCGCGGAGGATCGCCTGCCGCCCGATGAAGGGACGATCGTCCTGCAGCAGTGACGCCTTCGGCAGCATCCAGCCGACGCCGAGCTCCTTGGGAGTCACCCGATCGGCGTCGGTGAACGCGGTCCGGCTGTTGCGCCACTCCACGTCGATGAGCGGCAGGCCCGCCTCGATCCGCAGCATCATCAGCGCCTCCTCGCCGAACGGTCGCATGCCGTGCGGCGCGCCGACTTCCAGCACGGCGTCGAGCACGTCCAGCGCGTGCACCGACTCGACGGTGATCTCGAACCCGAGATCGCCGGTGTATCCCGTGCGAGACACCGTCACCGGCGCCGAAGCGAGTTTCGCCTGCACGTGGTCGAAGAAGGCGAGCGACCGCACCTCTGGCATCAACGTCGTCAGCGCGGCCCGCGATCGCGGCCCCTGCACCGCCACGATGCCGTACTCGTCGGAGACGTCCTCGAAATGCACTCGGAGCGAACCGGCGAGGTCGGAGAACCACCCGAGGTTGGGCCGGGCGGCGGTCAGCAGGAAGTCGTTCTCGGAGTGTCGGAAGACGACGCCGTCCTCCATCACAAAGCCGCGGTCGTCGCACCACACGGTGTACTGCGCGCGTCCTGGGCGACAGCGGCGGACGTCACGCACCAGCGCCCCGGACAACAAACGTTCAGCATCCGGGCCGGTGATGCGGTACTTGAACAGTGGGGAGGTGTCGAAGATGCCAACGGCATTCCGTACGGCGAAGTATTCGTGTTTCGGCGCAGAGCTGTAGCGCAGCGGCGACAGGCATCCCTGCCAATGGGTGTAGAGCCCTTGCGTGTTCAGCTCGCGCAACCGTGGGTGGAACGGCGTCGTCCGGATCACCGGCTCACCGTAGCCGCATTCGAGTCATCGCCCTGCTCACCGGGCGTTCGGTGCCAGGCGGTATGCGCCGATTGCGCTGACTGGTGGCCTCAGCCGAGCCCGTCGAGGCAGGCGCCCACCAACGTGCCGACCGCACCGAGGTCGTAACCGCCCTCCTGCACGACGACCGTCGGCAACGCAAGCTCGCGGAGGATCTCCCCCGCGCGGCCGTAGCCGTCGGCCGTCACCTCCAAAGGGCTCTCGGGGTCGACCGCCGCCGCGTCCACGCCGAGCGAGACAACCAGGGCGTCCGCGCCGTTGACCCACTCGGCCAGGTCGCGGACGCCGTCCAGCCAGCCACGGTCACCGGTGCCCGCGGGCAGCGGGAGGTTGCGGGTTGCTCCCGTCCCGTCGCCCGCGCCGGTCTCGTCCGCGTGCCCGAAGAAGTGGGGGAACCAGCCGTCGGCAGGGTCGACGTGCAGCGAGCCGTAGCGCACATCGGACCGCTCCCAGAAGATCGCCTGGGTGCCGTTGCCATGGTGGGCGTCAAGGTCGATCACCGCGACCGTGTGGCGACCCGCTGCGCGCAGCGCCTCGGCGGCCACTGCAGCGTTGTTGAGGTAGCACGAGCCGCCGTAGCCCTCGGCGGTGGCGTGGTGGCCCGGCGGCCGACACAGGGCGTACACCGTGCCCACCCCGGTGGACACGACGTCGACCGCGGTCAACGCGCAGTCGACGCCGGCTCTCGCGGCCTCCCAGGTACCCGGCCCGACAAGGGTCATCGTGTCGTAGCCGAATTGTCCGGCCCTGCCGTGCGTTGCGGCTGCTCGGGTTACCGGCATGCCCTGCGTCATTGCCGGAATCGGGAAGACGTAGGGGACGACCCGGTCCTGGCCGACCAGCTCGTCGTATGGCCCGTCGAGCCACTCGTCGTAGACGGTCCGCAGGTGCTCGAGGAACGCTCGGTCGTGGACGCGATGCAGGACTGTGTCGTCGTGGGGCACGGCCTCGACGAGCTCGTGACCACTCAGCGCGTCGAGGATCCGGTCGACGCGCTCGGGGACCTCGGTGCCGTCGGTCGCGACGCCGACCCAGATCTCGCGCATCGGGAGATGACGCCGAGTCGTGCGAGACCACACGACCGGGATCGGCATGGATGGAGCATCGCATGCCGGTGGATGCCTGGTTGGATGCTGGCATGCCACGCGCTCGCGACCTCGGGATCGTCGTCGGGTCCCTGCCGACCGGTCCGACCAACGCGGTCCTCGATGTACCTGGCGTCGGGCTCGGCCACACGACACTGCACCGCGACGAGCCGCCCCCGCCCGGGGGCCGAGGCATCGCCCGCACCGGCGTCACCGTCCTCGTGCTGGCCGACGACGCGTTCTCCCGGCCGCTGCCCGCCGGCGGAGCCGTGCTGAACGGCGCCGGTGAGTGCACGGGTTTCATCACCGCTGCGGAGTGGGGATCGGCCGAGACGCCGGTCTACCTCACGTCGACCCTCCAGCTTGGCCGCGTCTACGACTCTGCGTGCCGGATCGAGCTGGAGATCAACCCGTCGTGCGCGACCGACTTCATCATTCCCGTGGTCGCCGAATGTGACGACTCCTACCTCAACGACGCTCGCCTGATGCAGGTCGAGCACGTCGACGTCGTCGCCGCCTGGCAGCAGGCGATGGCGTCGCGCGGGTCCGCGACCCCTCCGGACGAAGGTGCGGTCGGGTCCGGCACCGGGATGTCGTGCCTGGGCTTCAAGGGCGGCATCGGTACGGCGTCCCGGGTCGTCGACGGGTGCACGGTCGCGGTGCTGTTGATGACCAACTTCGGGCTGCGCGAGGAGCTCGTCGTGAGCGGTGTGCCGGTAGGCAGACAGCTCTCCGCGCGCGGCGGGCCGGACAAGCCGGCCGGGTCATGCATCGGGATCGTGGTCACCGACGCGGCGGTCGACGGCGCATCGTGCGCACGACTTGCCCGCCGGGTTGGCCTTGGTCTGGCCAGGACCGGCTCGGTCGCCCACCACGGGAGCGGCGAGATCTTCATGGCCTTCGGCACGGGGATGCGGCTCGATCGGGACGGCAAGCCGGACGGCACGCCGGTAGTGACCGGACGCGCGCTCGACCCGCTCTTCGCCGCCGTCGTCGAGGCGTCGGAGGAGGCAGTGCTCAATTCGATGTTCACCGCCCCGACCGTGGTCGGGAGAGACGGCAACACGAGCGAGTCGGCACACAACGACGAGATCCTGAGACTGCTGCGGTGAGGGTCTTCGAGGAGCGGATCCCGGTCCGCGACGGTAACTGGCTGGCCGCGACGCTGTATCTCCCGGACGAGTCCTACGGGCCGCAGCCGTGTCTTGTCGAGGCCCTGCCGTACCGCAAGGACGACCTCACGTCGTCCTACGCCGCGAGCTACCGGTCCCTGTGCGACAACCACGGATACGCCGTCTGCCGCATCGACGTGCGTGGCACCGGCTCGTCGCCAGGCGACGCGCTCGACGAGTACCAGGAGGCGGAGCAGCGCGACTTGCCCGACGCCTTCGGCTGGCTCGCTGCCCAGGAATGGTGCGACGGCCAGATCGGCATGTGGGGGACGTCGTACTCCGGCTTCAACTCCCTGCAGATCGCGTGCGCGCGACCGCCGGAGCTGAAGGCGATCTGCGCGATTTACGCCACCGACGATCGATGGACCGACGACGTGCACTGGCGTGGCGGCGCGCTGCGGCTCGTCGATCTCGTCGACTACTGCCACTACATGACGCCGATGTGCGTACTGCCTCCCGTGCCGGCGGTGTGGGGCGACGACTGGCATGACGAGTGGGTGCGCCGGTTGCAGACCAACCAGCCGTGGGTGCTGACCTGGCTGCGCGAGAACCGACACAGCGCGTATTGGAACCACGGATCGGTGCGGCTCGACGGCACGACGTCGGGCTACGAGCGGATCGAGTGTCCGGTCATGATCGTCGCCGGCTGGGCGGACGGCTACCGCAACAACTCGTTCCGCACCATCGCCGAGTTGGCCCGGCTCGGTGTGCCGCACCGGCTGCTGGCCGGGCCGTGGGCCCACGCCGACCCCGCCACCGCGATGCCCGGTCCGCGGATCGACTTCGAGACCGAACTGGTGGCGTGGTTCGACCACTGGCTGCGCGGCAGCGGCGAGCACCAGAACCGCTGTGACGTCTTCGTGCGGACGTCGACGAGGCCCGAAGTCGACCTCGACCTGCACGAAGGATTGTGGGTCACCCTGCCGTCGGTGCCACCGGTGAGCCCGACGATCGTCGACCTCGACGGGCCACGGACGCTCGAGGTCGTTGCCGATGTCGGCACCACGGCGTGGATCGACTGCGCCGGTCACCTGCCCTGGGGACTGTCGGGCGACCAACGCCTCGACGACGCCCGCTCGCTGACCTGGGATCTCGCGGCGCCGTCCCGTCCCGTGGTCGGGTATCCGACGCTGCGGGTACGTGTCTCTGCTTCGTCACGCGCGGCATCGCTCTCGGTGAAGCTTTGCGACGTCTTCCCCGACGGCACGTCCGCCCTGGTCTCGCGAGGCACGCTCGACCTCGTCTACCGTGACGATGTCCACGGCCCGGCGTGCCCGCTCGAGCCGGGAGCCGTGTACGACCTCGACGTCGTGCTGGACGCGTGCGCCTATTCCTGGTCACCCGGGCAGACGCTGCGGGTGTCGATCGCGGGCGCCGACTGGCCGAACACCGTGGCTCCACCCGGGCCGGTCTCGCTGACCGTCCATGGGGCGTCGCTGACGCTGCCGCTGCTCGACGGCTCGTTTCCCGAGCCGACGTTCGACGCCGGGGCGACGCACTCCTCGGAGTCGCCCGAGGGCATCGGCTGGGCGTTCCACCACGACGTCCTGGCCCGGACGACGACCGCGACGACCCGGTCGGATTCCCGCTACCCCACCCCGTACGACGGGACCGCGCGCGAGCTCTATCTGGGCGAGGTTGCCGTCGACACGCGTACGTTCGCACAACGGGCACACGCCGACACCGTCTACGAGCTGAGCTGGCCCGGTATCGACGTCACGCTGCGGTCGACCATGACCGTTGACGTCACAGCCACGTCGTACGACGTGTCGATCCGCACGCAGGCCGTCCTGGGCGGCCGGTCGATCAGCGAGCGGAACTGGCAGGAGTCGATCCTCCGCTGACCGTCACACCATCCAGTTCGGCTGATAGGCGGGATCGGTGAGTCCCGGGCGGTCGAACCCGAAGGCGGAGACGTCCGAGGACGTCTCGCCCGTCGTCGCCAGGTCGGCCAGGATCCGGCCGAAGGTGGGCGCGAACTTGAAGCCGTGCGCTGCGCCCAGGCCGACGACGACCGAGGGATGTCCCGGCACGGGCGCGAGCACGAAGTCGCGGTCAGGCGTCAGCGTGTACTGGCAGCGCAGCGACCGCACCGGCGGGCCGGAGCAGGGAAGGAGCGAGCCCACGAAGCTCGCCAGGCAATCCAGCATCTGGGGATCGGGGTCGGACGTGCGGTGGTCCGGATCGACGACCGGCCCACCGCAGTCCTGCGCGGCCTTGATCGTGGGCTCGCCGTAGCAGGGGAACCCGTAGTACGACGGTTCGTCCATCCACAGCCACAGCGGCATGTCCGCGAACCGCCCGGGGTCGTTCGGCTGGAAGTAGGTCGGTTGCTCGAGCGTGACCGTGAGCGGGATCGCGACGCCGAGTGGCGCGAGCACCTGGTTGGTCCAGGCATCGGCGCAGAGCACAACCCGGCGGCACGTGTACGAGGACCCCACGGTCTCGACGGTGAGGTGGGAGCCGTGATCCTCGACGCCTGTGACCGCTGTCGAGCCCAGCAACGTGGCGCCGTGCGCGATCGCGAGGCGTTGCATCGCAGCGGTGCCACGCGCCGCGGGGACGATCGCGCCGCGGGACTGGAACAGCCCACGTGTCCCGCGGGGTGGGTCGAACACCGGCCAGCGCCGCCGGATCTCCGCGACGTCGAGCTCCTCGAACTCGATGCCCACCTCTCGCATCGACCGCATGTAGTCGAGGGGGGAGATGGCGCAGTCAGGAGGGAAGAGATCGAGACCCCCGACGACGGTGACGAGCCGCTCGCCCGACTCGTCCTCGAGGCGCGCCCAGTCGTCATACGCCCCGCAGGTGAGCCGCACATACGCAGGCGTGTGGTAGCTGTGCCGCAGGATCCGCGAGGTGTCGTGCGAGGCGCCGCGGCTGTGGCCGAGCTCGAACTGCTCCAGTCCGACGACGGAGTGACCGCGGGCGGCCAGGTGCCACGCCGCGGCTGAGCCGAGCGCACCCAGTCCGACGACGACGTAGTCGACGTCAGCCACGCTCGAGCCTGGGCAGCAACCATCGCCGGATGTCGGCGGAGTCATCCTCCATCGGTGCGAACCAGCCGTGGGTGTGGGCGCGCGACGACATGCCGCGCTGCACCGACTCGCAGATCGCCCAGTCCTGGCGGTTGACCATGTCCCAGAAATCGCCCGCGTCGGACGGGTCGAACGATGCCGATCCGACCTCCGACGCCGCGAACAGCAACCTGCACTCGATCGCCGTCCGGTCGACGGCCAGAGGGCGCAACACGAAGGCAGCGACGTGATCGGCCGAGCAGGACAGCAAGAGGTTGGGGTAGACGAGCTCGCCCTTGTGCCGCACCCGCTCCTCGTCCGTGAGTCCGGGGAGTGCGGGGCGGTCAGTGGTGCCGGACATCGTGTACGTCCAGGCGCCCTCGCGGTGCGCGATGCCGGCGTCCCAGTCCAGCTCGCGTCCGCCCCCCGCGAATGACGGCACCAGTCGCGACAGCTCCGGGTGCACCGCTCCGCAGTGATAGCACTCGTTGTAGTTCTCGGCGATGACCTTCCAGTTCGCCGCGACGTCGTAGGACATCGTCAGCCCGGTCGCCAACGACGACAGGTCGTAGTTGGCCAACGTGCTGGCGGCCCGTCCCACCGCGTCGGAGAGAGGACCGGCCTGCGCCGGCGTCGGGTGCACGAAGACGAATCCGCCCCACTGCGCGACACCGACCGGATGCAGGTGGAAGTCCGACGCCTCCACTTCACCGTCCTCGGTGTGCGGCGCGCGCAGCAACGTGCCGTCGAGGGCGTAGGTCCAGGAGTGGTACGGGCACCGGACCGACTTCACCGCACACATCTGCAGTGCCGCCCCCGCAGGCGTGGGGAAGAGCTGCGAACCGCGGTGGCGGCAGACGTTGTAGGACGCGTGCAGTACGCCGTCCGGGTCGGAGGCGACAAACAGCGACTCGCCGAGCACCTCGACGACCGCCACCCGCTCGGGGTCGTCGAGGCCGAGGTCGCTTCGGCGGCCGACACACGTCCACTCGCGGAAGAGCACGCGCTCCCGCTCGTGCTGCCACGCTGACGCGTCGACGTACATCTCCCGCGGCAGCGCCGCCTGCAACGTCACGTCATCGCTCCGTCCCGGGCGGCTACGAGGTGACAGGCACACCGATGCCCATCGGGATCCGCGGGCAGCAGCGGCAGCGCGGTACCGCGACATGCGTCGGCCACCTCGTCCGCCGCTCCCGAGGCGAACCACTGGCACCGCGGATGGAACCGGCACCCGCGCGGGATCCGGGACGGGTCGGGGATCTCGCCGCGCAGCACGATCGGCTCCAGCCGCTCCATCTCAGGTATGACGGACAGCAGGGCCTGCGTGTACGGGTGCTTGGGTGCCGTCAGCACGTCTTCGGTCGGCCCGGTCTCCACGACACGGCCGAGGTACATGACCGCGATCCGGTCGGCTATGTTCCATGCCAGCCCGAGATCGTGCGTCACCACCAGCACACCGAGCCCGAACTGCTCGCGCAGCTTGAGCAGCAGCGCCAGGATCTCGCCGCGGATCGACGCGTCGAGGCTCGAGACCGGCTCGTCGGCTATCAGCAGCGACGGCTGCACCGCGAGTGCGCCGGCGATCAGGACGCGCTGGCGTTGACCGCCCGAGAGTTCGTGCGGGTAGCGGAGGAACAGCGTCTCGGGGGGGCGCAGCCCGGCCGACGCCAGAGCGGCGGCGACGAGTTCCGTCTCGCTCTTCCCCGACTTCGCGACCAGCTTGTGGACGCGCAGACCCTCGGCCACCGACTCGTACACGCTGTGCCGTGGGTTGAGTGCGCCCAGCGGGTCCTGCAGCACGAGCTGGACGTGGCGTCGGAGCGCCTTCAGGCCGCGCCCGGAGTGGTCGAGTGGCTTCCCGTTCCACAGCACCGTGCCGCTCACCGGTCGCTCCAGGCCGATGAGCGTGCGCGCCAGCGTCGTCTTGCCGGACCCGGACTCCCCGACCAGGGCGACGACCTCGCCGGCCCCGACTGTGAGGTCGGCGCCGTCCAAGGCTCGCGCGACCCGGCCGGTGCGGGTCGAGAACTCCACGCGCACGCCGTGGGCCGACAACTCGGCGCTCACGAGCTGGCTCCTATCTCGTTTCGGACCGGAGTCTCGTCGGGCTCACCGATCCGCACGCAGGCAGCAGCTCTGCCCTCGCCGTACGGTGCGAGCTCGGGCTCGGCAGGGAGGCAGACCTTGGCGGCACGCGGGCATCGCGGGGCGAACGTGCACCCGCCAGGAAGATCCCACGGCAGCGGGGGGTCGCCCGGCAGCCCGGCTGGCGCGAACCTGGCGGCGGGGTCACCGACGCGCGGAAACGCCGAGGACAGCGCGTCGGAGTAGGGGTGAAGCGGTGCGGCGAAGATCTGCGCGGCCGGCCCCAGCTCGACAACGCGGCCGGCGTACATGACAGTGATCCGGTCGCAGACGTCGGCGAGCACGGACAGGTCATGGCTGATCATCATCATCCCGACGCCGCGCTCGCGGACGAGGCCGGACAGCACGGTGAGGACCTGCGCCTGGACCATGACGTCGAGCGCCGTGGTGGGCTCGTCCGCAACGACCAGCTGGGGATCGCAGGCGAGGGCCATCGCAATCATCACCCGCTGCTTCTGACCACCGGAGAGCTGGTGCGGATAGGCCTTTGCGCGCGCCGGGTCGAGGCCGACCTGCTCGAGCAGCTTGCCGACCCGCGAGCGCACCTGCCCGTCCTTGAGCTCCGGCATGTGCACACGCATCGGCTCGCCGATCTGGGCACCGATCCGGTGTACCGGGTTCAGCGAGTGCAGAGCACCCTGGAACACGATCGAGGCACCGGCCCAACGAACCGCCCGAAGCTCACCCCAGCCCATGGTCAGGATGTCGCGTCCATCGAAGCGCACCTCGCCGGTAACCGTGGCGTTGGCCGGCTGCAACCGGAGGACAGTGCTGGCCAGGGTCGACTTGCCACACCCCGACTCCCCCGCCACGCCGACGATCTGGCCGCGTTCGACCGTCAGGTCGACACCGCGCACGGCCGGCAGCGGACCATCGTCGGTCGTGTAGGTGACCTTCAGGTCGTGGAGGGACAGAAGTGAATCGCTCATCGAGTCTCCTTGGGACCGCTCGCTTCGCTCGGGTCCGGCGTCGACTCGAACTGCGCCTTCGGCGCAGGAATCACACTGTTCGCTCCGCAATCGTCGCTCATCAGCGGGCTCTCAACCGCGGGTTCAGGATCTCCTCGAGCGCCTGTCCGATCAGGGTGAACGCGAGCACCACGAGAACGACGCAGACGCCGGGCGGTACGACGTACCACCAGCAGCCGGTGGTGATCGCGCCGGCATGGTAGGCACCGTCGAGCATGGTCCCCCACGAGGTGCGGGTCGGGTCGCCGAGCCCGAGGAAGCTCAGTGTCGTCTCCGAGAGGATGGCGATCGCCACGGTCAGCGTGGTGTTGGCGAATACCATCGGCATCACGTTGGGCAGCACGTGCTTCGACATCTGGTGCCAGCGCCCGGCGCCGATCGCCCGGGCCCGATCGATATAGGCGCGTTCCTTGATCGACAGCGTCTGGCTGCGGATCAGCAATGCGGTGCCCGGCCATGACGTCACGCCGATCACGATCACGATGTTGAACAGACCGGGGCCGAGGACCGAAGCCAGCACGATCGCCAACGGGAGGAACGGGATCACGAGGAACCACTCGGTCAGCCGGAAGGTGATCCGGCCGACCCAGCCCCCGAAGTAGCCCGAGACCAGACCGAGGACGGTCCCGAGCACCATGGAGATCAGCGTGGCCACGATTCCCACGAACAGCGAGATCCGAGCTCCCCAGATCAGCAGCGTGAGCACCGAGCGGCCGTTCTCGTCGGTGCCGAGCCAGTACCGCGATGAGGGCGGACCGAGCAGCGGCCCGTTGGCCTTGGTGACGTCGAGCCCGTTCGAGCTCGACAGGATCGGCGCCGCGAGGGCGACGATCACGAAGAACATGAGGACGCCGAGCCCGAGCATGCCGCTTCGGCGTTGCCGGAACTGCTTCCAGACCCGTTTCCACGCCGCGAGCCGGCGCTGTCGGGTGAGCTGACGTGCGGACTGGGCGTTGACGGCTTTGACGGTCTGGGTCATGTGCGCACCCTCGGGTCGATCCAGCCGTAGATCAGGTTGGCGCACAGGTTGGCGACGATCACGCCGGCACTGGCCACCAGGAAGGTACCCTGCAGGACCCAGAAGTCCGGGACGCCGATGGCGTTGGTGGCGAGCAAGCCGAGCCCCGGGATGGAGAAGACGGTCTCGACCGTGATGGCGCCGCCGACCACGAACCCGATGTTGAGGGCGATGATCGTGGTCGTGGGCAGCATCGCGTTGCGCACGGCGTGCCGGTTGCGCACCTGGATGTCGCGCAGCCCCTTGGCCCGCGCCGTCTGCAGATAGTCCTCACCGAGCTCGTCGAGCAGCGAGCTACGCATGATCAGCGAGAAGTCCGCGAGATAGGCCAACGTCAACGTCGTCACCGGCAACGCAAGGTGCCACATCGTGTCCAGGACGCCGTGCAGCGAGTTGGGATCGACGTCCGGGCTGTGCAAGCCGCCCGTGGGGAACAGGCCGGGGATGAACCAGAAGCCGACGCCGAGCGCTGCGATCAGCAGGAGGCCGAGCCACCACTCCGGCATCGCGTACAGGGTCAATGAGCTACCGGTGGTGATCCGGTCGAACAAGCCGCCTCGCCGCCATGCGCCGCGGATCCCGAGGTAGACGCCGATCACCGTGGCCAAGATCGTCGAGGAGCCGACAAGCAAGAGAGTCGGCCAGAGGGCGTGGAGGATCAGTGTCGAGACCGGCTCGTGGTATTCGACCGAGATGCCCAGCTGACCGGTGAACGTGTTGTGAAGGAATGTCAGGAACTGCCGTGGGATCGACTCGCCGAGGGCGTAGGTCTTGTTGAACGCCTCGACCTGGGCCGGGGTGCTCAACCGGCCGCGTCCGAGCGTTCGCGCCGGGTCTCCGGGCAGCACCCGGAACAGGAAGAAGTTCACCACCAGCATGAAGAAGAAGCTGCCGATCGACCCGAGCACCTTGAAACCGACGTACGACGCGTATCCGCGTCTACGGGGCTGACCACCCTCGGCCGCCGCCTCGGCCTCGGCCAGCCCCGTGTCTGCTGCGGGAACGCTCATTCGCGGTCTCCGGCAGTGGCCCGCCGGCGCATCAGCATCACACCGAGCACGGCCAGCACGGCGGCGACCACCACGGCGCCACCGACCGTGAACGCCACGCTGATCGAGCTGGACGAGCCACCCTTCGTAGCGGCAACAGCCCCGTGGAGCTTCCCGCCACCGGTGGCGGAGTGACAGTTGCCGGCTTCGGATGCAGGCTTGATGTGGATGTAGTTGTAGACGCCGTACTGCTCGAGCCACACGCCGCCCGGGTTAGGCTGCGCCACGAAGCAGGCGAAGTGGTCGCTGCGCACGGCCTCTCCGGTCGCGTCGTACGCCGTGACCAGGTAGGGCGACTGCTGGTACAGGATCTGCTGCATGTTTTTGACCTCGGCCTCGCGCTTGGCCTGGTCGGTCTGCACGTGCTGCTCGCGGTAGAGCGTGTCGTACTGCTTGTTGCAGAACCATGAGTCGGACCAGTTGCCGCGCTGGCCGCAGGTCAAGTAGCTGAGCATGTTGTCGGGGTCGGGCTCGACGAACCAGCCCCAGTAAAACGCGTCGAAATTGCCCTTGAGGATGATGTCGGTCAGCTGGTTGGAGCTGGGGGTCGACACCTGCGACTTGATCCCGAGCTGGCTCAGCCACGACTTGAAGTAGTCCATGGCGTTTATCGACGTCGGCGAGTCGGAGCGCGCGTCCAGTCGTAGGGTGCCGATGGGTTTGCCGCCCGGCATCGTCCGTAGGCCGTCGGGCCCCTTCTTGTAGCCCGCCGCGTCAAGCAGCTGTCCCGCTTTGGCCAGGTCGAAGGTCATCTTCTGGCCGGCCGGCGGCTCCCAGTGGTACTTCGTGTACGACGGCGGGACGATCGTCGTCCCCGGGAGGCCGGCTCCCTGGTAGACCTTCTGGATCAGCTGCGGCAGGTTCAGCGCGTAGCCGAGCGCGTGCCGGAACTTGGGGTCGAGCATCGCCGGGTTGGGGTTGCCGATCGGCTTGCCGGTCTTGAGGTCCACCGAGCCGGTGTTGAAGGCGATCTCCTCGAATCCGGGCGAGTTGCCGTTGTGGGCAGTGACGCCCGGCTGGCTCTGCAGGTGCTTGACCTCGAGCGCGGTGATGCCCTCGACGAAATCGACCTCGCCCTTGAGCATTGCCTGGATGGCCGAGTCGTCGTTCTTGTAGAACTGGAAGATCACCTCGTCGACATGTGGGCGGCCGCCCCAGTAGTCGGGGTTGGCCTCGAACTTGAACGTGTCGCCGTTGGCTGTGCCCTCGACCAGCCGGAACGGCCCTTCGCCCACCACCGGTTGGCCGTTGCTCGGCGCAGCGGAGTAGGTCTTGACGTCGGCCTCGGTGACGTGCTTCCAGACGTGCTCGGGGACGATCGGGATCGGCAGCAGCGGCAGCGTGGCGCTCGGCTGCTTCAGCTTCATCACCACCGTCGTCGCGTTCGGCGCGGTGATCTCGGTGACGCCGTTCAGGTAGGAGATCCACGACGCCTGCTCGGTCTTGCCGTGGAGGACCCGGTTGAAGGTGTAGGCGACATCGTTCGCGGTGAGCGGGACCCCGTCGGAGAACTTCACTCCCTTGCGGACCGTGAACGTCCACGTCTTGCCGTCCGAGGACGTCGTCCACTTCGTGGCCAGGTCGGGCTCCGGCGACATGTCGGTCATCGAGTAGCCGACGAGGTAGTCGTAGGTCAGGCCCCACATCTCGTACGACGGCGACTGGATGCCGACGAACGGGTTGAGCGAGTCCACACTCTCGCCGAGCATGGCGACGTGGAAGACCACCTTGGTCTTGGCGGACGCCGGGGCGCCGAGAGCAAGGGCCGGGGTCAGGCTCGCCAGCAGCAACCCGACAACGACGAGGAGCCGTCCGGCGGTACGGTGACCGCCGTGCCCAGTCACCCGACGAAATCGCCTGGAGAGCGTGGCGATTCCGCGGGGACCCCGACTGGTCAGACCAAGACGCCGACGCCCGCGCCTCGAAGGCCGTACACCCACGCTGAGCACGGCGTCGTCCGCTCCGACCCTTACCAGTGGCTGGCCGCCGTCGGCGACCCCGCCGTCCTCGCGCACCTGACTGCAGAGCGAGCTTTCTACGACGCGTCCTGTCTTCATCTCGAACCCCTCACGTCCGCGCTTCTCGCGGAGATGTTGTCGCGACTGCCCGGCGCCGACGAATCCGCGCGCTGGGTGCGAAGCCGGTTCACCTACTGGACCCGGCACCGCGTTAACAGCGAGTACGCCGAACTCTGGCGACTGAATCATGGTTCAACAGCCGGGTCAACGACCGAATCCGAATCGTCATTGGTCTTGGACATCGCCTCCCTAGACGCCGGGACCGGCTACCTCGACGTCGGGGTGACCGTCGTCAGTCCGGACGAGGATCTGCTCGCCTACAGCGTCGACACCGACGGCGACGAGGTCTTCGAGCTCAGGTTCCGCGACCTCCGCACCGGCGAGGATCTCGCCGACCGGGTGCCGCGGAGCTATTACGGCGGGGCCTGGAGCGCGGACTCCGGCTCGTTCCTCTACACCGTCCACGACGACGCATATCGCCCATTCCAGGTGTGGCGGCACCGGCTGGGCAGTGACCCGAACAACGACGTGCTCGTCCTCGAGGAACCCGACGAGATGTTCTCGGTGAACGTGCGGACGACCCGGTCCGGCGAGCTCATCGTGATCTGGAGCGAGAGCCGGTCGACCAGCGAGGCGTGGGTTCTGGACGCAGCGGCCCCGGATTCTCGGCCGCGGTCGGTAGGGGGACGTCGGCACGGCGTCGTCTATCGCGTCGAACATGCGCCGTCGCCGGCTGGTGACCGGCTGCTGGTGGTCACCAACGACGACGCAGTGGAATTCCGGATGATGGCGGCGCCCGTCCCCCGCGACTCCGACCAGGAGCACACGGCTTGGACCGAAGCGCGTCCCGAGGGCCCGCGCGAGCGCCTGATCCGGGCGGACGCGTTCGCCGACGGGGTCGTCCTCTCCTATCGCGCCGAGGGTGAGCGTCGGCTTCGCATCGTGGCGCACGACGACCTGGCGGGCACGGGTCGGGTGCTGGCCAGCCGCTACGAGGTGGGCTGCCTCGAGTTGGCACGCAACACCTCGTACGACGCGGCCACGGTGACCGTCCGGGACGAGAGCTATCTCCGTCCGTCCGTCTGGTCGTCGGTCGACCTCCGCAGCGGGGCCACGACGGAGGTACAGCGCGGGGAGGCGCCAGGGTTCGACACCGAGCAGTACGCCGTGGAGCGCCGTGTGTTCCCGGCGCCGGACGGGACCGCCGTACCCGCGGTGCTGCTGCGGCATCGCGAGACACCCCTGAACGGGACGGCAGCCTGCTCGATCTATGCCTACGGCGCCTACGAGGCCGTCGACGAGCCGGCGTGGGACGCCGCGCTGCCGAGCGTGCTCGACCGCGGGGTGATCTGGGTGCACGCGCTGGTCCGCGGCGGTGGCGAGGGCGGTCGGCGCTGGTGGCTCGACGGCAGCATGCGGTACAAGCAGCACACGTTCGACGACCTGATCGCGGTGGCGGACGGCCTCGACCGGGACGGGCTGGTCGACGGCACACGGATCGCCACGCGGGGGCTCAGCGCCGGTGGGCTGGTGCAGGGTGTCGTGTTCACCCAGCGACCCGACCGTTGGCGGGCCGTCGTGGCGGAGGTGCCGTTCGTCGATGTCGTCACCACGATGTTCGACAAGGACACCCCGCTGACGATCACCGAGTGGGAGGAATGGGGCGACCCGCGCATTCGCGAGCAGTTCGACTGGATGCTCGCGTACTCGCCGTACGACAACGTGCCGCCCGCGGGCGGACGACCCGACCTTCTGGTGACCGGCGCTGTGCACGACCCACGCGTGATGGTGCGGGAACCCGCCAAGTGGGTGGCTGCCCTGCGGCACTCCGACCCGGAGTGGTCACCGCGGTGCCTGTTCCGCTGCGAGACCGGCGCCGGGGCGCACGTCGGTCCGTCCGGGCGGGTCGCGCACCTCGGTTACGAGGCCGAGGTGTACGCCTGGATCCTCGATCGTCTGGGAGTGACGCAGGACTGAATTACCCGACCGCCGTGCGATCGAGGGTTGTACGAGGCGCATCCCGGTCGAGGCGAGCACGCAGTTCACCCTTTGCGACCCGCTCTGACGCGGTCAGGGGCAGATCGGCGACGAACGTCCAGTAGCGGGGAACCTTGAAGTAGGCGAGCTGTCGCTGGCAATGCTCGATGAGGCCGGCCAGATCCGTCGCGCCGTGACCATCGGCGGCGACGATGACGGCGTGTACTTCTTCGCCGCGCACTTCGTCGGGCTCGGGGAGCACCGCCGCCATCGTGACAGCCGGGTGTAGCTGCAGCACCCGCTCCACCTCGGCCGCTGCGATGTTCTCCCCGCTGCGGCGGATCATGTCTTTGGTGCGGCCGACGAAGTAGATGCGTCCTCGCTCGTCCATCCGGGCAAGGTCGCCGGTATGCAGCCACCCGTTCCGGAACACAGTCCGCGTCGCGTCGGCGTCGCGGAAGTAGCCGGTCATCATCCCGGCGCCGCGCACCACGAGCTGCCCAGTGGCGCCGGGTGGCACAGGGTCGTCGGCCTCGTCGACGATGCGCGCCTCGCGTCCCGGTACCGCCCGACCGAGACAGCCGGTGCCCACGCACTCGTCGTGATCTCGCGGGTCGAGCCGGATATCGCTGCCCGTTTCGGTCATCCCGAACGCTTCGAACCACGGCACACCCCAGCGAGCCTCGAGGTCGCGGTGCAGCTCGGGCGGGATGGCCGACGCGCAGATCGACCGCAGCGTGTCCGGGCGAGCGGGAGCCGGCGCGCTCAGGAGCAGTCTCGGCATCATGCCCAGGCAGTAGAACCAGGTCACCCCATACTCGATGATCTTCGACCAGAACGAGCTGGGGTGGAAGCGATCGAGCACGACCAGACGACACCCGGATGCCAGGCCCAGCGCGACGTTCCACTGCGGGTCGATGTAATGAAATGGCTGGGCGGTCAGGATGACGTCATCCGCAGTGATGTTCGGGAACCCGTCGATGAGGCCCCCCACCAGCGTGGTCCAGTACGCGTGCGGTAGGACGCATCCCTTCGGTGCACCCGTGGTACCGGACGTGTACTGGATGTTCGACACGGTTTCTGGCGCGACCTCAGCCTGGGCCGTTGCGCCGGTCGATTGTGTGAAGTCATCCGAGTCGAGCGAGATCACGGCTTCCAGGAAGGTCTCTGCCTGGATCGTCCGGAGCAGCTCGGCGTGGCTGTCGTCAGCAAGAACAAGTCGTGCCTGCGAGTGGGCGAGCAGGCGGGTCGCGTCGTAACGGCGATAGCCGGTGTTGACCGGCACGATCGCGGCACCGAGCTTGGTGATCGCGAGCCACGCGAGCGGGAAAGCCGGCGCGTTGTCGAGCATGACCGCGACGTGGTCACCCTGGCCGATGCCGTAGCCCGCGAGTAGCTGAGCGAGCGCGTCGCTACGCACGTCGACATCGGTGAAGGTCAGCGACTCACCGTATTCATCGAAGATCCACGCCACGCGGTCCGGCCAACGCTGGACAGCCCGACGCAGCAACGCGGGAAGTGTTTGCGGCAGAGTCATGCGCGGTTTCTCAGCCGGCTGGCTGCCAGCGCCTCGTCGCCGCCCTTGGCCACCCCGTCGGTGATGATCGCGTGCGAGATCTCCAATTCGAGGCCGGCCCCGAAAGCCGCATCGATCCCGTTGTCGAGCGCGGCCTTCGCCAGCGCTGTGGGCAGCCGCGGCTGACTCGCCAGTCGTCGCGCCCACTGCATGGTCGCGCCCATAAGTTCGCCGGGCGGCACGACACGATTGACCAGGCCGAGCCGCAGCGCCTCCTGCGCGTCGATCGTCTCACCCAGTAACAGCAACTCCTTCGCTTTGACCGGACCGACGAACAACGGCAGCAACTTCGTCAGGCCGCCGGTGACGCTCAGCCCGAGACCGACCTCCGGGAACCTGAAGCGCGTGCCCTCGGCGGCGACGACGAGGTCACATCCCAGCGCGAATTCCGCGCCCGCACCCACGGCGTGCCCGTGCACCGCGGCGATCACAGGGACGGAAAGACCGCGGATTCGCCTCGTGACCTCCTGCAGGTGCTCGAGACGGCGCAACAATCCGTCCTCGTCCCCGCGTGGTTCCTTCAAATCGTGGCCGGCGCAGAACGCTCGCCCCCGACCCGTCAGCAGCGCCGCACCGCATTCGCCCGCCTCGACCTCGGACAAGGCGTCGAGCAGCCCCTCGACAAGCTGGTCATTGACCGCATTGAGCCGATGTGGGCGGTTGAGCGAGATGACCGCGACGTCGGCATCGACAGATAAGACAACCGCTCCGTCGTCGGATTGCAGCATCGACACAGCCGTCCTTCCTGAGCCAGGGTGAGAGTGCGTTCATCGTCCATCTTCGAGCCGCAGCGAGGTATTACCAATGCTGGTCGACACGGTTTACGTCGGAGCGCGCTTTCTGACGGGCCGCGACTTCACCCCGGTCGACGCGCTCGCAGTCCATCACGGGCGGATTGTTGCCCTGGGCGACGATGCGCGGGATCTGCGGGCGCGGCGCCGGATCGACCTCGGCGGAGCGGCCGTTGTGCCGGGCTTTCATGATGCGCACAACCATCTCGCCTGGTTCGGGATGGGTCTCGACGAACTGCCGCTGGGCGTCGAGCACGTCCGGTCCGTCGATGATGTCTACGCCGCGGTAGCAGCGCGTGCGGCGGAGCTTGCGCCGGGCAGCTGGATCATCGGCAGCGGCTACGACCAGAACAAACTCCTCGGCGGTCACCCGAGTGCCGAAGCGCTGGATCGGGTTGCGCCCCGGCATCTCGTCTGGCTCAAGCACACCTCCGGACACATGTGCGTCGTCAACTCGGCGGTGCTCACCGAACTTGACCTGGACCATGTCCCCGAGGGCGGTGACGTCGTCCGCGACGCCGCCGGTAAGCCCACCGGGCTGCTCCGCGAGCAAGCCCAGCTGTTGCTGCAGCCGCTGGTGTATCCGATACCGGTCGACCGGGTGACCCGTGCCATCGGGCGCGCGAATCATGCGCTGCTGGCGCAGGGCGTGACGAGCGTGCAGGAAGCCGGCATCGGCGGCGGCTGGATCGGCCGAACACCGATCGAACTCGCCGCCTATCAGAACGCGCGCGCAGAACATGTCCTCGACCTCCGGGTCACCGTGATGATCGCGGCCGACGCGATGCACATCGTCGAGGCGGCCGAGGAGGACGACATCAAGTTCGGCCTCGATCTCGGCCTGCGGACCGGCTTCGGTGACGACCACCTCCGTATCGGGGCGATGAAGATCTTCGCCGACGGCTCGTTGATCGGCCGCACGGCGGCGATGTGTGATGACTACGTCGACGGCGAGGGCGGGCGTGGCTATTTCCAGACGTCGCCCGCGCAACTACGCGAAACGATCGGCCGTGCGCACCGCTCGGGGTGGCAAGTAGCTACCCATGCCATCGGTGACTGCGCTGTCGGGGAGGTTCTCGACATCTATGAAGACGTGCTGGCTGAACATCCTCGGCCCGACCACCGGCACCGGATCGAACACTGCGGGATCACCCGTCCCGAACACGTCGAGCGGATTGCGCGGCTCGGCGTGATCCCGGTTCCACAGGGCCGTTTCGTCCACGAGCTCGGCGACGGCATGACTGCGGCGATCGGCGCCGAACGTGCGGAATGGTGTTATCGGCAGAAGTCATTCCTGGACGCCGGGATCGAGCTGCCCGCCAGCTCGGACCGCCCCGTGGTGAACGGAGATCCCGTGCTGGGTCTGCGCGACCTCGTCGGGCGCCGCACTGCAACCGGTGCCGTGCTCGCCGCCGACGAGCGGCTGAGTCCCGCACAGGCCTTGCGCGCTTACACGTACGGCTCGGCATACGCGGCGTTCGCAGAGCGCCGTTTGGGCCTGCTCGACCTCGGGTATCTCGCCGATTTCGCGGTACTGTCCGCGGATCCGCTACAGGCTGAAGACCTTGGGACGGTGGCCGTACTCGCGACGGTCGTGGGTGGGGAGACGGTTCACATCGTTTGAGGAGTCTGGGTGTCGGTACGTCAAGCGCTCCCGTCCGATCTGTCGGTCATCCGACGAACGTTGGAGATGCACGCGAGAAGCGAGGCGTCGGTGCGCCGCGCCGACCGGGCGATCGATGAGCTCGAAGATGCCGTGTTCGGTAGCGACGCGTTCATCCGAGTGACCATCGCGGAGCGCGACGATGCGTCGTTCGCCGGACTTGCGATGTGGTACCGAACGTTCTCATCGTGGGCGCGAACGTCCGGTATCTGGCTCGAAGATCTGTACGTGGTAGAAGCACACCGCAGGTCCGGGGTGGCGCGCGAGTTGATGGGCTATCTGCGTAGCCAGACCGACGGTCGCATCGAGTGGGACGTGACGAGGGGAAACGTCACCGCGGAACGCTTCTACGAGAGCCTGGGCGCAGTTGCACTGGCGGACGTAAGCCGGTATCGCTGGGTCGCGAACGATCCGCTTCAGCCAGCGAACACATGACGAACCCCCGGCCGGCGGAGGGCTGTCAGGTGAGTTTCTTGGTGCCCCATCCGGAGCGTACGGCGGTCATGGTCGCCGACGGCGATCCGCTTCTCGGGTCAAACGCGCCTGCCAGGTTGCCTGCTGTTTCGCTGTCCAACACCGAGCCGCTGGTGCCCGAGATGCTCGCCGCTGTCGACGTCCTGGACCCCGACAGGACGGTGGTCCTGCGGACCGTCATGACGTCGGCCGGTGTGTTGCTGGTGGAATGCGATGCCATGCGCGCGGCGCCCGCTCCCGGTTGGACCTGGCTGGAACTCGATGCGCAGGCGATCGCGCGGCTGGAGCCAGAGACGTCCCGGGCAGCGGTCGCCTCGTGGGTCGGCGAGCGTGCGGACGGATGGTCGCCGTTGCGCCCTGTGTGGTCGCGGCCCGGCTGGTTCGCACGCGCGTCCACGTGGATGGTCGAGCAGATGGCGGCGGTCGGACGGCCGGCCGTCGGCGCGCCACGACAACACCAGCTCTGGGGTCTGTCGGTGGTGCTGCGCGCCCCGTCCGCCGACGGTGACGTGTTCTTCAAGTGCCCTGTCGATCTCTTCCGCCGTGAGGCGGCGCTGACGCGGGCTCTTGCCCGGCTGATGCCGGACGTCATGCCCGAGGTGATCGCCGTCGACGATGCGCAGGGATGGCTGTTGATGCGCGACCTCGGCGCTCCCGAGTTGGGCGAGCAGGAGGAATCGTTGTGGTATCAGGGCATCGTGACGCATGCCGGACTGCAGCGGTCGATGCTGTCTCGTACGGACGAGCTCGTTCGTCTTGGGCTCCCGGTCCGTTCCCTCGCCGGCCTGGCCGAGTGGGTGGAGGAGATGAGTGAGGACACCGCGCTGCTCGAGCGGATGCCCGCCGAATTGCGTGAGCGATGGCTGGCGACATCCCCGACCCTGGTCGAGTCATGCCTGCGCCTCGACGCGATCGGTCCGGGCCCGTCTCTGGTGCACGGCGACTTCCACCCGTGGAACGTCGTCCACGGTCCGGGAACGACGCGTGTCTTCGACTGGAGCGACGCCGCCGTGTCGTACCCGTTCGTCGATCTCGCGACCTACGTCTTCCGGACACGGGACATCTCCGTGCGCCGCGACCTGGTCGACGCGTACGTTGCGGCATGGTCGACCGGAGGGTCGGACGAGTCCCTTCGCGAGGCCGCAGCGCTGGGACTGGTCGTCGGAGCGCTGTACCAGGTGCAGAGCTACCGTGCGCTCCTGCCAACGTTGGTGGGAAACGGTGCGGACGACGACTTGGCCGATGCCGACCTGGACTGGATCAACCGCTCCCTGACCCGCCACGAGCAGGGCGTGGACAGCCCGACCTGACCTCATCGAGCGCGACGGTTGCGGGCAGCGGTCGTCGTCAGATCCAATGTCGCGCATATCCGAGCGCGGCGCGTATATCGCGATCGCGTGCCGACGATTGATCGACGCGCTCATCGCCTGCGGTCGAGGCGCCGCTACCGATACTTCCTGGTCTTGCTGTTGTAGCTGATGGTCTGCCCATTGCCGGCGACGACGGTGAGTCGGTAACTGCGTCTGCCCGTTCGGGTGAATTCGAGGGCGTCTTTTGGGCGCAGGTAGATGGTGACTACTCCACGGCCGCATCGAAGGGTTGCGCGGACGGTCTGCGGTCCCGTGGTCTCCGGCAGAGCGTCGGTGGACCGTCGGCAGTTGTCGACGGCGCCGACGGCTGCGTACGCATCGAAGCGTGCAGATTGGAGGTACACGCTCGGCGCCGTTACGACAGCTGCCAGGCTGTCTGGTGACGTTCCGTGCACGTCCCAGGCTTGGCCGTCGCTTGCCTGACAGGTGAAGCGCACTGACAGGCCGCCGGCGCCGATCAGCGTGCAGGTGACATCGTCGCGACCGTTGATCCGCTCGACATACAACGCCGCATCAGATGCCGTCACCGGCGGCAGCGGATCTGCAGCGACCTGACCCGAGCCTTGCGACCATGCTGATTCGGAGTTCGCGCCCAACGGTCTGTTCGTCAGCGTCCCGAACAGTGCCAGCCCTGCAGCTGGCACAACGATGGCGAAGAACAGCACACGGATGGGTAACGACATGCCCCATTTCCTCGGGCGCGACGGCCGCGACCGTGCGGCCCGTCGTGCTCGTCGCTGCGAGCCCGGCGATATCGCCTGCTGGGCACAGCCATCGAAGGTGCGACCGAACAAGCCTTCGCGCCGTTCTTTGGACCACGCCTCGTACGCCGCTAGGAGTGTTCGCGCGCGAACAAGATCACCCGATCGCGTCGCGGCACCCATTGCCTGTTCGTAAGCGTGACGAAGCTCCTCCGGGGATACGTGGCGGCTGATCCCCAGCAGCCCGTACAGGTCCTTCATGTAGTCGCGATCAGCGAGACCCACGCGGCCTCCCTCCAGACGCGCACCGAGGCGCGAGGCAGGACCAATCACGTGAAATCATTGTTAGATGATCACTTAGGTCTGTGCGGAAGGCAAGACATCCTCGCGGTACCGAAGGCAACCAGACATTGGCGCGCGGTAGTCGTCGTTATCGAGAATGCCGTCCGCGCGGACGAGTCGAGCAGATCAGTTTGTTTGCGCTCGTGCTCTGGCCGAAATGCGGTCGCGGGTCAGCCGGTGATGAGTCCGAGCTGGCGCAGCAGTCCGACCTCGTCGAGACGCCCCCAGCGTTCGACGATCCGGTCGCCGCTGACTTTGAAGATGTTGATTCCGGCCAGGGTGATCGACTTTCCGGTCGCCGGCACGCCCATGAGCGGAACACCTGTGTGCGTGCCGCTGGCGGTGAAGCGTTCGACAACGATGTCGCCTTCACCGATCAGCTGCTCGACGTCGCTGCGCCAGTCCGGCAGTGCCTGCCGGAACGATGCCGCGGCCAGACGCATCCCCTCCGGCCCGTCCGGCGCGCCGGGAAATGGCGCGTCGTGGTTGACGAACTTCGGATCGAGGTACCGGTCCACGGCATCGAGGTTTGCCTTGGTGAACAACTCCTGGATGAACGTGTCGACGAGTTGCTTGTTGTTGGTCATGCACCGAGCATCGAACCGCCTGGATGACTCCACCATCCCAAGAAGTTGGGATTCGGCGAATCACGTCGATCGGCTGATACTGGGAGTGTGGCGTGCAGCCCACCTGCTCTAAGAGCACTGCAGGATCTCATCCGGCATTGCCATGGCGGCATGGACGCCCCCGACCTGCAGCGCAGGTTGCTCCGCTCGGTGCGACGGCTGGTGCCCGCCGACGCCGCGTTCTTCGCCACCGCCGACCCGCAGAGCTTGTTATTCACCGGCGGGTTTGCCGAGGAGCCCCTGGCCAGCGCGACCCCGATGTTTCTGGACAACGAATTCGGCACCGAGGATGTCAACAAGTTCAGCGCGCTGGTCACCTCGTCGAGTCATGTCGCCTCATTGGATTCCGTCACCTCCGGAGACCGCTTGGCGAGCCGGCGCTACCGCGAGATCATGCGGCCGCTTGGGCTTGGCGACGAACTGCGCGTCGCACTGCTCACCGGTACGCAGTGCTGGGGGTATCTGTGCCTGCATCGGATGGATCATTTCAGCGGGTTCACCGAGTCGGAACTGATGCTCGTCGCCAGCGCAGCCCCGCATCTGGGCCATGCGCTTCGTCAAGCCCTGCTCCTGCACGGCGCGGACACGGCCGGACCAGGACACGAACCGGGCGTGGTCGTGCTCGCCGACGACTTGAGCCTCGTGGCAGTGACCGCTCAGGCGTCGGAGTACCTCGCGCAGATGCAGCCGGCGGGCAGCCTCCCGCTGCCGGTGTGCATCTACGCCGCCGCGGCGGCACTGCGCGCGATCGAAGATGGAACCGCGCCCGCCGGGTCCATGCCGATCACACGTGTGCACACGCGCAGCGGACAATGGCTGTCCGTTCACGCGTCCCGCCTCAGCGGGCCGTCCGGCGAGCTGGGCATCACCGTTGTGATCGAGCAAGCCAACGCAACCAGCACCCTGCCGCTGCGGCTCTCGGCGCACGGCCTGAGTCCCCGCGAGTGCGACGTGGCCACCTTGGTGTTACGCGGAACGTCGACGACCGTCATCTCTGCCACGCTGCACATTTCAGAGCACACCGTTCAGGATCACCTCAAGGCGGTGTTCGACAAGATCGGCGTCCGTAGCCGCCGCGAACTGATCGCCACGATGCTCACCTAACCACCGGTCGTCCAGTGCCATCGTCCGGTTACGACAACGAGTCGCCGAGGCGGTGCGTAATCAACCTACGCAGAATCGGCAACCGCGCGATCAGACGATCACCACATCAGCAATGCGGTGTCGACGCTCCTACTTGTGATGCCCAGCCCACAGCTCAGATCTCGACGACCTCGATCAACTCATCGAGGCCGGCGAAGTCGGCCCGGTTACGGGTCACGACTGGCAGCGCGTTCGCCAGCGCCACCGCGGCGATGAGTAGATCAGCGAACCGACGTCGTGTGTTCCGGCCGTGTGCTCGAACGGCGGCGTATACACGGCCGTAGGCGCGAGCGGCCTCAGTGTCGACCGGCAGTGGGTCGAAGGCCGCCTCGGCGCGCTGCAATCGATCCTGTCGGCGTGCACGTTCGATCTCGTCCGTGGCGGCACTCGGCCCGGCCGCCAACTCAGCCATCGTCACGGCCGAGACCGCGACCTGGATCGGAAGCGCATCAGCGGGAATGTGGTCGAGGTCGATGACGACCGATGTGTCCAGCAAAGCGCGCGGGAGCCTGTCAGGCACGAGGTTCGACCTCTTGGTCGACCTGCTGATCGACGTCGGCGCGGAACCGCTCCCAATCCACCCGCGGAGCGTGCCGGAACACCTCCACCAACGTGACCGCATCCACGAAGCGATCCCGACGCAGTGGGCGTAACTCCCCCACCGGCCGGCCGTTACGAGTCACCACGAACGTTTGGCCATCATCAAGCGCACGCATGATGCGACCACTGTCGTTGCGCAACTGGCGCTGGCTGATCTGCTCGGTCACCAACCAATCGTAGCACCGGGTGCTACAGGTCTCCTGAACCGAGCAACCACTGCCGTTCGGTCCTGTCCGCGGTCGTTCGCCGCCGTGCGCGGACGTCCGCCGCCCCAAGGAGTCCAGGCCGTCGGACGCAACCCGCACCGCAGCCTGCCGCGACCCCAGGGCGGCCTCCAGGACACGACGGAATTGCACCGGGTAGCCATTGCGCCAGTTGCTCTCGCGTTCGACGCCGGCGGCCCCGACAGGATCGATTCCGCGCAGGGCGTCTGCCACAACCGCCCGGCCAAGAGCCGAACTGCTTCGCCGTCCACTGGCATCGGCCGGGACCACCACGCCAACCTCGTCGCCGGGCACCGTCGCCTCCGATCGGCCGTCCACATCCACGGCTGGGAGCAACACCAGGGCCGCTGCACGCCGGGGAGCGCCACGAACGCATAGACCGAACTTGGCAGTGACGCCGCCTCGCGCCGCCGGCGTCGATCAGGAGGTTAGAGAAGCTGACTCATCCGGTAGTAGATCGCGTTGGACCGCAGCCCCCTGCAAGAGGCAGGGAGCGTCGTGTCCTGTCGATCGGTTCGACCCAGTCACAGCGCGTGGCTGCGTAGTTGTCGCCCGTTGCGCAGCGGCTGTCCATGTGCGCGATCGCTGTCGCAGTGCATGATCGGGGTAGGTACGTCATTGCGGCACCGCTACTGAGGAGGCATCGTCATGGAACGTCGCAGGCTCGGTCGGCTCGGGCACGACAGCTCCGTCCTCATCTACGGCGCCGCGGCGCTGTCCGAGGTCGACCAGGACACGGCCGACCGGTCGGTGCAGCAGGCCCTGGACGCCGGGATCAATCACTTCGATGTCGCAGCCAGCTATGGCGACGCGGAACTGCGCCTAGGCCCATGGATGAGCCGGATCCGCGATCAGATCTTCCTCGCCACCAAGGTCGAGGAACGGCCGGCCGACCGTGCTTGGGCGTCCATCAACCGCTCCCTCGAGCGGCTGCAGGTCGACCGGGTCGACCTGCTCCAGATCCATGCAGTCGGTGACGTCGACACGCTCAACGTAGTCACCGGCAACGGCGGAGCGCTCGAGTCGGCGGTGCGCGCGCTCGACGAGGGCATGGTCGGCGCGCTCGGCATCACCGGACACGGCCGCACGGCCGCCGAGACCCACCTCGAAGCGTTGCGCCGCTATCCGTTTGCGACCGTCCTGACTCCGTTGAACCCGGTGCTGTGGCGCGAGGACGAGTTCCGCGACGCCTACGACGCGCTTGTCGCAGAGGTGCGCGCCCAGGACGTCGGGTTGATGACCATCAAGACGGTGGCCCGACGCAACTGGCCCCAACCGGACGAGGACCACCGCTACGCGACCTGGTACGAACCGCTCGACCAGGCCGAACGAATTCGTGCGGCGGTGTCCTGGGTGCTCGCCCACGACGAGATCACCGGCCTGGCGACCGCAGGGGACGTCCGCCTGCTGGGAATGATCGTCGAGGCTGAACAGAACCGGCTCGATCCCGCCACGGCGGAGGAGGCGCTGCGCGACGATCCCGAGTATTCGTCGCCGTTCCTGGCGATGCCCATCTGAGCCGCGTCTCCCTGTGGACGCGCGTCTTCGCCCGATCAGCGGTGCGCGGCCTCCCGGCTCAAGGCGCCTGAAGAGAAGGCGGCGACGGCGATGTCGCCGGTCATCCCCGCGTCACGCACCGCGGCGACCAGCTCTGCGTCGTCCGCCACGGCGGCCACCAGGTCCGCGTCGATCTCGACCCGTGCCGCGTCTCCCAGGTCGCGGACGCGCAGGTCGTGCACCGTCATGCCGCGGCTGGCGAGCAGGGTGCGTACGGCGACCTCGGCCCGGTCGATGCGAGCCAGCCGGAACGGGGTGACCTCGACCCCGTGGCGGATGCGGCTGGCCAGGCACGGGGCGGCCGGCTTGGCCCACGTCGACAACCCCCAGTGCCGCGAGAGAGCGCGGACCTCGTCCTTGCCGAAGCCGAGGGTTCGCAGCGGAGTGCGCACGCCACGCTCCTCGCCTGCGCGGATCCCTGGCCGGAACCGGTCGCGCGCGTCGTCGGCGTTCGTGCCGGTCGCGACCTGCCCGATGCCGTGCTCGCCCGCACACGCGGCGACGACATCGAGCACCTCGGACTTGCAGAACCAGCACCGGTCCGTGCCGTTGGCCCGGTAACCCGGCACGTCGGTCTCGTGGGTGTGCGCCAGCACGTGCCGAACCCCGAGCTCACGAGCGAAACCTCTCGCCGGGACGAGTTCGCCCGCCGGGTAGCTCGCCGACGCCGCAGTCACCGCCAGCACATCGTCAGCACCCAAGGCCCGCGCCGCCGCAGCCAGGACCAACGCGGAGTCCACGCCGCCGCTGAACGCGACCGCCACCGGTGCATCGAAGGCAGCCAGCAGGGCGGCGGCGCGCTGCTCGATCGTCACGGTGGTACCTCCTTCATCGTGCGGTGCGCGACCTCCCGGATCGGGATACCCAGCGCGTCGGCCGCTCTGACGACGTCGTCGTGCTCGGGCTTCGCGCCGAACGGTCCGACCTTGACCCGGACCGCGTGCCCGTCGACGTGCACCGTGATCATGCTTCGAATCGCGGCATGCCGCGTCACCGGGTAGCTCCGAACGCCGAGGCTGCCCGTCTCGGCCACGACGAGCAGCCGCAGCCGGGCAGCGTCGGCCGGACGCGTCAGTACATGCACCACCTGCCCGGGACGAGACTTCTTCATCACGGCGGGCATCACCCACGCGTCGAGCGCACCGGCGGCGAGCGCCCGCTCGAGCAGGTGGCCGACGATCTCGCCGGACACGTCGTCGACGGTGGTCGCAAGCTCCACCAGCGCTTCCGCGAACAATGGCTCGGCGGTGTCCCCGGAGTCATCGGTGTCGGACCCGACCGGACGGCCCAGACGGACCGCAACGACGTTGGGCCGGTCAGCGAGACGCCGTGCGCCTGCGCCGTAGCCGGTGCGCTCGAGGCGCATGGCCGGCGCCGGATCCCAGCGGGCGCGCAGCCCGGCAAGCAGAGCAGCACCGGTCGGGGTCACCGTCTCGCCCGGCAGGTCGGACCCGACCGTCTGCGCGCCGGCAAGCAGCGCGGCAGTGGCGGGTGCCGGGACTGGGAGGACGCCGTGCCGGGTCGTCACCGTGCCGCGGCCCATCGGCAACGGCGAAGCAACGAAGATCTCGTGCACGTCGAGGTGGTGCAGTGCGGCGCACACGCCGGCGACGTCGATCAGCGTGTCGTGACCGCCGAGCTCATGCAGATGCACCGTGGCCACGTCGGTGCCGTGAAGTGCGGCCTCGGTCTCTGCGAGGGCGGTGAGAACGGCGACGGCGGCATCGGCGACCGGCTGTGGGGTGGCCCGACCGGCGAGCGCTATCAGCTCGCCCGCCGGCCGCTCGCTAGCCGTGTCGGTGACGTCCACCTGCAAGCGGCTGGCCCGCAGCCCATGGTCGATCAGGGCGTCGGCCCGCAGTGTCCAGCCGGTCAGCCCGGTGTCGACGATCGAGGCCCGCACCGCATCGAGGGACGCGCCGGCATCGAGGAGGGCGGCGAGAAACATGTCTCCGGCGAGCCCGGTGAACGGGTCGACGACCGCGATCACCGGCTGATCGCGAGCGCTAGTCGATGTGCCGCCATGGCCGCGCCGAATCCCGAGTCGATGTTCACGACCGTCAGCCCGGCAGCGCAACTGGAAAGCATGGCAAGTAGCGCCGTCACACCTTCCAAGGCGGCGCCGTAACCGGTCGAGGTGGGAACTGCGATGACCGGAACCCCGACCAGGCCTCCGACCGCGCTTGCGAGGGCGCCCTCCATGCCCGCTACCACGACGACCATGTCGGCCGCCCGGAGCCGGTCCATTCGATCGAGCAGCCGGTGCAGCCCTGCCACGCCGACGTCCTCGACGGTGTCGACCCGCAGCCCGATCGCTCGGGCCACGGCACCGGCCTCCGCGGCCACCGGCCGGTCGGCGGTGCCGGCTGTGACAACAACCAGGTCGACGTTCGTCGTCGCAGCCGGCCGCCAGACCAGCAGCCGCGCGTCCTCGTCGTACTCGCCGCCCGGCACGGACGCGAGCACGTCGGTCGCCTTTGCGCCGTCCACCCGCGTGACCAGAACTGGACCGGTATTGCGCTCGAGCAACACCCGAACGGCTGCCTCTATCTGCGCAGCTGTCTTGCCCGTTCCGTAGATGACCTCCGGCAGTCCCTGCCGGCGCTCACGGTCAATGTCCAGCTGAGCGAAGCCCAGGTCCACCGACGACTCACCCATCACTCGAAACTAGCGTTCGGAGATCTGCTTGGCCGAACGGCGTCTCGGTGCATGCGCACCAAGCCTGGACGCGGTCCCCGGTCCCGGGCGTCGGCATCTCGGATTCGGCGCTCACCGAGTTCCTCGCTGTATTCGAAGCACCTGCTCGCCACCGCGTTGTCGCACGACCTCAGGACTGCCGCAAACGACGAGTTGATCCCTCGCCCGCGATGACCCGACACAGAGGCGCCAAAACAATGTAGGGGTCGAGCCAATACACGTTCCCTGTCGTCCGCTGGAGGTCGCAGAGGTTTGCTTTCGTCCATCACTCTGCCAGCGGCCTGTTCGATTGTTTTAGAACGTCCGCTGATTTCTCGGATCTGGAGCTATATAAGCGAATTCCCCGCTCTAGTGGATCATGGCAAACGACTGCGAACAACGCCGAATTCGGCAAATAGCTACAAAATCGCTACCAGATGATCAAGCTCCAGCAGGACGTCACGGCCCCGGGTCAGAGCATCGCTCGGATCGAATGGTCACACGCCGACCGGGAAGTCGTCGCGCCGGACGCGGCCTGGTTGCCAAGTGGAGAGGTGACGCGCCACATCGTAGATGCGCCCGATCGAGGGCTCGCCGAGCACCCGCTCCAGCCTGCCGAGATCGTTGGCGACTTCGCGCCGGGTCACGACGCGAACGGCGCCATCGCGTGGCTGTTCCTTCACCGTGAAGCCACGATTCGCCCCCATGACTGCGATGACACCACGGACCGCGACGTCGAAGCCGGCGGCCGCGCTGAGCAGGCGGGCGGCTCGTTGCGCTTCATGACGGCTGTTGCGGACGTAGTGCTGGTTGCTGCCGTTGACCTTGAACGTGTCTCCGCGGACCCAGACATTGGACTGCGGGTGGTTCTTCGTGTTGATCGTGAACACTCCGGCCGGTCCGATAACGACGTGGTCGATGTCGCTGCTTCGGTCACCGACCGGTACAGCGTGCAGCACACGCCATTGTGGGCCGAGACGCGCGAGGTGTCGCGCGACCTCCTCCTCGCCGTCTGCCCCAATTCGCCACGCGCGCTCGTCAGTCTTCGCACCGACCAGGCGCGCGACAATGGTGCGCACTGGCGCCGCCGCCCGAAGCTCGAGAGCCTGTTCACGAGCCGCCTGGCCGGGCCGGTTTAGCGCCAGGTCGCGATCCGGTAGGGGGGCGGTCGCAGGCTCCGTGGTTTCCGTAGTGACGACAGACTCAATGGGCACCGCCTCGTCGCTGCTAGGAGAGGGCACCTCGGCCGGCGACACAAAATCGTCATCGGACGACCCATGCTTGGGGACGTACGCTGCCTTGCGCGCACGCTCCCACATGGAAATTGTCGCGCCGGACACGAGACCCACGTGCGAAGGCGAAGAGCACACCACCGCGCCGGTCTTCAGGTCGCGAAAGCCGAGGTCAGCGTCACCGCGCTTCACGTAGGCGCGGTCGTGCCCGTATCGGCGCCACCGCTGTATGACTACAGGTTCGCAGTCGCCCACGAATTCCGTAGACACGTCCGCTCCCTCCCAGGTGCAGCTGCTATCGCCCGGCGAACGCCGGCACCTCTAGATCAAGATCGGCTCGACCATACGCAACTTAAGCGAACACTCGGCGCGAAACGCGCTAGTCGCGAAACCCGGGAGGTGGCTCAGCTCGAAGGCGTCTGAAGCCGCCGCGTACAGGTGCCTATCACACGGCTATAACCAGTCTCGCCGTCTATTCCGCGCCGTATCCATAGTCACGGAGGCGGCGCCAATAAGCGTCACGTTCTTCGTCGGAAAAGAGTTCGTGGAACTGCGGTGGCAGTACCTGGGCTTCAACGGTCAAGTCGAGACGGTTGCGCTGCCAGAGCTGCGTAAAGCCTTCGGACGGCGCCGCGCGGGACGATGAACCTATCCAGCTACGACCGCCTGTTCCCCTCCCAGGACGTGCTGCAGGCCGGAGGACTCGGCAACCTCATCGCAGCTCCGCTGTCGGGCAAGGCACGGCCACGAGGCACAACCGTGTTCCTCGACCTGGCGACCCTGGAGCCGCACGACGACCGGTGGTTGTACTTGTCGACACTGGGACGCCTGTCGCCGCGAGAGGCCGACAGGCTCGCCCGTCGGCTCGGGCAGGTGCAGGTCGGTTCGAATGTCGACCGGCTGCGGCCCGCGACCTCCACCAAGATCGCGGTGCAGTCGCCACATTCAGTCAGCGCTCGACTGCGCGCGACCATCGTGGTCGACGCCAGCGATATGCCTCCCCCATTGCTGGCGACCTTGAAGCACGCGGCGACGATGCCTAATCCGGTGTTCTACGAACGTCAGCGCCGACGGGCATCCACATGGGACACGCCGCGCTACCTGCAGAATTTCGACGAGACCCCATCCGGAGACCTCGTGCTGCCCCGCGGCATGCTGGACCAGCTCGACGGCTTGGTCTCCCAAGCGGGAAGCCGGCTCGAAGTCATCGACGAGGGCGAGCGTGGAACTCCGCAGGACTTCAAGTTCGCCGCAACGCTCGACCCAGAGCAACAGTCTGCGCTCGATGCCGTTCTCGCGCACGATCTCGCAGTGCTCGTCGCGCCGCCCGGCACCGGCAAGACGGTGATCGCCTGCGCCGCCGCGGCGGCGCTCGCCGTGTCGACGCTCGTGCTGGTAGATCGCAAGACGCTTGCCGACCAGTGGCGGTTGCGTATCAACGAGCTTCTCGGTGTCAAAGCCGGACAACGCGGTGGCGGGCGAGCCAAGACGACCGGCGTCATCGACGTCGCCACTTTGCAAACGCTCTCTCGGCAGGACGATCTCACCGAACTTGTCGGAGGCTACGGGCTCGTCATCGTCGACGAATGCCACCATGTCCCCGCGGCCGCGTTCGAACACGCAGTCAGACAAATCCCCGCGCGCCGTTGGCTCGGCCTCACCGCGACGCCGTACCGGCGCGACCAGTTGGACGATCTGATCGCATTACAGCTCGGCCCGGTCCGCTACACGATTTCTCCGGCGCCTGAAGGCGTGTTGCCCGCTCGCGGCTCAGAGGCATCGCGGCCCAAGCCCGTCCTGCGCCTTCACATGACTGAGTACCGATACACCGGCGACGCCGATCCGTCAGAACCCGGCGGTATCTCCGCGATCTACAAAGACATGACCGCCGACGAGGCCCGCAACATGCAGATCATCGAGGACGTGAGCGCCGCACACGCGCGCGGTCGCCACTGCCTCTTGCTCACACAATGGGTCGACCACTTGAAACTGCTCGATAACTTGCTCCGCGAACGAGGTCTCGACCCTGTGGTCTTACGCGGTGGTACAGGCGCCAAGGCTCGTGCGGCGGCACTCCAGCGGCTCGATCCGGCCACCTCGAACGGCCCGCTCCTCGCCGTCGCGACTGGCTCATACGTTGGCGAGGGCTTCGACTGCCCGGCTCTGGATACGTTGTTCCTCACCGCGCCGATCGCCTTCAAAGGCAGGCTCGTTCAGTTCGTCGGCCGGATCCTGCGCAGCTACCCCGGAAAGATCGACGCTGAGGTGCATGACTACCACGACGCTCTCACCGGCGTCCTCGCCTCATCACTGACGAAGCGGGCGCCCGGCTACACCAGCCTGGGCTTTCCAGACCCTCGTCGAATCGATTCCTCTTGACGACCGCAACCGGCCGGGCAGTGTGCGCCACCCCTGGGACGCGCACCTCCTGGTTGTGGAGCACTTCTAGAACCACAATCCACACATCAATGTGGGGACGGGATCCGAGGGGCGGTGGGCGATCATCGCCGCACGACGCCTGGGGTGGTTCGCGCGGCGTCCCGGTCGCAAGCCTCGTCGGGCTGGAGACCGCCAGCACGCTCGAACGTCTTGCCGCCGAAGGCGTGATCGGCCGGGCGGTAACGACGCTACGGCCGATCGCCGCCGGACGCCCCCGTCCACGACGCGGCGACGCCTCTCGGACCGGATCAGCGACCAGCGGCGGGTGAGGCGCGGTGTCGCTCGTCTCATTTGATTGCAGCGCATTCGTCAAACTGCTGACCAGCGAGCCGGAAAGCGACCAACCGCGCCGTACTCGACCATGCAGCGCCGGCAAGGGCGCGTGCTACGCTGTGCTACGTGGATACCGTGACCCATCGCGAGATGCGCAACAACAGCGGCGAGATCCTGCGCCGGGTCGAGGCCGGAGAGTCCGTGCAGGTCACCAACAACGGCCGGGTCGCCGCACTTATCGTCCCGCCGGTGTCCGACCCTTTGACCGACCTGGCACACCGCGGACAGCTCCGTCGCGCACTGCGCGAGCCGAACACCCTTCAAAGCATCCGTCGGCGCGCCACGCAACGTACGTCCGAGCAGATCCTTGCCGACTCACGAGGGCAATGGTGACGCTTGCCTACCTCGACACTTCCGCGGCGCTCAAGCTGATCATCGAGGAAGCCGAGTCGGCGAAGCTGGCCGACACCCTCTCCTCGTCCTCACACCAGCTGGTGTCGTCATGGCTGCTGCACACCGAGATGCATTGTGCGGCAGGCCGCCACCCCCAGGACATCGACCTCGAATCTGTGCGCGCAGTCCTCGACACCATCAATCTCGCCGACCTCACGAGAGGCGACATGATCGCGGCGGGCACACATGCACCACTCCGGTCCAACGACGCGATCCATCTTGCCGTCGCCATCAGACTCGGAGTGGACGAGTTGATCACCTACGACCAAGAGTTGGCAGAAGCCGCTGCAAGCGCGGGCCTAACCGTGTTGGCGCCGAGCTGATCCTGCGGCCCTGGAGAGCCCGTATGGGCACTTCTCGAACCACAAGGCCCCACATCAACCATGTGGGGCTGACCCCCACACTGCCAGC
>DASXJR010000008.1:0-11816 GCA_036497285.1 Jatrophihabitans sp.
GCCTTCCTCGACGCTCGGGCCGACCGACGGCGTCAGCCAGTGCTGCACGCCGCCACCGTAAATGAGCAGGTAACCGCCGATGAGCGACAGAAGTCCGAGCAGGATCATCGGCACGCCCATGTCCAAGGACGCCTCGTGCGGGTGCACGTCGTCCTCCCAGCGCCGCCGTCCGAGGAAGGTCATCACCAGTGCGCGCGTCATGTACGCGGCAGTGAGTCCCGCGCCCACCACCGCAACGATGCCGAGAATCCAGCCCGACGTGCCGCCCTTGTCGAAGGCGGCCTCGATGATCTTGTCCTTGGTGAAGAAGCCGGTGAACGGCGGGATGCCGATGATCGCGAGATAGCCGCAGCCGAACACGAAGAACGTCACGGGCATGACCCTGATCAGACCGCCGAACCTTCGCATGTTGATCCGATCGTTCATCGCATGCATCACTGCACCGGCCGACAGGAACAACGCGGCCTTGAAGAAACCGTGGCCGAGCAGGTGGATGATGCCGATCGCGTAGGCGCCCTTGCCGAGTCCCACCGCGAGGAACATGTAACCGATCTGGCTGACGGTCGAGTAGGCAAGCACGCGCTTGAGGTCGTCCTGCCCGAACGCGCAGACGCATCCGTACAGCAGGGTGATCGCGGCGATGATCGTGACGACGGTGCGGGCTGCCTCGGACTGGTTGAACAGGGGCGAGCTACGCGCGATCAGGTACACGCCCGCGGTCACCATCGTTGCCGCGTGGATCAGCGCCGAGACGGGCGTGGGGCCTTCCATTGCATCCGGCAACCAGGTCTGCAGCGGGAACTGGCCGGACTTGCCGCAGGCGCCGAGGATCAGCATCAGGCAGATCGCGGTGGCGACGCCGGTGCTCATCGCGTTGCTCGCGGCGAACACGTCCTTGAACGCGGTACTGCCGACGTAGGCGAACATCAACATGATCGCGATCGAGAGTCCGACGTCGCCGACCCGGTTCGCGTAGAAGGCCTTGTTGCCGGCGCTCGCTGCGGTCGAACGGTTGTAGTAGAAGCTGATCAGCAGGTACGACGCCAACCCGACGCCTTCCCACCCGACGTACATCGACAAGTAGTTGTTGGACAGGACGAGCAGCAGCATCGCCGCGATGAACAGATTGAAATACCCGAAGAAGCGGCGTCGTCCGGGGTCGTGGCTGAGGTAACCGAGCGCGTAGATGTGGATCAGCGAGCCGACACCGGTGATGAGTAGGACGAAGACCATCGACAGCGGGTCGATGAGCATCCCGGCTTGCACCCGGAAGTGACCGACGACGATCCATTGGAACAGGTTGAGGTTGATTTCGCGGTCGCTCTGACCCTTGACCGAGAAGAAGAGCATCACGGCGTACACGAACAACCCGACCGGGACGATGGCACCCAGGTACGGGCCCCACTTCGCGGCGTACTTGCCGAGGCACAGCAGGATCGCTGCGCTGATCGCGGGGATCGCGACCAGCAGCCAGGCGGCCGACTGGATGCCGTGAGCGGTCGTCACTACGGATGGCCTCTCGTGTAGTTGATCAGTACTTCAACAGGTTCGCGTCGTCGACCGACGCGGACCTGCGGGTGCGGAAGATGGACATGATGATCGCGAGCCCGACCACGACCTCGGCTGCGGCAACGGTCATGACGAAGAACGCCATGATCTGACCGTCCAAGCTGCCGTTGATGCGGCTGAAGGTGACCAGGGTCAGGTTCACCGCGTTGAGCATGAGCTCGATGCACATGAACACGACGATCGCGTTCCTGCGCACGAGCACGCCCACCGCGCCGATGGTGAACAGAATCGCGCTCAACACCAGGTAGTAGGACGGGTTCACGAGCGTGCCTCCTCAGCCTCGTCCATACGCTCGTCGCCGAGTTCCCGGCGCTCGCGGGGAGCCTCCCGTTCGGACGGTCCCTCGTGCGCGGCGGCGATGCCCGCCAACACCGAGTCGCGCGAGATCGAGCCGTCTGGCAGCAGGGCCGGCGTGCCGATCGAGTTGCCGCTGGACAGCACACCCGGGCCGGGCAGCGGCTGCGGCCGTCCGCTGCGGATCCGCGCGCGGGCCAGCGTCTTCTGCGTCGCCTTGGGCTCGTCGCGTTCGACGTGGGCCAGGATCATCGCACCGACGGCGGCAACGATCAGCAGCGCGGACGTGAGCTCGAACGCGAACAGGTAACGGGTGAACAGCAACTGCGCGATGGAGTGGACGTTCGACCCGTGCGCGTTGGGACCGTTGAGGTCTTTCGGCTTGATGTCGGTGAACGCCCGCGCAAGCGCGACCGCGACGATCACGGCGAACCCGATACCGAACAGCGCGGCGGCCCAGCGTTGCCCACGCAGTGTCTCGACCAGTGAGTCCGACGAGTCACGGCCGATGAGCATCAGCACGAACAGGAACAGGATCATGATCGCGCCGGTGTAGACGATGATCTGCACCAGGCCGAGGAACGGTCCCTGCTCGATCAGGTAGAACGCACCGAACGAAAACATCGTCGCCACCAGCGACAACGCGGAGTGGACCGCGTTGCGCATCAGCACCATGCCCACCGCACCGGCGACCGAGATCGGACCCAGGACCCAGAACGTGACGGCCTCACCAAGGGGGACGTCCCCGTTGGTGAGCTCGGCTGCGATTACGTGATGGCTCATGAGGGGTGATGCCTTCCGACCTCGATTGCCTTGCCGGTGATCGGACGCCCGGCCACATTCGCAGTCGACTGCGGCGCGCCCTGCTGCAGCGGGGCCTGCGAGTTGACGGTGTAGTAGTCCTTCTCGTCTTCGCCCAGGCGCATCGGGTGCGGCGGAGCCTCCATGCCGGGCAGCAGCGGCGCCATCAGCTGCTCCTTGGTATAGATCAGGTCCTGGCGGTTGTCGAGCGCGAGCTCGTACTCGTTGCTCATCGTCAGCGAGCGGGTCGGGCACGCCTCCACGCACAACCCGCAGAAGATGCACCGCAGATAATTGATCTGGTACACCTTCCCGTACCGCTCACCGGGCGAATAGCGCTCGGTGTCGGTGTTGTCACCGCCCTCGACGTAGATCGCGTCGGCCGGGCAGGCCCATGCACACAGCTCGCACCCCACGCACTTCTCGAGCCCGTCCGGGTGCCGGTTGAGCACGTGCCGGCCGTGGTAGCGCGGCGCGGTCGGGTAGAAGTCGAACGGGTACTGCTGGGTGTAGACCTTCTTGAACATGGTGCTGAAGGTCAGCCCGAAGCCCTTCGCGAAGCCCAGGGCCGTACCTCCGGTGCCGCCGGACTCACTCATCGCTGTCGTCACCCTTCTCGATCGAAGCCGGTGCGCCGGCAGCCACAGTCGCCCCAGCCATCGGCCGGGCCTTGCGGCCGGTCGGGACGACGAGATCCATCGGCGGCACGGGGAACGTCGGCTCGAGCGCAGCCTCGGCTTCGTCGTCCTCGTCCTGTCTGGCCGCCCTACGCGCCTGTGCACCCTCGAGCACCATCAGCGCCGGCACGACGACGATGAGCAGCACGATCGCGAGTGGGAGCAACGTCGCCTTCCACGGCTCCCAGCCGCGGTCACGCAGCACGTGGATCGAGCTGACCGCCATGATCCAGACCAGGTTGATCGGGATCAGCACCTTCCAGCCGAAGGCCATGAACTGGTCGTAACGCAGCCGGGGCAGCGTGCCGCGCAGCCACACGAACACGAAGATGCCCAGCACGACCTTCGCCACGAACCACAGCAGCGGCCACCAACCCTGGTTGGCGCCGTCCCACAGCGAGATCGGCCACGGGGCCCGCCACCCGCCGAGGAACAGCGTCGTGGCCAGCGCGCTGACGGTGACCATGTTGATGTACTCGGCGAGGAAGAACATCGCGAACTTGAACGAGCTGTACTCGGTGTGGAAACCACCGACGAGTTCCGACTCGGCCTCGGCCAGGTCGAACGGTGCGCGGTTGGTCTCGCCGACGACCGAGATCGCGTAGATGGCGAACGATACGAACAGCGGGATGACATTCCAGATGTGCCGCTGCCCGAAGACGATGCCCGACGTCGACATGGTGTCCGAGAACAGGAACACCGCGACCATCGACAGGCCCATCGCGACCTCGTAGGAGATCATCTGGGCCGCGCTGCGCAGGCCACCGAGCAGCGGGTACGTCGAGCCGGACGACCAGCCGGACAGCACGATGCCGTACACGCCGAGGCTGGAGCAGGCGAACACGACGAGCACGCCGACCGGCAGATCGGTCAGCTGCAGGAACGTCTGGTGCCCGAAGATCGACACCTGCGGGCCGAACGGGATCACCGAGAAGGCCAGGAACGCCGGCACCGCCGACACGATCGGGGCGAGGAAGTAGACCGGCTTGTCCGCGAGGACGGGGATGATCTCTTCCTTGAAGGCGAGCTTCACGCCGTCGGCGAGCGACTGCAGAATGCCCCACGGCCCGACGCGGTTCGGGCCGATGCGGTTCTGCATGCGGCCGACGACCTTGCGCTCGAACACGATCGAGAACAGCGTCATGACGACGAGGAACGCGAAGACACCGACGACCTTCAGGAGCACCAGCCAGATCGGCAGGTCACCGAACCCGGGCAGGTTCTGGACGTCGGTCCCGAGGGCCAGAGCGCTCACGCGACATCTCCTCCCGAGAGCTTGACGATCGTGCCGTTGACCGCACGCAGCGTGGCGCGCACCGCGCAGTCTCGCGCATTGGTCGGAAGCCACACCACGCGGTCCGGCACCGCGCCCAGCTCGATCGGCAACGTCAGCGAACCGGCGTCGGTGCTGATCGTGATCGCGTCGCCCCCGGACAACCCGTGCTCGCCCGCCGTGGCCGCGGACATGACCGCCCGGGGCGGCTTGGCCGTGCCGGCGAGGTACTCGTCGCCGTCCTGCGCGCGGCCGGCGTCGAGCAACTCGTGCCAGGTGGCGAGCACCGCCTCGCCCGCCCCCGGCTCCGTCCGGTTTTGGCGGTCAAGGCTGGTATATGACGGCTGGCCGCCAAAAGTGAACGACGCCAGTTCGGTGCGGGCCTGGCCGACGGTGCGCAGCCCGAGCGTGACGTCGAGTTCGTCGGCGAGGGCGTCGAGCACCTGCGCGTCGGTCAGTGCGCCCGTCCCCGTCAAGGTCAGGTCGAACGGACGGCGCCGGCCCTCCCACGTCACGTACCGGCCGGCCTTCTCGGCGGGCGGCGCCACGGGCAGCACCACGTCGGCATGCTCGGTGACCGCGCTACGGCGGATCTCGAGGCTGACCACGAACGAGGCGGCCGCCAGCGCGGCGTAGGCCTGCGCCGGGTCCGCGAAATCGGCCGGGTCGACACCGCCCACGAGCAGCGCCTCGATCTCGGGCGTCAGGACTTCTTCGCCCTCTTCGACCTCGACGTCCTCGGGCACGACAGCGGCGCGCAGGATCTGCTCGGCGTTGCGCCCGGGGGCGTCCACACCAAACGCGGGCAGGGGCAGCGCACCCACCGAGACCGCACCGACCTCACCGGCGCGACGCGGCACCCACGCCAGCGATGCACCGGTGCGCTTGGCCAGGTCGACCGCAGCGGTCAGCGCGCCCGGCGAGGTCGCCAGCCGCTCCCCGACCAGGATCACCGCCCCGGACTGCTCGAGCGCCGAGGTGACCTCGGTGTCGAGCGCACCGAGCACGTCTGCCTCGGCGCCGGGCACGGTCGGCAGCAGCATCGCGTCGAGCTTCTTCGCACCCTGCGAGAGCAGCGGCGCGACGGCGACGACCTTCGTGCCGTGCTTGCGAACGCCGGTGCGCAGCCGCAGGAAGACGATCGGCGACTCCTCCTCCGGCTCGAAGCCGGCGAGCAGCACCGCCGGCGCCTTCTCAAGCGTCGCGTACGAGACGTGCTGCGGTGTCACGCCGGCGACGTGCTCGCCGAGGAAGCTGGTCTCCTCGTCCGAGAGCGGACGGGCGCGGAAGTCGATGTCGTTGGTGCCGAGCGCCAGGCGGGCGAACTTCGAGTAGGCGTAGGCGTCCTCTTCGGTGAGCCGGCCGCCGGGCAGCACGGCCACCTTGCCGGCTGCCTCGCGCAGCCCGCGCGCCGCGGTCTCGAGCGCCTCCGGCCATGACGCCTCGACGAGCTGGCCGTTCTTGTTACGCACCAGCGGCGTCAGCAACCGGTCGGCCTGCTCGGCGTAATGGAACGCCCAGCGGCCCTTGTCGCAGTTCCACTCCTCGTTGACCTCGGGATCCTCACCGGCCAGGCGGCGGGTGACCTTCGAGCGGCGCCAGTCGATGCGCATCGCGCACCCGGACGAGCAGTGCTCGCACACCGAGTCGGTCGAGCGCAGGTCGAACGGACGGGCGCGGAACCGGTAGCTCGCACCGGTCAGCGCACCGACCGGGCAGATCTGCACGGTGTTGCCGGAGAAGTACGACTGGAACGGCTCCTCTTCGCTGGTGCCGATCTGCTGCTGCGCGCCGCGCTCGAGCAGGTCGATGAACGGGTCGCCGGCGATCTGCTCGGAAAAGCGCGTACAGCGCTGGCACAGCACGCACCGCTCGCGGTCGAGCAGCACGTTGGACGAGATCGCGACCGGCTTGGGGAAGGTGCGCTTCTTCTCGAGGAACCGGCTGTCCGCCCGTCCATTGCTCATCGCCTGGTTCTGCAGCGGGCACTCGCCGCCCTTGTCGCACACCGGACAGTCGAGCGGGTGGTTGATCAGCAGCAGCTCCATGACGCCCTGCTGCGCCTTGTCGGCAACGACGGACGTGAGCTGGGTCTTGACCACCATGCCCGGCATGACCGTGGTGGTGCAGGATGCGGCCGGCTTGGGCATGCCACGGCCGTTGCCCGTGTCCGTGACCTCGACCAGACACTGGCGGCAGGCGCCGGCCGGATCGAGCAGCGGGTGGTCGCAGAAGCGCGGGATCGAGATGCCGAGCTGCTCGGCAGCACGGATCAGCAATGTGCCCTTCGGCACGGAGATCTCGAAACCGTCGATGGTGACGGTGACGAGATCTTCTTTGTTGTCAACTGCCGTCATGCTTGGCCTCGCTGCAGGGACTTCGTCGGCGTGTCGCCCGGCTCAGGGGCCAAGACGGTCGGGGCGGTCGTTTCGCGCATCAGTGCGCTCCCACTAGCGTGCGGTCCTTGCTGAACGGACAACCCTTGCCGTCGACGTGCGCCAGGTACTCCTCGCGGAAGTACTGGATGGACGAGGACACCGGCGAGGTCGCGCCGTCGCCGAGCGCGCAGAACGAGCGGCCCAGGATGTTGTCGGAGAGGTCGAGCAGGGTGTCGAGATCCTCCGGCGTCGCGTCACCGCGCTCGAGGCGGTCGTAGATGCCGACGTACCAGTAGGTGCCCTCCCGGCACGGCGTGCACTTGCCGCACGACTCGTGGCTGTAGAACTGCGACCACTTCTGCGTCGCACGCACGACGCAGTCGTCCTCGTCGAAGATCATGATGGCGGACGTGCCGTTCATCGACCCGGCCTTCACAGCGGCGTCGAAGTCGAGCGGAGTGTCCAGGTGCTCGCGGGTGAACAGCGGCGTGGACGAACCGCCGGGCGTCCAGAACTTGAGCTCCTTGCCGCGGTTCATCCCGCCTGCGAGCTCGAGCAGTTCGCGCAGCGTGGTGCCCATCGGCGCCTCGTACTGGCCGGGGTTCGCGACCCGTCCCGACAGCGAGTACATGTTCGGGCCGGGCGAGCCCTCCGGACCCATCTTCTTGAACCAGTCCGCGCCACCCAGGATGATCGCCGGCACCGAGGCGAGCGTGCCCACGTTGTTCACGACCGTCGGCGAGTCGTACAGGCCGTTGGTCGCGGGGAACGGAGGCTTCAGGCGCGGCTGGCCGCGACGCCCCTCGAGCGAGTCGAGCAGCGCGGTCTCTTCGCCGCAGATGTAGGCACCGGATCCGGCGTGCACGGTGATCTCGCAGGCGAAGCCCGAACCCATGACGTCAGCGCCGACGTAGCCCTTCGCACGCGCCTGCTCGACGGCGGCGGTGACCCGCCGGATCGCGTGCACGGCCTCGCCACGGATGTAGATGAACGCTTGGTTGGCGCGCACCGCGAAGCAGGCGATCAGGATGCCCTCGATCATCGAGTGCGGGTCGTTCATCATCAGCGGCAGGTCGCGGCAGGTGCCCGGCTCGCCCTCGTCGGCGTTCACGACGACGTACTTGGGCTTCGGGTTGTCCTGCGGAATGAACTGCCACTTCATGCCGGTGGGGAAGCCCGCGCCGCCACGGCCGCGCAGGTTGGATTCCTTCACCGTCGACACGATCGCGTCGCGCTCCATGCCGAGCGCCTTGCGCAGCCCGGCGTACCCGTCGAGCCGCTCGTAGTTCTCGATCAGCCAAGGGCGATCCGTACCGAATCGCTTGGTGAGGACGGGCGTCAGCGTCACTGGTTCTCCTCCCGGCCACTCGGTGCAGGCGTCGCGCTCACCACAAACCGCCCTTCGTGTCGTCGCCGGGTTCGGTGCTGGTGGCTTCGTCCGACTCCGCGGTCTTCAGCGGTGCGTCGTGCGCCGAGGTCTGCCGCTTCGCCGGTGCCCGCTTCCTCGGCTTCGCCGTGTCCGAGCCGTCACTCGCGGCGTAGGACGGCGCCGTGTCACCGCGCTCGATCGCGAGCTTCACCCCGCGCTCGGTCGGGACTCCGGTGCTGTTCGCCTCGGCGGCCACGGCGTTCTCGTCGTCGAAGAATCCCGCAATCTGACGGGAGATCTCTTTGAACGAGCACAGCGGTGCACCGCGCGAGGGTAGCGGCCGCTCGCCGCCGCGCAGCTGGCTGGCCAGGTCGCGCGCGGACCCCACGGTCTGGTTGTCGAAGAACTCGTAGTTCACCGTGACGACCGGCGCGTAGTCACACGCGGCGAGGCACTCGGCGTGCTCGAGGGTGATCGAGCCGTCGGCGGTCGTCTGGTTGTTGCCGACCTTCAGATCCTTCTTCAGCGCCGCGAAGATCTCGTCGCCGCCGAGCATGGCGCACAGCGTGTTCGTGCAGACGCTGACGAGGTATTCGCCGGTCGGGGTGCGCTTGTACATCGTGTAGAACGTCGCGAACGCGGACACCTGCGCCTTGGTCAGGCCGACCTGTTCGGCGCAGAACGCGATGCCGTCGGGGGTCACCTGGCCCTGCACGGACTGCACGAGGTGCAGCATCGGGCCGAGCGCACTGCGCCCCTGCCCGGCCGGGTAACGCGCGATGATCGCGGCGGCCTCGGCGCGGGTCTTCTCGTCGAACACCGACGGGTCGCCGGGCCGGTCGAGCTGGATCACGCTGGTACGGAAGTTCGACCGGCCCATGTCGGCGCCGGTCGTGAGTTCCTCGCGCGTCGGCGCGTTCGTGAACTCCGGACTCGAGTAGTCGGGGCTCATCGATCAACTCCACCCATGACGGGGTCGATCGAACCGACCGACGCGATCACGTCCGAGATCATGCCGCCGATCGACAGTGCGGCGGTCGACTGCAGGTTGATGAACGAGGGCTCGCGCAGGTGCACGCGGTACGGGCGCGTGCCACCGTCGCTGACGACGTGCGCACCGAGCTCGCCCCGTGGCGACTCGACCGCGGTGTACACCTGACCCGCCGGCACGCGGAATCCTTCGGTGACCAGCTTGAAGTGGTGGATCAGTGCCTCCATCGAGGAGCCCATGATCTTCTGCACGTGCTCGAGCGAGTTGCCCAAACCGTCCGGTCCGACGGTGAGCTTGGCCGGCCAGGCGATCTTCGGGTCGTCGACCCACACCGGTCCGGGCTCGAGCCGCTCGATCGCCTGCTCCACGATCTTGGTCGACTCGTACATCTCGTCCAAGCGGACCAGGAAGCGCGCGTAGCAGTCGCCGGCGTCCTGAGTCGGCACCTCGAAGTCGAACGCCTCGTAGCCGAGATACGGGTCGGTCTTGCGCAGGTCCCACGGCAGGCCGGCCGCACGCAGCATCGGTCCGGTGACGCCGAGCGCGAGGCATCCCTCGACACCGAGCCAGCCCACGTCCTTGAGCCGGTTGACCCAGATCGGCTGGTGCTGCACGAGGTTGCGCAGGCCCTGGATCTCTTTGCGGATCTCGACGATCCACTCGCGGATCTTCTCGACCGCGCCGTCAGGGAAGTCCTGGGCGATGCCGCCGGGACGGATGTACGCGTGGTTCATGCGCAGGCCGGTGATCAGCTCGAGCACGTCCAGGCAACGCTCGCGGGCGCGCAGCCCGTTGGTCATCGCGGTGAGCGCGCCCATCTCCATGCCGCCGGTGGCGAGCGCGACCCAGTGCGACGAGACCCGGTTGACCTCCATGAGGATCAGCCGGATCAGCTGCGCCCGCGCGGGAACCGTGACGCCGAGCAGCTTCTCGACGGCCAGGCAGTACGCCGCCTCGTTGAACAGCGGGGCGAGGTAGTCGGCGCGGGTCAGGAAAGTGACGGCCTGCGTCCAGGTCCGGAACTCGGCGTTCTTCTCGATGCCGGTGTGCAGGTAGCCGATGATCGTGCGCAGGTCGGTGACCGTCTCGCCCTCGATCTCGACGACCAGGCGCAGCACGCCGTGTGTCGAGGGGTGCTGCGGGCCCATGTTGACGACGAGCCGTTCCTCATGGATCGGGTCGCCGCCCTGGACCTGCGCCAGCATCTCGTCCCAGTCGCCGCCGGTGAGGTTGTAGACGCGACCCTCGGTGGTCGGACGTGACGGGGCGTATCCCCCGGTGCCGTCGGTCATTTGTATGCCCTCCGCTCGTCAGGAGGTGGAATCGTGGCGCCCTTGTACTGCACCGGGATGCCGCCCAGCGGGTAGTCCTTGCGCTGCGGGTGGCCGTCCCAGTCGTCGGGCATGAGGATGCGGGTCAGCCCGGGGTGACCGTCGAAGACGATGCCGAACATGTCGAAGGCCTCGCGCTCCTGCCAGTCGGCACCCGGGTACAGCGCGGTCAACGACGGGATGTGCGGATCGTCGACGCTCGCCGCGACCTCGACCCGCACCCGCCGACGGTAGGTCATCGACCGGAACAGGTAGACCGCGTGCAGCCGCCGCGCCGAGCCCAGGTAGTCGACCCCGGACACGCTCGAGAGCAGTTCGAAGCGCAGGTTCTCGTCGTTGCGCAGCGCGGTCGCTACGTCGAGGAGGCGCTCGCGCTCTACGTACAGGGTCAGTTCGCCGCGATCGACGACGACCTTGGCGATCGATCCGGGCGCCGCTGCCAGGAGGTCGTCGACCAGCTCGTCGAAGTAGCCGCCGTAGGGGCGCTGCGCGTCCGCCGGGACCCACGGCTCGCGCACGAGCCCGCCGAAGCCGGACGTGTCACCCGAGCCGTGCACGCCGAACATGCCGTGCCGCTCGACGCCGAACGGGGTGTCGGTCGAGCCGGTGCCGACGGTCGACTTCTCGATCTCGGCGGCACTCTGGTCGGGCGCGCTGTCGTCCGGAACCGGACGCTCGGTCGGGCCGCTCATCAGCGGCCGTACTTGATGCTCGACGGGACGAGTTCGACCTTCTGGTCGGCAAGCCGCTTCGCCCGCTTCGGACCGAGCGGCTCGTTCATGATCTTCGTGTGCAGCTTGAGCACCGCGTCGATCAGCATGTCGGGACGGGGCGGGCAACCCGGCAGGTACATGTCGACGGGAACCACGTGGTCGACGCCCTGCACGATCGCGTAGTTGTTGAACATGCCGCCGCTGCTGGCGCACACGCCCATCGCGAGCACCCACTTGGGCTCGGGCATCTGGTCGTAGATCTGGCGGAGGACGGGCGCCATCTTCTGGCTGACCCGCCCGGCGACGATCATGAGGTCGGACTGTCGCGGCGATGCGCTGAAGCGCTCCATGCCGAACCGCGCGATGTCGAAGCGCGGGCCGCCGACCGCCATCATCTCGATCGCGCAACACGCCAAGCCG
>DASXJR010000009.1:0-14441 GCA_036497285.1 Jatrophihabitans sp.
GACTGGATGGCGGAGTAGTGGACGAAGACGTCCTGACCGCCGTCCACGGCGATGAAGCCGTAGCCCTTCTCGTTGTTGAACCACTTCACGGTGCCCTGTGCCACGTGCACTCCTTGCTAGGGGCCTTTCCGGCGCGCACACCTCGTGCGAACCGAGGTCTTCGATCAGGTCCCGCGTACTGCAGTGCACGCGCGAAAACTCGTCACTTCGACCGCCGCGGAACGCTACCCAATACCCAACATGAACGCCAGGTTAGGTTTACGGTCCCCTAACGCGCGGTGATGGTCTCGCTGTCGAGTTGGGCGAGTTGTTCCGGTGCGTACCCGTCACCGGCAGCGCTGCCGGACGGCACGGGCCCTGCTCGAGTCGCGTGTAGTAGTCGGTGGACATCGCGGCGAGCACGGCCACCTCATCGCGGCGCAGGCGATCGGCCCCCAGCACCTCACCGTCGACGTGTAAAGGTCAGCCCATTGGTGCCGTTGGTGATCGTGAGCTGGTCGCCGTCGATCGACCACGACACATCGCCATTGAGCACCGAGTCGATGAAATTGTTCTGTTCCTGGGTACCGGCCGGACCGGACGGGCACGGCAGTGCCTTCGTGACGTGCAGCCCGCTGACCGTCATCGAATCGGTGACGACGTCGACGCTCGCCTGGCTTGTGTAGCAGCGCGTGATCGACAGCGTCGATTCATCAGGGAACCTGAGGGTCGTGTCGCCGATCGCCGACGAGGCGGCTGCATCGTGCTCGGTGCCAGTCAGTTGCCACGTGCTCCCGGTCAGGTCGGCGACGTTGCCACCGCTCCGTTCAAGCACCAGCGTGCCGTCGTTGGTCTCGAGCTTGAGCGTCGAACCGTTCATAGTCCAGCGCACGCCGGCGGAGATGATGGCGTCGATTGCGTGCGCCGCCTCGTCGCGGGCGCTGCCCGGCGGTGGAGCCGGGCAGCTGTGCTGGTCGACCGTCCCGCCGCTGAACCGAACTGTGCCGGCAAGACGGAAAGCGTCGCCGCTGACGAGGTAGCAGGTGTGCGCCACGGTGTAGCGGTCCCCGCTGAACGACAGCGTCGCTGGATCGTCGCTGGGCGCTCCGTCGCGATACGGACCGCTGCCGAAGGTGATCGACTGCACCTGCCACTGGGAGGCGAGCAGCAGCTCCGGGTTCTGCAGACCCGCCGCGGACTTCGTGAAGGTGAGCGTGCCGACGCCGTCGCGGCGCAGGACGAGCGAGGTCGGGCCGACCTGGAACGTCACCGGAGCGCCGAGCACCTGGTCGACGAGGCCTGCAGTCTGCTCGACCCGGGTCGAGCACGCCGGCTCGGGCATTGTCAGCGAGAACGTCGCCGTGTCGCGCTGGGTTGCGACCGTACCGGTGAACGATCGGCAGCCGTCCGTGCCCGTCACGTCCTGCCCGGAGCCGATCTTCAGTGCGGCCGCGGCCGTCACGGCGCGGGAATGTTCGCCACCGTCGAGCACTCCGGTCAGCGTCCAGTCACCGGCCAACGACGTTTGCCCCGAGGCAGCCGTGCCGTACACGAGCGAGAACGCCTGACTGCCGCCTCCGTAGACGATCAGCTTGCCGTCGCGGACACTCCAGACCGCCGGCGAGTTGAACACGAAGCTGTCCGCGGTGTCCGCTTGGCCGGTGCAGGCATGGGCGGGCGCGCCGCCCGCGATCGTGAACGTACCTGTGGCCATGTGAATGTGCCGTCGATACGTGGCGCAGCCGTCGTCGACCACTGCCGTGCCGTTCGCGATGCGCAACGACCCTGCCGACGCCCGCGAGCCGTCGACCGATTCGAGCTGCCAGGTGCGCCCGGTGAGCGAGGCCGGGGAGATGATCGACGGGTCGACCGGGCGCCAGCGGAACTTCAGGTCGCTGTTGGGTACCCGGTGTCCGATCGGTGCCAGCTGCGGTCGCACCAGCGTGAGCGTGCCGCCTGATACCAGCGCGAAGTACGGCCCGGGCGCGGCCACCGGGCATCCGATGAACCGCACGGCTGACCCGGTCACCAGCGCCCGTCCGCCGCAGTAGCCACCGCTCAGTCGACCGGTCCGGGGGTCGATCCGCAGCACGGAGCCGTCCGGCGCCACCCAGTCGGTGCCGGTCAGCGTGGCGACGTCGAGCGACGGCGGCGGGACCGGCGTCTGCGCGAGTACGAATCGCAGGCTGCCGACGCCGGCGTGAGTGATGGTCATGCCCCGGGCATCGATGTGGAACGTCGCCGCGCCCTGCAGCACACGGGTACCCGCGGCGTAGAACCCCGGCCCGTACTGGTCGGTGCACGGCTTGAGCCGCACGGTCACGTCGGTGAGAGTGAGTCGGTTGTCTGTGACGGTTGCCTTGGCTCCGATCACCCGGCAGTCGTCGTCGGCCACGAGGACGCCGGCACGCGAGATGTAGAGCGCGGCGGTGGACGGGCCGCCGCCGGGCGACACCAGCCACACGTTGCCCTGCAGGCCGGCGTTGTCGACGCTCGGCGGAGGCGGAGGTGTCGACCCGCGCAGCGCGAGGGTCAGCCCGACGACGAGCGCCACCACTGAGGCGGCCGCGGCGGCCAAGACAACGCGCGACCGCTTCGATCGGCGCAGCGGTGGCAGCTCCTCCGTCTCACCGAGCTCGACCAGCGGTAGGTTGGCGGCCCGCCATCGCTCACCGGCCTCGCGCAGGCGAGCGTCCATCCGCTGGTCAGTCATCGGAGTCTCCCAACAGGATCCGCAGCCGGGATCGGGCATCGAAGAGCGTGGACTTGACCGTGCCCGTGGAGCACCGCATGACCGCGGCGGACTCGTCGACGGACAGCCCGACGAAGTAGTGCAGCTGCACGGCCAGTTGCTGGCGCTCGGCAAGTTGTGCGACGGCGCGGTCGAGATCGACGTCCGGATCGCTTTGCGTAGCAGCGGTTTCCGGAATCGCGGCCGAGTCGTCGACGACCTTCAGCCAGCGGGCGCGCGAGCGTCGCGACGCCCGCGCCAGATCGGCCACGATCGCGAGCAGCCAGGTGACGGCCGTCCCCTTCGCGGGATCGAACTGATGCCGTTTCTGCCAGGCGCGAGCCAGCGCGTCCTGCACGACGTCGTCCGGGTCCGTGTGCGGTGCCAGTCGTCGGGCCAGCCGCCCCATCGGCACGAGCGCAGGGCCGGCCCAGGCGGCGAACGCACCTGCGTCCACTGCCATGTCGGCCGTGTCAGCCGGCTCGGGCTCGGTTCCCACGTCCACACCCTGTCTACGTCGCGACCCCAGGACAAGGTTGGGTCGGGTCCCGCGACTGGTCATTTATCGCGCGAGCGGTCATGAATTGTGGCTCTGGGGGAGCACTCCTGTCGCGTCGGCCGTGAGCGCTGTTGATCAGGTCTTCCTCCAGGATGTTCGGTTCGGGAGGCCCGAACCGAACATCCTGGAGGAAGAGGTGATCGTTGCATGAACAGATCATGAGTGACGTGCTTCTCTAGTTTGTCGATAGGCTTTGACAACAGACGGTCAACTCGGGCACGATCGCTCCCATGCCAATCACGGCTCGTCTGGTCACTCGCGGACACATCGATCTGCTGCGCGTGGCCTCGGCTGCTTGACGCCGACCCGAACCCACCGTCCGTCCGACATCCGTTCCATCACACCGACACGCATTGTGCGTGCATGCAGTGCTGCCCTGTCCCCGTCCCTAAGGAAACCCGTGCGTACAAAGAGATTGATGGCAACCGTGGCCGTCTCGGTCGTTGCTGCAGCCACCGCCGCGGCGTGCACGTCGGCCAATGCCACCGACCACAACGGCGTCACCACGCTGCGCTACCAGGGCTGGACCGACCAGGTGATCCTGCCCGAACTGGCCGACGCCCTCGGCTACTTCAAGGGCAAGATCAAGCTCGACTGGGTCGGCAACACGATCAGCGGACCCCAAGACATCCAATCCGCCGCGACCGGACAGACCGACTTCGGCGGCGCCTTCGCCGGCGCGGTCGCCAAGCTCGAGAACGCCGGCGCGCCGATCACCGCCGTCATCAACTACTACGGCTACGACGACAAGACCTTCACCGGCTACTACGTCAAGAACGACAGCCCGATCCACGACGCGCGCGATCTCATCGGCAAGAAGATCGGCGTCAACACCCTCGGTGGGCAGAACGAGGCGGACATCCACGCGTATCTGCGCAAGCAGGGCTTGAGCGAAGCCGATGTCAAGAAGGTTCAGCTCGTCGAACTGCCGCCGCCGAACATCGAGGACGCCTTGCGGCACGGCCAGATCGACGTCGCATCCCTGTCCGGACAGTTCCAACAGCACGCGGTCGCAGTCGGCGGAGTACGACCCGTGTTCACAGACACCGGACTGTTCGGCCCGTTCAACGGCGGCCCCTACGTGTTCCGCAACGACTTCATCGCGAACAACCCGGACGCGGTGCGCGCCTTCGTCACCGGGGTGGCCAAGGCAATCGAATGGGAACGGAACACCCCCCGGGCCAAGGTGATCGCAGAATTCACCAAGATCATCGACGCGCGACACCGCGCCAACGAGGACACCTCCACGCTCAAGTACTGGCTCAGCGTCGGTATCCCGTCGAAGGGCGGCGTGATCAGCGACACCGACTTCACCCGCTGGCAGAGCTGGCTCACCGACACCGGCGCCATCCACGGGTCGCTCGATGCGAAGTCGCTCTACACCAACAAGTTCAACCCGTACGCCACCGGAGGCTCGTCATGACACCGAAAATCAGCGTGCGGGACGTGACGAAGACGTTCCCGCTGCGCACCGCACCGACCCGCATCGCCGCGATCGACGGCGTCTCGTTCGACGTGCGCGCCGGCGAGTTCCTCGTCCTGGTCGGGCCGAGCGGCTGCGGCAAGTCGACGCTGCTCGACCTGATCGCCGGGCTGACCGAGCCCGCCGGCGGCCAGGTGCTGCTCGACGGCAGGCCGATCACCGGCCCCGGTCTCGACCGGGGCGTGGTGTTCCAGCAGTACGCGCTGTTCCCGTGGCGCACCGCACAGGCCAACGTCGAGTTCGGCCTCGAGGTGAAAGGCATGGGACGGCGGCAACGGACCGCGCGTGCGAAAGCGATGCTTTCACTGGTCGGCCTGGCCGGCTTCGCGGACCGGTACCCGCACGAGCTGTCCGGCGGCATGAAGCAGCGCGTGGCCATCGCGCGCAGCCTGGCCTATGAACCGGACGTGCTGTTGATGGACGAGCCGTATGCGGCGCTCGATGCACAGACCCGGGAGTCATTGCAGGACGAACTGCTCGCCGTCTGGAAGCGCACCGGCACCACGATCGTCTTCATCACGCACAGCATCGACGAGGCCGTCTACCTCGGCGAGCGGGTCGCGGTGATGACCTCCCGCCCGGGACGCATCAAGGCCACCCTCGACGTCTCGCTCGATCCACCCCGTCCGGGTGAGGACCCGCGCTCGACGCCACAGTTCACCGCCAAGCGGCGCGAGATCTGGGAGTTGCTGCACGACGAGGTCGAGAAGGCGAACGAGATCGACACCCGCGAGCGACTGCACGAGGTGGCCTGACATGACCAGCACCCTGGACAAGCCCACGATCACCGCGACCCCGGCCGAGCCGGCGCCGTCGGCCCGACCCCGGCGTCGGTTCAACCGCAAGTTCATCACCAGCTGGATCGCCGTCGCCGTGCTGCTGGCGATCTGGCAATTCGCGCCGGAAGCAGGCCTGGTCGACAAGACCTTCCTGCCCCCGCTCACCAAGGTGCTCGACGCCTGGTGGCAGCTCGCCCAGAGCGGCGAACTGTGGATGGACGTGCACACCAGCCTGCAGCGCTCGCTCGTCGGCTTCGGCATCGCGCTGTGCGTGGGCATCCCGCTCGGCCTGCTGATCGGCTGGTACCCGTTAGCCGCAGAGCTTCTCAGCCCGGTGTTCGTGATCTTCCTGAACACGGCGGCGATCGCGTTGCTGCCGGTGTTCACGCTCATCCTCGGCATCGGCGAGACGTCCAAGATCACGATCATCGTCTACGCCAGCCTGTGGCCGATCCTCTACAACACCATCAGCGGCGTGCGCGCAGTCGACCCGTTGCTGATCAAGTCGGCGCGCTCGCTCGGGCTGTCGCCCCTACGGCTGTTCCAGAAGGTGATCCTTCCCGCGGCGGTGCCGACGATCTTCACCGGCATACGGCTCGCCGGCGCGGCTTCGATCCTGGTGCTGGTGACGACCGAGATGGTCGGCGCCAAGGCCGGCCTGGGTTACCTGATCCTGAATTCCCAGTTCAACTTCCAGATACCGGCGATGTACGCAGGAATCCTGACGGTCTCTGTCATCGGCGTTCTCTTCAACTACCTGCTGAGCTCGCTCGAGCGACGCTTCTCGACCTGGAGGTCCGCATGACCCGGCAGCTGCACCTCAACGCATTTCTGATGGGGACGGGGCACCACGAAGCCGCCTGGCGGCATCCGGACAGCCGACCCGAAGACACCCTCGACGCGCAGCACTACGTCCGGCTGGCGCAGATCGCCGAGCGCGGCAAGCTCGACTCGATCTTCTTCGCGGACAATCTCGCGATCAGTCGGAGCGTCCGGTACAACTCCGCGAACCATCTCGAGCCGATCACCCTGCTCGCTGCGATCGCAATGCTGACCGAGCGCATCGGACTGATCGCGACCGCGTCCACGTCTTACTACGAGCCGTTCCAGCTCGCCCGCAAGTTCGCCTCGCTCGACCACATCAGCAAGGGACGGGCGGGATGGAACATCGTCACCTCGGCCGGCGAGGACGAGGCGCAGAACTTCAACCTCGACAAGCGCCCCGCGCACGCCGATCGCTACGCCCGCGCGACGGAGTTCGTCGAGGTGGCGCAGCGACTGTGGGACAGCTGGGGCGACAACGCCCGAGTGCTCGACAAGGACACGGGCCACTACGCCGACACCGACCTGATCAGCCCGATCGAGCACATCGGCAAGTATTTCCAGGTCCAGGGGCCACTCAACCTGCCCCGTCCCGTGCAGGGCCATCCGCTACTTGTCCAGGCCGGATCGTCCGAGGCCGGCCGGGAGTACGCAGCGCGCTTCGCCGAGGCAGTGTTCACCGCGCAGCAGACCCTCGATGACGGGCAGGCGTTCTATGCCGATCTGAAGTCGCGCGTGACCACATACGGCAGGCGGCCCGAGGACGTGCTCATCCTGCCGGGCATCTGCGCCGTGCTCGGCGGTACCGAAGCCGAGGCGAAGGCCAAGGAGGCCGAACTCAACGCGCTGATCTCGCCCGAGTACAGCGTCGACCAGCTGTCCCGCATCCTCGAACACGATCTCAAGCCGTACCCGCTCGACGGTCCGCTGCCGCCGCTGCCCGACGAGGACGCGGTCGCCGGCATGAAGAGCCGGTCGACGCTGGTCAAGCAGCTCGCGCGGCGCGAGAACCTGACGATCCGCCAGGTCATCGAGCGGATGGCCGGCGGGCGTGGACACCGCGTCTTCGCCGGCACGCCCGAGCAGGTGGCCGACCAGCTCGATCTCTGGTTCCACTCCGGCGCGGCCGACGGCTTCAACGTGATGCCGCCCAACCTGCCCGGCGGCCTCGAGGACTTCGTCGAGCACGTCGTCCCCGAACTACAGCGGCGCGGGCTGTTCCGCACCGAGTACACCGGCACCACCTTGCGCGAGCACTACGGCCTCGCGCGTCCCGTCCCGAACACCAACCGCACGAAGGAGCACGCAGCATGACAGCAACCACGACCCGCGACGCCCGCAAGCTGTCCGGCCGGTTCGGCGCCGAGCTCGTCGGCATCGACCTGACGCGCCCGCTGGACGCCGACAGCGTCGCGTTCATCAACAACGCGCTGCTGGAGCACAAGGTGCTCGGCATCCGCGGCCAGCATCTCGACGACGACGCGCACCAGGCATTCGCGGCACACTTCGGAAGCCTGACCACCGCGCACCCCACCGTCGAGTCGGTCGAGGGCCAGCCGAACGTCCTTCCCGTCGACAGCCTGGGCGGGGCACGGGCCAACAACTGGCACACCGACGTCACGTTCGTGCCGGCGCCGCCCAAGGCGACCAGCCTGCGCGGGATCACCATCCCGCCGTACGGCGGCAACACGCTGTTCGCGGACACGGCCAGCGCCTACCGCGATCTGCCCGAGCCGCTGCGCAACTTCGCCGGCACCCTCGACGCGGTGCACACGAACGACTACGACTACGCCGTGCCGCACCTGCACAAGGACGGGCACGAGGAGCGTCGCCAACGGTTCATCTCGCGCAAGTTCGAAACGGTGCATCCGGTCGTGCGGGTACATCCGGACACCGGCAACCGCAACCTGTTCATCGGCGGGTTCGCGCAGCGCATCGTCGGGCTGTCGAACACCGAGTCACGCGACATCCTGCGGCTGCTGCAGGCGTACGTCACCCGGCCGGAGAACACCATCCGCTGGCAGTGGGCGCCGGGTGACGTCGTCATCTGGGACAACCGCACCACGCAGCACTACGCACCCGACGACTACGACGACCTGCCGCGCCTGCTCCACCGGGTCACCGTCGACGGGGACGTTCCGGTCGGTCTCGACGGCCGCCACAGCTACAGCCTGGTCGGGGACGCATCGCACTACAGCGCGACCGCGCGCAGCTAATCACTTTTGGCGGCGTGCCGTGCTATTTGACGGCACGCCGCCAAAAGTGCGTCTTAGAGGAGGCCGGCTTCGCGCATGCCCTTGATCGTGGGCGCGATCACTGCCGTGGGGGCGGCTCCCCCGCTCACTGCGTCGATGGTCTTGAGGCCGTCACCGGTGTTGTAGATGACCGTCTCGACGGACGTGTCGATGTCGCCGGTCTCGACCAGCTTCTTCAGCACCGCGGTCGTCACCCCGCCGGCCGTCTCGGCGAACACCCCGGTCGTGCGCGCCAGCAGCCGGATGCCCGCGCGGATCTCGTCGTCGTCGACCGCGGCCATGGCACCGCCGGACGAGCGCACCGCATCGAGCGCGTACGGGCCGTCTGCCGGGCTGCCGATGTTCAGCGACTTGGCGATGCCGGTCGGACGGACGGGGATCACGTCGTCGGTGCCGTTCGCGAACGCGGTGGCGATCGGTGAACAGCCCGCGGACTGCGCGCCGTACACCTTCCACGGCGACGCCGGCACCAGCCCGGCCGCCACCAGTTCCTTGAACGCCTTGTTGATCTTCGTGAGCATCGACCCGGACGCCATCGGCGCGACGTACTGCCCCGGCAACCGCCAGCCGAGTTGTTCGGCGACCTCGTACCCGAGCGTCTTGGATCCCTCCGCGTAGTACGGACGGACGTTGACGTTCACGAAGCCGGTGTTTTCGAACTCGTCGGTCTCGGACAGCTCCGAGCACAACCGGTTCACGTCGTCGTACGAGCCCTGGATGCCCACCAGCGTGCCGCCGTAGATCGCGCTCTGCACGATCTTCGGCGCCTCGAGATCGGCGGGCACGAACACGATCGACGGCATGCCGATCCGGGCCGCGTGCGCGGCAACCGAATTACCCAGGTTTCCTGTCGATGCACACGCGATCCGCTCGAAGCCGAGCTCGCGAGCGGCGGTGATCGCCACCGAGACGACACGGTCCTTGAACGAGTGTGTCGGGTTGGCCGAGTCGTCCTTCACCCACAGAGGAGCGGTGAACCCCAGTTCCTCGGCGAGGCGGTCGGCGCGGATCAGCGGGGTCATGCCGGTGCCGGAGTCGACCCGGGTCGCCGGATCCTGGCCGACGGGCAGCAGTCCGGCGTAGCGCCACAGCGAGTGCGGGCCGGCGGCGATCTCGTCGCGCGTAACCCGGGCCAGCGCGTCCGCGTCGTAGCTGATCTCGAGCGGGCCGAAGCATTCGACGCACGCGTGCTGGGCACCGAGCGGGTAGGTGGCGCCGCAGTTGCGACAGGAGAGTCCTGCGGCGGGAGACAGTGCAAGGGCAGTCATGCGGAACGAGGCCTTTCTCCTCATCTTTCCCGACGCGCGAACGCGGCCAGGCCGGAGTTGGCACCTTCGTGTAGGCGCGCGGCGTCAGTGCCGATGCTTCACACGCGGTTGCCGGGGCTTCGTCGGGCCGGTCCCTCTGCCCCTCTGGATGAGCGGTGCTATTCGGTTATGAGGTCATTCTGGCACAGGGCGCGAATGCGTCAGGTCGAGGAGTAGTCGGTCGTGAGCACAACCACGACCGCGCCCGGGGGCAGTTCCGGGAATCGCTCGGCGACGCGGTGGATCGTCGAGTACTGGTTGCGTAGTGCGTTGGCCGCACGTAGTGCCCCTGTGATGTTCGGGTCGTAATAGGCGGTCGTGGTGATGACGTCGTTCTGGTAGCCCTCCTGTGTCGACGTCACGCGCCACCCGCCGGACCGGAACCGCTGCGCCGCCTGTGCCGCCAGGTCGGGCGTGGTGGTCTGGTTCAGCACGATCAGCGGCTTGGAGCCGATCGCCGAGGCGCCGGAGTTCGTGCTCGATGACGGCGAGAGCGACAACGGCGAGGACGGAGCGAGCGATGGCGACGCGCTCGGTGTGGTCTTACGGGTGTCCGAGCCGGCCGCGGTTGCCGCCTGGCGCGGGTGGCGCAAGGCGACGAACGCGATGATCAGGACGGCGATGCCGAGGACGGCGATCAGGATGCCGATCACGCGCTCACGGCGCCGGCGGCGGGCAAGTTGGCGCGCCACCCGACCGCGCGGTACATGCAAGCCCAATCGGCGGTGCGCGTGCTCGGGTTCGGCAGCGCCCTGGTCCGGTTCGTTCATTGCTCCACTACAGGCCGGTCAGCAAATATCGCCCTGCATCTTGCCCAACGGCTCCGCGGGCCGAGCGCGCAGGGTCGCTTCCGTGCGGTGTCAGACCTCGATACCGAGGCGGCGAGCAGAGCGCTGGCGCTGCCGGCTCGCACGCAGTCGACGCAGTCGCTTGACCAGCATCGGGTCGGCGGCGAGCGCAGCCGGCGTGTCGATCAGGGCGTTGAGCACCTGGTAGTAGCGCGTGGTCGACATGTCGAACAGTTCGCGGATCGCCTGCTCCTTGGCGCCGGCGTACTTCCACCACTGACGCTCGAAGGCGAGGATCTCGCGATCGCGGCGGCTCAGCCCGCCCGACGCTGCCTGCTCCGACGTCGAATCGTCCGTCGAAGCGGCGTGGGCGTGATCGCCATTGGCCATACGAGTCGCGCTCCCTATTTCGTACCTGCGGCCGCACCGTGGACTGGCTGACTGATCCGACCGTAGTCGAATTCCACCGGTGTGATTTGCCTCGTCTCATTCAATCACGACGGCTGTGGCGAAGGCCGCACGGCGCGCTGTGGACGACGGCGCGTCGCCGCAGACGAACATCCACAAGCTGCCGCTCGACGCCCCCGTCACCCATCGGACAGCGGGAAGGTGGCGCACATGGACGCCACCGAACTGTTCGCCAGTGCCGGGCGACTCGACGGCTACGACGAGGTGTTGCGAGCCCGGGCCCGCTTGGTCGCCTTGCACGGCGAGCAGCTGCGCTGGCGGTCGCCCGCGGCGATCCGGTTCCGGGCCGAACTCGACGAGGTCGTCGCCGATCTCACGCTCGCCGCGACCGGGACGGCCGCGCTCGCCGACCGGATCAGGATCCATGCCGGACGGGTGGCCGATTCACCGTGAGCGGCAGCGGATCCACAGTCGTCGTCACGGGCGGCGCGGACGGCATCGCCGCGCACGTCGAGGATTTCTTGGGCCTGGCCGCACTCCTCCGCACGACCGGCACCGCCGTCGACGACGAGCTCGCCGCCCTCGGCGCGGCAAGCTTGGACTGGGCGCTGCTCACGACCGAGACCGCCGACCCGGCCGGCGCCGCGGCGATCCGTGCCGACCTGGCCACGCTGATCGCCGGTGTACATGCCGTCGCGACCCGGCTCGCCTTCCTCGGCTTCGAACTGGTCACCGCTGCCGTGTCCTACCGGGCCACCGAGCAGCAGGTAGGCGCCTCGTTCCTGCACCGTCTCGGCGCGGCACTCCGGCCGGGCGGGTCGGTCAACCTGGTCGCGGCGGCGGCGCACCTGTCGGAAGGCGAACTCCTGTACACCGTGCCGCGTGAGCTCGCCTGCGTGTTGCCCGACGGGCGCCCGGTGCTGCACGACCTCGGCAGCGACGACAGCGTGGCCGGTGTGCTGCCGCCGCGCGCGCTCAGCGATCTGATCGTCGATCTGTCCGCGCGCAACCAGGGCCGGCCGGGCGAGATCTCGGTGTCGGTCGTGGTTGGTTCGGACGGGCGCCGGCGGGCGATCGTGGACATCCCCGGCACCAAGTCCTGGAACCCGGCACCGGTCACCGACGTGACGAGCGTCGGCACAGATGTGATCGCGATCGCCGGGCGCAGCACGTCCTACGAGCGAGGCATCTTCGCCGCACTCGACGACGCCGGCATCGGCCCCGACACCGACGTGCTGCTCGTCGGGCACAGCGAGGGCGGCATCGTCGCCGTCGACGCCGCCCGTGACGCGGCGAGCTCGGGCCGGTAGCGGATCACCCACGTCGTGACCGCGGGCTCGCCCGTCGGCGGGCTCGTCGCAAAGCTGCCCGCCAACGTGCAGCTGCTCTCGCTCGAGAACGACGCCGACATCGTTCCGCGGCTCGACGCAGCGGCCAATCCGGACCGCCGCAACGTCACCACCGTGCGCATCGACGACGACCACGGCGGCATCGGCGCGAACCACGACCTGGACGAGTCGTACCTGCCGGAAGCGACCGAGGCGCAGACCGCGGGCAGCGACTCGGTCGACGCGTTTCTCGCCTCCGCGCACGGGTTCCTGAGCGGGCACTCGATGTCCACGCACGCGTACCAGATCACGAGGGCCTCGTGAGCAACTGTCACTTGCCCTGCCCGGGGGCGTGCAGCAAGGTTTGGTCATGCAGGGACTCATGCAAGACACACAGCTCACCACCAACTGGATCTTCGAGCGTGGCGGCCGGTACTTCGGGACGAAGACCGTCGTCACCAACACGAAGAACGGGGTCGAGACCAGCACGTTCGCCGACGTTCGCGCCGAGGCCCGCAAGATCGCCTCCGCGCTCGACACGTTCGGTGTGTCGGCCGAGGGACGGGTGGCGACCTTCGCCTGGAACAGCGCCCATCACCTGGCGCTGTACTTCGCGATCCCGGGGACGGGCCGGGTCATGCACACCGCGAACATCCGGTACTTCCCGGAACAGTTGATCTACACGGTGAACCACGCCGAGGACGAAGTGGTGTTCGTCGACAACTCGCTGCTGCCGATGTTCGCCAAGTACCTGCCCGAGCTCGACACGGTCAAGCACGTCGTGGTGATGGACGACGGTGCCGGCTCGGAGCTGCCCGACGACCCGCGCGTGGTCCGCTACGAGGAGGTCGTCGGTGGCGCCGAGCCGATCGACTTCTCCGACCGGGTCGACGACGAGCACCGCGGCGCCGCGATCTGCTACACCACCGGCACCACCGGCAACCCGAAGGGCGTGTTCTACAGCCATCGCTCGATGTGGCTGCATTCGAACTCCGCGCTGACCGCGTCGACGTTCACCCTGCGCGAGAACGACCGCATCCTGCCGGTCGTCCCGATGTTCCACGCCAACGCCTGGGGCCTGCCCTACGCGGCGTTCATGGCGGGCTCGTCGTTCGTCATGCCCGGCCCGGACCTGACGCCGGCGACACTGATCACGTTGATCGAGTCCGAAGGCGTCACGGTCGCGGCCGGCGTCCCGACGATCTGGATGGGCATGGTCCCGATGCTCAAGGACCACGATCTGTCCTCGCTGCGCACGATCATCTGCGGCGGATCGGCCGTGCCGAAAGCGCTGTCCGAAGCGTGGCGCGAGGCGATCGGGATCCCGATCACGCAGGCCTGGGGCATGACCGAGACCTCGCCGATCGCGACGGTGTGGATCGAGCGCTCCGAGATCGCGCACGACACCGACGAGGCCAAGGCGACGCTGCGCTCGGGTGTGGGCATCTGCCCGCCGGGCGTCGAGGTCCGCATCGTCGACTCGGACACCCGCGAGGAACTGCCCTGGGACGACGAGGCGACCGGCGAGATCGAGTGCAAGGGGCCCTGGGTCGCCAGGCAGTACTACCGGACCGACGAGCCGGGCGAGCAGTTCTCGCCCGACGGCTGGCTGCGGACCGGCGATGTCGCCGCGATCAGCCCGCTCGGCTACGTCCGTCTCGTCGACCGCACCAAGGACCTGGTCAAGTCCGGCGGCGAGTGGATCAGTTCGGTCGCGCTCGAGAACGAGATCATGGGCCACCCGAAGGTCGCCGAGGCCGCCGTGATCGCCGTCCCGCACCCGAAGTGGTCGGAGCGACCGCTCGCCTGCGTCGTCCTGAAGGAGGGCGAGAGTGCTGACAAGGACGAAATCCGAAACTATCTCGCCGAACGCCTTGGGAAGTGGCAGGTCCCTGACGATGTGGTGTTCATAGACGAAATCCCCAAGACGAGTGTCGGGAAGTTCTCGAAGAAGACACTGCGCGATCGCTTCGCCGAGTACGAGCTGCCCGACAGCTGAGCA
>DASXJR010000010.1:0-28154 GCA_036497285.1 Jatrophihabitans sp.
GGCGGAGATCTGCAGCTCGTCGATCGTGACCGCGCGGCGGATCGGCAAATTCCCGCTCGGGCTCATCGTCGGTCCTCCGCTGGTGGCATGGCTGTGAGTGCTGCGTCGTATTGGTCCATCGGCAAGTCGGGCCGCCTGGAACAGGTGCGCGGTGGATTCGGCCAGCGCCGACCGCGGTGTCGGCGGCCCGCCTGCGCGCTCCAGGTCGGTGCTGCGGCGAACGGGAACGCTGCTGCTGCTGCGCCCACGCGCTGCGGCCGGCAGTTCGGGTCCGTCGACGGGCGCGGGGCGGATGCTGATCGGCGGCGGCGCCGGCAGGTAGGACGTACGTGCGAGCCGGGGCTGTGCGCCGGACGATGCGGCTGTGCGGGCGGACGAGGACGACGTTGAGGACGTGGTCGAAGGCGAGGACGAGGTGGCAACGCTCGACCGCCTCACGGTGCTGCCCGCCGGGCCGGCAGTTGCTGCCCGCGCCGAGGGCCGACCCGGTCGGGGCGGGTCACTCACCAGGGCGGCCGTGGGCGCACTCACCGGCGCGGTGCCCCCGGCGACACCCGCCGGGACGATCGAGGTCGACGGGCCGAACCCGCTGGGTAACCCGGCACGTGCTCCGGGCGCCCCGGCGCCGACAGCAGCCAGCTCGCGGGTCGCCGCGGGAGTACGCGCGACGCTGATCAGCTCCGGCATGGAGACGGCCGCCAGGCGCCGGATGGCCGGTACCCCGGCGTCGGTCACCGCGCAGTCCTCGGCACACGCGAGGCTGTGCCGGTGGGCAGGGTTGCCGCCGACGGTCGCGCTGCGGCGGACCGGGCGATCAACAGGACTCTGCGACGTCAAGGCCGGTGCGTTCGCTGCGGGCGAGCCCGAGGCCGCCACCGGCGCGGAGGCCCCGGTGGAAGGGTGGGCAGGAGCTGTCTTGGCAGCATCCGTCTTGGCGGCCGACGACGCTGACACCGAATGCGTCGGGGTGCTCGACGGTGCCACCGACGAGGTCGGGGTGTTCGCAGCTACCGGAGCGGCAACCGCTGCGTTTGTCGCCGTCCCAGTTCGCCGTGCCACCGGGTCGGAAACCGCACGGACGGCGGCGGGCGCGGCGCCCGCGGCGGGCAACGCCGGCAGGGCCGGTGCGCGACTCACGCCGACGGCGGACAGCCGCTGGATCGACAGCGCCGGACGGATCTCGCCGTCTGCGCGCAGACCGCGATGTCCGTGACCGAAGCGGCGGACGCTGGCCAGCCCGAGGCCGCGGGCCTGCCCCGGACGCCAGGCCGGAGCCTGCGGGCTGGACGCAGTCGGGGCTGCACCCGCCGCTGACGTCGCCGCGGATGACATCGCCGGAGAGCTTGCCGACGACAGTGCCGACGGCAGTGCCGACGAACTCGCCGAAGACGCACGCGTCCCCGGTTCGCCCGCCGCAGCCGTACCGGGCCGGGCGACCTGATCGCCCGATGCGCTCGCCTCTGCGGCCGACGCGGGTGCGGCCGACGCGGGTGCGGCCGACGCGGGAGTGCGGAACACCGTCGGAGCGTCCGCGGAACGTGCGTCTCGCGCGGCCGGGCTCGTAGCCGGCGAGGGCGACGCAGTACCTGCGGGAGCCGGTTCGCTTCCAGCCGGCGCGGGCGCCGATCCGCCGGACGATGACTGCGGCGGCATCGCCCAACTCGGCCAACTCGCCGTGGTCGTGCCCGATGCCGGTTGCGTGGTCGGACTTGCCGGGACGGTCGCGGTGCCGCGCACGGTCGCACTCGATGCCGCACCGGCTGTCGCGGCCGGCGCCGTCGAACCGGCAGGCGCGCCGGACTGCTCCCCGCCCCGGGCGATCACCGTGGTCGGTCGCGACGCAGCATCGCCGAGGCGGGTCGCAGGGCGTAGCGGGTGCGCCGGGCCGAGCATGCGCCGCAGCGGCGCGGGCGTGCTTCGCGCAGAGGAATTCGTCGGGGAATCGGCAAAGCTGCTCACGACGCCGAGTGGGCCGGTGGCGGTGATCGCGGTATTGAGCGAGCGGCGCAACCCGGGCAACGCAGCGTTCCTGCCGAGCGGCGCTGAACTGCCGACCGCCGCCGGTCCGGACGCGGCTACCTCATCACGTGGGTCGGTCGGCGCAGACGCAGACGCAGATGCGGACGAGGACTCGGATACGGACGCTACCGAGTCGCTCGCAACAGTCTGGGCCGACGCCGCGCCGATCGTCGAAGCGGCGGGCGCTTCGTCAGCTAGCTGGGCAATGGCAGCCGATGCAGAAGCAGTCGACGCGGTGACCGATGGTGCAGCGGGCACGGTGGCGGCCCGTGACGGTGCCCCAGCGGCAAACGGCGAACCTGTTCCGCTCGCGGGCGCACCGGCAGAGCGTCGGACCGGCGCCGGGGCGATCTCGGCGACCGTGCGCCGCACCGCAGACAGGAACCGCGAGATGATCGGCGCGCGCGTCGGCGCGCCGGCGCGCGCAGTGCCGGGGGGAGGCGAGGACGGCGCCCGCAGCGCCGCCGCGGGCCCTGCCGAAGCAACGGCAGGCGTCTGCGCTGACGGCACTGCCGGCATTGACGGTATTGCCGGCGTTGTCAGCGTCGTTGGGTTCGTGGCCGTGCCGGCGGGCGCGGACTGGCGCGCGCCGGCTCCGGGAACGGCGGGCGCCGTGGAACCGGCACCTGGCCCGTGGCCGTTCCCGGCTGGGTTCCCCGCCGGTGGCGCGCCTCGTCCCGCGGGTTCGGGTGTCCGGCTGGGGGTCAGCCGTTGCCGGTCGTGGTTCATCAGCATCGGCCCGGCGGCGACGGTGGCGTCGGACCGGCGGACGTTGATGACCTCGGCGTGCAACCCGGCGACGATTCCGCCAGGGGTGTAGGTCTGCTCGTTGGGTACTCGTCGGACCGCCTTGGGCAGGCCGCGGGCGGGCAGGCCGGCCGACTGCACCGGCGCGCGCCGGATCGTCTGCGCCGGCTGCCCTTCCGGCTCAGCCTCAGCCTCGGGCGTCCACCACCGGGGCGGGGCGATGTAGGCGTCGCGGTAGGACCGCACCCGCGCGACCTCCGGGCCGCCCAGCATCCGTCGCACCGGGATCGGTCGAGCGGTACCGGCGGCGAAGCGGACGCTGCTGGAGGCGATGCTGCCGATCCACGCCGGCCGTCGACGCGGCCCGGGCACGCGCAATCGATCGACCACGCCGTGGCCGAATGCACTGGTGCCGGGTCCGGTCAGGTCGGGAGTGGTCATGCAGTGCTCGCCTGCGTCTTGGCCCGGAAGCCGTGATGCGCGACCTCGAGTTCCTCCTCGAGCACACTGTTGTCGCCGACGGCGAAGTCCGGCCCCTTCCAGCGAACCGGGAACACGTCGATGAACTCCCACGACCGCAGCCGGGTACCGATCGGGTCGATCGCGGTGACCGCGCCCGTCGACCGGGTGAGCTTGTCGGAGTTGCCGGCGAAGCCCTCACCCGAGGACTTCTGCAGCCAGTCGAACAGCGCGTCGCTCTGGGTGAGCCCGCGCTTGAACACAATGTTCGGCCAGGTCATCCGCGACGGCAGCTTGTGGGTGAAGCTGTTCTGGCCGCCCTCGCTGATCTCGACGACGTTGACCGTGACCTGCAAGCCGGTGACCTCGCGGAAGATGCCGATCTCGACGCCGTCCACCTCGAAGAGGAAGCGGTCGGCAATCGTGATGTCGCCGCCGAGTGGAGTGTCGCTATTGGGCATATTCACGCACCGCCTGCCAGGCCCGCTCGTTCAACGAAGCAACCGCGCGCACCATCCGCACGCGGTCCATGTGTTCGAGATCGAGCAACTGCTCGAGATCCCAGTGCAGGTGATAGGCCAGATACGCCATCTCCTGCCAGAGCGCATCGGTGGGGTAGCGCATCATCTGCGATCACCACCCCGTCACAGCGCGCGGCGCGGAAGCTCCTCGACGGCGGTCCGGAGCGCAGGACGAGGTGCCGGTGGCTCATCGCCGGCCTCCTTCTCCGTAGGCTCGGACGCCTCCGCGGCAGGGGCTGCCGTGGTCGAGGTCTGCTCGGTCGCCGGTGCCGCGCTACCCAGCAGAGGTGTGCTCTGCTGCGCGTTCACCAGCGCGTCGTATTCCTCCTGGCTTCCGAAATTGATCACGCCGTAGAAGTCCTGCAAGAACGCCAGGTCGACGGCGAACAGTCCTTCGATCTCGTGCGGGGTCACCTGAGGCAGATCACCCAGCCGTTCGACGACCCGCGCCAGAACCAGAACGGTCAGGCGCGGGTCGTCAGGGCCGGTGACGGTCGGGTCCCGCAACGGCGCGAGTTCGTCGCGCGCCGTTGCGAGCCGCATGGTGCCCGTCGTGTGCAACTGCCCGAGATGATCTACGTACCCTCTCGGGAGGGTGAATTCGTAACTTGTCTTCAAACCGCTCATGCGCGTACTAGATCACTCAGACGTGTTGGGGGGACAGGCCGGTTACCCGCGGGCGGGTTACTTGACCCGCTCGAGCTTCTCGATCGTCAGGGTGACGGTTTCCTTCACCGGGTCGTTCGAGTCGACGCTCAGCGCATCGGTTGCGATCTTGGTGGGCCAGCCCTTCTCGAAGTTGAACCGGGCCACCTCGGTGTGGGTGCTGTCGTACATCACGATCGAGCCGTTCTTGCGGTTGCTGGTGCGGTCCGCGAGCGACATGCCCTTGCCGTGGATGTCCATGAACCAGGTCCACAGCGGGTCGGCGGTCGCGTCCGGCGGAGCGAGGCGGGTCAGGCTCAGGTCCGGCACCTTGTTGGCGCCGCCCCGGGTCTTGACCAGCTGCTGCTTGCCGTCCTTGCCGACCTGGGTGGTCGTCGCGACGTCGACCTCGAGGTCGAGGCCGGACACCCCGGACAGCGAGGTGATGACCTCTCCGTCGATCTCCAGGAAGAAGTTCTGTGCAATCAGCGGATCGGTCGAGATCAGGTCGTTAGGCATCTTTCATTCCACCTTTGGGATACCGAGTACTTGCGAGGGGGCTTTTCGAAATAGGAATCGTGTCGTGTCGCGCCGGATCAGGACGCGGACTGCTTCTGCTGGCTGATACGGAACACGACGAACTCGGCGGGCTTGACCGGAGCGATGCCGACCTCGACCACCAGCTTGCCCTCGTCGATGGACTCCGGCGGGTTGGTCTCCGCGTCGCACTTGACGTAGAAGGCCTGGTCCGCGGTGGAACCGAACAGTGCGCCGGCCGACCACAAGCCACGCAGGAACGCGTTGAGCGTGCGCTTGACGCCCTCCCACAGCGACATGTCGTTCGGCTCGAAGACGGCGTACTGGGTGCCTTCGAGGATCGTCGACTCGATCATGTTGAACAGGCGACGCACGTTGATGTAGCGCCAGTCGGAGTCCGAGGACAGGGTGCGGGCGCCCCAGATGCGGATGCCGCGGGTGCCGAACGGACGGATGCAGTTGATGCCGATCGGGTTGAGTAGGCCCTGCTCGTTCTGCGTCACCGCGCGCTCGATGTCGAGGACGCCGCGGATCGTGTCGTTGGCCGGGGCCTTCCACACACCACGGGTCTCGTCGGTGCGCGCCCACACGCCGGCGACGTGGCCCGACGGCGGCACGAAGACCTCCGCGTTGCCGTTGACGCCGATCGGGTTCTCGACCTTGATCCAGGGGTAGTACAGCGCGGCGTAGGCCGAGTCGTACATGGCGATCTCGCTGCGCCATTCCTTGACCTGCTGCGGGTTCATGCCGGGAGGCGCGTCGAGGACGGCCATCCGGTTGCCGTTCTGCTCGCAGTGCGAGATCAGCGCGGTCTGCACGGCCTTCCAGAGGTTCAGGTCGATCGACCCGTCCTCCTTGGTGCAGGCGGTGATCAGGTCGGGAACGATCACCATCGTGACGTCCTCGGCGACGGCCAGGCCGTTGATGCCGTTGCGGGCCGACTCGGAACCGGCGAACTTGCGGCCGTTGACGGGCACCGGCACCGGCGCGGCCTTCTCCAGGCGATAGCGGCCCGGCTTGACCAGCTCGAGCTGCTGGGACAGGTCGACGCCCTGGTCGAGGGTCAGATCGACCTTGATCTTCGTAGAGGTCTTGTTCACGGCGGTCTTGACGTTGCTGTCGCCGCTGCCGAAGTCGAGACCGGAGAACGACTCGACCTCGGCCCCGTTCAGGAGCACGGTGAGGGTGAACGGCGAGGGGCCCTCAGGGGCGTCGTCGCCGAGGTCCTCGGTGGCGATGTCAACGGTGATCTCGGCGTCGGGATCGACGCTCTCGATCTTCAGCGGCTCACCGAGCGAACGGTCGGCGGCCGGGAGGGCCAGCATCGACGGCTTGCCGGCGGGCTCGGTGTTCGGGATCCGGCAGATGTAGGCGATGCTGCCGCCGTTGGCGAAGTAGCCGTACACGGAGAGCGGGAGCACGCAGCCCTCGGCAAAGCTGCCGTAGAGCGCTTCGAACTGCGACCAGCTGGTTACCAGGCGGGGCGCCAGGCCCTGCGGGTCGTTCGGATCATCGGTGGGGGCCTTCTCGGTGAATCCGACGAAGGCGGCGACCGCGGTTGGTGCCGCGCTGAGCACCTTCTGGGACGACGGAACCTCTTCGACGTAGACACCGGGGGCTGTGTACGTGGGCATCGCGGACTGCCTCCATCCAAGCTGTTGGGAGCTGTTTGGTTCTCGTCACCGCCGATCCGCGATGATCAACCGCGCGCAACATATGCCTGCTACCGGGGGATCAAAACACTTGCGAACCTCACGTCTTCCTCAATTCCTGCCGCAAACGGCCCGGAACCGCGTTAATCGGGCATCTGGCGCGTGAACGCCGCCGAAATCAGGGGTTTCGAGGCGCTTCAACCACCCCCGGACCGGACCCGGAGGGTCCGGATCAAGCGCCGCCGTTACCGCTTCGGGAGGACATCTTTAGCTCGAGATCGTCTTGGTCGCACCGGGGTTCGTGATCTGGATGACTCCGCCCCACGCGCAGTTGCAGGTCGATCCGAGGGCGAGCGCGGGCGAGCCGGCGATCACGGTCTTGGGCGCCTGCGGGGTCCACGGCGTCGTCACCGGCACGCAGGGCATCGGGGTCAGGACGCCGAGCGCGGCCGCCGTCGCCGCGGCGACGGTGGGGTTGGCCATGCTCGTGCACATCCCGAACGGCGCGATGTTGGTCATCGGCGCGAAGTCGAGGATGGTGGCGGCAGGCTTGCCCTCGATGAGCACGGTCGGCCGGACCGCGATGAGGGTCGACGGAGCCATGCCGAACGAGCACATCATCGACGCGGACATCGTCACGTTCGGAGGCATAGCGTGCTCCCTACTTCTTCGAACCCTTGACCGACGTGGTCATGGTGCCACCGGTGGTTGTCACGAAGCAGATGACGGTCCGGTCGTTGTCCTGTTCCCAACTGCGTGCCGACGGCAGCAGATACGTGAAGTACAGCTTCGACTCCAGGTAGTCGACGCCCACGTAGGCGGTGAAGTGCTGGGCGCATGCGCCCTTGGCGAACTTGTCGAGGACGTCCGGGCCGGGGTAGGTGCCTGCGTCTGCGGAAGCCGCCGAGCCGCCCGCCGCCTGGTAGGTCACGAGGGCGTAGGCCTCTTGGGTGTGCTGCTTGGTGCAGGGCACCTGCGAGAGATTGCTCAGCTCCGCCTTGACCTCGCTCGGTGCGACGAAGCACTGGCCCGGCTTGACGTCGAACACCGAGGTCGAACTCGAGCCGCCGCTGCTGCATGCGGCAAGGAGGAGGCCAGCGGCCAACGCGAGCACGACGCTCGCCATCCGACGTCCCGGCAGCACGCCGTCACCTCCGTCCACCCGTACCGACCGGCAGAGACTAGACCCGGCAACCCGGATCCACGAGGTCAAGATCGGCAAATTTGTCTAATTCCTGAGCGTCAGAGGTAGAGACCGGTGTTCTCGTCGTTGCGCTCGGCGGCGACCGCGTGCACATCGCGTTCGCGCAGCAGCAGGTACTCGTCGCCGGCGATCTCGACCTCATGCCGGTCGTCGGGGCTGAACAGCACCCGATCGCCGACCTGCAGGGCGCGCACGTGGTTGCCCACCGCGAGCACTTCGGCCCAGATCAGCCGCTTGGCCACCTGGGCGGTCGCCGGGATGAGGATGCCGCCCGAGGACTTCCGCTCGCCCTCCTCGCGCGGTTCCCGGACGAGCACCCGGTCGTGCAGCATCTTGATCGGCAGCCGGTCGGTCATGAGTTCGAGGCTAGTCACCTCCTGGCGATCGCAATCCGATACCGAATCGCATCATGACCGATCCCTGTTATCGCCTCGTTATGGACTACTGTCAGCCACCTTCCATTCCCGGAGAGAGGAAATTCGACCGGTGAGAGCAATGAGGACAAAGTGGCTCGCGCTTGCGACCGCGACGCTCGCCGCGGTCGCGCTCAGCGCCTGCGGCGCCGGCAAGACAAGCGGCGGATCGACGACCGGTGCAAATGGCGGTGGTACCGGCGCCAACACGGGCAGCACCAGCGGCAACACCATCACGATCGGCACGACCGATCAGGTCATCGCGCTCGACCCGGCCGGCGCTTATGACTTCGGGTCGTCGTTCTTCATCAACAACCTGTATCAGTTCCTGATGAACGTGCCGGCGGGCGGCAAGACCCCGCAGCCGGACGCCGCGCAGTCCTGCTCGTTCACGAAGCCCACCGAATACACCTGCACGATGAAGTCGGGGCTGAAGTTCTCCAACGGTGACCCGCTCACCGCCAAGGACGTCGCATTCTCCTTCACGCGCGTGGTCAAGATCGCCGACCCGAACGGCCCGTCCTCGCTACTCGCCAACATGAAGTCGGTAAGCGCGCCGAGCGACTCGAAGGTCGTCTTCACGCTCAAGAACCCGAACGACCAGACCTGGCCGTACATCCTGGGCACCGCTGCCGGCCCGATCGTCGACAGCAAGGTGTTCCCGGCGGACAAGGAGCTGCCGGACGGCCAGATCATCGGCTCCGGGCCGTACAAGCTGGTCTCGTTCGACAAGAACCAACAGGCCAACCTGACCGCCAACTCCAACTACTCGGGGCCGAACACCCCGAAGACGCAGAACATCATCGTCAAGACCTACAGCGAGTCGTCGAACCTCAAGCTGAACATCCAGAGTGGTGACATCGACGTCGCCTACCGCACGTTGACCCCGAGTGACATCCAGAGCCTGTCCAGCGACAGCAACGTGAAGGTCATCAAGGGTGCCGGCGGCGAGTTGCGCTACATCGTCTTCAACTTCAAGACGATGCCCGGTGCCAACGATGCGCAGAAGGAAGCCATCCGCAAGGCGATGGCCTACTCGGTCGACCGCAGCCAACTGGCCAACGAGATCTACAAGGGCACCTACCAGCCGTCGTACTCGATGGTGCCGCCCGGCATCAAGGGCGCAACGACGCCGTTCAAGGACGTGTACGGCACCAAGCCGGACAAGGCGAAGGCTCAGCAGCTGCTCCAGCAGGCCGGCGTCAAGACCCCGGTCAGCCTGAACATCGAGTACACGACCGACCACTACGGTCCGACCTCGACGCAGGAGTACGGCGCGATCAAGCAGCAGCTCGAGGCCACCGGCCTGTTCAAGGTCACCCTGGGTTCGGCGCTGTACACGGTCTACTCGCCCGCACGGGTCAAGGACACCTACCCGATCTACCAGCTGGGCTGGTTCCCGGACTACGTGAACGCCGACGACTATCTGTCGCCGTTCCTCGTCCCGGACAACTTCGTGAGCGCGCACTACTGCGACGCGAAGGCCCCGGTCGGAAGCCGTCCGTGCGACAAGGACAAGGTCGCCCCGCTGCTGGTGCAGGAGGAGACGCACACCGGCGCCACGGCGGACCAGGCGCTCGCCAAGATCCAGAACATCTTGGCGACCGGTCAGATGCCGTACCTGCCGCTGCTGTCGGGCTACCAGGTCGCGGTGACCGGGACGAACATCAGCGGTGTCCAGGAGACCCTGGACCCGACCTACCAGTTCCGGTTCTGGATGCTCAGCAAGAGCTGACGGGCTACCTTGCCGGGCACGCGCACTCCGTTTCGCGGAGGGCGCGTGCCCGGCACTTTTCGTCCATGCAAGGGTGTAGGTCCATGGAACCCGGTGTAAACGCTCACCTGGCGCGCGCATCCCGATGACGACGACCACCACTTCGTCGTCGTCCGGCTCGCTGCGCACCTATCTGCTCACGCGGCTGTTGCTGGTGATCCCGATGGTATGGATCCTGGTCACGATCGTCTTCTTCGCCATGCGGGTCGTGGGCAACCCCATCGAGGCCCACCTCTCCGGGCACGTCCCGCCGGCTGTCATCAAGGCAGCGTTGCACAAGGCCGGTTACGACCGGCCGCTGCTGACCCAGTACTGGGATTACATCTCCGGCATCGCCCACCTCGACTTCGGCAAGGCCGTGACGGACAACCAACCCGTGACGCACCTGTTGGTCACCCGCGGCGCAGCCACGCTGGAACTCACCGTCTATGCGCTTCTCCTGGCGTTTCTCATCGGAGTTCCACTGGGACGGGTCGCTGCCCGTTACCGCGACCGCCTCCCGGACGCCGTCCTGCGGGTGCTCGCGGTGCTCGCCTACGCGATGCCGGTGTTCTACGTCGGCCTGCTGCTGCAGTTGCTGTTCGCGATCAAACTCGGCTGGGTGCCGCCGTCCGGAAGGGCGAGCATCCAGGCCGAGGCCGCGATCCAGAACGTCTCGCCGAACACCCACATCTACCTGCTCAACGCGATCCTCTACGGCAACACCAGCTACATCTGGGACGTGCTCAAGCACGCGATCCTGCCGGCGCTCACGCTCGGGCTGCTCACCGCCGGTGTGTTCCTACGCCTCGTCCGGGTGAATCTGCTGCAGACGCTGCGCTCGGACTACGTCGAGGCGGCGCGAGCGAGGGGAGTGCCGGAGCGCCAGGTGATGCGCAAGCACGCTTTCAAGAACGCGATGATCCCGGTCGTCACCGTGATGGGCCTGCAGATCGCCGTTCTGCTCGGGGGCGCCGTCCTGACCGAGAGCACGTTCGAGTGGCAGGGCATCGGCTACACGCTCGCCCATTACATCGAGGCCGCCGACTACGTCGCAGTGCAGGGCATAGTTGCGGCACTCGCCGTGATCGTGGCCCTGGTCAGTTTCGTGATCGACGTGATCGCGGCTGTCCTCGACCCCCGCGTCAGGTACTGAGAGGAGCCATTCGGTGACCACCACCCTTGCCGAGGGCGAAAGCCTCGCTGCCCAGGATCTCAACGTCAAACGCAGCCGCTTCCCGGGCGTGGCCGCCATGCGCGCGACCTCCGGGTTCCAGCGCGGCACCCTCGTATTCGGCCTGATCCTCGTGTTCTTCATGGTGATTCTTGCGGTGTTCGCGTCCTGGATCGCGCCGTACGGGTTCGACCAAACGGGCGTGGGCGCCAAGCTCTTCCCCACCCAGGCTGCCCCGTCGGCACAGCACTGGTTCGGCACCACGGTCGACGGCTTCGACGTGTACTCGCGCGTCATCTTCGGCGCGCAGACCGCGCTCGAGGTCGTCGTGCTCGCGGTGGTGTTCTCGATCGTCGTCGGCGTGCCGCTCGGGCTGCTCTCCGGCTACTTCGGCGGCTGGTTCGACCGCGTTGCGGTGCTTGTCGCAGACTCGCTGTTCGCGTTTCCTCCGCTGCTGCTGGCCATCGTGGTCGCCGTCGCGATCAGCGGCGGGAGCAGCGGGAAATGGTCCGGCATCTTCGCGACGGCCATCTCGATCACCGTCGTCTACCTGCCGCAGTACTTCCGCGTCGTCCGCAACGCGACCGTCGCAGCTCGCGAGGAGCCGTACGTCGAGGCCGCGCGGGCCATCGGAGCCAACCCGACTTCGATCATGGCTCGGTACGTCTTCGGCAACGTCGTGCAGACCGTCCCGGTGATCGCGACCCTCAACGCAGGCGATGCCATCCTCACCCTGGCCGGTCTCGGCTTTCTCGGTGTCGGCATCGAACCCACCGCCGCCGCCGACTGGGGGCACGACCTGAACACCGCCGTGCAGAACGACGTGGCCAACGGCTTCTGGTGGTCGGGGGTCTTTCCCGGCCTGGCGATCGTGATCCTTGTGCTCGGCGTGACCCTTGTCGGCGAATCACTCAACGACGTGCTCAATCCGCTGCTGCGCACGTCAAAGATCTCGAGGGTCGTCTTTCCCAAGCGCGCCAAGACCGAGGACGGTGCCAAGTGACCGACGCGGTTCTCGACGTCCACGACATGCGGGTCTGGTACGCCGGCCCGGCCGGCCCCGTCCGTGCGGTCGACGAGGTGTCGTTCTCCCTCGCGCCGGGCGAGACCCTCGGGCTGGTGGGCGAGTCGGGGTGCGGCAAGTCGACGCTGGGGCGTGGGCTGATGGGCCTCGTGCCGCGCGGCGCCGCGGTCGACGGCACGGTCACCTTCGACGGCACGGACCTGCTCGCGCTGCCGCGTAAGCAGCGCGACCGGCTCCGTGGCGGCGGAATGGGCCTGATCTTCCAGGAGCCGATGACCCGGCTCGACCCGCTGATGAAGATCAGCGACCACTTCGACGAGGCGCTGAAGGTTCACGCGCCCGAGCTGAAGAAGAGGCAGCGGCGCGAACGGGCGCTCGAGGCGCTGCGTGCACTGGGGATCCCGCCCACCCGCTACGACACCTATCCACACGAGTTCTCCGGCGGCATGCGGCAGCGAATCATGATCGCGCTGACGCTTGCGCTGCGGCCGAAGTTCATCGTGGCCGACGAGCCGACCACCGCGCTCGACGTGCTTGTCGAGGCGCAGATCCTGCGGATCATCGCCGACATCCGCAGGCAGTTCCATCCCGCGATCCTGCTGATCACGCACAACCTGGGCATCGTCGCCGAGGCGTGCGACCGGGTCGCGGTGATGTATGCCGGGCGCATCGTCGAGCAGGGCCCGGTACGGGAGATCTTCGCCGATCCGCAGCACCCGTACACCCAGGCGCTGCTGAAGTCGACCATCTCGCTGTCGACGCAGGAGCTGCATTCGATCCCCGGCGCCCCGCCCGACCTCGTCCATCCGCCGAACGCCTGCCGGTTCCATCCCCGCTGCGAGCACGCCATGAAGATCTGCGCCGATCAGGACCCACCGACGGTGGGCACGCCGGGCCGCCACGCGCAATGTTGGCTGCTGCGGCCGGCCGACGACGTGTCGCGACGCCCACTGACTCGCCAGGAGGTGTCCGTTGCAGACGAAGCCTGAGCTGGCGGTCGACAAGGACGATCGGGCCACCACCGAGCCGCTCGTGTCCTTGCGTGATCTGCAGGTGCACTACGCACTGCGCACCAATGCGCTCTCGCGCCTGGTCGGCGGCTCGGCCGGAACCGTCCGTGCCGTCGACGGCGTCAACTTCGACCTCGCGCCGGGGGAGGTGCTCGGTCTGGTCGGAGAGTCCGGGTCGGGCAAGTCGACCCTCGGGCGGGCGCTGCTCGGCCTCGTGCGTCCGACCGGCGGGTCGATCACGTTTCGCGGCCGGGAGATCTCCCAGCTGGGTGAACGCCAGATGCGCCCGCTGCGCCGCAAGCTGCAGATGGTTTTCCAGGACCCGCACGCCTCGCTGAACCCGTCGATGACCGTCGGCGCCGCGATCGCCGACGCACTGCGCATCCACGGCCTGCACAGCGACAACCGCGACGCCGCCGTCGCCGATGCCCTCGAGCGGGTCGGCCTGGCACCGGCGTCGCGATTCATGACGAAGTACCCGAACGAGCTGTCGGGCGGGCAGAAGCAGCGCGCGGTCATCGCTCGGGCGATCGCGCTGGGCCCGGAACTGCTCGTTGCCGACGAGCCGATCTCCATGCTCGACATGTCGGTGCGGGCGAAGATCCTCGAATTGCTCAACGAGCTCAAGCGCGATCTCGGCCTTACCTACATCTACATCACCCACGACCTGGCGTCGGCGCGGTTCTTCTGCGATCGCGTCGCGATCATGTACCTGGGCAAGATCGTCGAGATCGGCCCGGTCGAGGAGATCTTCGACTCGCCCCGCCATCCGTACACGAAGGCGTTGCTGCGGGCGGTGCCCGACCCCGACCCGTCGCGTGGGATGGCGCGCGACCTGCCACGCGGCGAGATCCCGGACGCCGCGAAGCCGCCGCTGGGGTGCTCGTTCCACCCGCGTTGTCCCGAGGCGTTCGGGCCGTGCGGGTGGGAGGCGCGGGACATCCGGATGGTGCTCGAGCAGCGCTGGACCGACGTGGACGCCGACCAGTACGCGAGCGAGTCGGCGCTGGTGGGACCGGCCACGAACTTCGACGTGCCGGAGCCGACGACGGGCGTGGCGCTGCTGCGTCTCGGTCACGGCGCCGGTGAGGACGAGATCGAGCTGCTCAACCAGGTGCGCTCGGCGGACACCGACGAGCCGCTGTGGACCGGGGTCGAGGATCTGCGTCCGGAGAACGGCAAGGTGCGGGTGCAGTTCGCGCAGCGGTACGCGCCGGAACTGCTGCCGGTCGAGGGCTCGCAGGTCGAGGTGTCCTGCCACCGCTACCACGACCCGACCTCGGGCGAGCGGTCCTAACCCGACTTCGCGAACACGATCTGGCCGGGGAGAACCATCGGCCGCCGCGGCTTCTGGTTGAAGTCGAAGTCGCCGAGCAGGTCACCGAGCTGCGGGTTGTTCTCGCGGACCGTGGGCCGGCGGTCCGGACGGCCGTCGGTGGCGGGGTCGATGCGCGCGCCGCCCAGGAACACGTCCTCGATGAACTTGATGTACGCGTCGTGGCTCAGCGTCTGGTGGTCGATGTAGCCCCGCTTGGCGTAGGGGCTGATGACGAGGCCGGGTACCCGCAACCCGTAGCCGTCCGCATCGGCCTTCGGCGGCACGACGTGGTCGTAGAAGCCACCCCACTCGTCCCAACTCACGAAGATCGCCGTCGACCGCCAGTCCGGCCCCTTCATGATGGTGTTGATCAATCCGGTCACCCAGGCCTCGCCGACGCTGACCCGCGAGGGCGGGTGCTCGCTCACCTTCGAGCTCGGCGTGACCCATGAGACCGCCGGCAGAGTGCCGTCCTGCGCGTCGCGATAGAAGTGCGACAAGGTCTGCACGTTGCGGGTCTGGTCGTCGGCACGGACGGTCTGGAAATACGGCAGTGGGTTCCAGATGCCGGGCGTGTGGGCATTCTGCGGCACCGACGCACAGCTGACATCGTCGTCGTGCCGGCAGTCGGGCTCGGTGCCGTTCATGACGTAGTACCGCCAGCTCACGTGCTGCCGGTACATCAGATACGTCAGATCGGTCCAGGCGTAGTTGGGTGTGAGCAGCTTGATCACGTCCCGCAACAGTGCCTTCTTGATCGCGGACGGGAATGTCGCTTTCCCCAAAGCTGCGTGGCACCGGTAATAGACATTCGAGTTGTAGCTGTCGTCGGCGTCGACGTAACTGTTGTCGAGGTAGCACTTCTGGTGCAGGAACAGCACGATCCGGTGGGCGAGCGGGGTGCCCTCGATGTGAAACTTGACCAAATGCAATCGGCAGTACTTGGAGACGTGAAGGTGCGAGCAATCGCGCACGAAGTTGTGCCCAGGGTTGACGATGTCCGGTGGAATGCCGGACGGAAGGTCGGAGTCGGTGCAGGACATCGCGCCACCGATCTTGGGGCAGGATGCCGACCATTCCGAGACCATGAAAAGATGCTCGGGCAGGCTCCAGGAATCCGATGACGCGAACATGTGGTCGTTCAGGACGAAGTTGTCGGCATATTTCCAGTAATTGGCGACGCTCTTTCGGGTGTGATATCCCATCACGTCGCTAATCGAAGTCGAGCCGGTTCTGCGCTGGTACTCGGAGATGAATCCGTCCATGCGGCCACCGTCGATGTCGCCGATCGAGTTGCCTGCGGAGTGCGGGCCGCCGATGTTGACGTCGTTGTTGTCCACGTACGGCTTCACACACCTGCCGGTCGTCTTGTCGACGGCGCAGACGGTGGGCACGCCTTTACGCATGGGAATTCCGTCAGCGCCCGGGTAGGTGCCGAAGTAGCTGTCGAACGACCGATTCTCTTGCGTGATGATGACTACGTGCTTGATCTTCTGTGCGGCATCCGTTGCGGCGACGGTCCGCGCGGTGGTGGAGGCGACGGTCCGCGGCGACATCGCAAGGGCGGCGCAGAAGAGCGCGACCGCCAGCAGTACGGCGGCGATGAGGCCGAGGCGGACAACCGACGGTGCTGCCTTATGCACCGGGGCGCGCAATCAGGGCCGCACAGAAGTCGACAAGCATGAATACCCTCCCGATGCAAACCTGCGCGCACATTTCGAGCCCGCTGACGATAACATGCACTTGGTCGCGCGAAGTTTTGTGGAGTCACTCAGCGTGGTTCCATTGCGCTGGATAATGGTTGGGCACGCGTTTGCTCGCGAATTCAGCTCGCGAATTCGGTCTTATCGAGGGCCGGCGCCGGAATCTGGTCCGTCGGGGCTGCATGTCACGCCACGCGCCCCTAGCGCCACATGCGGGTGTTGGCCTCGACCGCGCAACGGTAGTTGGCGTGCGCAGCGCGGACGAAGCCCGCCAACGAGCCGAACGCGGTTTCCACCTGCTCGTGCCCGGCCAGCCAGCGCCGGTGCGCGCCGGCCGCGCGGTCCGCGGCGGCACCGTCCCACTGGCCGGCCAGGGCGCGCTGCTCGCCGCAGAGCTGGTCCGCGAGCTCGTGCGCACGCCCGTCGAACCGGCGCATCAGGTCGATCAGCCCGGCCAGCGCTTCGATGTCGGCCCGATAGCTCATCGCGCCGCCTGCGCCAGATCGTCGGCGCCGGCCCGGTCACACCCGAGATACGCCGAAGCGCTCGACTCGAGCGCCGCAGCCAGCTCATCGAGGGCCTCGAGCATCGCCCGCGCGCCGGCCTCCCACTCGCTGAGCCCGCGGTCGAAGGTGTCCGCGGCCTGTCCCAGCCACGCATCGGTCAGCACGGCGTCGACCGCTCGGTGCAGCGCCACCAGTTCCGCCCGCAGCTCTGCCGCGAGAGATGCCGAGCGCACCGATGCCTGCCGCAGCGCCGGGATCTCGACCGCGAAGTTGGTCATGCCCGCACTGTAGGCACGCAGCGCACAACAGCACCCCCGATCGGCGGCGGCTGTGGATAACCGAGTGTGCCGGCGGCGTCAGTAGGGTTGCGGTGTGATCGACCTCAAGACCGTTCGCGAGAATCCCGACCGCGTGCGGGCCTCGCAGCGCGTGCGCGGTGCGGACGAAGGTCTGGTCGACGGGCTGCTCGCCGCCGACGAGACCCGCCGGGCCGTGGTGTCGCGCGCCGACTCGCTTCGCGGCGAGCAGAAGACGTTGGGGCGGTCGGTGTCCACGGCGAGCCCGGACGAGCGGCCCGGCCTGCTCGAGCGGGCCAAAGAGCTCGCGACGCAGGTGAAGGCGGCCGAGGCCGACCAGGACCGCGCCGACGCAGCGCTGCGCGAGGCGCAGCTCGCGATCCCGAACCTCGTCGAGGACGGCGTGCCACCCGGCGGAGAGGACGACTTCGTCACCCTCGAGACGGTCGGCACGGTGCCGCAGCTGGCCGCGCCGCGCGAGCACACCGAGATCGGCGCCGATCTCGGCGCCATCGACACCGAGCGCGGCGCCAAGGTGTCCGGCGCGCGGTTCTACTTCCTCACCGGCATCGGCGCGCAGCTCGAGCTGGCGCTGGTCAACCTGGCGATGGCGCAGGCCGAGCGCACCGGGTTCACGCCGGTGATCGCCCCGGCCCTGGTCCGTCCCGAAATCATGGAAGGCACCGGCTTCCTCGGCGCACACGCAGCCGAGGTGTACCGGCTCGCCGACGACGAGCTGTATCTGGTCGGGACGTCCGAAGTGGCCCTGGCGGGCTATCACTCCAACGAGATCCTGCCGGATCTGCCTTTGCGGTACGCGGGATTCTCGTCCTGCTTCCGACGCGAGGCAGGCTCCTACGGCAAGGACACCAAAGGCATCATTCGGGTGCACTGGTTCGACAAGGTCGAGATGTTCTCCTACGTCGCCGCCGACGAGGCCCGCGACGAGCACCAGCGCCTGCTGGCGTGGGAGCGCGAGTTCATGGACAGCCTCGAGCTGGCTTACCGCGTGATCGACGTGGCTGCGGGTGACCTCGGCTCGTCCGCGGCACGAAAGTTCGACATCGAGGCCTGGTTCCCGTCGCAGGGCGCGTACCGCGAGCTCACCTCGACGTCCAACTGCACCACTTTCCAGGCGCGGCGGTTGAACATCCGCACCAAGGGTGAGCACGGCAACGAGCCGGTCGCCACGCTCAACGGCACGCTGTGCGCGGTCGCGCGCACCATCGCCTGCCTGCTCGACCACCACCAGCAACCCGACGGCACGGTCTACGTGCCGGCCGCGCTGCGTCCGTATCTCGGCGGACGCGAACTGCTCGGCACATGATCAAGCTGGTGGCGACGGACCTGGACGGCACGTTGCTGCGCTCGGACGGGACGGTGTCACCGCGCACGCGGGCCGCGCTCGAGGCCGCCGACGCAACGGGGATCGTGGTCGTGTTCGTGACCGGACGTCCGCCGCGCTGGCTCGACCCGGTCGTCGACGCGACCGGGCACCTCGGCATCGCGGTCGGCGCCAACGGCGCCGTGGTCTACGACCTGCGCACCGAGCAGATCGTGCGCACCGACCCGATGGCCGCCGCCGCCGCGCGCGCCGTCGGGCGCGACATCCGGGAGCGCTTCCCCGAGGTCGCCTTCGCCGTCGAGTACGTCGACGGGTTCGCGGCCGAGCCGGAGTACATCCACGACTGGGCGATCAATCCCGAGCTCGACCGGCGCGGCCGGCCGATCCCGGCGCCACACCTCGGGCCGCTCGACGAGATCGCCGACCGTCCGTTGCTCAAGCTGCTCGCGAAGGACAAGGGGCTCGACGTGGACGAGTTCCTGATCTCGGCCGACACGATGCTGGCCGGACGGGCGTCGATCACGCATTCGTCGGCCATCGGCCTGCTCGAGATCGCGGCGCCCGGGGTGACCAAGGCGACCGGGTTGGCCACCGTGGCCGCCAGTCACGGGATCGCGCCGCACGAGGTTGCCGCGATCGGCGACATGCCCAACGACATCTCGATGCTGCGGTGGGCGGGGACGTCCTACGCCGTCGGCAACGCGCATCCGGCCGCCCGCGCGGCGGCGGACCAGGTCGTCGGCACCAACGACGAGGACGCCGTCGCCGTCGTCGTCGAACGGGCGATCAGTCAGCGTGAGACGGGATCGAGCGGGCGCCGCCAGAGCGAGCCTCGCAAGCACTGACCCGAAAGGCCCGTCCCGGCCGAGCCGGTGCCGCCGAAGGCGGGTGCCGACACGCACACGTGATAGCCGCGGGCCACGCCGGCGAGCCCGATGAAGTGATAGTTGCCGGCTTGGTCCGTCCAACGCCAGTCGATGACGCGGTGGTGCGCGCTGATCAGCCACACGGTGGTCTCGGCCAGCGGGTGCGACCCGGCCCGCACGTGCCCGGTGATCGTCCCGCCGACCGGCAGACTCGTGTCGACGTCGCGGTGCAGCCGTCCCGCCCGCACGGTGACCAGATCGCCGTGCGACGGCAGGTCGACCTGGTTCCACGGCCGGCCCCCGAAGCACGCCGCCGCATACCGGCTCGGTTCGCCGCCGGCCGTCTGGTTGAAGCAGACCAGGTAGCGCCCGACCGGCAGCGCGCGCACGACGTAGCTGCCGTCGGCCGCTGTCGTGGTTGTTGCCCGGTGCCGGTGGTTGGCGTCGTAGACGTCGACGTAGACCCCGTTGAGCTCGGTGCCGGCCATGTCGCGCACGGTGCCTGCACGTGCTCCGAAGTGCTGCGGTGAGTGCTGTTCGGACAGGTCGACGCCGTCGTGGGTGCCGCGGGTCGACACCGACACGTTCGCGACGCACTGTCCGATGTCGTACCGGTACGGCAGCCCGGTGACCCGGCCCGAGACGGTGCACACCCGGTAGTCGTCGGCCGGCGGCAAGGCGATGATGCGATAGCGGCCCTCGCGTCCGGTACGTACCTCGGCGATCTGCAGGCCGTGCCGGTAGATGCGTACTAACGCGTGTTCGATCGCCGAGTGCGGCGCCGTGACCGCGGTGACCGCGCCGGTGACCGCGCCGGCGACGCGGAACGAGGTGCCGAGCCCGCGCAGGTGCTTGCCGATGCGGACGTGGATGGTGCGCGCACCCGCCGGCGCCGCGCCGCCGTCCCACCGGACCCCGCCGTAACAGCGGTCGAGGAACCCGGTGCCGTACCACCCGGTCTGCGAGTCGTAGACGCCGCCGGTGGTGCGCCCGGTCGCGTCGAAACACACCCGGTAGTCGCCGGCCGGTAGCCCGGAGAACTGGTACGGGCCGTCGGCCTGGTGGGCGCGCAGTCGTTTGCCGGTGCTGTCGAACAGTACGGCGACCAGCCCGCCGAGGTCGTGGCCGGTATCTGCCGACCGAAGCGCGCCGGAGATGGCGCCGCCGGGCGGCAGCCGGAAGGTGACCCCGCGCGTCACCACGCCCGCCCGAGCCGCGACCAGCTGCGCGCCGGTCGTCGGGTGCCGCCCGCCGTAGCGCACGGCGCTGCCCAGGCAGCGGCCGAGGTTGCCCGCGGCCTGCCGGGCGACCGATGCGTCGTCGTGGTGGTTCGCGCAGACGTAATAGCCGGTCTCGGCCGGGGGCAGCCCGATCGCGTGGAAGTGTCCGCGACCGTCGGTCCGGGTGGTGGCGACCGCCCGTCCGGAGGCGGTGAAGAAGCGGACGACCGCGTTGTACACGCCGCGGTCACCCCGACGGGTGATCCGTCCACTGATCGCGGCCGCGCGGGGCAGGGCGAAGTCGACGCCGCGATGGACGCGCCCGGCGAAGACATGCGCATGCGCGGCCGCTCCGGGGACGTGCGCGATCTCGGCACGCGCGTCCAGGGCGGGTACGACCGAAAGGCCGAGGACAGCCGCGACGAGCAGCGCGGCGCGGGTGGGTCGGGACGTCATCGGCAGCCACGCCTCCCGCCGATAGGGCGAATCGTGATCGGACCGTAATCAATATCAGCTATGTGATCACTGAGTAAAGGTGCGCAACCGCCCGGTGGATCAGCGCGAGCTCGTCACCGTTATGCGCAGCGCGGACGTAGCGGACGTAGTCGGCCACCGTCAGAGGTACTGACCGGGGCCCGTCCCCGACTCGTCCTCCTCGTTGCCGCCGAACGGCTGGCCGCCGAGTATCTGCCCGCCGGGCCCGACCACGAGCTGACGCGAACCGGCCGGAAGTGCACGCTGGCGCATCTGCTCGAGCTGGGCACGCGCTGCCATCTGCTGCTGGAACAGCGCGGCCTGGATTCCGTGGAACAGCCCCTCGAGCCAACCGACCAGCTGCGCCTGCGCGATGCGCAGTTCCGCCTCGGACGGCACACCCGACCCGAACGGCAAGGTGAGCCGCTCGAGTTCGTCGCGCAGTTCTGGCGCCAAGCCGTCCTCGAGCTCGTGGATGGACATCTCGTGGATCTCGCGCAGCCGTTGCCGACCGGCCTCGTCAAGTGGTGCCGCACGCACCTCCTCGAGCAGCTGCTTGATCATCGTCCCGATCCGCATTACCTTGGCGGGCTGCTCGACCATCGACGTGACTTCGTCGGTGTCACCACCCGAGTCGCCCACCGGATCGGGATCTGCTTGGGTAGCACTAACGACCTCGGCGCTCGAACCAGCGGGTGTGCTCGCGTCGCTCGGCTGTCGTGGCTCGGTAGGGGAGTGCTCAGTCACCCCCTCAGTCTGGCAAAGCAGCGAAACGGGAGTTTGTGCATGGGGTCGATGACGGCGCGCGGATTCGGCTCCAAGCTCGATGTCGCGCGGCTGCGGGGGCTGTATCTGTCGCTTCCGTCCGGTCCCGCGAGCCTGGACGGCCCGCTGAGCGCGGTGCAGCCCGAATCGGTCATCCGGGCCATCGTGGCAACGCTGCGCTCGTCCCCGACGCAACCCGGCGGCATGTCGTTCCGGTCGCAGCGCACCGCCTCGGCCCTGCTGGAAACTCGGCGCGCGTTCGGCGATCTCGTCGGTGCCGGGCCGGATTCGGTCGTCGTGGGTGCCACCCTCGTCGGCCTGCAATTGCAGTTCGCCGAGCTGATCTCGCGCGACTGGCACCTCGACGACACGATCGTGCTCAATCGCCTCGACAGCGACTCGGTGCTCACGCCGTGGTTGCGGGCCGCGCGCGCGAGCGGGATCGCGGTGCGTTGGGCCGAGTTCGACCTCGAGACCGGCGAGGTACCGACCTGGCAGTACGAGCACCTCATCACGCCCCGCACCCGAATGGTCACCGTTCCGTTCGGCAACCCGGCGACCGGCACCCAGCCGGACGTGCGGGCGATCGCCGACCTGGCGCACGAGGTCGGAGCAATGGTGCTGGTCGACGTCGGCGCGGCCGCACCGCATGTGCCGCTGTCGCTCGAGGATCTCGGTGCCGACCTGATGACCGTCGACGCGTCCAGCTTCGGGGGACCGACGCTGTCGGCGCTGATCGCCCGTCCCAGCCTGCTCGTCGACCTGGACGACGGCGCGCGCTCACCGGCCCGCTTCGAACTGGGACCGTTGCCGGTCGAGTTGTTGGACGGCGCCTGGGCGGCGATCGACCACCTCGCCGGGATGGACGACGGCGCAGACGGCACCCGCCGGGAGCGGCTGCTGCACTCCGTGGCGCTCGCCGGCAAGCACACCGCGAGCCTGTGGGCCCACTTCGACGCGCGGGTCGCCCGCCTGCCGCACGTGACCGTCTTCGGTGGTCCCGGGCCCCGGCTGCCCGTGCTCGCGTTCACGGTCGCCCGCCGCCGCCCCTCTCAGGTCGGTGAGTTCCTCGCCCGCCGAGGGGTGTCGGTGTGGACGGGTCCGTCCGGGCTCACCCAGCTGATGACCTCGTTCGGCGCGGACGAGATCGGCGGCGCCGCCTTCGCCGGCTTCATGCCGCACACGACCATCGGCGAGGTCGACCAACTGCTCGCCGGCCTCGCCGAACTCGGCTGAGCCCCGTCCGACCACGCACTTTTGGCGGCACACCGTCAAATATCGCGGCACACCGCCAAAAGTGCGATCAGGCGTCAGGTGGCGCAGTTCTCGCCCACCACGTAGTCGTACTTCGGACCACCGCTGTCCGCGGCCTCGAGCAGCCCACCGGTCTGTGCCGTGCCGACCAGCACCTTGGTCTGCGCGCCGGGACCGGTCAGGTGCGCGCCGACCGCGGGCGAGCCGACGTCGGCCAACGGCACGTCCACTTCGACGACGCCGTTGGGGCCGCTGCCGAAGTGCCCGGTGTCGTCGTGCGCGGTCGTGTATTGCGTGCCTGCCACGGTTCCGTCGTGGTAGGTGACCGCGCCGGTGGCGTCCACCTCGGCGTCGGCAAAGTACGTCGTCGCGTTGTACGTCCACAGGAAGTAGTACTCGTTGCCGCCGCCGAGCGGAGTCGCCCCGCTCGTCGACAGGTTCTTGATGGTGGTGAACACCCGCAGAGTCTTGTGGTCGGACGAGATCCCCATGTTCCCGGCGAGCACGTCGAGCTGCGGGTTGCCGCCGGAGGATGTGCCGAGCGGGTACGAGTCGTCGCCCGCGGCGTCGGTGAACAGCGGCGTGCAGGCACCGGGACGGGTCGTGGAGCCGGCCGGGGGCTGCTTGGGCAGCACCGGGTGCTTCGGCGTTGCCGACCCGTTGATGTTGCGCGCCAGGTTCGCCACGTTCGGCGAGCCCATGCCGGAGGTGTAGTCCCAACCCGGCGTCGACACGTACACGCCGTTGCCCGCGGGCGGGCTCGACTGGCCGCCGCCGATGTCGAAGAAATCCTCGCCCGCGTGCTCGCCCTTGTACTGCGCGTACAGCGTCGGGTTGGCGAAGCCGAGCCCCTGCGCCGGGCGGGCCGCGGCCTGGATGCGGGTCCACATGCCCATCCACAGCGGCGAGGACAGGCTCGTGCCGCCGCCGGGGTAGCTGGTCTCGCCCTCGGCAACGATGCCGTACCCGTTCGTGGCGACGTCACCGGACTGCGCCGCGACGTCCGGCGCGCCCCGGCATTCCTGCCCGGCGTGGGTGTAACCGCCGCCCGGGCTGGACATGCAGATGCCGGCGATCTGGGTGATGCCCTGCTGGTAGAAGGGCTTGCTGAACACGAAGCTCGAGCCGCCACCGGTGTAGGTCCACGTGTACTCGAGGGAGCGCTGCGGCGCCTTGTCGTCCGTCCCGTACAGCACGGTGCCGCCGACATCGACGGCATGCGGGCTGGAAGCCGGGTAATTGACCAGCGGGACGACCTCGTTGGTCACTCCGTTCAACGTCGCCGCCGGAACGACCGGGCAGGACGAGCCGGTGTCACCGGCGGAGGAGAACAGCGTGCGGCCCTCCATGTTCGCCTTGGCGAGCGCCGACTCACTGCCGATCGTGAACATCTGGCTGGACGAGAACGCCGTCGGGGTGTCGGCGACGCCGTCACCGATCGGGTTCTCCTCGCACTCTCCGTAGGACGCGTTGGCCTGCAACGGTCCGTTCGGATCGTCGGCCCATGTGTTGAACACGTTCAGCACCGACTGGTCGGACAGGTCGTGACCGAAGTAGAGCGTCTCGCCGAGCACATCCGGGGCCATCCCGGTGGACGACTGGGTGTCGAGGTCCCACTCGACCTCGCCGGCGTTGTCGTCGTAGGTCACCTTGCTGCCGTCGGTGTGCACGACCTTCATCGGCACCCGCGGCAGCTTGTGCAGCCGCTCGAAGGTGCGAAGGTTCGTGATCACCGGGTCGCTCTGGCCCTCGCCGAAGACAGCCATGCGTTGGCCCTGGCCGAAGTCGACGGTCTTGTTGCCGATCGGGTCTGCGGCCGCGCCGCCCGGCTGCTGGTAGATCGACCAGAGGTCCTGCGGGGTAGTGAGCCCGGCGCAGGAGCCGCCCTGGCAGGTGTCCTGCAGCGGCTTCACGCCGTGGGTGCTTCCGGATGGCAGGGGGTTGGCCGGGCCGTTGTGGAACAGGTGCATGCCGAGCTTGTTGTTCAGACCGATGACGCCGGCGATCGACAGGCCGCTCGGCACGCGCGGGCCGGTGGTGTTGGCGAAGTAGGTCCTGCCGTCGATGCGGAAGTTGTGGATGGCGAGGTCGAAGGTCTTCTCGACCTGCCCGACAGTGCCGTCGAGAACGAGCAGGTCCCGGCTGCCGGTGCTGTCGGTGACCGTCAGCCCGTGCGCGGTGGCGTACTGCTTGACCGCGGTGAGCGTCACGGACGAGACACCGAAGCGGCCGTCGAACTGCGCCGGGGTCAGGAAGTGGTGGAACTGCGCACTCCCCGGCGTGTACATCGCGCGGTAGAGCGCCCGCTCGGCGACGGGATGCGGACGGGCGATCGAGATGTCGATCTGTACGTGTCGGCGCTGCGACGTCGCGCCGAGGTCGTGCGCGTCGGACATGCCGGTGAGCACGTCGTTGACGAGCCGAACGGTGGGGGTTACGGCCCCGGCGGTCGGTGCCGCGGCAATGCCGACGGCGGCGCCGGCGGCCAGTGCAGCGACCGCGAGCCGGGCGGTGTGGCGGGCGAGGCTGGTCATGAGCGTCCCTGGGGTGAGGTCCGGTTGGCTGCGCCGGTGGGTTGACCGGTGAGCCTGTTGACCGACTAACGACGCCCGAACCCCGGGGTAACGATCAGCCCACGCGCAGCACCACCTTGCCGATGTGCTCGCTGGACTCGATCAGCCGGTGTGCCTCGACGACGTCGTCCAGATTCACCACCCGGTCGATGACGGGACGGACCGCGCCGGACTCGACCAACGGCCAGACCGCGACGACCGTTTCGGCGACGATCATCGCCTTCGCGGCGGCGGGACGGGCCCGCAGGCCGGCCGCGTGCACCGTGGCGCGCTTGACCAGTAGGGCGCCCAGGTCGAGCTCGCCCTTGCGCCCGCCCTGCAGGCCGAGCACGACCAACCGTCCACCCATGGCCAAGGCGGCGATGTTGCGCGGCAGGTACGACGCCCCCATGTTGTCGAGGATGACGTCGACGCCGGGCCCGACAGGGTCGTCGGCGGTCGCCGCCGCGATGACCTCCTCGAAGCTGTCCTCGCGATAGTTGATCGCGACGTCGGCGCCGAGCTCGCGGCAGAAGTCGACCTTGCGCGGTGTGCCGGCGGTCGCGAACACGCGGACGCCGCGCTGCGCGGCGAGCTGGATGGCCATGGTGCCGATCCCGCTCGTCCCGCCGTGGACTAGGAGCCGCTCACCCGGCTGCAACCGGCCCGCGGGCGTCCCGAACACCATCGACCACACCGTGCAGCTGACCTCGGGCAGCGCCCCTGCGTCGACCAGCGAGATCCCCTCCGGCACCGGCATCAACTGTCCGACGGGCACGGCGACCTTCTCGGCGTATCCGCCGCCGGCCAGCAGGGCGCACACCTCGGTGCCCACCTCCCATCCGGCCACCGACTCGCCCAGCGCCGAGATCGTCCCGGAACACTCGAGGCCGAGGTAGGGCGAGGCCCCGGGCGGCGGCGGATAGTTGCCCTGGCGCTGCATGCAGTCTGCGCGGTTCACGGCGGTCGCGGCGACGTCGATGACCACCTCACCCGGCCCCGGTTCCGGATCGGGCACGCTGGCGACCCGCATGACTTCCGGATCGCCCGGGTCGTCGATCACGACAGCACGCATGGTTCGGACCGTACCCGGAACCTCAGAGCGTCAGACGCACGGTCGGACGGTCGGACTTGGGCCGGGCGACCTCGACGAATCCGCTGCGCTGGAATACGTGAAACGCACCGTGGTAGAGCTCGGAGCTCGACGGCGTGCGGATCGCGAGATCGATCGGGTAGGCCTCGATCGTGCGCGCACCGTAGCGCCGCGCCAGCTCGACCGCCCCGTCGAGCAGCACACCACTCACCCCCTGCCGGCGAGCGCGGACCGGGACGACGAAGCAGGTGAGCGCCCACAGCCCGTCCTCGTCCTGTGTCGCCTTGGCGGTGAGCGAGCGGGCCAGCCTCGGGTAGTCGGCACGCGGGGCGAGCCCGCACCATCCGACCGCCGCTGCGTCGTCGTCGTAGGCGAGCACACCGGGCGGCGGCCCGCTCTCGAGCTGCGCGCGCAGCGCTGCGCGGCGAGCGCCGCTCGTGCCCGCGTTCCAGTCGGCGTTGGTGCCACGGAAGAACTGACACCAGCACCGCGCCGGATCGCCCTTGCTGCCCATCACGGCAACAACGTCCTGCCAGCGATCGGACGTCGCGTCGGCAACCGTCACCATCAACGCGTCTTCTTTCCGGTGCGGAAAGGCATGGCTCCGATCATGGCACGCGATCTTTCGTCGTTCAGCGCATCCGCTCGGCCACCGCACCGAGCGCTTCGCGATCGAGCGGCAGCCAGTCGAGCGCGCGCAGTTCGTCCTCGCTGACCCAGCGCAACTCGCGATGGTCCTGCAGCGCGGTCGGGATTCCGGACAACAGCTGCACCTGCCAGAACTGCAGCTCGATGTGGTCGGACCGCGCGGTGGCGATGTGGTCGCCGATGCCGATCTGCACGCCGAGTTCCTCGCGGCATTCGCGTTCGAGGGCGTGCTGAGCCGTCTCACCGGGTTCCACCTTGCCGCCGGGGAACTCCCAGCCCGGCGGGTCGACGCGCAGGGCAGCGAGCACGCGGCCGGCATCGATGAATACCGCGGCCACGACCGTCAGACGGACGCCGTCCAACGGATGACCGGGTCGTGCAGGCGGGCGCAGCAGGGCAGGCCCCGGTCGTCGGTCAGGTCGACCTCGGCGTGCACCTCCTCCGCGTGCGGGACGTCGGCGAGCATCAGCTTGGCCCGGCGGAACATGGCGAACTCGTGGCCGTCGTACTCGCCCCAGGTGAGGTACAGGAACCGCTCGCCGCGCCTGCCGTGGACCGCCGAGCCGTGGAAGTCACGCTCGTCGTCCAACTCGACCACGCGGACGTCCGCCTCCCAATGCGCTTCCATGGCGTCGCCGGGCACCAGGCCCTCGGGACGCGAGCCGACCTGCAGACCGACGTGGACGTTGCGGTACTCGCCACACGTGAGCCCGGGCAGTCTGTGCCCGGCTATGACGACTCGCACATCCCGACAGTAGGCGCCGCGTGTCGGCTTGACGACAGCGGTCCGACAAATCGCCCGTTGTGGACAGCTTCGGTGACGGCCCCCGAACCATGACTCGCGCGTGTGCGCCAGAATCAGCGACATGCATCTCGCGACGACGACGGCCGGAAACAACCTGCTCGAGACGGATCCGCTGGCGCTGCTGATCGGAATGCTTCTCGACCAGAGCATG
>DASXJR010000011.1:0-10165 GCA_036497285.1 Jatrophihabitans sp.
CCGCACGGGCGGATGGCAGATGTTGTCCATGGTGGGCGGCGGACCCGATGACGTGTCCGCTCATGACCACGGGCATCACTAACGCGGGACGTGTTTCTGGTGTTGGTCGGCACCGACCGGACCTCGGCGGGCCTACATGCACTAGCCGGCGGTGGCCGGCGCCGAGGGCGCAAGGAACAGTGTTCCGCGCATGGTGCCTCGCGCAGTGCGGAGCGCCACGGTGATCCAGGCGGTGACGAGACCGGCGTAGACGATGACGGCGGCGACTTTGAAGACGTCCGATCCGGTGCGCAACGCGAGTTCGGACGTGCCGAGGACGAGGGTGCCGACCGGGAACGTGAACGACCACCATGTCAGCGAGAACGGTAGGTGGTCGCGGGCCGTGCGCGCCGTCAGGGCGCCCGCAACCGCTGCCCACAGGAGCGCGAAGCCCCAGACCGGAACGCCGTAGACGACACCGAACGCCTGCAGCGCCGTCGAGTACGGAGCGGGCAGCGCCTGATGGGCGACGCCCCCGAGCAGGTTGGCGGCGGCGATCGACTGCCCCAGCGGCCCGAGGACGATCCACAGGGTCGGTACCATCGACGCCTCGCCCACTTTGTACAAGGCAAGGCGAGACCATATGAGCGTGATGATCACGACGGAGGCGAGGAGAGCCAGCCCGAACATGGCGTAGCAGCACAGCAGCAACGCAAGCCTGGCCTGTCCAGCGGCTGCGTACGGCATGAGCAGAGCACCCGTCGAGGCTGACACCATCGGTGGAACCACCGGCATCAGCCAGCCGCCGAAGGCGCTGCCAGCACCGTCGGCATGCTGGGTGAACATGAAAAAGAGCACGACCACGGCAGCGGCCAAGCCGGTCAGGGTGCCGACGAACCACAGGACCCAGTCAATGTCGACGGCGGCCCGGAGGCCCAGCACATCACGGCCGAGCAGAAGCGTTCCCGCCCCCACCGTGAGGACGGCCATCGGCGGAGCACCGAAGAAATGCGCCATGACGGGGTTGTGAACATCACGGCGCGCTGCGTCGCGGTAACGCAGCCAACGGGCGGCAGTGCCTGCGGTTAGGGCAACGAGGAGCACGCTGGCCAGCGCCCAGACAACAAGGGCTGCCGTATGCATGCCACGGGGCTGCCAGGGCAACGAGACCGCGGCAACTGCGACGATGCCGGTGCCCATGATCGACGCGTACCAGTTCGGCGTCAGGTTGGCATACACCTGCGAGGGGCGCTTTCGTTCCCGCAGGACACTGGCGCGAGCCGACTGCGACGGCGCTTCCGACTGCGCGACCGAGACGCCGCCGGCGTACTCCGCGCTCATAGGCCTGTCCGCTCTGGCGGCCCGACAGGCGGGTGCCCCAGGACGTGGCGGATCGCCCGCCCCGACAGTTCCGACTTCGCGACGAATCCCGCAACCGGGGTTTCCGCGATCAGCTCCGCGTAGTCCGACTCGGCGTGCGTCGAGATCATGATCACCTCGGCGCGCCCGCCCACCTGGTCCTGTGCGAGAAGCCGGGCGAGGTCGAAGCCGCTTTCCTCGCCGAGCCCGATGTCGACAAGGATCAGGTCCGGCCGCAGTCCACGGGCTTCGCGAAGCGCGGAGGCGGTATCTGAGGCGACACCGACGACCGTGATGCCGTCGCTATGCAATACCGCACTCGCCGCCTCGAGAAAGGCGGCGTTGTCGTCAACGAGCAGGCAGCGCAGGCGCACTCGACCACGGTGGCACGCGGCATCGAGCGCCCGCATTGCAGCTAGTAGGAGTCCCAGCCGGCCCGCGCAGGCCGTCCGACAGGTGTTGGCCCGGGAGCTCGGCGGCCACGATTTCGTGGTACTGGCCAGCGCCGGCTGCTGCGAAGGCACTAGCGCTTGACGTCGCGTTCGAGGCGGCGCAATTCGTGTTGTGCGACTTTGTTCAGGTGCGCGTCAGTTCGCTGATTTCGCGGGGCGGAAGGGCCTGTGCGAGTGGATCGGCCGCGGCGCGGACGTGCGCGCGACGGGTTCGGGCACGACGATCGGTCACGTGGCAGACGAGAAGGGTCAGGGCGAGACCCAAGAGGATCAACACGCCAGATCCGCTGATCGGCGGCTCGCCCAGCGCGGGACCGCGCGAAGCCGGTGCGAGATCGTCCCGTCGGACGGTGACTGGACCGGTCGCCGGCTGAGGTACTGCTGCACCGTCTCCAGGTTCCAGCGCGCTGCCGGATCCTTGATGAGCAGGCCGTCGATCACCGGCCGGAGGTGGCCGGCATGTTGTGCCGGCAGCGGATCCTGGGTTTTCACGGCCTCGAGGATCGAGAACGCCGACAGATCGTGGAACCGGTGCCGTCCCTCGACCGCGGCATACAGGGTGGCGCCGAGTGCGAACAGATCGGACGCGGGAGTGAACCTGCCCTCACGAATCGACTCCGGCGCCATGAACGGCAGACTGCCGACGAGCTGGCCTGGCCTCATCGCCGATGGCGCGCCGCCGCGGACGGCCAACCCGAAGTCGATCAGCACCACCCGGCCTTCGCTGGTCAACTGCACGTTGCCGGGCTTCACATCGCGATGGACGAGTCCCTCGCTGTGCACTGCCTGCAGCGCCGCTACCAACTGACGGGCGATGTCCCAGACCAACGCGGGCTCGACGCGGCCGCGCTGCCGGATCTCGTGCGCCAGCGTGTGCCCGGACAGCGCCTCCATCACGATCCATGGCGGGCCGTGCTCAACGGCGAGGTCGTAGACGCCGACCACGCAAGGATGACTGACGCGCGCCGCTGCGCACGCTTCCACTCGGACGCGTTCGGTGGCCGCCGCCGTATCGATGACCTCGGCGGGCAGCGTGAATTCCTTGATCGCGACCGTCCGGCGCAGGCTTTCGTCCTCGGCGAGCCACACCGTGCCCATACCGCCCCGGCCGAGCACCCGCTGGAGTCGGTATCGGCCGGCGACGATCCGTCGGGATCCGCCCGCCGACCGGCGCTCGGTCCCGGGGGGCAGCCCGCCGATCTCGACGACGGGATCCCACGCTTGGGTCTCGTCGACCACCGTCGTCCGGGATCGACTCAAGCCACGCGCGCTTTCCATCACGAGGTCCGAATGTCAGTAGGTCGGGTCGAGTGCGCTTGCCTCGCGGATCACGTCGAGTGTGCGAATCAAATCGTTCACACCTACCCGGCCGTCGACGGCCGCGCAGCGTGCCCAGTACTCGAGGTCCGCGGCCACCGCAGTGGTCGCCATCCGGCTGGCAAGCTCCGGGGTCAGCTCATCGTGATCCATGCCGTTCGTCTCCTCGCGCGGTGTAAGTGCGTATGAGAAGCCTCACGGCGAGCGGTGCCAACCACATCACGGCCAGCGCCCGACGTGGCCTGCCACTGGCCGGGCATCCCGCCTTCCTGCTGGCCGGAAGTTCGGGATAGAGATGGGTTGTTCGATCCACAGGACGGTCCGCACTGTGGAGGCCCGGCGGTCAAAGGGTCGCGGTGGGAGCGATCGCTTCGGGGGTGTCGGACGGTGACCTGTTTGCCGGGCTGCTCCATGACCGGCTGATCGATCAGCGCGGTGGAGATGTGATCGGTGTACGTCGACGTCGATGATCGTCGCCGCGCTTCAGTCCGGCCAGGGGTGCTGGTCCACCCCAGGTGTTCGCTTCGGATCATCGCTGGATGTGGCCTGCTCCGAGCGCGAGGCCACACCAATGCTCAGGAGGGCGACGCGGCCGATGTGCACCGCCCCGTCCGGCCCGCGGGCATGGACCTGTCTGGGACCCGGTTACCTTCCACGACCGACTGGGTGCTAGTGGTGATGCACGGGCCGTGCTAGCGGCGATGAAAGTGTCGTCGGTCAATGTGAGCCTGGACACAGCGATGGACATCCGACCGTCGCGGAGGTGAACCGCCATGTGCCAACACGAGCCACCGTGCCCGTCCGTCGACGCCGCTGACCACGCCCGCGCGAGAGTCATCGTCGATCATCCGGAGCAGGGCTGGTGCCTGCTCTGCAACGGCGTCGTCCTGTTCGACGACTCCGGTGAGTTGTTGCCGGACGGCCGCTGCGTCCCGCCGCTCCGCCACCGCGTCGCGCACGCTGCGTGACATCGGTGGGCAATGTTGAGGCTCTGGCCGAGCATCCCGCCTGGGTTCGAATGCGGCCCGGCCGTGCGGCAGGATTGCTGCCCGCCAGCGAATGATGCGCAAACGTCAGCCAGTCGCGTTGCCCGGGCGGTTACGGAAATTGCGTGCCAAGTAGCGCGACCGGGACCGCATGGACGAGCCACCTCGGCCGGTGGCGCATGAGCGAGGCGATCGGCCCGATCGCGATCACGCGACGGGTTGGGCACGTTCGTGCTCGGAGCTGCCGACAGTTCGGTCGCCATGCACAACCTGGCCGACCGCGAGGTCGTCGCATCGTCGACGAGGCGCACTGCGAGGGCCTCGAGTTGTTGCGTGACAACCGCGCGAAGCCCGATTCGCTCGCATCCGCGATGCTCGAACGCGAGACGATCGACGAGAAGGACGTCTACGTGGCCGCAGCCGTGGGCGGAAACGGCCGAGCTGGTTGCCCTGACGAAACCAGGTGTGCCCGCCGCCGGATGAGCTCATCAGGACTTGCCGCAAGGGGGATGCTTTACGCGACCCGCGAGCGTTATTACAGGGTGTGCACCTCAGTCCCCGGCTGTAGCTCCGGCCGGGTGCGATGGGGAAGCCTCCGTCGCGTCGCGTCGGCCAGTGCCATCAGCAACGCGAGCAGCATGAACGCGGTTGCGCTGAGCAGGCTGTCCGAGACCGCGGTCGAAAAGTCGTCGTCGCTGTGAGTGAGGACGTGGTAGTAGATCGTCGCGAGCGTGGCGGTGCCGATCGCTGCCCCGATGCGCTGCGCGGTCTGCACCGCACCACCTGCTGCGCCACCCATCCGCACGGGCACGTTCGCGAGTGTCAGCGTCATGTTGGGCGAGGTGACCATGCCGCTGCCGACCCCGGCCACGAGCAACGGCCCGACAGTGGCCCAGGTCGTCGCGTCTCCGCTGGTGTTCCGCAGCACCAGCGCGGTGCCGATCAGCCCAGAGACGGTGGCAACCAGCCCTACCACACTCAGCCAACGTCCGAATCGGGACGCGAGCCGACCGGCGATCACCGCTGAGGTCGCCACGCCGAGCGCGAACGGCGTGACACTCAGCCCCGAGCGCAGTGGCGAGTACCCCAGCCCATCCTGGAAGAACAGTGCAAGCACCATCCAGATCCCGGTGAACCCGATGAAGTAGACGAGGCCGATGGCCGAGCCTGCGGCGTAGCCGGGCGTCCGCACCAGCCGCGGATCCAGCAGCGGCTGCCGTCCCCGGCGCATGGCGCGGACCTCCCGCCGGCCGAAGGCAGTGAGCAGAAGCGCAGCCAGCACCCAGAGCCACCACAGCCGGCTCAGGCCGCCGCTGTCCGCCTCGACGAGAGGCACCAGCACACCGAGTACGCCGGCGCCGAGCAGGAGCGAACCGAGCACGTCCAGCTCCGCGCTGCGCCAGCCGGCACTCCAGGTATGCGGCACCAGCCGCGCTGCCAGTACGAGCGCGAGTACGCCGATCGGCGTGTTCACGTAAAACACCCAGCGCCAGCCATCAGGACCGGTCGCCGCGGCCAGGATCAGCCCGCCGGCCACCGGACCCGCCGCGGTGGCCAGCCCGACGGTCGCCCCGAGGATCCCGAACGCGCGGCCGCGTTCGGCCCCCCGGAACATCTGCTGGATCAGCCCCCGAGTTCTGCGGAAGGATCAGGCCACCGGCGACACCTTGGACCAATCGCGCGGCGATCAGCAATTCCACGCTGGGTGCTGCACCGGTCAACGAGCTGGTCACGACGAAGGCCGCCAGGGCGATCAGGAACATCCGCCGCCGACCGAGGGCGTCACCGAGCCGGCCCGCCGGCACCAGTGTCAGCCCCAAGGTCAGCGCGTACCCGGAAACGACCCACTGCGCCGTGGTCGCCGGCATGTGCATCCCTCGCTCCATCGAGGGAAGGGCGACGTTCACGATGCTGACGTCGAGCAGCACCATGAACGCGGCGAGCTGGGTCACCGCCAAGGCCCGCCACCGCCGCGGATCGGCACCTGCGTCGGCGCCGTCCGCCGACATCACCCGTCCGGTGGTCGGGGCGCTCACCGCAGTCGACTCGGCAGCGATCGCGCGGGGTGCCGCAGGGCGGCACCGAGGCTGCCGACCGGCGTGGTCATCTGTTCCATCACTGCCCGCCGGGATCACGATCGGCGTTCCTCGAACCATGCCGTACACGTCGCGAGGCCGGCATCGACGCCAGCATCGATTCCGCGTCACGGTCAGCCGCCACGACCCAGCCCCTGAAGGCTGCAATGCGCTGCGGACCCACGCCGTGATCGAGGTACCGCGGACGGCTTGGCCGTCTCGTCCACGACGGTCCTTGATTTCGCCTCCGAACCGCGAGCACGATGGGCCAGCGACGCGCGTCTGGCGACGAGGTGGCAGGGTTGCGCCCGGACGGAGGCCCGCATGGCTAGCCGACCGAACGGCCGGATCTCCCAGGAACATGCCGCGCTGCGCCGGGTAGCGACGCTCGTCGGCCGGTCGGCGCCGTCGGAGGAGATACTGACCGGAGTCGCCGCGGAAGCCGGGCGCCTGCTCGGGGCGGACTTCGCGCTCTTGAGCCGGTACGACCCGGACGGCTCGGCCGAAGTCATCGGCACCTGGGCCAGAACCGGGTCCGTGCCGCTTGCCGAGGGCACCCGGTTGGAAGCCGACGGCCTCAGCGTCCACGCGCTCGTGTTCCGCACGCAGCAGCCGGCGCGAATCGACGGTCACGGCGACGCCCCGGGACAGCTCGCCGGCTTGGCGCGCAGGTTAGGAGTCAACTCGGTCGTCGGCGTCCCGATCAACCTCGAGGGACGGCTCTGGGGCGTCGTCGCCGTGTCATCGCGGAGTAGGTCGCTGCCGGCGGGCACCGAGACTTGGCTGGCCGGCTTCACCGAGCTGGTAGCCGCCGCTATCGCGAACACGCAGGCCCGCGCGGTGCTACGTAGCTATGCCGAGGAGCAGGCGGCGTTGCGCCGCGTGGCGACGCTCGTCGCACAGGCGACGTCGCCTGCCGAGGTGTTTGCCACGGTGGCCGCTGAGATCGGGCGGGTTCTCGCGGTCGACCTGACGGTGATGGGCCGCTACGAACGAGATGGCGCGGCCACGATCCTCGGCACATGGACCGCCACCGGCGCCTCGGTGCCGACCCCCGCCGACGGACGCGTGAAACTGGGAGGGCAGAACGTGACCACGCGGGTGTTCGAGACCGGTCGAACGGCCCGCCTCGACAGCTATGCGGACGCCTTCGGCGCGGCAGCAGACGTCGGCCGCCTGTGGGGCCTCCGCTCGATGGTCGGCGCGCCGATCAGCGTCGAGGGCAGGCTGTGGGGGGTCGTCATCGTGGCGTACACCCATGAGAAGCCGCTGCCGGCCGACACCGAAGCCCGGCTGACGGGCTTTACCCAGCTGGTAGCGACCGCGATCGCCAACACGCAGGCACGCGTCGAGCTGCGCAGTTTCGGCGACGAGCAGGCCGCGCTGCGCCGAGTGGCGACGCTCGTCGCCCGTGCGGCGCCACCCGAGGAAGTGTTTGCCGCGGTCACCGCAGAGGCCGGGCGGCTGTTGGAGGTCGACGTCACGCTCCTGAGCCGGTACGACCCGGACCGCGTGGCGGCGATCGTCGGAGCGTGGGGGGCCGCCCGCGATGCGTCGATCCCCCTCGGCAGCCGGTTTACGCTCGGCGGGCGGAACGTGCACACGCTCGTGTTCGAGACCCGACGGCCGGCCCGGACGGACCGCGCCGATGCCTCGGGGCAGGCCACCGACGTCTTCCACCCGGTTGGTATCCGCTCGTGTGTCGGCGCGCCGATCAACGTAGCCGGCCAGTTATGGGGGGTCATGTGCGTGGCGTACACCCATGACGCACTACTGCCGGCCCACACCGAGGCCCGGCTGGCCGGGTTCACCGAGCTCGTGGCGACCGCGATCGCCAACACGCAGGCTCGTGTCGAGCTGCGCAGCTTTGGCGAGGAGCAGGCCGCGCTGCGCCGGGTGGCGACGCTGGTCGCCCAGGCTGCGCAGCCAGATGACGTGTTCGCTGCCGTCGCCGCCGAGGCCGGACGGCTGCTCAAGGTCGACTTCACGGTCCTGAGTCGATACGACCCGGACGGCGCGGTCGCAGTTGTCGGTGGCTGGGCCCGGGCCGACCCGGGCCGGCCTCGGGCTGTTGGTTCCCGGATGGAGCACGGCGGACGGAACGTGCACACGCTGGTGTTCCAGACCGGCCGGCCGGCGCGGATCGATGACTACCGCGAGGCCTCGGGCCCGGCCGCGGAGGTCGCGCGCGATTGGACGTTCCGCACGGCCGTCGGCGCGCCGATCACCGTAGAGGGTCGGCTCTGGGGCGTTATCAGCGTGGCATCTGCGCATGAGGAGCCGCTGCACCCGGACACGGAGGCACGGCTGGCCGGCTTCTCCGAGCTCGTGGCAACGGCGATCGCCAACGCCGAAGCGGAGGAGCGGTTGCGCAAACTGGCCGACACCCAGGCGGCACTACGGCGCCTCGCCATGCTCGTGGCGGGGGGCGAACCGCCGGAGATGGTGTTCGCCGCCGTGACCAGGGAGGTGCTGCGCCATTCCGGGGGCGGCACCGCGAGGATGATCCGCTACGAGCCCGACGGCACGGCGACACTGATCGCCAACGAGGGCACGACCGGGCCGCACGTCCGGGTTGGGAAACGCTGGGAAAGCTACCCGGCGACTGGGCTGACCGAAGCTGTCAGGCAGACCGGGCGCCCGGCCCGTGTGGAGGACTACCGCGACATCCCGGGCGGGGAGCCGTATCTGCGCGAGGGGCTGCGCTCCGCCGTCGGGATGCCGATCCTGGTAAACGGCCAGTTGTGGGGCATGATCGCGGTCGGGTCGGGACAGGCGCCTCCGCCGGCCGGGGTCGAGCAGCGGATGATGGAGTTCACCGACTTGGTTGCGACGGCGATTGCGAACGCGCAGAGCAGGGCGGAAGTGATCTCCTCCCGCGCGCGGATCGTCGCCGCATCCGACCAGGCTCGCCGGCGTTTCGAGCGGGACCTGCACGACGGCGCACAGCAGCGATTGGTCACGCTGGGGCTCAAGCTGCGGACGGCGGCGGCGGCACCGCTGGTGTCCGAGGAGATCCGCAGCGAGTTCACCGAGGCCGCAGACGGGCTGATGGGCGTGATCGACGAGCTGCGTGAGATCTCCCGCGGCATCCATCCGGCGATCCTGTCCGAAGCCGGTTTGCGGTCGGCGCTTGGTTCCCTGGCACGGCGGTCGGCCATCCCGGTCGAGCTAGACGTGGGAGTCGATGACCGGCTGCCCGACCCTGTCGCGGTCACGGCGTACTACGTCGTTTCGGAGATGCTCACCAATGCGGCCAAGCACGCGCGCGCCTCGTCCGTCGAGGTGATCGCGGACGTCGTTGACGGTCTGTTGCACATCCGGGTCCGCGACGACGGCATCGGTGGTGCCGACCTGGCGCACGGCTCGGGGCTGGTCGGGCTGAAGGACCGCGTGGAAGCCACTGGCGGCACGTTCGCTGTCGACAGCCCGCGCGGCCGCGGTACGACCGTCCGCTGCGTGCTTCCGGTGACGGCCGGTGCCGCGCCGGAGTCCCCACGCTAGTCCATCGAGACGGTGGACCACGGGGGACCCAGAGCGACCGTCTGGGGCAGTTCGTGCGTGCGACCTTCTCCTACGCCCGGGGCCGGAGGGGCGGGCGGCACTCAGGGCTCCGCACCCGCCCCTCCGCCGTCCCGGTGTGATGAGCTGCGCGGGCTTCGTATCGATGAATCTGGCCGAACGCCGCGCGCGGCAGCGACGCAACGCGAACCCGGATGGGTGCCTCGCGCGCAGTTCGTCGACGCAGCAGCACCAGCACCGCCGCCGCGAGGGCGGCAACGGCGGCCGCGAACGTGATACCGGCGATGCGCAGCCCGGTCGCCTCGGCCAGCACGCCCTCTCCGATGACCGGCAAGGAGATCGCGGTGTACATCGCGACGAAGAAGCTCGACGCCACCTCGCTGCGCGCTTCGGCCGGTGCGCTCGCGTTCACCGCCGTCAACCCGGCTCGGAAGCTCAGGCCTTGCCCGAAGCCGGCGACCACGCCACCGACTAC
>DASXJR010000012.1:0-27110 GCA_036497285.1 Jatrophihabitans sp.
GTTCCAGGGCTTGCTCCCGCGTCTCGCCGGTGACGATCAGCTTCGCCAGCAACGAGTCGAACGCCCCGCCGATCACCGAGTTGCCCTCGATCCCGGAGTCGACTCGGACGCCCGGACCGGCGGGCTCGCGATACGTGGTCACCGTGCCGGGCGCGGGCAGGAAGTTGCGGCCCGGATCTTCACCGTTGATCCGGAACTCGAACGAGTGACCGCGCGGCGCGGGGTCGGCGGCGAAGCGCAGCTTCTCGCCCTCGGCGATCCGGAACTGCTCGCGCACGAGGTCGATGCCGCTGGTCTCCTCCGACACCGGGTGCTCGACCTGCAGTCGGGTGTTCACCTCGAGGAAGCTGATCACACCGTCGTTGCCGACGAGGTACTCGACCGTGCCGGCGCCGTGGTAGTCGGCCTCCCGGCAGATCGCCTTCGCCGACTCGTGGATGGTGGCGCGCTGCTCGTCGGTGAGGAACGGCGCGGGCGCTTCCTCGACGAGCTTCTGGTTGCGGCGCTGCAGCGAGCAGTCGCGGGTGCCGACGACGATCACGTTGCCGTGCTGGTCGGCCAGCACCTGCGCCTCGACGTGGCGCGACTTGTCCAGGTAGCGCTCGACGAAGCACTCGCCGCGGCCGAATGCCGAGACCGCCTCACGGACCGCAGACTCGTAGAGATCAGCGACCTCGTTCATCTCGCGCGCGATCTTCATGCCGCGCCCGCCGCCGCCGTAGACCGCCTTGATCGCGACCGGAAGCCCGTTCTCCTCGGCGAACGCGACGACCTCGTCGGCGTTTTTGACCGGGTCCTTGGTGCCGGCGACCAGCGGTGCGCCGGCACGCTCGGCGATGTGCCGCGCGACGGCCTTGTCGCCGAGGTCGCGGATCGACTGCGGCGACGGCCCGATCCAGGTCAGCCCGGCGTCGGTCACGGCCTGCGCGAAGTCGGCGTTCTCGGACAGGAAGCCGTAGCCGGGATGCACGGCGTCGGCGCCTGACTTCTTGCAGGTGTCGATGACCTTCTCGATGTCGAGGTACGACTCGTTCGGGGTGTTGCCGCCGAGGGCGAAGGCCTCGTCGGCCATGCGGACGTGCAGCGCGTCGCGATCGGGATCGGCGTAGACGGCGACCGAGGTGTACCCCGCGTCACGGCACGCGCGGATCACTCGGACCGCGATCTCGCCGCGGTTCGCGATGAGCACCTTCTGCACGTGTCTACCTCCGAGGTGTCTGGCTCGTTCGCAGGCTACCCGGCGCAGCGGGTCCTGCAGATCCATGTGGTCAGCGCAACTCGGCCAGCCGCGCCCGGCATTGCCCGGCAACGTCGCCGATCTCGGTCAGGGTGCGGCGCAGATCGGCCTGGCGCGCGCGCAGGTCATCGGCGATCTCGTCCAACCTGCCGAGCAGGAGTTCCAACTGACGCCGCTCGGACGAGGCCGCACCGTCATACATGTCGACGATCTCGCGGCATTCGGCCACGCTCATGCCGAAGCGGCGCCCGCGCAGGATCAGTCGCAGCCTGGCCCGGTCACGTTGGCTGTAGATCCGGTTCGTGCCGTCGCGGCGCGGGCTGACCAGGCCCTCGGCCTCGTAGAAGCGCAGCGTGCGCGTGGTGACGCCGAGCTCGTCGGCCAGCTCGCGGACGCCGAACGTGCGCTCGTCGTGGGCCTGCCCCTCTTCCGTCATGCTCGCCACCGGACTAGCATTGCTTGACGTTGACGTAAACGTCAAGGAGTTGGCTATGTTCGAGTTGTCGCAGGAGCACGAGTCGTTCCGCAAGGTCGTGCGCGACTTCGCGGAGAAGGAGATCGCGCCCCACGTCGCGCAGTGGGACCGCGAGCACCACTTCCCGGTCGATGTCGTGCACGCGATGGGCGAGCTGGGCCTGTTCGGGCTCGTCGTGCCGGAGGAGTACGGCGGCTCCGGCGCGGACTTCACGACGCTCTGCGTCGCGATCGAGGAGCTGGGCCGCGTCGACCAGTCGATCGGGATCACGCTCGAGGCCGGTGTGGGCCTCGGCATCAACCCGATCCTCACCTACGGGACGGACGCACAGAAGCAGCAGTGGCTGCCCGACCTGGTCGCGGGTCGCACGCTCGCCGGGTTCGGCCTGACCGAGCCGGAGGCCGGGTCTGACGCCGGCGCGACCAAGACCCGCGCGGTGCTCGACAACGGGCAATGGGTGATCAACGGCGCCAAGGCGTTCATCACGAATTCGGGCACCGACATCACGTCGGTCGTGACGGTGACCGCGAAGACCGGCGGTGCTTCCGGTGGCGAGATCTCGACGATCATGGTGCCGTCAGGCACGCCGGGCTTCACCGTCGAACCCGCCTACGACAAGCTCGGCTGGCACATCAGCGACACGCACGGGCTGACCTTCGACGACTGCCGCGTTCCCGAAGACAACCTGCTCGGCACGCAAGGGCACGGCTTCAAGCAGTTCCTCGCGGTACTCGACGACGGCCGGATCGCGATCTCGGCGCTTGCCGTCGGTCTGGCGCAGGGCTGTCTCGACCTGTCGGTGCGGTATGCGAACGAGCGCACCACGTTCGGCACGCCGATCGGTGCGAAGCAGGGCGTCGCTTTCCAGCTCGCCGACCTGGCCGTCTCGGTCGAGGCGGCGCGGCTGCTCACCTACAAGGCGGCCGCACTGAAGGACGCCGGCCGCTCGCCGAAGGACGTCAAGCAGGCGGCATCGATCGCGAAGCTCTACTCGACCGAGGCAGCCGTCTCTGCGACCCGCATCGCGACGCAGGTGTTCGGCGGCAACGGCTTCATGGAGGAGTTCCCGGTGGCGCGCTTCTATCGCGACGCGAAGATCTTGGAGATCGGTGAGGGGACGAGCGAGGTGCAGCGCATGCTGATCGCCCGCGGTCTGGGACTGCCGGTTTCATGAAACGCAAGCCTTGGCCCCGTAGCAGGGTCTCGCGCGGCGTGTCGCCCTGCTGCGAGGCCAACACTGGAGCGGGCTCGTGAAAGACAAGGAACTAAGAGCCGCGCGGGAGGCGACGCTCGCGCCGCCGGAGAAGGCGGCCGCGAAGCTCGCGAGCCAGAACAAGCTCTACGTGCGCGAGCGGATCGACCTGCTCTTCGACGAGGGCAGCTTCGTCGAGGACGGCCAACTCGCCAACGCGCTGGCGACCGGACTTCCCGCCGACGGCGTGGTCACCGGCCAGGGCCTGATTGACGGCCGTCCGGCGCTGGTGGTCGCGAACGACCCGACGGTGAAAGCCGGTTCGTGGGGCGCGCGCACCGTCGAGAAGATCATCCGCGTCACCGAACGGGCACTGACCGAAGAACTGCCGATCTTCTACCTGATCGACTCGGCCGGCGCCCGGATCACCGACCAGGTCGCGCTGTTCCCCGGCCGGCGCGGTGCGGGACGGATCTTCCACAACCAGGTGACGCTCTCGGGCAAGGTTCCGCAGATCTGCTGCTTGTTCGGCCCGTCCGCGGCAGGCGGCGCGTACATCCCGTCCTTCTGCGACATCGTGATCATGGTCGAGGGCAACGCGTCGATGTACCTCGGCTCGCCGCGGATGGCCGAGATGGTCGTCGGCGAAAAGGTCACCCTCGAGGAGATGGGCGGCGCGCGCATGCACGCCAGCGTCTCGGGGTGCGGCGACAACCTCGCCGTCGACGATGCCGACGCCATCGAGCAGGCGAAGATCTTCTTCTCCTACCTGCCCACCTGCTGGCGCGAGCAGCCTCCGGACGTCGCCGCGGAGCCGTCCGCCGTCGACCTCGACGACGACTGCGTGCCCGCCGAGGAGTCCGTCCCCTTCGACGTCCACGAGCTGATCGACGGCCTCGTCGACGACTACTCGTTCTTCGAGGTCAAACCGTTGTTCGCCGCCGAGCTGGTCGTCGGCTTCGGCCGGGTGGACGGACGTCCGGTCGGCGTCGTCGCGAACAACTCCGCAGTCAAGGGCGGGGTGCTGTTCGTAGACTCCGCGGACAAGGCCGCGCGGTTCATCTGGCTGTGCGACGCGTTCAACGTGCCGCTGCTCTACCTCGCCGACGTACCCGGCTTCATGATCGGCAGCGATGTCGAGCGGCAGGGCATCATCCGGCACGGCGCGAAGATGATCACGGCGGTTTCCGAGGCGACGGTCCCGCAGATCTCGGTGATCGTGCGCAAGGCGTACGGCGCAGGGTTGTACGCGATGGACGGACCGGGCTTCATGCCCGACGCTTGCATCGCGCTGCCGACCGCGAAGATCGCCGTGATGGGACCGCAGGCCGCGGTGAACGCCGTGTACGCGAACAAGATCGAGGCGATCACCGATCTCGACGAGCGGGCGGCCTACGTCGCCGAGCGGCGCGGCGAGTACGAAGCCGACGTCGACCTGCTGCGGTTGGCCGCAGATCTCGTGCTGGACGGCATCATCGAGCCGAGCGAGTTGCGCGCCGAACTGATCCGTCGCTACGCGGTGCTCGTGGGCAAACCGCGCGAGGTTGCGACCAAACGGCACGGGATACCGCCGACGTGAAGTCGATTGTCCGCGTGACCGGCACCACCGATCCGGCCGACATCGCCGCTGTGATCGCTGCGCTCACCGGCGGCGGCACCGCCCGAGACGGTTCTGCCGACCCGTACGAGCAGTGGAGGCTGCGCCGAACCGCTGCGTTACGCGCGTCACGCGGCAGATGAATCACCATACGGAATAGGGAAAACAAGGCGCGTGAGCTGCGCCCATCACCCCCGTATTGGAGACTGGACCTTGTGAACTGGTTCAGCCGCGGACGACGCCTGCGCCGAGAGGTCGATGCCGGGAACGCACCCGGCCTGCCTCTCGCGTGGCGGACGTTCGCAGGCATCACCGGGCTGGTGCTGCTGGCGAACATCGCCGGCGGCACCGTCATCGCGCTGCTGCTCGTCGCGCTCAACGCGAACGCGACACAGCACCAGCGGGTGGTCGTCGGCGTTGTGGGAGCGATCTACGGCGTGTCGGCCATCGCCTTCGGCGCGGTGCTCGGCTTCGTTCTGCAAGGACGCACGCTGAAGTGGCTCGCACGAGGACGCACGCCGACACGACACGAAGCGCGCCGGGCGCTGCGCAACCCGCTCGAGTTGGCGGTGCTGACCGGCGCGCTGTGGCTGATCGGTGCCGTCGTCATTGCCGTTCTCGCCGACGCACTCGATGCCGATGCCGGCCAGATCCTCGGGCTGAGCGGCGGTCTGGTGCTGGCCGGGCTCACCACCGCCGGCGTCACCTACACGATCGCTGCACTGGTCGGGCGGCCGGTCGCGTCCATCGCGCTGCGCGTGTATCCGCCGACCGAATCGGTGTTCATCACGTTGCGGATGCGCATGCTGGTGAGCTGGTTGCTCACCAGTGGGATTCCGTTGCTCGGCATCATCCTGATCCTCGCCTCGCCGAAGGGGCGCAGCCACATCATCGGCGCGAGCCTGTTCGCGTCCGTCACGGCCCTGATCGTCGGCGTGGCGGCTGCGAGCGCGACGTCGCGTTCCATCGGCGAGCGGCTGCGCTCGGTCGTCACCGCGCTCGAGCGGGTCGGACGCGGCGATCTCACCGTCTCGGTCGACGTCGACGACGTGGGCGAGATCGGCATGCTGCAGCGCGGCATCAACGAGATGGTCGCCGGCCTGCGCGAACGTGAGCGCATCCAGGATCTGTTCGGCCAGCACGTCGGTCCGGCCGTAGCCGAGAAGGCGATCCGTGGCGGCGTGAACCTGGGCGACGGCGAGCAGCGCACAGTCGTCGCGTTGTTCGTCGACATCGTCGGCTCGACGAAATTGACCCGCAACACCGAACCGAAGGAGTTCGTGGCGATCCTCAACCGGTTCTTCGAACGGGTCGTCACGGCCGTCGAGGACAACGGCGGCCTGGTCAACAAGTTCGAGGGCGACGCCGCGCTGTGCGTGTTCGGCGCTCCCGTGATCTTGGACGATCCGGCAACGGCGGCGCTGCGGGCGGCCCGGCAGATCCGTGATCACGTCCGTGCCGACGCCGAGGTCCGCGTCGGGATCGGCGTGGCGGTCGGGAATGTGATCGCCGGCGAGATCGGCGCGCCGACCCGGCTCGAGTACACGGTCATCGGCGACGCCGTGAACGAAGCGGCTCGGCTGACCGAGTTGGCCAAGCGGGTCGACGGCAACATTCTCGCCAGCGAAGCGACCGTCGAATCGGCGTCGGCGGGGGAGCGCGAGTTCTGGGAGAAGGGCCGCGTGCTGCGGCTGCGCGGCCGCGACGCTCCCACGCACACCTATCGCAGCGCGGTCGCCGCGGTTGTGGACTGAGTCAGGCGGCGCGCACCAGACGCGCGATCGCGACTGCCGCGGCGCCGCGTGCCCAGTGCTCGAACTGCAGCGGACGGACGGTGATCGAGCATTGCTGCGCGGCGCCGAAGCACTGCGCCTCGAAGCTTTTCGTGAGGTCGTCGGCGAACAGGTCGTAGGCGACCATCGTCTCGCCGGTGAGCACGATCTTCTCCGGACCCAGCAGATTCGCGACGGTGGCGAGGGCCAGCCCGAGCACGCGTCCGACATCGGCGAAGATCGCGCGTACGGCTGCGCTTTCGGTTGCCAGCGCCCGGGCGTGGTCGATCGTGCGCACCGGCTGGTCGACGGCTTCGGCGATCCGATCGAGCAGGGCCGCCTCGCCGATCAACGCCTCGACACAGCCCGTCCCGCCGCAGTGGCATTCCGGACCGGCCGGATCGACGGGCAGGTGTCCGAGTTCGCCGACCACACCGTGCGCACCGGTGAGCAGCGCGCCGTCGGCGACGATGCCGCAGCCGACGCCCGTCCCCACCGTGACGAGCGCGAAGAAGGACGTGTCGAGACCGACGCCGAACCACTGTTCGGCGACCGTCAGTGCGCGCACGTCGTTCTCGACCGTCGTCGGAATGCCGAGCTGTGCCTCGAGGCGTTCGGCGAGCGAGATGCCGCGCCAGCCGAGCAGCGGCGAGAACCGGACCAGTCCGGCCCGTGCGTCGACGTCACCGGACACCGCCACGCCGACCCCGGCGAGCCGGTCGCCTCTGCCGGGGTCGTCTTGGACGAGTCGTCCGACAAGCTCGACGATTGCGGCGAGCGCGTCATCGGCGTCGACAGTGTGCGCGTGGTGTCCGGCCTCGACGATCGTCGGCAGCGCAACGCGATGCCGGTCGACGACACGCAAACGCAGGTCGGTGAGGACGCCGATGACCTCGTCGGCGGTGATCTTCACCCCGACGAGATAGGCGCGTTCCGCATCGACTTGCAGCGGCAGCGCCGGACGGCCTGCCCCCGACGGCGACCATTGCTCGGGCAACTCGCGGACGTGTCCTGACTCGATCAACGGGCGCAGCGCCTTGGTGACGGCACCTGCGGAGAAACCCGTGCGCGCGCCCAGCTCGCCCCGCGTCATCGTCCCGCGAGTCAACAGGGCGGTGAACATCGTGACGGCAGCCGGCGGGCCCGCCGCGAGCAATGTCTCGCGGTGGGCCGAGATGGAACTGTCGGTCACCGACCGGGACGCACGCGGAACAACGCCGAACCGTGCGGCGGGAGATCCCGCGTGATCGAGCCGGATGTGACAGGCATGGTGGAATGCTGCCAGACGTCGGTAGCCCGTACCGGACCCTTGATGCCCAGGTCGCCGAGGTCGGCCGTGACGCTCGCCGGGGCGGCGTCCAGGTTGTACAACGCCACCACGTACGAGCCGTCGCGCAGCCTCGCCGACCACACCTGTTGGTTGGTCGCCGTGCTCTGCGGACGGGCGGGCACACCGGCCTGATCGATCGCGATGACGTCGTCGTTGGTGAGCAGCGACAGCCCGTACGAGTCGAGCCGGGTGAGGTCGTCGCCGGTGTACAGCGGCGCGGCTTCCGAGGCCCACAACGTCATGTACGTCTGCCGTTCGGCGTCGGTCAGCCCGTCCATCGCCCCGTTGCCGATGTCGAGCGAGTCGAGATCGTTCCAGCCGCCGCGGCCGGCGTCGGAGGTCCACGGCAGCACGTCGGTGAAGCGCTGCTTGACCGAGTGGTCCCACTGCACGAGCGTGTCGCAGTAGCACTCGACGTCGGTGTCGATCCGCCACCCGTTCGACCAGCGCTGCCACGTGGCGACGTCGCTGTGGTTGAGCGCCCACGACAGCTCGAAGTGGATCCGACGGCCGGATCCCGCGAGCGCGGTGGCCCAGGCGCGCACGTCACTCGTGTTGTCGTAGTTGGGTCCGCTCTTGAACGAGCCCGGGCCGACGCCGTCCAGCTTCAGGAAGTCGATGCCCCACGAGGCGAACTCGTGCGCGATGGAGTCGAGGTAGTACTGCGAGCAGGGGTTGCTGAAGTCCATCTTGTACGAGCTGTCCCACCCGTTGGTGGTGCGCAGGTCGGGATAGACGACGTCGTGCGTCGAGCAGCCGGGCGCGCCGAAGATCGGGAAGTCGCCGTTGTCGTAGGCGCCCTTCTCGAGACCGACCGGCATGTAGATGCCGACCTTGAGTCCTTCGCTGTGCAGCGTTTTCACGACCGAGGCGATGCCGTCGGGGAAGCGAGCCGTGTCGACGGCGGGACGGCCGTACTGGTCGTACTCCGGCGTCCAGTCCCACTTGCGCCACCAGCCGGCATCGATGTTGACGTAGTTGTAGCCGTGCGCCTTGAGCTTCTGCGCGAGCGCCTTGCCCTGCTCGAGTACGTGAGCCGCGGTGAGCCAGCTGTAGTCGCCCTGGGTGTTGACGCCGGGGGCGTGAGTCGCCTGCAGGCTCCAACTGCTCCAGCCCTGGTAGGGGCTGTCGGCGTTGCCGGCGACGTAGCGAGCCACCTGCGCCGGATCAGGGTCGTGATAGATCGTCGTGGACGTGTTCGCGGCTGCTGCTGGAGCCGCGATCAGCGCGCCGGCGGCGGTCAGTGCGGCGCCGAAGGCGATGGCTCGGCGCAATCGATGAGCGGACACGGGCTGAATCCCTTCGTCGCGAGAGCGGGGCATAAGGGACGTTATGACGATTCTTTTCCGTCGTCAAGAAATTTGGCTCGGCCATTTGTCAGCGCCGGAAGGTCAGGCCGGGTAGCCGAGGTCGGTCAGTTCGAAGCCCTGCGCACGCACCATGGCGCGAACGGCGGGCAGGGACACGCCCACGACGTTGTGGTGGTCGCCGTCGACCCGTTCGATGAACCAGCCACCGAGCCCGTCGATGGTGAACCCACCCGCGACCGCGACAGGCTCCCCGGTGGCGGCATAGGTCTCGATCTCCTCGTCGCTGACGTCGGCGAAGTGCACGGTCGTGGACACCGTGGCCGTGCTCGTTCCGCGTGGTCCGCGCAGAGCGTGCCCGGTGTGCAGGATTCCTGGTCGTCCGCGCATCATCCGCCACCGCTTGATTGCGACGTCAGGCGCGCCGGGCTTGCCCAACGCCACGCCTTCGAACTCGAGCAGCGAGTCGCAGGCGAGCACGAACTGCGCGCCGTCAACCCGCTCGAGCACCGCGGCGAGCTTCGCGTCGGCGAGGCGCTGGGCGAGATCGCGGGGACTGGCCGCATCGATCGCGTCTTCGTCGATGCCGCTGACGATCACGTCCGGATCGAGCCCGGCGCGGCGCAGCGTCTCGAGCCGCGCGGGCGAGGCCGACGCGAGGACGAATTTCATAACCCGATCGACTTCGACACGACGCTCTTCATGATCTCGGTCGTGCCGCCGTAGATGCGGGTGATGCGTGCGTCGGCATACCGACGCGAGATCGGGTACTCGCTCATGTAGCCGTAGCCGCCGTGCAGCTGCAGGCATGTGTCGATCACGCGGCCCTGCAACTCGGTGCACCACCACTTCGCCTTGGACGCGTCGGCAGCGCTGAGCTCACCGGAGTTGAGCCGATCGACGCAGCGGTCGATGTAGGCCTGCGCGATGTCGACCTCGGTGATGATCTCGGCCAGCGCGAACTTGGTGTTCTGGAACGAGCCGATCGAGGCGCCGAATGCCTTGCGGTCGTTCACGTAGCGCACCGTCTCCTCGAACGCGGCGCGCGCCTCGGCGACCGCGCTGATCGCGATCGACAGCCGTTCCTGCGGCAGCTTCTGGGTCAGCTGAGCGAATCCGGATCCTTCTTCGGAGCCGAGCAGATTCTCGATCGGTACCCGCACGTCGCTGAAGGCGAGCTCGGCGGTGTCCTGGGAGTGCAGGCCGAGCTTGTCCAGGTTGCGTCCGCGCTCGAACCCGTCCATGCCGCGCTCGAGGATCAGCAGCGACACGCCCTTGTGCCGGTCCTCGCCGGTGCGCACCGCGGTGATCACGAGGTCGGCGTTGATGCCGTTGGTGATGAACGTCTTGCTGCCATTGACGACGTAATGGTCGCCGTCGCGCTTGGCGCTCGTACGGATGCCGGCAAGGTCGGACCCGGCGGCCGGCTCGGTCATCGCGACCGCGGTGATCAGCTCGCCGGACGCGATGCCGGGCAGCCAGCGCTGCCTCTGCTCCTCGTCCGCGTAGCTCAGGAAGTAGGGCAGGCAGATGTCGTTGTGCAGGCTCAGCCCGAGCCCGGTGCCGCCGATGCCGGCGGTCGCGATCTGTTCACCGATCGCCTGGTTGAACCGGAAGTCGTCGACGCCACCGCCGCCGTACTTCTCGGGGATCGCCATGCCCAGGAAGCCGCCACGGCCGGCAGCGGCGAAGACCTCGCGCGGGCTGATACCGTCGCGCTCCCATTCGAGGAAATGCGGCACGATCTCCTTGTCGGCGAACGCCCGGAAGGCGTCGGCGAAGGCAAGGTGATCATCGCCGAAATGCTTTCGATCCATGCCGAAAGTCTGCCTGACTACGGTGATGATCGTGGAGCGAGTCGGGATCATCGGCGGATCAGGGTTCTACTCACTGCTCGACGACGCACGCCGGCACGAGCCCGACACGCCGTACGGAGCGGCGAGCGACCCCATCGCGACCGGCGAGCTCGCCGGGCGGCAGGTCGCCTTCGTGGCCCGCCACGGCGCCGATCACCGCTATCCCCCGCACCTGGTGCCCTACCGGGCCAACCTGTGGGCGCTGCGATCGCTCGGCGTCACCCAGGTGATCTCGCTGTCGGCCGTCGGCTCGCTGCGGCCCGATTTCCCGACCGGGACGCTCGCCGTCCCCAACCAGCTCGCCGACCGCACCCACGGCCGGGCGCACACCGTCTACGACAACCCGACCGGCGTCGGCCACATCTCGTTCGCCGATCCGTACTGCCCCCGCGGACATACGGCCGCGCTTGCCGAAGGAACCGCGATCGACGCCGGCACGCTCGTCGTGGTCAACGGGCCGCGCTTCTCGACCCGCGCCGAGTCGCTCGAGTTCCAGTCGCACGGCTGGTCGCTCATCGGCATGACGGCGATGCCAGAGGCGGCGATCGCCCGCGAGCTGGGCCTCTGCTACACCACGCTCGCCCTGGTGACCGACCTCGACGCCGGCGTCGAGGCCGGTGAGGGCGTAACGCACACCGAGGTGCTGACGGCCTTCGCCCAAAACGTCCCGCGGCTGCGCGAACTGCTCGTCTCGACCCTCGGCCGGCTCCCGGCGAGCCAGGGTGACTGCCCGTGTGGCGACCGCTCCGAGCTGCCGCGACGCTGAGGTAACAGCCGTCACGGTGACCGGCGTCGCTTCGCCTCGATTCGAGGTGATCAGGGGTCCTAGCGTGGGAACCGAGTAAGCGAGACATGTTGTCGCGGCTAGCGCTGCGGCGTTCCCACTACACACAAGAGGTCAGTTCGTCATGCCCGTATCCCGACATCTTGCGGCCGCTGTCACCGCGCTCGGTGTCGCGAGCGCTGTCCTGGTTCCGTCCGCAACCGCCGGCGCCGCCACGCACTGCACCGCCTGGGGTGCCATGCCGCGGCGCGTCGCCCTGCACGCGTCGCGTACCGATCTGAAGATCGTTCTGCGGGGGACGGCCGGGTGCCACAACCAGCGCACCGACAACGGCGCCCGCGCCACGTTCGTCGATCCCACCGGTTCGCGCGAGGACATGCTGTTCCGCCACTTCGGGTCCACCCAGTCCGTCGCCATGTACGCCAACCTCGCGCACTCGGGCAGGTACGTACTGCGCAACGGCACCGTGCAGGTCTACAACCACCGGTATGAGCGGGTCGCCTGGTCGTGGCGCACCACGGCGGTCGTCGTGAAGCGCGCCGCGCACATCTTCCGTCCGCGTGCGAGCGGAGGAGTCGTGTCCGGGCGGGCGATGCGGTTCACGAAGTACGGCTGGTCGGGCTACCGGGGCAAGCGCGTGTTCGTGCAGCGCCGCGCGGTCGGCACGCGCGCGTGGCAAGCGCTCGGTTCGGAGCGCGCGGCACGTAGGGGCATCGTGCGATTCGCGACGCCGACGTCGACGCGCCACCAGTACCGCATGTATGTCACCGCGACGTCTGCCGTCTGGGGTGCGGCATCGGCATCGGCACCGGTCCGGGGCTAGCTGCCGCTTGCCCGCCAGGCACCCGGGCCGGGCAGCAGTTGGCGCCGGTGCGCCGACGCCGGGTCGTTCCAGCGGCCGCGAATCGGCGGCGGCGGCTCGTCGGCGCCGGTTTCGGCCGCGGTCATCACCGCGGTGAGCACCGCGAGTTCCTCGGCCGACGGCTCCCCGCGAAGCACCCGCAGAGTGGGTTGATCGTCACTCATAAGGGAATATTTCCGTGCTTCTTGGGCGGGCGCGATTCGCGCTTGTTCCGCAGCATCCGCAGCGCCCTGATCACGTACGCGCGCGTCTTGGACGGCATGATCACCGAGTCGACGTACCCGCGCTCGGCCGCCACATAGGGGTTGAGCAGGGTGTCCTCGTACTCGGTCACCACCCGCGCGCGCACCGCTTCGGGATCGTCGGCCTTGGCGATGTCCTTGCGGTACAGAATGTTCACCGCGCCCTGCGCGCCCATCACCGCGATCTGCGCGGTGGGCCAGGCAACGTTGATATCCGCGCCGAGGTGCTTGGAACCCATCACGTCGTACGCGCCGCCGAACGCCTTGCGCGTGATCACAGTGACCTTGGGGACCGTCGCCTCGGCGTAGGCGTAGATCAGCTTCGCGCCGCGCCGGATGATGCCCTGGTGCTCCTGATCGACACCGGGCAGGAATCCGGGCACGTCCACCAGGGTCAGGATGGGCACGTTGAACGCGTCGCAGGTGCGGACGAAGCGCGCAGCCTTCTCCGAGGCGTCGATGTCGAGGCAGCCGGCGAACTGGGTGGGCTGGTTCGCCACGATGCCCACCGGATGACCTTCGATGCGTCCGAACCCGACGACGATGTTCGGCGCGAACAGCGCGTGCACCTCGCAGAACTCGCCGTCGTCGAGCAGGTGCTCGATGACCTCGTGCATGTCGTAGGGCTGGTTGGCCGAGTCCGGGATGAACGTGTCGAGGAACGCGTCGTCCTCGTCCACCTCGTCGGACACCTCGGTGGCGTAGATCGGCAGCGGGTCGAGGTTGTTGGAAGGCAGGTACGACAGCAACGTCTTCACGTAGTCGATCGCGTCGTCCTCGTCGGAGGCCAGGTAGTGCGCGTTGCCGCTCTTGGTGTTGTGGGTTCGGGCGCCGCCGAGTTCCTCGAGCGTCACGTCCTCGCCGGTCACGGTGCGCACGACGTCCGGGCCGGTGATGAACATCTGCGACGTCTGGTCGACCATCACGACGAAATCGGTGAGCGCGGGGGAGTAGACGTGCCCGCCGGCCGCCGCACCCATGATCAGGGAGATCTGCGGGATGACGCCGGACGCGTGCACTGTGCGGCTGAAGATGTCCCCGTACAGGCCGAGACTGACCACACCTTCCTGGATGCGCGCCCCGCCGCCCTCGTTGATGCCGACCACCGGACAGCCCGTCTTCATGGCGAAATCGAGCACCTTGACGATCTTCTCGCCGTACACCTCGCCGAGCGCGCCGCCGAAGACCGTCACGTCCTGGCTGAACACGCACACCGGACGCCCGTCGACAGTGCCGTATCCGGTCACGACACCGTCGCCGAACGGACGGTTCTTCTCCAGCCCGAAGTTGGTCGAGCGGTGCCGGGCGAGCTCGTCCAGCTCCATGAAGCTGCCCTCGTCCAGCAACGCCTCGACGCGCTCCCGCGCCGTCTTCTTGCCTTTCGCGTGCTGCTTGTCCACCGCTCGGGCCGAGCCGGCGTGCACCGCCTCGTCGTAGCGCCGCTCGAGATCGGCCAACTTTCCGGCGGTCGTGTGCGGGTCCGGCGCGGTGCCGGGGCTGTCCTCATCGGGCTGGATGGCCATGGCCAGAAGACTAGTTCCACCGCTTCGGACGGCCCGTCCGAAGTGACCGATGTCGCCGTACCGTGAAGGCATGGACCGCCCCGCGATCGACACGACCGCACTGCAGGCAGCGCTGGGTGACCGGTGGTCGCGCGTCGAGGTCGTGGACGAGACAGAGTCGACCAACGCCACGTTGCTCGCCGACGAGACCGCACCCGATCGCACCCTGCTCGCGGCCGAATACCAAAGCATCGGGCGTGGCCGGCTCGATCGCACGTGGACCTCGCCCGCCCGCGCCGGGCTCACCTTCTCGGTTCTGCTGCGACCACAGGCGCCGGTCGACACGTGGGGTTGGCTGCCCCTGCTCACCGGGCTCGCGGCCCGTGAGGCACTCGTCGCCGTGACCGGGCTCGACGTCGGGCTCAAGTGGCCGAACGACCTGCTCGTCGGCCTGGCCGAGAAGAAGGTGGCGGGCATCCTGGCGCAGACGACCGGTCCCGCGGTAGTGATCGGCATCGGGCTCAACGTGTCCACCACACCGGAGGAGCTGCCGGTCGAGAACGCGACCTCGCTCGCCGTCGAGGGCGCGGCCGACCTCGACCGGACCCGGTTGCTGGTCGCGATCGCCCGCCGGTTCGACGAGCGGGTGGCGCAGTGGACGGACGCGCACGGCGATGCGGAGGCCGGCGGCCTCGCCGACGACTACCGGGCCGCCTGCCTCACCCTCGGGCGTGATGTCACGGTGTCGACGACCGCCGGGCCGGCGCTGCAGGGACGCGTAGCCGGAATCGACGCCGATGGGCGTCTGCAGCTGGACACAAGCGGACGTATCACCGCGATCGGTGCGGGCGACGTCGAACATCTGAGACCTTCACAGTAGATCGGCTTCACCCGCGGTTCATCCGGCCGATCAAACAGGCATGAACGTGCCCCTGCGCCGCCGCCGACTCGCGGTTGCGGTCTGCGCTGCGCTGGTGGTCACGTTCGCCCTGGTGCTGCGGCTGCGTCCGTTCAGCGAGTTCGTGACCCTCGCCTTCGACGATCTCGGCGAGGGGGTTGCGGCCGGGATCGCGGCCGTGCCGTGCTTGCTCCGGGCGGGGCGTTCGACAGGCCGGTGGCGGCTGTCGTGGGCGCTGCTCGGCGCCGCGCTGCTGTCATGGTGCGTCGGCGAATTCATCTGGTCGTACTACGAGCTGGTCAGCTCGCAAGAAACACCGTTCCCCTCGCTCGCCGATGCCGGCTTCCTCTTGTTCCCGTTGTTCGGCCTGGGCGGCTTGTTGGTCCGGCCGTCGTCCGCGTTCGTCGGGCGGGCGCGAACCCGGATCCTGCTCGACGGGGTCATGGTCGTTGCGTCGTTGTTCATCATCAGCTGGACGACCAGCCTCGGCACCGTGTACCACGCAGGTGCGCAGAACACCTTCGGTCTCGTCGTGAGCCTGGCGTACCCAGGTAGCGACGTCGTACTGATCACCGTCGCGGTTCTGGTGGCGAGCCGCTCCCGGCTCAACGCCGGCGCGCTGTTGCTGATCGGCGGCCTCGTGTCCATGTCGGTTGCCGACAGCGCATTCGCCTATCTCGTCGCCGCCGGGACGTACGGCACGGGCGCCTTCACCGACGTCGCCTGGGTGGCGGCGTTTCTCGCGATCGGCGTGTCCGCTCTGTTTCCGGAAGCCGACGAGGCCGCGGACTCCGGTCGCGTCGAGGGTGCAGTCTCCCTGTCACTCCCGTATTTCGTACTGTTCTCCGGCACCGTAGCGTCGGTGGTGACAGTCATCCGCAACATCGACACACCGGCCACGATCACGGTCGAAGCAGTGGCGATCGTCGGTCTGCTGCTCCGCCAGCTGCTCGTCGTGCTCGACAACCGGCGGCTGACCGCCAGTGTCATGGCGCAGAAGGACGAGCTGACCTTCCGCGCTTTCCACGACCCGCTGACCGGGCTGGCCAACCGGGCCCTCTTCCACGACCGTGTCGCCCACGCCCTGGAACTGCACCACCGCGACATGCGACCGGTGTCGGTGATCTTCGTCGACCTTGACGACTTCAAATCAGTCAACGACGCGTTCGGCCACGACGCCGGCGACCTCGTGCTGTCGGCCGTCGCCGAGCGGCTGCGCGCCGTCGTCCGGACGGGTGACACGATCGCGCGGCTGGGCGGCGACGAGTTCGCCGTGCTCGTCGAGGACGACGGTGACCCCGCCTTGGTCGCAGTCCGCTTGCTCGACGCCCTCAGTGCACCCGTCCCGGTCGGTGCATACGACGTTCCCGTCCGCGCGAGCATCGGCAGTACCACGCTCGACCCGGCGCAGCAGCGCACTGACATCCAGCAACTGCTCAAGCAAGCAGATCTGGCGATGTACGCCGCCAAGCGCGGGGGCAAGGGCACCGCGGTCCGGTACACGTCGGAACTGCGCGCCGACGCCGACGACGATCTCGAGCAGCGCATCGCGTTGAGCGAGGATGTCCGGGTCGGCCGGATCGGTACCACCTTCGAGCCGATCGTCAACGCCCGCACAGGCGAGCTGTACGCGATGGAGGCGCTCGCGCGGTGGGAGTACCGCGGCACGCCGATCGCTCCGGCGCACTTCATTCCGCTGGCCGAGCGCGGAGGCTTCCTCGCCGACCTCGACCTGCTGGTCGCGCGCCGCGCGCTGCAGGTGGCGACCGCGCCGGAGCTCGCGACCAAGGGAATGTTCGTATCGACGAACGTGGCGCTGACCCGGATGGCTGATGGCGATCTCCCGCGGCGACTCGGCGAATTGGTGTCCGAGTTCGGTGTCGCAGCGCGCCGCCTCGTCCTTGAGGTCAGCGAGCAGGACCTGCTCGACGACACTCGTACGGTCGCGACCGTGCTCGCACTGCGCGGCCTCGGAGTCGGGCTGGCGATCGATGACTTCGGGGTGGGCTACTCGAATCTGAGCCGGCTCGAACGCATCCAGCCCGACGTTCTCAAGCTCGACCGGTCGTTCGTGGCGCCGCTCGACGATCCCGGTGCGCCTCGCACGCTGGTGCGCCGCGTGATCCAGCTGGCGCACGATCTCGGCGCCGTCGTTGTGGGCGAGGGCGTCGAGACCCAGCGGCAATGCGACACGCTGGCCGAGCTCGGCTGCGACGCGGTACAAGGATTTCTGTTCAGCATGGCCGAAGAAGAGGCCGCCGAGGTCGCCTGAGCGCTACCGTAGGCACCCATCGGTGTCGAGGAGGCTCACGTGGCGTACCCCGAGAAGGTCCTTGCCGACGACGAGCAGGTCGTCGAGCATCTGCACCCGCACTGGATCACTCTCGTCCCGGCCACACTGTGGTTCATCCTCATCTGCGCCGCCGCCGGCGCCGGTATCGCGTTCGCGCCCGACCACGGCACGGTACGGACGTCCGTCCTGATCGCGGTCGTCGTCCTGGGCCTGTTCCTGCTCGTCTGGCTGGCCTTCAAGCCGTGGATCGGCTGGCGCACGACGCACTACGTCATCACCACGCACCGGGTGCTGATCCGGCGCGGGGTCTTCACCCACACCGGCCGCGACATCGCGCTGCAGCGCATCTCGGACGTCGGGTTCACCCAGTCGCTGCTCGACCGGATGGTCGGGGCGGGCACTCTCACGATCGAGTCGGCCAGCGAGCACGGTCAGGAGGCGCTGAGCAACGTCCCGGACTCGGACAAGCAGCAGCAGCTGATCAACCGCCTGATCGAGGAGGACGGCGCGCGGCGCACGCGCGGGGCCTACGGCGGGCAGGGCTACCCGCAGCAACAGCAGCAGTACCAGACCCAGCAGTACCCGCAGCAGCAGGGCGGTTCCCCGCAGCAAGGCGGGTATCCACAGCAGCGCTAGACCGTCGCGGGTTGGTGGGCGGTGCGGCGGGTCATCGCCAGATAGGTCACACACGCCCCGATGCCGCCGGCAAGCGCGACGGTGATCGTCCCCGGTGAGCCGACGACGGCGGTCACCAGGTCGGCGGGCGCCCAGACATGTGTGGTGAGCGGCAGCTGGAACGACAGTGCCCCGATGACCTGCATACCCACCGAGGCGACGACGAGTGCTGCGAAGGCGGCCCTGCGGCGAAGGCCACGGCTCACCCAGTGAGTCCACGCGAGCAACAGCAACGGCGCCATGAGGGTGAGCGTCTCGAGCGGGTAGCGGTAACCCCAGAAGTTCGTGCCGCCGTCGAAGACCTCGGACTTCATCTGAATGACGAAGTAGAGCACCCCGCCCACTGCACTGGACCGCACCCAACCGGGCGCGTTGCGCCACGCCGCCGGCAGGCCGAAGGCGAGGACGAGAAGGAACGGCGAGTACGGCAGGATGCCGTGGTTCGGCGCGACCAGCGCGCTGCCAATCTTTTCCGCAAGATCCAGCATTGCCGCAGGGGAGACGTCGAAGAACGAGCCGTGGTAGCCGTGCACGGTCGCGCCGCTCAGCGCGCCTCCACCGGCTTGGCCGGAGTGCCAATAGTGGTCGGCGTACGCAACGAAGGCGAGTAGCCCGAGTCCGCTGATCAGACCGATGGTGATCGCCGGGCGCAGGGACCGGCGCGCCCAGCTGAACGCGAGACCGGCCACGGCCGCCACGATCGCCAGCGGCGGTCGCACGAGCATGCAGAGCGCGAAACCGAGCCCTGCTCGGGCGGCGGTTCCCGCCGCGAGCCCGGACATCGCGATGATCAGGAACAGCTGATCTGGTCCGTGCGGCCACAGCGCCGACCCGGACACCGTCCAGGTCGTGGTGGCGAATGCGGCAATCAGAGCTGCGACGAGCGCGACGCGCCGCGACGCCAGTTTGCTGAACAGAACCGCGAGTGATGCGACGGCCGCGGCGGTGATCACGGCCGCAAGCAGCGATGCGGGCAGTTGGTCCGCCGGGCCGGCACCCGGCCAGATCCGATAGAGCGGCGCTGCCAGAAGCACGAGACCCGGCGTGCGGGATGTGACAACGTGCGTCGGGTCGAACGGTACGGCCCAGCCGGCGGTGGTCGTCCACAGGGTGCGCAGCACAGAAGGCGTGCCGTGGTGTGCGAGCGACCATGCCGACGGCACAACAGCGACCGGGTCGGGACTCATCTGGCGCCGATCCGTGCGAACCGTCAGGGCGTAAGCCGCGGCGACCGGCCAGAACACGACGTTCCAAAGTGCCCGCGTCGTGAGCGCATCAACACGATCACGCGTGCGGCGCAGCATCGAGGATGGGCTCGGAACCCCAGCCTTGGTCCGCACTGAAACCGTCATGCCTTCCCGATCGGCAGTCGCACTCGAAGACTTAGGAGGCGGCGGATTCGGCTCAGCTTCGGTTCGGCCCTGCCGATCAGGACTGACAGAACACCCGATCCCAACCCGACATCGAGGGCCGATGGACGCCGGAGAGCGCGCGATTGTTGCGGCACTTCTCACTCGTGGTACGAGCGAGTTGGTGCTTTCGGCGGCTGCCCAAACCGCGGAATCGTCGGGCCGGACACTGCGGGCGGTGCTCATCGACGACCAGATCGTCACCGAGTACGAGTACGCCTGCGGGGTCGCGGACGCCTACGGCGTCGATGCTGTCGACCTCAACAACTACATGGTCGACACGAGCGCGATGTCGATCGTGCCACTGCAACTGGCCCGCCGGCACGCAATGCTCCCAATCGCGGCGACGTCCACCACGGTAACGGTGGCGCTTGCCGATCCCGGCAACGTGATCGCCCTGGACGACATCCGGGCGGCGACCGGACGCATGGTGTACCCGGTGGTCGTCGCGCAGGACGAGCTGATCAAGTTGCTCGACCGGTACACACGCGACAGCACCGACCTCGACGAGGCCGCGGCGCAGGCGGAGGCCGACGAGAAGGGCAACCCGGACGATCTGACCGTCGACGAGGACGCGCCCGTCGTCCGATTCGTCAACTCGCTGCTCGAGCGAGCAGTCTCCAGCCGAGCTTCCGACATCCACCTGGAGCCCAGCCAGCACGACCTACGCGTCCGGTTGCGGATCGACGGTGTGCTGCACGAGGTCGACAACGTCCCGAAGAGCATCCAAGGGGCGCTCATCTCGCGCCTGAAGATCATGTCCGGGCTCGACATCACCGAGCGGCGCGTCCCGCAGAACGGCCGGATCTCGATGGAGACCGGGACGGGTCGCAACGTCGATCTGCGTAGCGCCACGTTGCCGACGGTGTGGGGCGAGAAGGTCGTCCTGCGTGTTCTCGACACGGGTGGCATCGACCTCGACCTGCGCAAGCTCGGGTTCACCGATGCCACCTACCAACGCTTCTCCAAGAGCTTCCGAAAGCCGCACGGCATGGTGCTCGTGACAGGGCCGACCGGATCCGGCAAGTCGACGACTCTCTATGCGACGCTCGGCGAGATCGCGCGTCCCGAGGTCAACGTGATCACCGTCGAGGACCCGGTCGAGTACCGCATCGACGGGGTAAACCAGGTGCAGGTCAACTTCAAGGCAGGGCTGACGTTCGCGGCAGTGCTTCCCGCGATCCTGCGCTCCGACCCGGACGTCGTGCTCATCGGTGAGATCCGCGACGGCACCACCGCCCAGCTCGCCGTCGAGGCCGCGCTGACCGGACACCTCGTCCTGTCGACGCTGCACACCAACAACGCACCCAGCGCGATGACCCGGCTCGTCGAAATGGGCATCGAGCCCTTCCTCGTCGGCTCGTCCATCGATGCCGTCCTTGCCCAGCGGTTGGCCCGCCGGTTGTGTGACTGGTGCAAGGAGCCGTACGCGCCGACCGAGGCCGAGATCGCGGCCGCCCGCTGGCCGGACTTCCTGCCGCAGCCCGAGAAGCTCTGGAAGGCGACCGGCTGCCGCTCGTGCGCCCAGACCGGATTCCGCGGCCGGCTCGCGCTGAACGAGGTCATGCCGGTCAGCGAGAAGATCGAGCGCCTGACCGTTGAGCGCGCCTCGGCGACCGAGATCGCCCGGGTGGCCGTTGGCGAGGGCATGACGACCCTGCACCACGACGGGCTCGGCAAGGCCGCGCTCGGCCAGACCACCATCGATGAGATCTTCCGCGTCACCGTCTAGGAGCAATAGATGACCGTCCATTCCATCGGATCGCACTCGCACGCGGCGCATGAGCCGGAGGAGCACAGCTCGCATCAGGAGGCGACGCTGGACTCGATCCTCACCACGCTCGTTCGCCAGGGCGGTTCCGACCTGCACGTCACTGCCGGCGTCGCGCCGTGCTGGCGCAAAGACGGCGCACTCGTCGCGGTGCCGGGCTGGGACAAGCTCCTCCCCGACGACACCGAGGCGCTCATCTGTGAGGTGCTCAGCGACGAGCACTGGCAGCAGTTCCAGAAGGAAAACGAGCTCGACGTGTCGTACTCGATCCCGGGCGTGGCCCGGTTCCGCCTCAACGTCTACCGCCAACGCGGCTCGGTCGGCGCTGCGTTCCGCACCATCCCGCAGAAGATCAAGTCACTGCACGAGCTGGGTCTTCCGGGCTCGGTGGAGCAGTTCGCGCACCTCCCGCGCGGCCTGGTGCTGGTCACCGGCCCGACCGGCTCCGGCAAGTCGACGACGCTCGCCAGCCTCTTGGACGTCGCCAACAAGACGCGTTACGGCCACATCGTCACCATCGAGGACCCGATCGAATACCTGCACTCGCACGGCACCTGCGTGGTGAACCAGCGCGAGGTGGGGGTCGACACGAAGGACTTCCCGGCTGCACTGCGACGCGTCCTGCGCCAGGACCCCGACATCATCCTGGTCGGCGAGCTCCGCGACCTCGAGACCACCTCTGTCGCGATCACCGCCGCGGAAACCGGTCACCTCGTGCTCGCGACGCTGCACACCCAGTCAGCCGCGGCCACGATCGACCGCATCATCGACATCTACCCGCCGAGTCAGCAGCAGCAGATCCGTGCTCAGCTCGCGAACTGTCTGCAGGGTGTGGTGACCCAGGCTCTGGCCCCCCGGAAGGGAGGGGGCCGGACACTGGTGTGCGAGATCATGGTTGCCTCGTCGGCGATCCGGAACCTGATCCGTGAGGGCAAGGTGCATCAGATCCCGACGTTCCTGCAGTCGTCGAGCGATGTCGGCATGATCAGTTTCGACCAGCATCTCGCGCAGCGCTACACCGAGCAGCTCATCAGCCAGTACGACGCCCTCGAACTCTCGCACGAGCCGAACGAGTTCAAGCGTCTCGCGAGATTGACCTGATCAGCCATGGCAACCAAGACCTACAGCTACGAGGCGCTCGATTCCGAAGGTTCGCTGCGCAAGGGCAGCGTCGACGCGGAGTCCGCCGAGGCGGTGTCGCGAAATCTGGCGAGCCAACAGCTTGTGCCGTTGAACGTCGAGTTGGCCGGCCAGGGACTCAAGAAAGAAATCAAGATCCCGGGCATCGGCGGCAAGACCAAGCTCAAGGATCTCGCGATCTTCTCGCGGCAGTTCGCCTCGATGACCTCGTCGGGCCTCACCCTGATGCGGTCGCTGGCAATTCTCGAGGACCAGACCGTGAAGCCGAAACTGCGTGCCGCGATCGGCAAGGTACGCACCGACGTGCAGGCCGGCGCCACGCTCTCCGCCGCGATGTCGACACATCCGGATCAATTTCCGCTCCTCATGGTCAGCATGATCCGAGCCGGCGAGACGGGTGGTTTCCTCGACGACGCGCTCGACCGGATCGCGAAGATGTACGAGGCGGATGCGAACCTGCGGGCGGAGATCAAGGCCGCGATGACGTACCCGCTCGTGGTGGCGGTGTTCTCGATCCTCATGGGCGTCGGCGTGATCGTGTTCATCGTGCCCGTCTTCGAGCACATGTTCAAACAGTTCGGCGGCTCTCTGCCGCTGCCGACACAGATCATGGTCGACGCCTCCCACAACATCTGGTGGATCGGGCCGCTGATCCTCGCTGCCATCATCGGAGCGCTCAAGCTCTACAAGCGCCGGTACCGCGGCGACGAGAACTTCCGCCTGACGATGGACCGGTTCAAGCTCAGGATTCCGGTCTTCGGTTCGCTCTTCACGAAACTCGCGATCAGCCGGTGGGCGCGCAACCTCGGCACGCTCATGCACGTCGGCGTTCCCATCATCCAGGCGCTGGACATCGTGGGCGACACCGCCGGCAACGCGGTGATACGCGCGGCCATGGAGGACGTCCGGAGCGCCGTGCGGGTCGGCCAGCAGATGTCAGGCCCGCTCGAGAAGCATCCGATGTTCCCGCCGATGGTCGTCCAGATGATGGAGGTCGGAGAGGAAACGGGCCAGATCACCGAGATGCTCGAGAAGGTTGCCGACTTCTACGACCACGAGGTCGAGGCCGCGACCAAGGCGCTCACCTCGGCGTTGGAGCCGCTCATGGTGGTGTTCCTCGGCGCGATGGTCGGCAGCATGGTCGTCTGTCTGTACCTGCCGATGTTCAGCATCTACGGCAAGATCTCCGGCAACCAGTAGGCCGACTCACCACTGTGTGTGCCCGCGCCGCGTCCCGACAGGGCCGCGGCGCGAGCGTTTATCAAGTCGTTATCAATTTCCGGCGAGTTCTCGCTCAACCCCTAAGGTTCGGTGAGTTCACGTCGATTTGACATCTCGAGGGACCCCGTATCGGCAACTCCTCGCCGAACCCCCGAGAGCCATGGGAGGCTCAAATGCTCCAGAACCGCCTGGCCCAGCTCCGCGAGGAGCGTGCCAACAACGACAAGGGCTTCACGCTCATCGAGCTCCTCGTCGTCGTCGTCATCATCGGCATCCTGATCGCGATCGCCATCCCGCTGTACCTGAACTACGAGAAGGGTGCCGCCAACAAGTCGGCGGCGTCCGACACCCGCAACGCCGTCGCCGCCGTCGAGCAGTGCTTCACCGACAGTGGCAACGCCTACCCGGCGACGCAAGCGACTGTGACCGGGCCTAACGCGATCACGTTCACCTGCGGCACGGGCTCGGGTGCTACGACTCAGACGATCAACATCTCGTCCGGCAACCAGATGACCTACACGAAGGGCACGACCGGCTACACGGTTGTCACCAAGGCCGGCGGCCAGGGTGACAAGACCTACACCTACACCAGCTCTACCGGTCAGATCACCTCGTCCTGACGCCGCTCGGCTGGGCGAGCCGGCTCCGCGCAGCTCGCCCAGCCGAACCCCTGTTCGCCTTCGTAAATCGGAGTACACCATGGCCCGCTCGACGACCTCCCGGTCCTCGGCGGGCCGTGGTGTTTCCGAGGACGGCGGGTTCACCCTCCTCGAGTCGGTCGTCGCGCTGACGATGTTCATCATCGTGCTGACCTTCGGCGCACTCGGGGTGACCGAGACGATCCGCCTCACCGGGACGACCTCGGCGAAAGTGAGCGCGGCGAACATCGCCACCGAGGAACTCGAGCGGCTCCGCTTCAACAACCTGACCGGACACGGCGTGCAACTCCTGCCGCCGGATCAGACGATTCCCAACGGCTACACCGTCACCAACAGCCTCGGCACCTGCACCAACGGCTCGGAGACGCTGACCGTCAGCGTGGCTTGGGGCGACGGCACCCACTCGGTCGTCTACGACTCGGAACTGGCATGCTGACCCGGCTGCGCGGCCGTGACGATGCCGGCCTCACGCTCGCCGAGCTCGTCGTCTCGATGACGCTGCTGACGATCCTGCTGGCGATCGGCGGGACGTTCTTCGTCACGGCGATCCGTTCTACGAACACCACCACGCTCACCAACCAGCAGACGGCGGACGCCCGCCTCACCCTCGACAGCTGGACGGCGAAGCTTCGCGTTGCGGCCTGGCTCGACTCCGCGCAGACCGACCGGTTCGAGATCGTGACGTCGAACAAGATTGTCTTCTATGCCAACCTCGATAACCGCGCCACGACCGACTTCACCGTAGCGCCGGTGTCGAAGGTCGTGCTCATGTTGAAGACGACCAACGCCACAACCGGCGACGGACAGTTGATCGAGATCGTGTTCCAGGGAAACGCCACGACCCCGACGTACGTACGCCGCCTCGCGCTCAACGCCCGCGCGATCGGCGGGGTCGGCACCGCCGTGTTCACGCCGTTCAACTTCGCGGGCGGCGAGATCAACCCCTCGAGCTACAACGGTTGCTACGCCAACGGCGCCGTCAAGGTCGGGATGTGCCTGCGTACGCTCCCCTCCGGCTCCGGCATGGTCGACCCGACCGTCGGTCTCACGTCGAACGCCGTGACCGCCGGCGCGTTCAGGGGAAATCCGACGAGGTCTGACTACACCGACAATGTGGACACTGCGCTGCAGAGCATCGTCGCGGTGAAGATCGGGTTCACCGTGAGTGACACCGCCGACACGGTGAACCAGACCTACCAGTCGATGGCGGCAGTGAATTCGGGGTACGGGTCATGATCCGGCGCCGGCTCAAGGGAGCCGCACTCGACGACGAGGGCGTCGGCATCATTTTCGTCCTGCTCATCAGCGTGATGGTCATGATCATGCTCGGCACCGCGACTGCGGCGCTCATCGCGCAGATCAAGCCTGCCGGCGCGACCGTTTCCAACGGACAGGCGATGGCGGCCGCCGAGGCGGGTATCGACGACGCCGCAGGTTGGCTGAACACCAATTGCGGCTCACCCGACGGCCTGACCTGCGACGTTCCGCCCACCGTGGGCCAGCAGGTCACCAAGACTCTTGGTGCCGGCTCGCACGAGTCGTTCACCTGGACGGTCATCGCATTCGTCGTCGGAAAGCTCCGGGTGTCGTCCACGGGTCGGGCGCTCGGGCCGCCTGTCAGCGGTGTGCAGCCGGTTCTCAAGTCGGTGACACTGGTCGGCGACATCACGGCCACCCCGAGCTTCACCAACTTCCAGTACTACACGAAGTACGAGACATTCCCATCCGACTTCGTCAACAGCTTCTATGCCCCGCGAAGCATCCAGATCACATCTGCCGGCGCGGCCACCAACTCCTCACTGAACGGTCCCGGCACCATTCAGTGGAACGGAACCTGCACCTACGTCGACGCCGGGACCACACCGACGTGCGACCCGAACCACAGCACCAACATCTGCGAGGATCTGTACTTCCCGAACTCGAGCGGCGGGCTGGGACGCTCGACCGACTCGGCCTGGAACAACGCCCTGCGCCGACCGTCGGCGGCCACGCAGAGCGCGATGGGCATTTCGGGCGCGTACAGCAACGATTTCGCGTACTACTCGGAGAACGGGACGTTCACCCCCACGAGCGGGTCGTCCGTGTCGGAGACCCACAACGACACCTGCGATTCGACCTTCGAACCGAACATGGTCATGAACGGGCCCATCTACAGCCAGGACGCCTACCTGATCGATCGCGGTCAGGACACCGGCAACTCGAAGAACAGCATGCCGATCTTCAACGATTACGCCTATTCGATGTGGAATGGCGTCAGCAACGGCGCGCAGCAGGCGCCGGGAGTCAACGGCGGTTATGACCGGGCCTACCCGAACACCGACGGGCAGATCTCCACGACGCAGAACCCGATGCCGATCTACACCACGAACAAGCTGTCGCTGCCGGCGAACGGCGCCGCCGCCAAGTCCCTCGCGACGTGTACGTACACCGGCCCGACGCGCGTGCTGATCAAGCAGAACATCGCCTACGTCACCAGCCCCGGTACCCCGACCAACCCGGCGCCGGCCGGGCCCAGCTACTGCTACGCCAGCACCGGCGCCTTCGCCAACGCCACGGACGGCGGCGTCGTGGACGCCCAGGTGCCGATCAGCAGCACGCTGATCTACGTGCAGAACCCGACGTCGGGGAGCCCGACCGTGGCGACGCCGTCGAACCCGGTGTTCAACCTCTCGGCCACCACTCCGTTCCCGGGGCCGGTAGTCACGAACGGGCTCGCGGGCACGTGGGACGCCAGCGCGTACTCGAGCACGGCGGTGTGCCCTTCGCCGGCGAACCCGCCGTTGCGGCGGTCGTTCGACTGCGAGACCGGTACGGGCACCCCGCGCGAGGACATGTACGCCAAGATCATGGCGGCGGTGAACAGCCAGCTCGGCCTCTACGCGGCGCTG
>DASXJR010000013.1:0-36279 GCA_036497285.1 Jatrophihabitans sp.
TTCCAGCGCCCGGACCGGCGGTGAGTGGCGCGCTCTGCGGATGAGTGGCGCGAAATATCGCGCCACTCATGGAGCGGACGCGCCACTCATGTGGTCGGGAGCGGCACCAGGCCGAATGCGCCCACCACCCCATGCGGCCCCCGCCATCGCGCGAGCGCGAGCGCAGCGAGCGGGCCGTCTCGCGATCCATCCAGGCGGATACGCTTGGAGAGTGACGCGACGCGCAAAAATCGTCTGCACGCTCGGCCCCGCCACGGACACCGTGGAACGGACTCGCGCGCTCGTCGAGGCAGGCATGGACGTCGCCCGGCTCAACTTCAGCCACGGCTCGCACTCCGAGCACGGTCGGCGCTACCACGAGGTGCGTCAGGCCGCCCAGGCGTCGGGCCGCAACGTGGCGGTGCTGGCCGACCTGCAGGGTCCGAAGATCCGGCTCGGCCGGTTCGCCGAGGGCCCGGTGCTGTGGGCCACCGGGGAACGCATCCGGATCACCGTCGAGGACGTCGAGGGCACCCATGACCGGGTCTCGACCACGTACAAGGAACTGGCCGACGACGTGCGCCCCGGCGACCGGTTGCTGGTCGACGACGGCAATGTCGCGCTGGTGGCGGTTGAGATCGAGAACGGGACGGACGTCGTCTGCGACGTGCTCGAGGGCGGCACGGTCAGCAACAACAAGGGCCTGTCGCTGCCGGGGGTTGTGGTCAGCGTCCCGGCGCTGTCCGAGAAGGACGCCGAGGACCTCGAGTTCGCGCTGCGACTCGGCGTCGACTTCGTCGCGTTGTCGTTCGTGCGCACGCCGGAGGACGTCAAGCTCGTCCACCGCATCATGGACGACGTGGGCGTGCGCCGCCCCGTCATTGCGAAGATCGAGAAGCCGGAGGCCGTCGAGCGGCTGGAAGAGATCGTGCTCGCCTTCGACGGCGTCATGGTGGCGCGGGGCGACCTCGGTGTCGAGATGCCGCTCGAAGAAGTGCCGGTCGTCCAGAAGCGGTGCGTGCAGGTGTGTCGCGACAATGCCAAACCGGTGATCGTCGCGACGCAGATGCTCGAGTCGATGATCACGCACTCGCGACCCACTCGTGCCGAGGCGTCCGACGTCGCGAACGCGGTCATCGACGGCGCCGACGCGGTGATGCTGTCCGGCGAGACCAGTGTGGGCAAGTACCCCGTGCAGTCCGTTGCCACGATGAGCCGGATCATCACCTCGGTCGAGGCGTCGGGTACCGGAACGGGCGGGCTGATGCACAACCCGCGCACATCCAGCGGCGCGATCGTCAAGGCTGCCCGTGACATCGGCGACGCGCTCGGTGCAGTGGCACTCGTGGCCTTCACGCAGACGGGCGACACCGCGAAACGACTGTCCCGACTGCAGCCGACGCAACGAATCCTCGTGTTCACGCCGGTGGAGCAGGTGCAGCGGCAGATGGCGTTGCTCTGGGGCGCCGAGGCTCAGCTGGTCTGGACGGTGAAGACGACCGACGACATGGTCCGCCAGGTCGACACCGCGCTGCTCAACCGCGGGGTGTGCCGTCCTGGCGACCTCGTGATCATCGTTGCGGGGACGCCGCCGACCACGCCCGGTGCCACGAACACCATCCGGGTGCACCACATCGGCGACATCACCCGACATGACGTCTGAGGACGCGGGCCAGCCCGAGCTCGACGCGTTGGTGCGGCTGCTCGACCTCGAGCAGATCGATGCGGACATCTTTCGCGGTCAGAGCCATCAGACGCCGATCCAGCGGGTGTTCGGCGGCCAGGTGGCTGGACAGGCGCTCGTCGCGGCCGGACGGACGGTGGCTCCGGAGCGTTCCGTCCACTCGCTGCACTCGTATTTCATCCGCGCGGGCGATGCGAACAAATCGATCGTGTACGAGGTCGACCGGGTGCGCGACGGGCGCTCGTTCTCGGTGCGGCGCGTGGTGGCCGTGCAGGACGGCAAGGCCATCTTCACGCTGTCCGCGTCGTTCCAGCTGGAGCAGGAGGGGATCGAGCACCAACCCGCCATGCCCGCCGTGCCGATGCCCGAGGACCTGCCCACGCTCGAGGAGCGTTACGCCGCCCGTCCGGACATCTACGAGCAACTCATGCTGCGCAACCATCCCATCGAGCGGCGCTATGTCGACGGTCCGTCGTGGGACCGCGGGCCGGCCGACCAGGCCGGCACACAGAGCCTGTGGATCCGCGCGAACGGCAAGCTGCCGGACGACCCGCTGCTGCACGTGTGCGTGCTGACCTACGCCTCGGACCTGACGTTGCTGGACACCGTGCTCGTGGCCCACGGGCTCTCGCACGAGACGCATCGGATCTCGATGGCCTCGCTGGACCACGCGATGTGGTTCCTGCGCCCGTTCCGCATGGACGAGTGGATCCTGTACTCGATGAAATCGCCGGCAGCGCACGGCGGGCGCGGCTTCGCCACCGGCCGGTTCTTCTCCCGCGACGGCGTGCACCTTGGCAGCGTCGCGCAGGAGGGCATGATCCGCGTCCGCTGAGTCTTGGCCCCTCAGCAGGGCGACACGCCGACGGCGACCCTGCTACGGGGCCAAGCTCTGCAAAAGCTCCCAGGCCGCGCGCACGTGCCGTTGCTCGGTCAAGGTCGCGCCGATCGCCATCCGCAGCACGACCTTGCCGTCGACGACCGTGTGCGTCAGGTACATCCGTCCCGTGGCGTTCGCGGCGTCCATCAGCGCGTGGGTGGCGTCGTCGCCGGCGCGCAGCCGAAACGTGACCAACGCCAGTTCGTGCGGCGCGGTGAGCTCGAACCGGTCGTCTGCCTCGACCCAGGACGCGAACTCCTGGGCGAGCCCGACGCCGTTGCGGACGTGCTCGCGCAGGCCCTCCGCGCCGTACCACTGGATCACCGCCCACAGCTTGAGCGCGCGGAATCGGCGTCCGAGCGGCACGTGCCAGTCGCGGTAGTCGATCACGGCGCCGGATTCGGTGGCGGCGTTGCGCAGGTACTCCGGCAGGATCGACAGTGCGCCCACCAGGGCGGCGCGGTCCGCGACCCAGAACGTGCTGCAGTCGAAGTTCGTGAGCAGCCATTTATGCGGGTTGGTGTCGTACGAGTCGGCCAGTTCGAGACCGTCGTTGATCCAGCGCAGTTCCGGGGCGACGGCGGCGACGCCCGCCCAGGCGCCGTCGACGTGCAGCCAGGCGCCGTGCTCCTGGGCGATCTCGCCGACCTCGCGCACCGGGTCGATCGCACCCGTCCCGGTCGTGCCGATGGTGGCGACGACGAGCGCCGGGGTAATGCCCCGCGCGACGTCGTCCTCGATCGCCTCGCGCAGCAGGGTCGGGTTGACGGCGAGGGTGGCCGGGTCGATGTCGATCTTGCGGAGGGCGTCCGAGCCGAGTCCGGCGATGCGGCACGCCTTCTCGACGGACGAGTGGGTCTGGGTCGAGCAGTACACCGCGTACCGTCCGGTCGCGACGCCGCCGTGCTCGGTGACGCCGCCACTCACCCGGTGCAGGGCGGCGACCAGCGCGACGAGCGCGGAGTCGGATGCGGTGTGCTGGATGACCCCGCCCCCGTCCCCGGAGGACAGGAACCGATCGGGCAGTCCGAGCAGCTGGACGAGCCAGTCGAGCACGTGCGTCTCGAGTTCGGTGGCCGCGGGCGAGGTCGCCCACAGCATGCCCTGCACGCCGAGCCCGGACGCGAGCAGATCACCGAGGATCGCCGGGCCGCTTGTTGTGGCCGGGAAGTAGGCGAAGAACGACGGGTGCTGCCAGTGCGTGATGCCCGGCAGCACGACCTCGTCCATTTGGCGCAGCAGAACCTCGAACGAGGTGCCGCGTTCCGGCGGCGCCTCGCTCAAGGCTGCGCGGGTCGAGCCGGGCGTTGCGGGGGAGAGGACGGGGAACGACTCGATGCGTTCGTAGTAGTCGGCGATCCAGTCGACGACCTCGCGACCGTACTCGCGGAACTCGTCGGGCGTCATGTGGGCCACCGGCCGACCCTAGCCCCAGGCTAGGTCTTGGGACCTACGACAGTTCGGCGATCCGCGCGATGGTGCCCCCGGTGGGATTCGAACCCACACGCCTTTCGGCAATGGCTTTTGAGGCCATCATGTCTGCCGTTCCATCACAGGGGCAGGTCGACCACATCGGGCCGTCACATCGTGGTCATCGTAGCGGGGCTAGGCTGGAGACTCGCGGTCGTAGGTCGGATGGAGAGGGACGCAACGTGGCTCCCGCTGGTGATTCCGCGTCGAATCGCTCGTCCGCACAGCAACTCGACGGCGGGACAGACGGCAGCGCGGCCCGCGCAATGCGCGTCGTGATCGCCGAGGACGAAGCACTCATCCGGCTCGACCTGGGCGAGATGTTGCGCGACGCCGGGTTCGACGTGGTCGGCGAGGCCGCGGACGGAGAGCAGGCCGTGGCCCTGGCGACCGAACTGAAACCGGACGTCGTCATCTGCGACATCAAGATGCCGAAAATGGACGGCATCGCCGCGGCAGCTCAGATCACCGGCAGCCGCATCGCCCCGGTCGTGATGCTGACGGCGTTCAGCCAGCGCGACCTCATCGAGCGCGCTCGTGACGCCGGCGCCATGGCCTACCTCGTCAAGCCGTTCGAGAAGCGTGACCTGCTGCCGGCGATCGAGATGGCGGTGTCCCGTTTCGCGGAGATCATCGCATTGGAGTCCGAAGTGTCCGGGCTGCGCGAGCGGCTCGAAGCACGCAAGTTGATCGAGCGCGCGAAGGGCGCACTGATGACGGCGCACGCGATGACCGAGCCGCAGGCGTTCCGTTGGATCCAGCGCGCCGCGATGGACAACCGCACGTCCATGCGCGCCGTCGCCGAACTGGTGCTCACCGGCGACCTGGCCACCGACGCCGCAGTCGACACCGCTGAGGATTCTGCCGCCCCGACAGGCACCAATCCCGACATTTAGGGCAACAATCCGGTTACCCGGCAGTAGCTGGGCGATCGTTGTCGCGGGAAGGTAACGAGCGGGTCACGTCCCGAGGGGCATGTCGCAGGCTGCTTCCCAACCGTATTAGATTACCGCCATTCCGCGCCCGGTCCGGCGCGGAGCGTGGGGGTTGCTCCGGTGCTCCCGTCTAACCGATTCCAGGAGGACTTGTGCGGGCAAGATCACTGCTCACTGTCGCTCTCGCGGTGAGTCTCGCCGCAACGTCAGCGGCTGCATGTAAGAGTTCCGGCGGCGGCAACGCTGGTACCACCGGCGGTGCCACCAGCGCGGCACCCGGCGGCAACACCAACGCCAATGCCGGCGGCAAGACGGTCATCGTCGGCACCGACCTGCCGCTGCAGGGTTCGTCGGCCGACACCTCGGCCGACACCAACAAGATGATCAACCTTTACCTCGACTCGATCGGGCACAAGGCGGGCAACTACACGGTCCAACTGAAGACCTACGACGACTCGACGGCGGCCGCCGGCCAGTGGGACGACGCGCAGTGCGCGCAGAACGCCAAGGCGCACGTGGCGAACACCGAAGAGGTCGCCGTCATGGGCACGTTCAACTCCGGTTGCGCGGCGATCGAGATCCCGGTGCTGAACCAGGACCCGTCCGGACCGATGCTGATGGTGTCGCACGCGAACACCTACGTCGGTCTGACCAAGCCGTGGGACACCGGCGAGCCGGAGAAGTACTACCCGACCGGCAAGCGCAACTACGCGCGCGTGGTCACCACCGACAACTACCAGGGTTCGGCCGCGGCCAACTTCGCCTCCCAGGACCTGCACGCCAAGTCGGTGTACATCCTCAACGACAACCAGGTGTACGGCATCGGTGTCGCGAAGGCCTTCCAGCAGCAGGCTGAGAAGAACGGCATCAAGGTGCTGGGCAACGACGCGTGGGACGCCCAGGCGTCCAACTACACCGCGCTGTTCCAGAAGATCAAGGCCAAGAACCCCGACATGGTCTACATCGCGGGTATCTACGACAACAACGGTGGCCAGCTCATCAAGGACAAGGTCTCCGTTCTCGGCGACAACAAGACCGTCCCGATGATGGTTCCGGACGGCTTCACCGGGTACCCGGACGAGGACAAGCTCCCGCAGGCGCAGGGTGAGTACCTGACCTTCGCCGGCCTGAGCAGCGAGGTCCTGGCGAAGGTCAAGGGTCCGGGCGCCACCCTGCTGCAGCAGTTCCAGCAGAAGTACGGCCGCGCCCCGTCCGGCAGCTACCCGCTCTACGGCGTCGCAGCCATGCAGGTCATCCTTGCGGCGATCGCGAAGTCGGACGGCACCCGTGCCAGCGTCACCGACCAGGTGCTCGGCGGTTCGGGCATCACCATCCCGCAGGACCAGTCCGTTACCGGCAAGGCGATCGTGATCTCCCCGCAGACCGGTGACACGACCGCGAAGGACATCACGGTCGAGATCATGAAGAACAACCAGGAGGCGTTCTTCAAGAGCGAGTCCGTTCAGTAGGTACGGCACCAAAAGGTGGCCGGCCGGCACAAGCGTCGGCCGGCCACCTAACCGTTTAGGCCCCTACAACAGCCTGGAGGACCGTTCCGGATGGTCGCCGTCGCATCATCACCGAGCCTGACGAAACTGCGCCGAAAGGTTCGTCTCGGCGACACCGCCGGCAGAATCGTCGGTTGGCTCATTGTCGCCGGAATCGTCTTCTGGATCGGCGCGAACATCGTGAAGAGCCCGAGCCAGTTCTTCGCGGCGTTCTTGACCGGGATCAACAACGGCGCCCTCTATGCGCTGATCGCCCTTGGCTACACGATGGTGTACGGCATCATCGAACTGATCAACTTCGCCCACGGTGACCTGTTCATGCTCGGCACCGTCATCTCGGCCAACGTCTTCGTGAACTGGCTCGGCCTGGGCAGCCTCGGCGCCTCCGGACTTGCCGGATTGCTGCTGTCGATGGTGATCGCGATGATCGCGTGCGCCGCGATCAACGTCGGTACAGAGGTCATCGCCTACCGCCGGCTGCGCAACGCGCCGAAGCTCGCACCACTCATCACCGCGGTCGGATTCAGCTTCATCTTCCAGGACATCGGCATCAACGCGAACGGTTCGGCGCCGAAGAACTGGCCCATCAAGACCAACCTCGGCGGCCCGAGCTGGAACGGTTTCCAGCTCTACCAGCTGATTCTCGTACTCGCGGTCACCGTTCCGCTGCTGTTGCTGATGACATTCATCGTCACCCGTACGAACCAGGGCAAGGCGATGCGCGCGGTCGCATCCGACCAGGACGGCGCCCGCCTGATGGGCATCAACGTGAACCGCACGATCTCCTTCGTGTTTGCGCTCGGCGGCGCGCTGGCCGGATCCGCCGGTGCGCTGTGGATCGCGACGCACGCGAGCAACTCCTACAACCTCGGCCTGCGCCTGGGCCTGATTGCCTTCACCGCCGCTGTGCTCGGCGGCATCGGCAATCTCGTCGGCGCGGTGCTCGGCGGGCTGCTGATCGGCGTCATCGAAGCCGTCAACAACGGCGCCGCCTATGGGCTCGGTCAGGCGTGGTCGCAGACGGTGATCTTCGCGATCCTGATCACGCTCATGGTGTTCAAACCCGAGGGCCTGCTCGGTAGCCGAACGACGGAAAAGGTGTAAGCGCCATGGCCACCACCACCCGTCCGTCCACCATCCGCCAGCAAGGCATGTCCCGCTTCATCTGGCCGATCAGCATGCTGCTGGTCGTCGTGCTGCTCTTCCTCTTCTACAACAACATCGAGCCCAACCTGCAGACCAACGTCGCGAACGGGATCAACGACTGGCTTCCCGTCGCGACGTTCAACGAGTCCATGGTGTGGATCATCATGGCGCTCGGGCTCAACGTGGTGGTCGGTTACGCCGGTCTCCTCGACCTCGGTTACGTCGCGTTCTGGGCGATCGGCGGCTACACGGCCGGTTGGCTGATGGCGCAGCCGTGGGCGAACAACTGGACCTTCCACCTGCTCTCGCCGACCTATCTGTCGAAGGCCCCGGGCATCCACGTCACGTTCTGGCTGGTGCTCATCGTCGCCGGCGTGGTGTGTGCGATCGCGGGCATTATCATCGGCGCGCCGACGCTGCGACTGCGTGGTGACTACCTGGCGCTGGTCACGCTCGGCTTCGGCGAGATGATCGGCCAGGTCGCCCGCAACGGTTCCATCGCCGGAGTCAACATCACCAACGGCGACACCGGCATCTCATCGATCGACCCGATCGGTACGGGCTTCTTCGGCAATTTCCAGGGTGTACCGAAGGTGCTCACCGCCTTCGACGACACGTACAAGCTGATCGTGCTCGCCGTGCTCGTCGCGATCTGCATGTTCGTGTCGCTGCGCATCCGTGACGGACGCTTGGGTCGAGCGTGGCTCGCGATCCGCGAGGACGAACTCGCCGCCAGCATGATGGGCGTCAACCTGGTTAAGACGAAGCTGTCGGCGTACGCGGTCGGCGCGTTCTTCGGCGGCCTCGGCGGCGTCGGCTTCGCCTCCGCCGTGACCGGCAACGTGGCCTCCTCCCGCTTCCTGTTCTCAGTGTCGATCACCGTGCTGCTGATGGTCGTGCTCGGCGGCATGGGCAACGTCTGGGGCGTCACCATCGGCGCGGTCATCCTGTCCTGGATCAACAGCACCGGGCTGAGCCAGTTCGGCGTCCAGTTCGACGAATGGACGGGCTTGCACGTGGCGGACAAGTTCCAGCAGAACCAGTTCCTGCTCTTCGGCGTCGTTCTGGTGCTCATGATGCTGTTCCGCCCGGGCGGTCTCGTCCCGGAGAAGCGGACGCAGAAGCTGATGCGCGAGGCACCACGCACCGAAGCGGAATCGCTCGGCGCTGACATCACCGAGGCCGAAGTAGAAGACGAATTCGCGCACGGAGAGGCAGCCCGATGACCACAGCAGCTGCTCCACCGAGCCCGCCGGCCGATGAGCAGGCGACCGCGCTCGAGGACCATGTCCGGGACAACGTCTTGTACGCGGACCACGTCACGATCAAGTTCGGTGGTCTCATCGCGGTGAACGACGTGTCGTTCGCGATCCCGCCGAAGTCGATCGTCAGCCTCATCGGGCCCAACGGCGCCGGAAAGACCACGTTCTTCAACGTGATCACCGGTCTGTACGCGCCGACCGAGGGCGCGGTGTTCTTCAGCGGCGCCGACATCACTGCGGCCAAGCCGCATATTCGTGCCAAGGCAGGCATCGCCCGGACGTTCCAGAACATCCGGTTGTTCAATCTCATGACGGCTGAAGAGAACGTCATGGTCGCGATGCACTCGCACCTGAAATCCGGCATGCTCAGCACGATCCTGCGGCTGCCCAGGCAGCGCCGCGAGGAACGTGAGGCGATCGGGTTCGCGCACGAGTTGCTCGACTTCGTGGGCATCGGCAAGGTAGCCGGCGAGACGGCGCGCAACCTGTCCTACGGTGACCAACGTCGGCTCGAGGTGGCGCGTGCGCTCGCGTTACGGCCGAAAGTGTTGCTGCTCGACGAGCCGACGGCGGGCATGAACCCCCAGGAGTCCGCCGCGTTCACCGATTTCGTACACCGTGTCCGCGACGAGAAGGACGTGTCGATCCTGCTGATCGAGCACGACATGACCGTCGTCATGCGGGTCAGTGAGCGGATCACGGTGCTCGACCGTGGCGAGCTGATCGCGCAGGGAAATCCCGACGACATCCGCAACAACCCGCGTGTCGTCGAGGCGTACCTCGGCAAGTCCGGCGTCGAGGGAACCGCACCGTCGAAGAGGGAGTCATGACCGAGACCGCCCCCAAGGTGTCGCCCCGCGACAGGCAGGACAGCGAGCCGCTGCTCTCGTTGCGGCAGCTCGCGGTCAGCTACGGCAACATCGCGGCAGTCCAGGGCATCGACCTGGAGGTGCATCCGGGCGAGATCGTCACGCTGATCGGCTCGAACGGCGCCGGCAAGTCCACGACCTTGCGCACGATCTCGGGGCTGCTGCGTCCGCGCCGTGGCGAGGTCGTGTTCCAGGGCCGTCGGATCAGCGGCATGGCCGGTCACGACATCGTCCGGGCCGGCATCTGCCACTCGCCGGAGGGCAGGCGAATCTTCCAGCGCATGTCGGTGTCCGAGAACCTCGACCTCGGTGCTTTCCTGCGCAAGGACAAGGAGAAAATCGCCTCCGACCGCGAGAACGTCCTCAATCTGTTCCCGGTACTGCGTGAGCGCTTGCAGCAGAAGGCCGGGACGATGTCCGGCGGCGAGCAGCAGATGCTGGCAGTCGGTCGCGCCCTGCTCGGCAACCCGAAACTGTTGCTGCTCGACGAGCCGTCCATGGGTCTTGCGCCGGTACTGGTCGACGTCATCTTCGACACCATCGAGACGATCCGCGAACAGGGCGTGACGGTGTTGCTCGTCGAGCAGAACGCGCTTGCTGCACTGCGGGTCGCCGACTACGCCTACGTGCTCGAGTCGGGCCGTCTCGCGCTGCAGGGGCCCGCCGACGAACTGATGCGCGACGAGTCGTTGACCAAGGCCTATCTCGGCGGTTGATCACCTAGCTGATCACCGGCATTTTCGACCACGTCGGGGGCTTGCGCGTAGCCCAGGGCCCCCCTCTAAGGTTGCAGCTACAGCCACTTCACTTCCCTTCCGAACCAGGGAGGTCCATCCCCCCGTGTCGCGCGCCAGTGTTCGTATCCGGCCGGCCGAACGAGCCGACATCACTGCTCTCGTCAACGTCATCACCTCCGTCGACATCAGATCCGGGACCTTCAGCGGTCGCAGCATCCTCGACCCGGACACCGTCCATCTGCGCGAACGGATGGGCGAGATCGTGGACGAGAGCACGCGCACGTTGCTGATCGCCACCGACGACCAAACTGGTACGCCCGTGGGGCTGCTCGTGGCCAAGATGGACGAGATCGGCGCCATTGACCTCACCCCGGCGCTGCATGTCACCCATCTGCTCGTTGCACCGAGCCACCGGCGCCGCGGCGTCGGGCGAGCGTTGCTGGCAGCCGCCGTGCACCTCGCCGACGAGCGCGGCGTCGACCGGGTGTTGGCCACCGCGGCATCCGGGTCGCGCGAGGCCAACCGCTATCTTGCTCGCCTCGGCTTCGCGCCGCTGGTGGTGCACCGGGTGGCGTCCACGGCGACGCTGCGCCGCTCGCTGGGGATCTCCGACGTGTCCGAGCGCATCGCACTGCTGCGTCGGGCGCGGCTCGCCCGCGCAGACCGAGGCAGCGAACCGACCCGCTCACGGGGGCTCATCGGCCGCGGCGCGTAACCCCTTCAGCACCCTGCAGCACGCGTCGTACCTCGGTCATAGAGTGTGAGCGTGCCAACCGGAAGCAAGCTACTCATTGCACCGCAGGGCCAAGTCGTCGGTTCGGTGATTTGAGCGTGTCTGACAAGACCCTGCTGCTGCTCGACGGACACTCGCTGGCCTACCGCGCGTTCTACGCGCTGCGCGAGGTCGACATGTCGACCACGACCGGTCAGCCGACGAATGCCGTCTTCGGGTTCACGTCCATGCTCATCAACTTGATGCGTGACGAGCAGCCCACCCACATCGGGGTGGCGTTCGACGTCTCCCGCGCGACGTTCCGCCGCGAGGAGTACCCGGAATACAAGGCCGGCCGCTCCGAAACTCCCGATGACTTCCGCGGCCAGGTCGAGCTCATCCGCAAAGTGCTCGATGCGTTGGCGATCCGCTACATGGGCGTCGACAACTACGAGGCGGACGACGTCATCGCCACGATCACCAAGCAGGCCGAGGCGCAGGGGATGGACGTTCTGATCTGCACCGGCGACCGTGACGCGCTGCAACTGGTCGACGGCCAGGTCACCGTGCTCTACCCCCGACGCGGGGTCAGCGAGATGACCAGGTTCACCCCGGACGCCGTCCAAGAGAAGTACGGCCTGTCGCCGGCGCAGTACCCCGACTTCGCTGCCCTGCGCGGCGACCCCAGTGACAACCTGCCGAGCATTCCCGGTGTCGGTGAGAAGACCGCGGCGAAGTGGGTGCGTGAGTACGGCTCGCTCACCGAGTTGGCCGAGCAGGTCGACACGGTGAAGGGTAAGGCCGGCGACGCGCTTCGCGAGAACCTCGCCAATGTGCTGCGCAACCGTCGCCTCACCGAACTGGTCACCGATGTCGGCCTCGACGTCAGCGTCGACGAGTTGGCCCGGCAGCAGTGGGACCGCGAGCAGGTGCACGAGCTGTTCGACGACCTGCAGTTCCGCGTGCTGCGTGAGCGGCTGTTCCAGTCGGTGGCTGCCGCCGAACCCGAGGCCGACGAAGGTTTCGACGTCGCCTACGTCCGTCTCGACGTCGACGACGTCGAGCAGTGGATCGACGAGCACGCCCGCGACGGCGCGCGGGTGGGGGTGGCCTTCCGCGGACAGTGGGGGCGCGGCACCGGATCGCTCAACGGCGTCGCGCTCGCGGCCGGTGACGGTGCGGCTGCCTATATCGATCCGCAGCGGCTGAGCCCCGAAGACGACGCCGCGTTGTCCGCGTGGCTGGCCGACCCGTCCGTCCCGAAGGCGACCCACGACATCAAGGGGCCGGCACTCGCACTGCGCGAGCAGGGCTGGACCATCGCCGGCGTCACCAGCGACACCCAGCTTGCGGCGTACCTGCTCCGTCCCGACCAGCGCACCTTCGACCTCGCCGATCTCGCGTTGCGGTACCTGCGCCGCGAACTGCGCAGCAACGTCGAGGAGTCGGGACAGCTCACGCTTGACGGCGGACTGGACGAGTCGGACGACGCTCTAGCTGAGGTCGAGACACTTCGCGCCACCGCGATCAAGGATCTCGCGGCCGCGTTCGACGCCGAGCTCGAGGCCGGCGGCGCGACCCGGCTGCTCACCGAGCTGGAGCTGCCGCTGACGTTCGTGCTCGCCGACATGGAATCGGTCGGCATCGCCGCCGACACCGATGCGCTGCTCGCGCTGCAGGCCGAACTCGGGGGCGGCGTCAAGCAGGTCGAGCAGGACGCTCATCAGCTGGTCGGGCGGGAGTTCAATCTCGGCTCGCCCAAGCAGCTGCAGGAGATCCTGTTCGACCAGTACAACCTGCCGAAGACCAAGCGCATCAAGACCGGCTACACGACCGACGCCGATTCGCTAGCCGATTTGTACGTGAAGACCCAGCATCCGGTGCTCGACCTGTTGCTGCGCCACCGCGAGATCGCGCGGCTCAAGACTGTGGTCGACGGCCTGCTACCGCTCGTCGATGACCACAACCGCATCCACACCACGTTCAACCAGACTGTTGCGGCGACCGGACGGCTGTCCTCGGTCGACCCCAACCTGCAGAACATCCCGGTGCGTACCGCCGAGGGGCGGCGCATCCGTGAGGCGTTCGTGGTGGGTGACGGCTTCGAGTCGCTGATGACGGCCGACTACAGCCAGATCGAGATGCGGATCATGGCGCATCTTTCGCACGACGCCGGCCTGATCGAGGCGTTCACGACCGGTGAGGACTTGCACACCTTCGTCGCGTCCCGCGCGTTCGACATCTCGACCGAGGACGTCGATCCGGAGATGCGGCGGCGGATCAAGGCGATGTCCTACGGTCTCGCGTACGGGCTGTCCGCGTTCGGCTTGTCGAAGCAGTTGAAGATCACTCCGGACGAGGCGCGTGGGCAGATGGACGCTTACTTCACCCGTTTCGGCGGGGTGCGCGACTACCTGCGCTCGGTCGTCGAGGACGCCCGCCAGACCGGCTACACCGAGACGATCATGGGTCGACGGCGCTACCTGTCCAACTTGACCAGCGACAATCGCAACCTGCGCGAGATGGCCGAGCGGGCAGCGCTGAACGCGCCGATCCAAGGCAGCGCAGCGGACATCATCAAGGTGGCCATGCTCGGCGTGCACGACGGACTGGCTTCGTCCGGGTTGCAGTCGCGGCTGTTGCTCCAGGTGCACGACGAACTCGTGCTCGAGGTCGCGCCGGGGGAGCGCGAGCACGTCGAGGCCCTCGTCCGCGCGCAGATGGGCGGTGCCTACCAGTTGGACGTCCCGCTCGACGTCTCCGTCGGCGTCGGCCGCACCTGGCACGAAGCCGCGCACTGACTTTGATCCGCCGAAGGGGGATCAGGTTCAGCGCGCGTAGTCACAGTGGTTAGTTTGCGCGCACAGTGGTTAGTTGCAACTAACCACTGTCGCCGCAACTAACCACTGTCGGAGCAGGCCCGGGCGCGGGGATCAGGTCGGGCGGTATTCCATCCATTCGCGGTCGATGTGTAGGCCGGCGTCGAGGTACAAATTCAGCGCGTTGCGGTTGTCGGCCTGCACCTGCAGCCCGAGCATCGTCGCGCCGCCGTCCCGACGTAAGCGCAGTGCGTCGAGCAGCAGCGCCCGTCCCAATCCGTTGCCCCGCTCGTTGCGAGCGACCGCGAGCTGCGCGATCCAGCCCATCCCGTCGGAGAAGATCCGCCCGATCGAGACGCCGACCAGCCGGTCGCCGCGCCAGGCCAGCACCTGTTGCTCCGGCGCTGTCGACTCGGTGATGAAGAGCGAACGCCATCCCTCGAACTCGCGATGCGGATGCCCGGGCACGTCCGCCCACCCCGCGTCGACGTAGATCAGGTGGTACATCGCCTCGGCGTCGTCGCGGCTGAAGTCGCGCACCTCGACCCCGGGTGGGTACGACGGCACGTCCAACGTCCAACCGTCGGTGACCTCGCGCATGAGCTCGAACGACGAGCGCTGATGACGCCAGCCGTGCGCCTCGAGCGCCGACCGCATCGCGAAATTGCGGTCGAGGGCCTCCATCTTCGGCTTGTCGAAGCCGGCGTACCAGCCGATCAATGCGTCCGATACCCGGCGGGTGACCTCTTGGTCAGGGTCGGTTTCGAACCACGCGTCGGTGTCGTTGCGCAGCGCCACCGCCACCAGCCGACCGCCGTCGAAGAACATCCGGCTGCCGGTCTCGAAGTCGGCGACCTGCTCGAAGTACTCGCCGATCTCGTCCTGGTCACGCTCGGGCGCGCCGAACCAGGCCGTGTCCGCCCGGCGCGCCAGTTCGGTGGCAGCGGGCAGGTCTTCGGGCGATGCGGGACGGCTGATCACGCTGCCATCGTGCCCGACGGTGCCACGCAACGGCAGCGAATTCAGGCCTTTCGGCACGTCAGCCGCTCGGCCGGAGCGTGTTGAGTTGGCGCATGACCCGGCCGGCGAGCCTCGTCGCGGTTGCCATTGCGACGGTCAGCCTTGCCGCGGCAGCGTGCTCGTCAGGCGTCGACGCGGGCACAGCTGCCGTCCGTGACACCGGCAACGTCACGCTCAAGACGCAGTGCACGAAGTCCATCTGCTCCGGCACGAGGTCGGGCGCCCCGTTCGTCATCCAGGTTCCGACCAACCAGTGGAACGGAACGTTGCTGCTCTGGTCGCACGCCTACCGCGCGGCCGAGCCCGTCCCGAGCAATCCGCTCAACCCGAACCAGCTGACCCCGGTCGACCGCAGCGCGCAGGACTCCCCGAACTCGGACCTCACGAAAGTCCTGCTCGCGCAGGGATTCGCCCTGGCCGGCTCCGCATTCGCGAGCAATGGTTGGGACACGCTCGACGGCGTCAAAGCGAACGAGGATCTCTACAACTACTTCAGCAACACCTTCGGTACTCCGAAGCGCGTCTATCTGTGGGGCGTGTCGCTCGGCGGCCTGACTTCCCAGATCCTGGCCGAGAAGCACAACGACTGGGTGTCGGGCGTGGCTCCACTCTGTGCGCCGCTGAGCGGCACCAATCGCACCCTCGACCTCGCCCTCGACACCGCCTATGCGACGAAAGCGCTCGTCGCACCGAAGCTGAAGCTGACCGGGTACAGCTCCGTCACTGAAGCCGATTCGCAGTGGACGTACGCGACGAACCAGCTCAACGCCGCCGCGAAGAAGAATGACCTTGCTGACATCTTCGCCATCGCCGCCATCGCGGGCGCGCCGTCGCCGCCGCTTACCGACAAGTACGACGGTTCCACGATCCAGAGCCAGGTCCAGGGTGCCGTGCAGACGATCGTCCAGATGCTGTCGAACAGCACTTACGTGCGTTACGACGTCGAGCAGCGAGTCGGCGGCAATCCCTCGCAGAACACCGGGGTCGACTACGGCACCCGCATCGGGTCCGAGTTCAGCGCCTTCATCGGCGATCAGCTGTCGCACATCAAGTCCGAACTCGCCAACGGAACCCGGGTCAGCGCCGACAGCGTCGCACGGTCGAAGGCGAACACGCTGGGCAACCCGACGGGCGCAATCCAGCGGCCGACGATCACCATGCACACCGAGTACGACGCGGTGTACCCGGTGCAGAACGAGAACATCTTCGCCACCCAGGCGTCGACGAACGCCGACGGCGGACAGCTGATCCAGCTGTACTCCGGGCCGCCCACCAAGTACACGAACGCCCCCTACGGCGCCGGAACCTGCAACTTCACCCCGGTCGAGATCGCCGGCATCATCCAGTTGCTCGACAACTGGGTCCGCTACGACGTGTACGCCGGGCCCGGCGCCGTCGCCCTTGCGTTCAACTACACCGTCGACACCACCTATACCTCGAAGAACAACCCGAGCACGATCGCCGCGGGCAAGGCCACCACCGGCTACGACCCCAACTTCGCCGCCCCGCCCTGGCCGGGGACCTCAGGCTGACCGCTGCCCCGACGAGACCGCCGACGTGCGACGCCGCGGTACTGCCAACCGGCCGCCGCGAGCAGAATCAGCGACCCGCAGAACACGATCGTGAGGATCTGCTCGATCGAGTCGTGCCAGCGCAGCGCCACCGCTAGCACCTCGGCGCCCGCGATCACCCACACCAGGTTCGCCAGCCGCCGATCGCTCACCGCAAGGCCGGCGTAGACGCCGAGCAGCACTGCCGCCAGCGCCGCACCCTGCAACGCGAACAGCCAGACCATGGGCTCGATCGAACGGTAGGCAGCGCCGACCACGACCGGCAGCAGCGGGCTGAAGACCAGCGCGCCGATCGCGGTGAGTCCCGTCAGCGCGGCCAGCAGACTCACCCCCCGCCGCAACGCGGCCGGTCGCTCCTCGGGCCGCGCCAGCCGCGGGTAGGCCACCGTCGACACGAAGCTCGGCCCCCAGAACGCCACCTTTGTGACGAGGTTCCCCGCGGCGTACAGCCCGGCCTCGTGGCTGGGCAGGTAGTGCCGCGCGAGCACGAGATCGAGGTTGCTCAGCAGCAGCACGCCCAGCAGCGCGAACGCATCCCGGGCGAAGACACCGCGCAGCGCCGCGAAGCCGCTGAACCCGCGCAGTCGGAGCGCCAGCCGCTGCCGCGGCACCAATGCGACCGAGGCCGCGGCGGCCACCACCGCGGTGAGCACCGCCGTCCAGACCAACGCGCCGCTGATGCCGGTCCGGCTAAGCGCGGCAAGCACCCCGCCGGCGAGCTTGGCGGCCTGGACGAGGACGAGCAGCGCGCCCAGAGCGATGAACCGGCGCCGACCCTGCAGGATCCCGAGGCATCCGAACGACAACGTCGTCGGCACCATGATCACGCACAGCAGCACCATGTCCGTCCAGGACCGCACACCGAGCACCACCTGCAGCAGCGGCGAGACAGCCAGCAGCGCACCGCCCACCACGGCGGCCACGATCACCGACTGACGCAGCATCCGGGTGTCGTCGGCACGCTTCGGCGCCGCGGCGATGCCGCGCGCGACTCCTGCCTGCAGGGCGACACCAGGCACGCCGGCGAGGATCGCGACGGCCAGCAGCGCGCTGAGCTCGCCGAAGCCGGACGGCCCGAGCGAGCGCGACAGCACCAGACTGAAGGCGTAGCCCAGCAGTCCGGCGCCGATGCTCGCCGCAGCGACGAACAGGTCCTGGCGCCACGGCTCGGGCCGCCGCGCCACCGCCGACGAAGCGGCGCTCATACCGGCAGCCTCCGGAACACCGGCCGCGGCAGATGCCGCAGCACGGACAGCACCGGCCGCAACGTGCGGGGTACCCATACGGTGCACGAGCCGACGGTGAGGTGGGTCGCGATCGCTTCGGCCACCGCCTCCGGCGTGATCGCCAGGGGCGCCGCCGGCAGGTGCGCGGTCATTTTGGTGCGGACGAAGCCGGGCCGGACGACTACGACCGACACGCCCGTCCCGTGCAGCTCGTCGCCCAGGCCGGTGCACAAGGCGTCGAGTCCGGCCTTGGTGGCGCCGTAGACGAAGTTCGACCGGCGCGGCCGCTCGGCGGCGGCTGACGACAGCACGACCAGCACCCCGTGCCCTTGCCGCCGCAACGCGTTCGCGGCATGCAACGCGGCTACGCCCGCCCCGATGAAGTTGACCTGCGCCGCACACACGGCAAGCTCAGGCCGCGCAAGTGTGCGCTGCTGGTCGGGCAGCATCCCGATGGCGACGAGCACGACGTCGATGTCGGCGCCGGCGAACGCCGCGCTCACCGCGGCCTCGACCGAGCGCGGGTCGCGCGCCTCGAGTGGCAGCTGCACCACCTCGGGAACGCCCAGCGCCTGCACCTGCTCGGCGACCAGGCTCAGCGCGTCGGGATCACGGGCGGCGAGCACGACCTTGTGCAGCCGTCCCCCCGCCGCCAGTCGGGTCACTGTCGCGGCGGCGATGTCGGAGGTTGCGCCGAGCACCAGCACCGACTGTGGTGCGCCGAGTGCGTTGATCACAGCCGCAGCCTTCGCGCGAGATCAGACGTGAACACGCCCCGCGGGTCCGCCGCTGCGCGCACCGCCCGCCAGTCGGCCAGCCGGGGGTACATCGCTTCTACCGTGTCCGGTGCCATGCGCGCGTCCTTGGCCAGGTAGACCCGACCCCCGGATTCGACGACGAGCCGGTCCGCGGCATCCAACGCCGGCCCGAGCCCGGCCGTGCGCGCCGGAATGTCCACGGCTAGCGTCCAGCCGGCGAGGGGGAACGACAGGTGCGCATCGCCCCCGGGACCGAACCGCTTCAGGACGCCGAGCAGCGCTGACACTCCTGCAATACGCAACGCTTCGAGCACAGCGCGGATCGACGCCGGGTCGGGCGAAGCGAACTGGTACTGCACGAATCCGCCCGTCCCGTACAACCGGTTCCATCGGTCGAGCGCGTCGAGCGGGTGGAAGAACGCTGCGCCGCGGGTCGGGACGTTGTCGGCACTGCGCGGTGCCGCTCGGTGGAAGGCCTCGTTGAACAGCGCCATCCGGCGCCGTCCCAGCACCCCGCTCGGCACGAGCGCCGGCACCGATGCGCGTTGCTTCGGCGCGAACGCGAGCGGATCATCGATGTCGTCACCCGCAAGGTGATCGCCCGCAGTAACCACGCCACGGCCGACTGCGGTGCCGCCGGCGAGGCAGTCGATCCAGGCGACCGAGTACCGCCGCCGCGCGTCGAGGTCGGCCAGCGCGCTCATCGTCTCCTCGAGGTCGGCGGTGCGTCGGGTGTCGACGGCGAGCCACGCGGAACTGATCGGGATCATTTGCAGGCTCACCGTGGTGATCACGCCGGTCAGCCCGAGCCCGGCGACGGTCGCGCGGAAGAGCTCGTCCGCGGGGGTCAACGTGCGCAGCTCGCCCTGCCCGTCCACCAGTTCCAGCCGCGTGACGTGTGCGCCCAGGCTGCCGTCGCGGTGATGATTCTTGCCGTGGACGTCGGCCGCGACCGCGCCGCCCAGGGTCACCTGCCTGGTGCCGGGAGACACCGGAACGAACCAGCCCTCGCGGACGGTGCGGCGCAACAGCGCGTCGATGCTCGCGCCCGCGCCGCACGTCACCTGACCGCTGGCCGGGTCGACCGGTCCGATCGAGTCGAAGTGGGCCAGATCGAGCACCCAGCCGCCGGCGTTCTGTGCAGCGTCGCCGTAGCTGCGCCCGAGCCCGCGAGCCAGCACGCCGCGCGGCCCGGCCGTCGCGACGGCAGCGGCCAACTCGGCGGTCGTCCGCGGACGGAACACGAAGGCACACGTGGGGGCCGTGCGTCCCCACCCTGACAGCAGTTCGGCGCGCTCAGCCATGCAGCACCGACAGCGAGAAGGTGATCAGCCAGAGCAACGCGAGGCATTGCAGCACTCGGTCGCGCAACAAAATTCGCTCGGGTTCCTGTGCAACGCCCGCGTCGACGTCGAGCAGGTACCGCATGAGCGCGACGACGAACGGTGCGATCGAGATCGCCGCCCATGGTGGACCGGGCCGCTCACCGCCGACCTCGAAGGCCCACAACCCGTACGCGGCGATTGTGACGGCGACCGAGATCCCGATGACCGTCTGCAGGTACGTGACCGGGTACGCGGTCAGGATCGGACGGGTGCGGGACGCGGCCGGGCCGAGCTGGATGCGCTCGGACAGCCGCTTGCCGGCCACGATGAACAGCGAACCGAAGCTGGCGACGATGACGAACCACTGCGACAACGGGATCCCGTTGGCCGGGCCGCCCGCGAGGGTGCGGAGCAGGAATCCCGAGGCGACGATGGCGAGCTCGATGACCGGCAGCTGCTTCAGGCCCGCCGAGTAGGCCAGGTTCAGCGCCAGATAGCACGCGATGACCAGCCGCAACGGGTTCGGCGTGGCCACCGCAAGCGCAGCGCCGCCGAGCACCGCCGCGGCCCCGATGGCGAGCCGCACCGGGATCTCGCCCGCGGCGACCGGACGATGCCGCTTGCGGGGGTGGTCGCGGTCGGCCCCGGCGTCGCAGACGTCGTTGACGCAGTAGAGCGCACTCGAGGCAAGACAGAAGGCGATGAACGCGAGCGCGGTGTGCGCGGCGACGCTCGGGGTGAAGAGTGTGCCCGCCGTGAGCGGGGCCGCGGCCACCAGCAGGTTCTTGACCCAGTGCTCGGGCCGCATCGTCACGAGCAGGCCACGACCGACCGACCGGTGCCCTTGTTCGGTTACGGTGCCCAGATGCGGGGGGAGCGAACGGCCGTCCCGATCCTGGCCGTGCTGGGTTCGGCCGCACTCATCCTCGCTCCATTGCTGCGCCGCGGCTACGTGCTGTCGTACGACATGGTCTTCGCGCCGGACATGCCGATCGGCGCGAACAGTGTCGGCCTGGGTTCCCAGTTGCCGCGCGCGGTACCCAGTGACCTCGTGGTGGCGGCGGCGAGCCACGTCGTGCCGGGCGATCTCGTGCAGAAGCTCGTGCTCGCCGGGCTGCTGGTCGCGGCCGGGTTCGGCGCCGCGCGAGCCTCGATCTGTGTCGCCACGCCGAGCGCCGGCACGCAGACCGCCGCCGCGCTTGCGTACATGTGGACGCCCTACCTCGGCGAGCGGTTGCTGCTCGGCCAGTGGGCCGTGCTGGTTGGTTACGCCGGCTTGCCCTGGGTGGTCGTCGCGGCGCATCGCGTCCGCCGGGCCGAGGGGAACGAGGCGCGGGCGGCCTGGGCGTGGTTCGTTCTCGTACTCGGTCTGATGTGCCTGGGCGGCGCCCCGGCGTGGCTGTTGGCGTTGTTGACCGTGCCGTTCGCGCTCGGATGGGGGATCCGGGACGGGCCGCGCGCGGCGGTGCTGCGGCTGCTCGGCGGTTTCGCGGCGCTGGCCTGCTACGCGCTGCCGTGGGCGGTGCCCGCGCTGACCCGTCCCGGCGGGATCGGCGCCGACCCGGTCGGTGCCGAGGCCTTCGCGCCGCGCGCCGACACCCCGTTCGGCGTCGTCGGCAGTGTTCTCACCGGCGGCGGGATATGGAACGCGCAGACCGTGCCGCCGGGGCGTGGTGCGGTGCTGCCCGCCGTTGCCGCTGTGGTGCTCGTGCTGATCGGTGCTGTCGGCGTGGTGCGGCGTCGCCGCGACCCGATGATCGCGTCGTTGGCCGCCGCCGCGACGGTCGGGCTCGCCGTTGTCGTGCTCACCTGTTGGGCGCCCGGGGCGCGGCTGGTGGGACGGCTTCCCGGGGGCGCCCTGCTGCGCGACTCGCAGCGCCTGATCGCCCCCTGGCTGTTGCTGATCGCGCTCGGGTTCGCTGCCGCCTGCGGCGACCTGTTGCGCCGGTCGTCGCGCAACGCCGCCCCGGCGGCCGCGTTGCTCGTGCTGCTTCCCGTTGCCGTGCTGCCGTCGCTCGGTTGGGGCGTCTTCGGCCGCCTCACCACGGTGGACTACCCGGGTGACTTCGCCCAGGTGCGCGCTCGGGTCGCCGCCGACGACCGTCCCGGCGCGGTGGTCGTGCTGCCCTTCGACGCCTACCGCCGGTTCGGCTGGAACCATGACCGGACCGTGCTCGACCCCGTCGACCGGTGGCTGGACCGGACGGTGATCGTCTCCTCGGATCTGCCGGTAGTCCGGGCCGGAGACCGGGTCTTGGTCGTGCGTGGCGAGGACCGGCTCGCCGCCCGGGTCTCGGCGCAGCTGGCCGGTCGCGGCGCTGCCCGGCTGCTCGGCGGCGACGGCGTGCGCTGGGTGGTCGTCGAGTCGGGCGCCGGCGCCCGTCTCGATCGTGCCGTGCCGGCGGGGTTGGTCCGGCATTACCGCGGTCCCGACCTGAGCCTGTACGAGGTGCCCGGACGCTGGCTGCGCCATGCCGACGACCCGCTGCGAGGATTCTCGGCGCCCGCCGCAGCCGTGGTTTCTGCCGATGCCGTCGCGGCCGGATTGGTCTTGGCCGGGGCGGTGACGACGGGACTTTGGGCCGGTGTCGGGGTGCGGGAACGCAGGTAGCGTCCGCGATGCAGCGGCCGAACGCCCGGCGCAGTGATCGCCGGCGCCGCGCCGCCCGACCTTGGGAGTAGTGGGTGCGCATCGCGTTGACCGCGCTCGTCGCGGCGGTTCTCGCCGGCCTTGCCGGTGTCGGGATCTACGCCGCGTCGCAGCCGGCCACCCAGAAGGTCGATGCGCCGCTGGTGAACTACGGATCGCAGCCCTGATCCCGCCCGGCTGGTCACTCGATGGACCTTCGTGGCGCCGTCCGGCAGGTCGATAACCGCCGCGAAACCGCGCACCGTCTCGTCCCAGGTGAACCACTCGGCGTAGTCCGCCGCCCGCCTGCCGAGCTGGGTACGCAGCGCGGCGTCGCGCAGCAGCAGGCCGACCTTGGCGGCGAAGTCGGCCGGGTCGTCCGCGAGCAGGCCGGTGATCCGGTCGCGGATCGACTCGGCGACTCCACCCGCGTCGCGGAACCCGACGCTGGGCGTTCCCATCGCTCCGGCCTCGACGACCACCAGGCCCCAGCCCTCCATCACGGAGGGAACGAGCGAGATCCAGGCCGAGCCGTACAGACAGGTCCTTTCCGCCTCGCTGACGAAGCCGGTGAAGTGCACGTGCTCGCGCATCCCGCGGCGGTCGACGTGGCGACGCAGCGGCTGCTCCCACCACCCGCGGCCGACGATCAGGAGCCGCAGTCCCGGGAACTGCGGCAGCAGCGCGGCGAGCGTGTCGATCGCGAGTTCGATGCGCTTGTGCGGGACGAGCCGCGAAACCACGAGCAGGGTCGGCGCCACCGAACGCGCGACGGGCGCGCGACGGATCGCCGGCGTGCCGTTGGGCACCACCTCGATGTGGTCGGCCGGGATCCCCAGCGCGGTCAGCTCGCGCCGTGTCGTCTCGGACACCGCGACGTACTGGGTGCGCCGGTTCACCCGGGGCGCCAGTCGCGACTCGATCCACCAGCCGATCCGGGCCAGCGGCGCCGGCATGACCACGCGCCATTGCTCGCGGTGCACGTGGTGCACCAGCACGATCACCCGTGCCCGCCGCGCCCACAGTCGGGCGAGGAACGGCATGCCGTTGTGCACCTCGATGATCACCTCGGGACGGCCGAGCCGTCCGGCGAGGTAGGCCAACGCGCTGCGCGGATACACGGTCAGCCGGCCGCCGATCCGCACGACGTCGATCCCGGCCGGGCGTCGTTCGCGTGCTGCGGAGCCGGGGTACCGCGCGCAGACCAACGTCACCCGATGCCCGCGGCGGACCAGCCCGGCAGCAAGTTCCTCCACGTACAGCTCGCAGCCCCCGCCTTCGGGATGCCGGCTGTCTCGCCAGTTCAGGATGACGACTGTGGGTCGGTCGTCCCTCATCTGCTGGCCCCCCGCTCGGCAGCTCGTCCCTCCAAGGCCCGTCGGGGGAAGACCTTCGTTCTGCGAGCGTGCCCGTGACCACGAAACAGTTGGAGGGTCGAAAGTCTCCTGTTCCACGGCCGGCGCCGCCCACGCCGCCGACGTTGATCCGGACGAAGCGGTCACCGCAGGCGGTGTGGCGGATCCGCCACGTTGCGGTCTGCCTGGTGCTGACGGCGCTCGCCTTCAACTCCGGCTCCGGGGCGCAGGTGCCCGACACCAAATTGGATCTGGTCGCGGATCCGGCGGGGTTCCTCGCTCGTGCGCTGCACATGTGGGATCCGCAGGGCTCCGCCGGCGAGGTGCAGAACCAGGCCTACGGCTACCTGTTCCCGATGGGCCCGTTCTTCATGGTCGGCCACGCGGCAGACATCCCGATGTGGGCGGTGCAGCGGCTGTGGTGGGCCGCGTTGCTGTGCACCGCGTTCCTGGGCGTGGTCACGCTGGCCCGACGGATGCACATCGGCACACCTGCGGCACGCCTCGTCGGCGGTCTCGCCTTCGCGGTCTCGCCGCATGTGCTCACCGTGCTCGGCCCGGTGTCGGCCGAGGCCTTGCCGATGTGCGTGGCGCCGTGGGTGCTCGTGCCGCTGGTGTCGGCGGACCGGTACGGATCACCGCGGCGTGCGGCGATGCGCTCGGGGATCGCTGTCCTGTTCATGGGCGCGATCAACGCGGCGCTGGTGTTCGCCGCGCTCGTCCCGGCCGTGCTGTGGTTCGTCACGCGTCGACCGGACCGGCAGATGCGCCGTCTCGCCGGCGCCTGGCTGCTCGCCGTCGCGCTGGCCACCGCGTGGTGGGTGGTGCCGCTCGTCCTGTTCGGGAAGTACAGCGTGCCGTTCCTCGGCCACATCGAGGCAGCACCCACAACGACCAGCACGGCGACGCTCGCCGAGACGCTGCGCGGTACCTCCGACTGGGTGGCCTATCTGCCTGCCACCGGCTGGCACGGCGGCGCGCTGCTGCTCACCCAGCCGGCGGTGATCGTCAACACGGCCGTGGTCACCGCGCTCGGACTCGGTGGCCTCGCGCTGCGCAGCATGCCCGAGCGCGCCTGGTTGGCCTCGACGCTCGCCGTCGGGGTCGTGCTCGTGTGCGCCGCGCGGGTGGGCGGTATCGACGGTCTGCTCGCCGGCCATCTTCGCGACCTGCTCGACGGGGTGCTCGCCCCGCTGCGCAACGTGCACAAGTTCGATGTCGTGCTGCGACTGCCGCTCGTGCTCGGGCTCGTCCACGTGGTCGGACGGCTCAAGTGGGGGACCACGGCGTCCGAACGACGGATCAGCGGTGCCGTCATCACGGTGCTGGCCGCCGGTGCCGTGGCAGGGACGGCGACCCCGCTGTTGGCGCTGCGCATCGCGCCGTCCGGGACGTTCTCGTCGGTACCCGATTACTGGCAGCAGACCGCGGACTACCTCGCCGCGCAGCACGCCACCGGGCGAACGTTGCTGCTGCCGGGAAGTCGGTTCGGGCAGTACGTGTGGGGTGCGCCGGGGGACGAGCCGATGCAGCCGCTGGCTCGTTCACCGTGGGACGTGCGCAACGCGGTGCCGCTGTCGGACGCCGGGCACGTGCGCATGCTCGACGCGATCGACCAGCAACTGGCCTCCGGACGGTCGTCGCCGGGGCTGGCCGATTTCCTCGCGCGCGGCGGGGTGCAGTACCTCGTCGTCCGCAACGACCTGGACGCGCCGGCCGTGCAGACACCGCGGCCCGTGCTCGTCCACCAGGCGCTCGCAGGCTCACCCGGGCTCTCGCTGGTGCAGTCGTTCGGTCCGGCGGTCGGCGGTGATGCCGTGCCCGGCGGCACCCTCGACCAGCATCTCGAACTGCCCTATCACGCGGTCGACGTATACGCGGTCGACGTGTTCGGTGAGCGCCGGGTGGAAGCAGCGCCGCTGCGTTCCGCGGTGCAGGTGAGCGGTGGCCCGGAATCGCTGCTGCCACTCAGCGACGCCGGCCTGCCCTACTCGACCCCGGCGGTGCTGACCGGCGATGCGCCGTCGTGGTACCGCAGCACGCACGTCGCGCTGACCGACGGGCTGCGGCGGCGGGAGATCGACAACGGTGCGAGCCCGCTGTCGACCTCGGCCACCCTCACCCGGCACGACCCGTTGCGGATGGCGGGACACCCGGACCGCGACTTCCTGCCCTTCCCCGGCGCGTCCCATCAGAGCTACGCCCGCCTGATCGGGGCGCGATCGGTCGAGGCGTCCAGTTCGGCGTCCGACCCCGATTCCTACGGCGGATCGGTGCATGCCGATCTGCCCTACGCCGCCTTCGACGGCGACCTGGCCACCGCATGGCGCAGCAATCCGGCGACGACCGGGACGGGGCAATGGCTCGCCATCAGGTTCGCCCGTGCGCGCGAGGTCGACGCGGCCACCGCGATCTTCACGGCCGATTCGTCGGCCTCATCAGTCGCGGTGACCACTGACGCGGGCACCGCCGTCACCCCGATCACCAGCACCGGCCGGATCGCGCTCACCGTCGTCCCGGGTCGGACGCGGTCAGTGCGGCTGTCCGTGACGTCGGTGACCGGCGGCCCCGGACTGTTTCACGAGATCGGCGTGGCCGAACTGGTCGTGCCCGGCGTCCGGGTCCAGCGCACCATCGTGATGCCGCGCGACCTGCCCACCGGCACCGCCGTGCAGGACGTGTCGATGAGCGCGCCGATCGACGCGCGCAACGGGTGCGTGCTCGTCGCGAACCGGCCGCTGTGCGCCGCCGATCTGGCCCGGCCCGGCGAAGAGAGCGACGGGATCGACCGCACCTTCGATCTCACCCGTAGAGGTCGGTACCGGATCCTGTTGGCCGGCAGCCCGCGCGCGGGACCCCTCCTGGACCGATTGATCGCCGCCTCGGTGCGGCCGGACCTGACCGCGGTCGGCAGCTCGCAGGCGATCGCCGATCCGCTCGCCGGCCCGCAGACGGCCGTCGACGGCGACCTCGGCACCGGGTGGATCGCCAAGCCGTCCGATCCGGCACCCACTTTGACGCTGCAGTGGCACGGACGTCGGCAACTCACGGGGCTGTCCGTGGTCACCGATCCGTTCCTTGCCGCCACCGCGCCGGACACGGTGACGGTGCATGCCGGGCACGCGACGCGGGTTGCCCACATCGCCCCCACCGGCGCGGTGAAGTTCCGGGCGCTGACCACCGACCAACTCTCGCTCGCCTTCACCAGGACGACCGGGTTGCGGCTGAACGACGACCCGTTCCGGCGCACCCTGGACCGGCTCGGCATCGGGGTGAGCGAGGTCGCCGTCCCGGGCGTAGCGAACACCAGCAGGTCGAGCACCGACGGCATGCCGGTCACGTTGCCGTGCGGTGCCGGCCCGCAGGTGCGCATCGACGGGGCGACGCGTGCGACCTCGGTCGTCACCACGGTCGGTGCGTTGCGTGATCTTGCACCGGCCACCGTGAACGTCTGCGGCAAACCGTCGATCACCCTGCGGGTCGGGCAGCACCGCGTGCGGGTGTCATCGACCGGTCTCTGGACGGTGACCGGCCTCGACCTGCGCAGTTCGGCCTGGCCGGCGCCTGCGGCATCGGTCCCGGTGTCCGTCGAACGGTGGGGGAGCAGCGACCGCGCCGTGGCGGTCGGTGCCCGGCGCACGCCGACGCTGCTCGTGGTGCACGAGAACGCCAACGCCGGCTGGACGGCGACGCTGCACGGCCGTGTGCTGCCGCGGATCACGGTCGACGGCTGGCAGCAGGGCTACGTGCTGCCGCCCGGACGGTCAGCCACCGTGCACCTGACCTATCCGCCGGACAGGCTCTATCGCGCGGCACTGCTGGGCGGGGCGCTGGCCGTGCTGCTGCTCTTCATGTTGGCGTTCCGGCGTCCCCGCACGCCGCGCACACGGCACCGCGCGCTGTCCGGTACGCGGATCCGGTGGGGCCGCGACATCGTGCTTGCGGTGCTGGCTCTGGCCGCGGCCCTTGGCCTCGGGGCCGTCGCGGTTGTCGCCGCTCTCGCCGTGCTGTGGTCGCTGCGGCCGTCGTCATGGCGGGCCTGGGTCACCGCGGCAGTGCCTGCCGCCGGAGCACTCGCGGCGGCCGTGCTCACCTGCGGCATCGCCGGTGCCGTCACCTGGGTCGTCGTGCTTGCCCTCGCGCTCGCGGTCGACGCGCGCAGTGCGGTGGCGCCGTTCCTGCGGCGGGCAATGGCAGTGGTCGCAGCCGGCTGCTACCTCGCCGCCGGGGTGGTGCTCGCGCTGCACCACTGGGGCGAGCCGAGCTACGCGGCCGCCACAGCCACCGTCCAACTGCTGTCGCTCACCGCTGTGCTGGCTGTGGTGCTGGCATCGATACGGGCGCCGTGGTCGGAGTCCCGCGGGGCCGGCCACGCACCAGCGTCCGCAGCGCCATCGCCGGCTGCTCCACCAGCCGATACGTGACCGCGGCCAGGACGATGCTGCCCGCCATGGTCAATACGAACACCGCGGTGGCGCTGCCGGTGAACACCCGGTAGCCGAGCAGGTTCATCGCCCCTTCGAGAATCACGAGGTGCAGCAGGAAGATGCCGTACGAACGCTCGCCCAACCAGCGCATCGGACGATTGGCGAACACCGCGTTCGCCCAGACCCGCGGCCCGAACACCGCCGGCCACACCACGAGCAGCGCCACGATCAGGTACAGCAGGTTGCGGGTGATGGCCTCGCCGGTGTTGATGATCCCGATCGCGCGCGGGCCGGCGACCGGGGTCGCCGCGACGACGAACACGGCCAGCGCCATCAACCAGCACGAACCCGCGCTCGCGCCGAGATGATCGGCGAACCGCCAGCCCGAGTTGCCGGGAACGGGACGCGTCGTGAGATGCACCTGCACGATCGCGATCGCGATGCCGCCGGCGAACCAGCTGAGGTAGCCGGGCAGCCAGAAGTTCGCGGGTGTGAACGCGGCCCAACCGTTGTCGTGGATCCACACGTACCACGCGATCGTCACCGCGACGGCCGCGACACAGCCGGTGAGCAACCCGAGCGGATGCCAGCCGGTACGGCGTGCCCACGTCACGGCAGCGACCGCAATGACCGGTAGCACCGCGTAGAAGGCGATCTCGGTGCACAGGCTCCAGGTCTGAGTCAGCCCGGCGCGCATCCAACCGAGCCGGTAGATCTGCAAGAACCCGGCGTGCCGCAACCAGTCGTCACTCGCGACGTGCCGGTTGTCATGCAGCACCAAGAACGCGAGCACGACCGCGACCCAGTACGCGGGAAGGATGCGCAACGCCCGCCGCCAGAGATAAACCCGGATCGCCGGGCCGCGTGTGCCTGTTGCCGCAGCGACGAGCCACGGGCGAGAAAGCAGGAAACCTGACAATACGAAGAAGATCGCGACGCCGCAGTCGAGCCGGGCCAGCATGCCGGCCCCGGTACCCCTGCCCTCGCGGTACGTCCAGAACGCGGCGTGGGTGGCGACGACGGCCATCACGGCCAACGCGCGCACGCCGTCGAGCGCGGGAAAACTCGAATGGTCGGGGGCACCGCGCGGCGCCTTCACGGCGTCGACCCGCCGATGGGGACGGGCTTGCCCACCGCGAGATCCGAGGTGCATACCGTGGCGCCGTGCGCCAGGCTCGAGAACGTCACCGTCGAGATGGCACCGACCACCTGCACATACAGCTCGTGCAGCCCGCGTCGGAAGGTGACTGTGGCGACCGTCCGACCCGCGTGCACCGTGCCGGACGTGTCCTTGCTCGCGATGTAAGCCATCCGCAGCATCCACGTCCAGGGGAAGGTCGTGCCGTCGAGGCGCATCCGGATCGCCACCGGCCCGAGCAGCCAGCTGCAGCCGTTCTGCTGCGGACCGGGTACGGCGTGCGGGCCGAAGATCGCGACGCGGCGCAGGTTGCCCTGGTCGTCGGACATCGCGAGCGACGGCGCCGATCGACCCGGTTCGAGGAACTGCAGATTGTCGGACAACGGCTTCAGCAGGTAGGACAGCCGGTTGTACGGAAACAGCAGTGCCCAGGCGACCTGCGGCGGCACCTCCTGGTCGTAGAGCACCATGCCCTTAGGCGCGGCGGCGAGTTCGGTGCGCAGCGTAGTGAGGTACGGACGGGCGGGATTGCTGCTCCAGTACCGGTCGAAGCGCAATGTCGATGCGGTCGCGCTCGCGATGAACACCGCCATGAACGCGACGATGCCCACGACCGGACGCGGCGGCGGGACGGCCGCGCGCACCTCGTGCCACAGGTGGTGCTCGACGAACCGTCGTGTCCAAGCCCGATGCTCGATGAGTTCCGGTGTGGTCTGCCACTTGCCGGCCGGACGTAGCACGGCGAGGGTGCCGCCGAGAATCCCCACTGCGGCCACGTCGGTCACGTAGCGGAATTCGTCGCCGATGATCGGGCCGATGGATACCGCCCGGCTGAATGCCAGCAACAGCAGCGCGATCGATGCGTACCCGATCCCCATGAGCCAGCCGAACACCGCACGTCGGCGCCACGCGATCGTCCACGCGACGAAGCCGATCACCGAAATGCCGGCGACGTATGTCGTCAGCTTGCTCGGATCGGCCAGCGCCCCGACGAATCCGGCTGGATGCCAGCTCCACGGACCGCCGATGAGCCCGGGATCGATCGCGTGCGAGAACGCCGATCCGAACAGCGCGGCGATGTCGCCGCCGTGCGGGGCGTGTCCCGGCGAAGGGACCTCGAGCACGTAGTACGCGGTGTAGGGGATCGCTACAACGAGGTACGCGAGCCAGACCCGCCAGTGCGCGCGGGACACGGTGATGATGCGGCGCACGACGTTTCCGTCCGCGAAGAACAGCACCGTGAACGCCATGACGAGCGGGACGGTCAGCAGCGTCTTCTCCGAGAACAGCAGTCCCACCAGGGTGATCGGCGCACCGTAGATCCCGACCCGCACCCGTCCGGTGCGCAGATAGCGGGTCTGGCACCAGAGCGCGGTGAGCATCGCGAGTTGCTGCGGGAGCTGGTTCAGCGCCGCGGCCCACCAGACGAAGGCCGACAGCGTGATCGGCGTGAAGACGAACGCTGTAAAAGGAACGAGGATTGCCGGACGCGTGCCGAACAGTTCGCGCAGCAACCGGTAGAACGCGACGTCGACAAGGATTTGTAGCACCAGGTTGACCGTCACCACGACCCCGAAGTTCAACGGCCACAACTTGGTCAGCACCCACACCTCGGCGAACGCGCCCGGCATCAGGTGGCTGTTGTACGGCTGCATCAGGAAGCCGTGCAGATCGGTCAGCGAATACTGCGCAGCACGTCCGGTGAACGCGAAGTCATCGAGGAAGAAGTAGCCGCGATAGGCTACCCAGCTGCGCAGCCCGGCCTGCCCGGCGATGACCACCGCCGCGGCGAGTGCGACTCTGCGACGCGGGTCCGCGGCGAGCCAGCGCCGGACCCGGTGCGCAGATGGCGAAGGGTCGACGTCGTCGACACCGGTCGGCGCGGTACCGACCGCGGCGCCGGCGGTCACGGCCGAGTCACGTAATAGCGGGTGTAGCGCCAATTGCCGCCGTACATCGGCTCGTCGACTGCGTCGACGAGCCGACCACGGCTGCGGACGACTACCGATTCGAGCTCGCCACGGCTCATGGGGTGCATGTTCATCGGTGCCGGGTAGCGCAGCACTCGTCGTTGCAGGAAACGGACGGCACGCAGCGGCAACAGCCGCACGAGCAGGCCGCGCAGGCTGTGGTCCGGCGCGGTGGCGAGCTGGACGATCAGCGCCCCACCCGGGCGCAGCACCCGGACGAGTTCGGCGAGGTAGCCGCGCGCCAACGAGGACGGCAGATGCTGCAACACCAGCGACGACATCACCACGTCGAACGACGCGTCGTCGAACCGGGCGAGATCCGCATTGTCGTTACGTACGAACGCGCACCGGTTCGCGGTGTCCAGCTCGCGCGCCTTGGCCAGCATCGGCTCCGAGATGTCGACACCGACCGCTGATTCCACGCGGTCGGCAAGTGCAATCGTGAGCCGGCCGGCACCGCAGCCGAAGTCGAGCGCGCGTCCCGCGGTGGGCGCCAGACCAAGATCGCCGAGGTGGGTGAACACAGCGGCGACCTCTTCTCGGCCGGTGGCCAGGAAGGCCTCAGCGTCCCATCGGCCACCCCGACGGTCACGAGTCGCTAGTACCGCCCACAGAGGGTCATCAGTCCCTAGCGAATCCCAGTCGGACCTGATCTGGTGAAGGTTCATGGCCTCTCACAGGGCATGAGCACCACGCCGGCTCGCGAATGGTAACTCCCGGGAACCCGCGCGCGGGAGTCGTCGGCGCAGTGGGCGGGCGCGGAACGGGAGCTGCGATGGTGCGGATCTGGGCGTACGTCACGCTGTTCCTCGGTGCGTTCCTTCTCGTGCTAGCCGGCCTCGTCGAATTCGCGGTTGCCCCTGCTGCGGTGAAAGCTCCGTTGACGATCCCGTCGAAATACACGGTGATCCTCGCCTCCGGGCACAACTTCAACTACTTCGACGCCTCGACGGGCAAGAACATCCGGATCAGCGTGTGGATCACCCGCACGATCCAGGGTGATCCCGTCAGCGGCGACAGTTCCGTGGCTGTGTACAACGAGTCGCTCTGCCTGACACGCGACACCGACAACACCCATCCGGGCTGTGTCACCGCGGCCGACCCGCAGCACCGACTCATCACCAACTCGAGCGACCGGATCGCCTTCGACCGCAAGAACGGCATGGCCGTCAACGACCCGAAGTACCACGCCAACGTCAATGGCGATCAGAACATCCAGCACGTCGGCCTCGGCTACAAGTTCCCGATCGACACCGGCAAGACGACCTACCCGTACTTCGACACCGTTGTGGGCAAGGCGTTCCCGATGAAGTATTCGGGCGAGGACCACTTGGAAGGGCTGACCGTCTACAAGTTCGTCCAGAAGATAGTCAACCAAGCCGTTTATACCAACAACACCTTCCCGTCGACCTACACGAACACGCGCACCGTGTGGATCGAACCCACTACCGGCGTGATCGTCAAGGGCAGCGAGCAGCTCAAGCAAACCCTGACGGGAAAGGCCAACCTCGACCCGAACAGCAAGGTCGTGGAACCGCAACTGGCCGGCGTCGTCGCATTGCAAGGAACCCTGCAATTCACCCAGAGCACCGTGAAACTGCAGGCGCAGTTGGCGAAGGACAACCTGCCGAGGATTCATCTTGTTCGGTTGTGGCTGCCGCTGATCGCCTTGATCGCCGGGGCGATCTCGATCGGCGTGGCCGTCCTGCTGTTCCGTCGCGGTCGTGGCAGTGACGGCGGCGGTGACGGCGGCGATGAGGGCGTGGACCAGCCGCCTCCGATCGAGGACCAGCCGGCGTATCAGCGGGAGCCGGTCGAAAGCTCGCAAACGTAGATCGCGGTGCCCGGCAGGATCGCGCCGCGCAGCGGGGACCATTGCCCCCATTCCTGGGTGTGGCCGGCCGGCCATTCGGGCTCGACGAAATTCACCAGACGGAATCCGGCCGCCACGATCTCCCGCACCCGGTCGCCGAGAGTGCGGTGGTGCTCCACATACGTCGGCGATCCGTCGGCGGCGAACTCGACGTAGGGCGTGCGATCCCAGTACGGCATCGTCGCGCACAATCCATCCGGGCCGGGGTCGTCCGGGAACGCCCATCGGATCGGATGGGTCGTTGCGAACACCCAGCGCCCGCCGGGCCGAAGTACCCGCGCGACTTCACGCATGACGGCCGCCGAGTCGGCAACGAAGGCGATGGCGCCGAACGCGGTGAAGGCGACGTCGAAGACCTCGTCGCGGAACGGCAACCGCTGCGCATCGCCCTGGACGAGCGGCGCCTCGATACCGGTGCGCGCGGCGCCCTCACGAGCATGCTGCAGCATGCCGGCCGACAGGTCCGACGCGACCGCGCGCGCACCCTGACCCACCAGCCAGCGCGAGCACATCGCCGCACCGCACCCGACCTCGAGCACCCGCTTGCCGCGCACATCGCCGAGCAACCGCGCGTCCTGTTCGCGCAGCCGTTCCGGGCACCACACGAAGTCCGCGTCGCCGAGGAAGCTGCCGTGCTCACGGTGGTACTCGTCGGCCTCGGCGTCCCACCAGCGGCGATTCGCGCGAAGAGTCGCGTCCTCGTCGGCGGCCCGGCGACCTACTCCGACAGGCCGGCCCGCCAGTCGGTCAGCTGCGTCCGCCATGACCAAAGCGTAGGTCCGACTCGTACAGTTCGTCCGTGGGGCGTGGCCTCCGCGCGGCTAGGACAGGTCGTGGACACGTCGACTGAACTGCGAAGGAGCTGACGTGGCGATCCCAGTCCCGATGCGGCTGTTGTGGGCCGTGCTGTCGCGGGTCGGCGGCACACCGGTGCTGCAACTGCCTCCGGACAAGATCCCGGCCGGACGCGAGACTCGAGCCCGGCTGATCCGCGCACCGTTCGCCTGGACCGTGGTTGGACGCGTGCACCCGGGCGCCGCAGTCGAGGACACCGTGGCCGACACCGCGCACGGGCCCGTCCCCGTCCGGATCTACCGCCCGTCCGAACACCGCGGCCGGCCACTGCCCGCCGTGCTGAACTTCCACGGCGGCGGGTTCGTCTCCGGCGACCCGCAGCAGTCTCAGTGGTGGTGCAGCTCGGTGGCGCACGACGCCGAGGCGGTCGTGGTGTCGGTCGACTACCGACTTGCCCCCGAGTACCCATACCCCGCGGCGCCGGAGGATTGCTACGCAGCCACGGTCTGGACCGTCGAGCACGCCGGCGAACTCGGCATCGACCGGTCCCGGCTGGCCGTGATGGGCGACAGCGCGGGCGGCAACCTCGCCGCCGTGGTCGCACTGATGGCCAAGGACCGCGGCGGACCTCGCATCGCGCTGCAGGTGCTCATCTACCCCGCGGTCGACCTGCTCAACGCCTACCCGTCCGAGGACGAGAACGAATTCGCGCCGATCGTCGGCAAGGCGGATCTGTCGGTGAGTGACATCTACTGTCCCGGCCATGAGCGGGAGCCGTACGCGTCCCCGCTGTTCGGCGATCTCGGTGGCGTCGCGCCCGCACTGATCCAGACCGCCCAGCACGACCCGCTGCGCGACCAGGGCGCGGTGTTCGCCGAGGCGCTGCGCTCGGTGGACGTGCCGGTGCGGCTGACCAACTACGTCGACGCGGTACACGGCTACATCTCGGTGCCCGGCGTCGTGCCCGCCGCCCGCCAGGCACTGGGTGAGGCGGTCGCGGAACTGCGCACCGCATTCGGCGCCGTCACGGAGGCCGCAGATTTCCAGGAACAGAAGGCCCTGGAGTAGGGTTGAAGGTGGTGGGACAGGTCTGTGGCCTCGACATGGAGTAGGTCGCTCGTCAAATCAATCAAGATTTGCCGGTTCGGGCCTGCTCCGCGAACTGCGAGAAATTGTCAGGAACCACCAACTCAATGACGTCCACCCAGACCGCTCCGAACACCCCTCAGGTCGCAATAAATGACATCGGCAACGTCGATGACTTTCTTGCCGCGATCGACAGCACCATCAAGTACTTCAACGACGGCGACATCGTCGAAGGCACCATCGTCAAGGTCGACCGTGACGAGGTCCTGCTCGACATCGGCTACAAGACCGAGGGTGTCATTCCGTCCCGGGAACTCTCCATCAAGCACGACGTCGACCCGAACGAGGTCGTCACCGTCGGCGATGAGATCGAGGCCCTGGTTCTCCAGAAGGAGGACAAGGAAGGCCGGCTCATCCTCTCCAAGAAGCGGGCCCAGTACGAGCGGGCCTGGGGCACCATCGAGGAGAAGAAGGAGCGCGACGAGGTCGTCGAGGGCACCGTCATCGAGGTCGTCAAGGGTGGCCTGATCATCGACATCGGCCTGCGCGGCTTCCTGCCTGCGTCGCTGGTCGAGATGCGGCGTGTGCGCGACCTGCAGCCGTACGTCGGCAAGACGCTCGAGGCCAAGATCATCGAGCTCGACAAGAACCGCAACAATGTCGTGCTGTCGCGCCGCGCATGGCTCGAGCAGACCCAGTCCGAGGTGCGCAGCGAGTTCCTGAACAAGCTCGCCAAGGGCCAGGTCCGCACCGGCGTCGTCAGCTCGATCGTCAACTTCGGCGCGTTCGTCGACCTGGGCGGCGTGGACGGTCTCGTCCACGTGTCCGAGCTGTCCTGGAAGCACATCGATCACCCGTCCGAGGTCGTCGAGGTCGGCCAGGAGGTCACCGTCGAGGTACTCGACATCGACCTCGACCGCGAGCGTGTCTCGCTCTCGCTCAAGGCCACCCAGGAAGACCCGTGGCGCCAGTTCGCCCGTACCCACCAGATCGGGCAGGTCGTTCCGGGCAAGGTCACCAAGTTGGTTCCGTTCGGCGCGTTCGTCCGCGTCCAGGACGGCATCGAGGGTCTGGTGCACATCTCCGAGCTGGCCGAGCGGCACGT
>DASXJR010000014.1:0-2325 GCA_036497285.1 Jatrophihabitans sp.
TCATCGCTTTGCGGCACGGCGAGACCCGGTCGTGGGTCAGCGACTTGCGCAGCAGGTCGGTCAGGCACGGCGAGAGCGCCGCGTCGAACGGCACCGGCTCGCGGGAGGTCTCGCGCTCGGCGAGCAGCGTGCGGATCGCCTGGCCTTCACGGGTGTCGTACGCGGGGTCCTCCTCGAGCCGCCCGGTAAGGAACCGGGCAGCGCCGTCGGGGGTGTCGACGCGGATCGCCCCAGCGGGCGCTCGGTGTGCGGTGGTCATGATCGGGCCTCCGTCGGGCTTGTGCTCTGTACGTCGCAGCCTAGCCCTCGACGTAGGTCAGCGCAATGCGTCTCACGTACGTCGCGATATACATCGACACGAGGGCGGAAATGTGGACGCGGACGCGCACAGGGCCTACTCTGTGCGTTATGGGCGTCGAGGACCGCACACAGCACACCGTCTATGTCGAGCCCTCCGTCTGGGCGGAGGCCACCCGGCGCGCGAAGGCGCAGTACGGCAAGCGCGAAGGCGTGAGCGCGTTTCTGCGCGACGCGCTCGCGTACTACACCGAGCAGCCGGGCGCGAAGATGCCGCGCCGACCACGCTTCGACGAGTCCGAGCACGCCACCGCCTCCTAGCGGCCCAGTTCGCGGACTATGGGACAGTCGTGCACCGCGAACGCGGCATCGCCCCAGCCCGCGAGCCGCGTCCCGCGCAGCTCGGCGATGACCTGATCACCGCGCAGGACCAGCCGGCCGCCGCGGTGCGGGTCGGCGTCCACGATCCGCACCAGCCCCGGGGTCGGGCCGTGCACGCGCAGCACCCGGGCGTGACAGCAGCCGCACTCCCGGGTCGGGTCGAACGGTGCGGTCGCCTTCGGGCCCGGCGTGCCGGGCACGATCCCGCCCCGGATCGAACGCAGCGGGTATCCCTGCGGCGGGGTGATCAGCGCGTTGGTCCGTGCGCACTCGCGCGAGCAGTACCCATCGGTGCGGTCCGGGTCGGAGTCGCCGGCGCAACGCTCGGCGGGGCACGCGGTCACCGGCGGGGAAGCGGGACGGTGACACTGTGCACGAACGTGGACGCTAGCCCTGGGGGCGAGATCGGCTCAACCCGGGGCGGCCCCCGGTCAGCGCGTTCTCGTTGCGCGGACTACACACATGGGCCACGATCGTGCACGTGACCAACGATCTATCGGTGCCTCGGCCCCGCTCCCCGTCACGGTCCGGGTCGCTGGCCCCCGACGTCATCAATGACCGGCTCCGCCACGCCGTCTTCGCGCTGAGCGAAGCCCAGGGCCGCACCAAGGCCGAACTGCACCGCGCCATGCACATGTCGCGTTCGGCGCTGCACACCCGCCGCACCGGCGTCCGGCAGTTCCACGCCGCCGAACTCGCCCAACTCGCCGCGCTGTTCGGTGTCTCGGCCGATGCGCTGCTCGCCGGTGACGTCGCGGTGTGGCTCACCGCCCACGCGGTGCACTGGCGCTGCGGCGACGTCGAGGGCTCGCGCGACCTCGACTCGGTGCTGACCTCGATGGCGATCAATGGACTGCAGTTGCCCGCGCCGCGCACAGTGGACAACGACACCGACGCCGCTAGTTGATCTTGCCATGGTCGAACCCTGGCCGTGGCGGCGCGCGATTCACGGGTCGGTGTTCACCGCAACGCGACGCCGTACCGTGCCCGGCCATGTCCTCGATATTGCTCGCCGCCCTGGCCGTGCTCGACCTCGCGCTGTTCGTGCTCGGCCTGGCCCTGGTCGTACCCGGCACCCCGCCGCCGGTGCGACCGCCCCCGCCGCGCACGCTGCCGACCCCGGTGCGCCGCCGCGCCGAGGACGCGGACACCGAAGAACTCGAGCCGACCATCGCACGGGCACGGCAACTGGCTCGCGCCCGCCGGCGGGAACGGCTGGTCCGGGCGGCCGGATACGCCGAGAGCGCCGAGCGGGCCGCCGCCCGCGGTGAGGACACCACCGGCGAGTGAGCCGACCGCGCACCGCACGGCTACGTCGTTCAGCGCAGTCCGCAGACAGACCGCGCGGCCGATGGATAGCCTGTCGCCCTGTGAGAGAACTGCTCGACGTCTGGCAGATCGCCGAGCTCGGCGGCTGGTGCCGGGACTACGTCTACGTGTGGCTCAAGCGCCACGGCATCGACGCGGTCGACGGGACCGGTCTCGGCCGCGCACGCAAGAACCTCTACGACGGCGACCAGGTGCGCGACGCGCTGGCCGCCGCCCGGAGCAGCGCATGATCATTCGGCCGTTGAGCAACCCCGCCCCCTGGCATCGGCGGATGCGCGGCCTGGGCCGGCGCGACTGCGGCGCCTGCGCGGGCACCGG
>DASXJR010000015.1:0-3228 GCA_036497285.1 Jatrophihabitans sp.
CCCGCCGGGGTGGGGCCGCTCCGTGGTCACGATCGGTGTCTTCGACGGGGTGCACCGCGGACACGCCGAGATCATCGGACGGGCGGTGAAGCGGGCCCGCGAACGCGAGGTGCCGAGCGTGTTGATCACGTTCGTGCCGCACCCGTCCGAAGTGGTGCGCCCCGGCTCGCATCCGCCCGTCCTCACCTCGATTCCGCGTCGGGCCGAACTGGTCGCCGCGCTCGGCGTCGATGTGTTCTGCGCACTGCCGTTCACCCTGGAGTTCTCCCGGATGCCGGCGGACGAATTCGCGCACCGCGTCCTGGTCGAGCGGTTGCACGCGACCGGCGTGATCGTCGGCGAGAACTTCCGCTTCGGGTACAAGGCCCAGGGCGACGTCGCGATGCTGCAGCAGCTGGGCCGGACCTTCGGCTTCACCGCCGACGGCGTCGAGCTGTTCGCCGACGGCGACACCGTGCTCAGCGCGACCTACGTCCGCTCGTGCGTGCAGGCAGGCGACGTCCAGGCCGCGGCCAAGGCGCTCGGACGTCCGCACCGGGTCGACGGCGTGGTCGAGCGCGGCGATCAGCGCGGCCGCAAGCTCGGATTCCCGACGGCCAACCTGCGCACCGACGAGTGGGCCGCGATCCCGGCCGACGGCGTGTACGGCGGGTACGTCGTCCGCCTGGACGAAGCCGGCCGGACCCTCGCCGAGCCGCCGCTGGGCATCGGGGCGATCTCGATCGGCACCAATCCCACCTTCGACGTGCGCCAGCGCCGGGTCGAGGCGTTCATTCTCGACTTCGACGGCGACCTGTACGGCGACGCGCTGGGCTACGAGTTCACCCACCACATCCGCGGGCAGGCCAAGTTCGATTCGGTCGACGCGCTGATCGAGCAGATGCACCAGGACGTCGCGCAGATCCGCGAGGTAGTCCCGCCGATCGCCTGAACCCGGCATCCGAACGGGCCGGAAGCGGTTACAGCCCGGCTGGTCGGAGCAGGTCCGCTGCGCTGGTAGCATGGCTGATGGCCGCACAGGCCCTACGCAGCGTGCGATTCGTCCTCCACCGTGACCCAGACCGGTGGACCGCGCCTGCACCGACGCAGAGAAGGAGTCGTTTCGTGCCGTTGGCCAACGACGTGAAGAAGCAGATCATCGCCGAGTACGCCGCCAGCGACGGCGACACCGGCTCGGCCGAGGTGCAGATCGCATTGCTGTCGCGGCGCATCAGCGACCTCACCGAGCACCTCAAGGCGCACAAGCACGACCATCACAGCCGGCGCGGCCTGCTGCTGCTGGTCGGACAGCGCCGCCGGCTGCTGAACTACCTGGCGAAGGTGGACATCAACCGGTACCGGTCCATCATCGAGCGCCTCGGCCTGCGCCGATAGCTCATCGGGGGAGCGACCCGCTTCGGGTCGCTCCCTTCGTGCAAGAACAACTACACACCGCCGGACGCACACCTGCGCGTCCATTGCGACCTTCGAGGAGCGCCGGTCCTCGGTAGTGGCGGCCCGGATTCTTGCGAGAACTCCCGTCCGCTTCGATCGAAGACCGGCACCCATTTCGGGGTGTGACCGCTCGTTCGTCGCATCTGTGCTCCGGCACCGACGAATGGAGAGGTCTATCCGCATGACGGATTTGCCTGTGACTGCAGTAGAGAACATCGCCGAGACCGAGGCTGTCATCGACAACGGCTCGTTCGGCAAACGCACCATCCGCTTCGAGACCGGCCGCCTCGCCAAGCAGGCCGCCGGTTCGGTCGTCGCCTACCTCGACGACGAGACCATGCTGCTGTCGGCGACGACCGCCGGGAAGAACCCCCGCGAGGGCTTCGACTTCTTCCCGCTCACGGTCGACGTCGAGGAGCGCATGTACGCCGCCGGGCGCATCCCCGGCTCGTTCTTCCGCCGGGAGGGACGTCCGTCCGAAGACGCCATCCTGACCTGCCGCCTGATCGACCGGCCGCTGCGCCCGACCTTCATCAAGGGCCTGCGCAACGAGGTCCAGGTCGTCATCACGGTCATGGCGCTGAACCCCGACCACGCCTATGACGTGCTCGCCATCAACGCCGCGTCCGCGTCGACGCAGATCTCGGGCCTGCCGTTCAACGGCCCGGTCGGCGGCACCCGCGTCGCGCTGATCGACGGCCAGTGGGTCGGCTTCCCGACGCACTCCGAGCTCGAGCGCGCCACCTTCGACATGGTCGTGGCCGGACGGGTGCTCGACAACGGCGACGTCGCGATCATGATGGTCGAGGCCGAGGCCACCGAGAACACCATCGAGCTGATCGCCGGCGGCGCCACCAGGCCGACCGAAGAGGTCGTCGCCGAAGGCCTCGAGGCCGCCAAGCCGTTCATCGCCGAGCTGTGCCGGGCGCAGAAGTCTCTGGCCCAGGCCGCGGGCAAGGCGACCGTCGAATACCCGGTCTTCCTCGACTACTCGGACGAGGTGTACGAGGCCGTCGACGCCGAGGTTTCGGCCGAACTCGCGGGCGCGCTGACCATCGCCGACAAGCAGGAGCGCGAGGCGAAGCTCGACGAGATCAAGGACTCGGTCAAGGCCTCGCTCGCCGACAAGTTCGACGACCGCTTCCACGAGATCAGCCCGGCCTACCGCGCGCTGACCAAGAAGCTCGTCCGTCAGCGCATCCTGCGTGACAAGGTCCGCATCGACGGGCGCGGGCTCGCCGACATCCGTACCCTCTCGGCCGAGGTCGAGGTCATCCCGCGGGTGCACGGTTCGGCGCTGTTCCAGCGCGGCGAGACCCAGATCCTGGGCGTCACGACGCTGAACATGCTCGGCCTCGAGCAGAAGCTCGACACGCTGAGCCCCAACCGCACCAAGCGGTACATGCACAACTACAACTTCCCGCCGTACTCGACCGGTGAGACCGGCCGGGTCGGCTCGCCCAAGCGGCGCGAGATCGGGCACGGCGCGCTGGCCGAGCGGGCACTGATCCCGGTGCTGCCCTCGCGCGACGAGTTCCCGTACGCGATCCGGCAGGTCTCCGAGGCGCTCGGCTCGAACGGCTCGACCTCCATGGGGTCGGTCTGCGCGTCCACGCTCGGGCTGCTCAACGCCGGCGTGCCGCTGAAGGCGCCGGTCGCCGGCATCGCGATGGGCCTGGTGTCCGACACCGTCGACGGCAAGACCGAGTACGTCGCGCTGACCGACATCCTCGGTGCCGAGGACGCGTTCGGCGACATGGACTTCAAGGTCGCCGGAACCAAGGAGTTCGTGAC
>DASXJR010000016.1:0-1785 GCA_036497285.1 Jatrophihabitans sp.
ACGCGCCGCCCGCCGTGCACGCCCCGGTACCGGTCGTTCAGCCCGTACACGGTCGTGTTGAACTGGTCGTGCGACCTTATCGTCTGCAGCAGCAGGTGCCCCTCAGGCGCCTTTACCGAAGACATTTCGTTCACCGTGAAACGTGCCCGGCCGGACGGTGTGTCGAAGTGGCGCGCGTCGTGCGGTGGCCGCGGCAGCGTAAACCCGCCGGGCGACGACACCCGGGCTTCGAAATCAGAGAATCCCGGCACGACATTAGCAATATGCGACCGTATAACCGAGTAATCCGATCCCATCGCCGTCCACCCGATGTCTTCCCCGAACATCTCGCTCGCCAGCCCGCACAGGATCGCCACCTCGCTGCGCTGCTCGTGAGACCCGGGAGCGAGCCGCCCGTGCGACGCGTGCACCACGCTCATCGAATCCTCGACGGTGACGAACTGGGGAACGCCGCCGCGGACGTCTCGCTCGGTCCGGCCGAGACACGGCAGGATCAGCGCTTCCCGCCCGTGCACCAGGTGCGACCTGTTCAGCTTGGTGGCAATATGCACCGTGAGCTCGCACCGGGACAGCGCCTCCGCGGTCACCGAGGTGTCCGGCGTGGCCGCGGCGAAGTTGCCGCCGAGCCCGATGAACACGTCGACCTTCCCCTCGTGCATGGCACGGATCGAGGCGACCGTGTCCCAGCCGTGCTCGCGCGGCGGCTCGAATCCGAACTCGCCGCGCAGCGCGTCCAGGAACGAGTCGGGCATCTTCTCGAAGATCCCCATCGTCCGGTCGCCCTGCACGTTGCTGTGCCCGCGCACGGGGCACGGCCCGGCGCCCGGCCGCCCGATGTTGCCGCGCAGCAACAGAAAGTTCATCACCTCGCGGATGGTCGGGACCGCGTTCTTGTGCTGCGTCAGCCCCATCGCCCAGCAGACGATGACGGCCTTCGAGGCGACGACGTCGTCGGCGAACTCCGCGATCTGCGCCCGGCTCAGCCCGCTCTGCGTCTCGATGTCCGCCCAGTCGAGTGCGCGCCAGGCGGCCGCCACCTCGGAGAATCCCTCGGTATACCGATCCGCAAAGTCTTTATCCAGAACGGATCCACCCGACTCCTCCCGTTCCAGCAGCTCTTTGTTCACGCCGGCGAACAGCGCGAGGTCCCCGTTCAGCCGCACGGGCAGGAACCGGTCGGCGAGCGGCGTCCCCTTGCCCGCGACGCCCTTGACCTTCTGCGGGTTCTTGAACCGCATCAGCCCGGCCTCGGGCAGCGGGTTGATCGCGACGATCCTGGCGCCGCGCTGCTTGGCCTCTTCCAGGGCCGACAGCATGCGGGGGTGGTTGGTGCCGGGGTTCTGGCCGACGATGACGATCAGGTCGGAGTGGTCAGAGATGTCCTCGATGGTGACCTGGCCCTTGCCGATCCCGATGGTCTCGCTCAGGGCCGCGCCGCTGGACTCGTGGCACATGTTGGAGCAGTCGGGCAGGTTATTGGTGCCGAGCCGCCGGGCCATCAGCTGGTACACGAACGCCGCCTCGTTGCTCGCCCGGCCGCTGGTGTAGAAAACGGCCCGGTCGGGGTCGTCGAGCGACGTCAGTTTCACGGCGATCTTCTTCAGCGCCTCGTCCCAGCCGATCGGCGCGTAATGATCGGCGCCGGGTGCCAGGTACATCGGCTCGGTGAGCCGACCGTTGGACTCCAGCCAGTGGTCGGTCTGCTCGTTCAGCCAGGAGACTGGGTGCTTCGCGAAGAACGCCGCGTCGACCCTCTTCCGCGTCGCCTCCCACGCGACCGCCTTG
>DASXJR010000017.1:0-5264 GCA_036497285.1 Jatrophihabitans sp.
CGCCGAGCCGCAGGTCCGCGCCCCGGCCACCGTCGAGGAGACCGAGGCCGACCTCGAGGACTCCGAGGACCTTCCGAACGACGCTTCCGGCGGGGCCGACGAAGCCGCCCTCGCGCTGCTGAAGGAAGGACTCGGCGCGCAGGTGATCGGCGAGATCGACCAGAGCTGACCACCTGGCTTCACAGTGTGGAGTGCTGCGCGCGTCGGAGCGCGCACTTCGCTCCACGACCTCGCCGAAGTGGCGATGGCGCGGCGCGGGGGTCGGCTGTCGCCGCTGGGCCGTAGGCTCGGAGGATGCCTCCGCAGCCCAACATGGCGCAGTTGATGAAGCAGGCGCAGAAGATGCAGCGCGACCTGCTCGCCGCCCAGGAAGAGATCGCGGCGGCCACGGTCGAGGGCAGCGCCGGCGGCAATCTGGTGACCGCGACGATGACCGGTGCCGGCGAGCTGACCGGGCTCACGATCAACCCGTCCGTGGTGGACCCCGACGACGTCGAGACGCTGCAGGATCTGGTGGTCGCCGCCGTACGCGCCGCCAAGGACAACGCCGACGAGCTGGCCGCGGCGAAGATGGGCCCGATGGCCGGCGGCATGGGCGGCGCCCTCGGAATCCCCGGGCTCTGAGGCCTTGTACGAAGGACCGGTCCAGGACCTCATCGACGAGCTCGGGCGGCTTCCCGGCGTCGGTCCCAAGAGCGCGCAGCGCATTGCCTTCCACCTGCTCGCTGCCGAACCGGCCGATGTGGAGCGGCTCGCGACGACGCTCACGCGGGTCAAGAACGAGGTCAAGTTCTGCACGATCTGCGGCAACGTGGCCGAGGCGGACGTGTGCCGGATCTGCAGCGACGTGCGCCGCGACCCGTCCGTGATCTGCGTCGTCGAGGAGCCCAAGGACGTCGTCGCGATCGAGCGCACCCGCGAATTCCGCGGCCGCTACCACGTGCTGGGCGGCGCGATCAGCCCGATCGACGGGGTTGGTCCGGACGAGCTGCGCATCCGCGAGCTGCTCACCCGGCTGCGTGACGACACGGTGACCGAACTCATCCTCGCCACCGACCCGAACCTCGAAGGCGAAGCCACCGCCACGTACCTCGCCCGGCTGGTCAACCCGATGGGGTTGACGGTCACCAGGCTGGCAAGCGGGCTGCCGGTCGGCGGCGACCTCGAATACGCGGACGAAGTCACGCTGGGACGCGCGTTCTCCGGCCGCCGCAAGATCTGAGGGCCCGGTGCGGCGGGCGGTCTTCTGGACAGCGGTCGTGGTTGCCGCGGCTGCCCTGTTCGCCGGGAGCTTGTACGCGTTCGTTGCCTACCGCGAGACGTCGGGACCCGACGGTGCGGTGCGCGGATACTTCGCCGCACTCGAACGTGGCGACGCGCCGGCCGCGCTCGGCTTCGGGGACGTGCCGCGCGGGCCGACCGACCTGCTGACCGATCAGGTGCTCGCCGAGCAGCAGGCAATCGCGCCGATGCACGACGCGCAGGTGCTCGCCGTCGCCGAACACGGTGACCGCGCCGACGTGCAGTTCTCGTATCACCTGCGCTTCGCCGATGGTGACCAGCAATACCGAGGCGTACTGCACGTGATCAAGCGCGACACCGGGTGGCGGCTGGCGAGCACCGTCGTCGCCACCAGGATCGACCTGCAGCAGGCCGTCGACCGGCTCAACTTCGCCGGGACGACGGTGCCGGGCGGCCGCGTGCTGATGTTCCCGGGCGCCCTGCCGATCCGGTTCGACACGCGGTACCTCCGCCTGGATCCGTCCACCCGCTCCGTCCAGTTCACCGGGTCGCGACGTACGGACGTGCGGGTGCAGCCCACTCCGCCGGCGCGGCGAGTGCTCGCCGCGCACCTGCGGTCGCAGCTGCGCCGTTGCGTGCGGTCGGCGGCGTTGGCGTGTCCGTTGCCGTCGCCGCAGACGATCCCGGGCAGCCTGCGCGGCCGGATCGCGAAGATCAACTGCGAGTACCGGGTCACGTCCGAGGCGGCCGGTTCGATCTCGATCAGCGGCAGCGCGTTCTTCGTCGGCAGGTACCGCACGCTCAGCTACGAGAACGTCGCCGCGACGCATCGCGGTCGGCTCGCCCTGCCGGTCTCGGCGCAGACGTACCCGGTCGCGCCGTTGCGGGTCTCTTTCGGCGGGTCGTCGTGAAGCGGCTGCTCGCGGCGTCGGCGGTCGCGCTGCTGTTCTTCGCGCCGTCCGCCGTCGCGACGCCGGGTGATCCGTACGCGCCGCAGTACTACTTCGACCAGTGGCACGTGCACCACCTGTGGGCGATCGGCGCGCGCGGCCAGGGCGTCACGATCGCCGAGATAGACACCGGCGTGGACGCATCGTTGGGCGTGTTCGCCGGCCGGGTGCTGCCTGGTACCGACTTCGGAACCCCGGGCGGGGACGGACGCACCGACCGTGATCACGATCCGTACGGACACGGGACGTCGATGGCCTCGATCATGGTGGGCCGTCCGGGGCAGTTCCGCATCCAGGGCATGGCGCCGGACGCGAAGCTGATCCCGATCGCGATACCGCTGGCGGGCACGACCGATGCGGCGGCGAACGACCGGCTGCCGGAGGCGATCCGGTGGGCCGCCGACCACGGCGCGAAGATCATCAGCATGTCGCTGGGCGGGGTGCGGCGGCAGGCGCAGGACCGCACGTCGTGCCCGGACGACGAGCAGCAGGCGATCTTCCACGCGCTGCGCAAGGGCGCCATCCTGCTCGCGGCGGGCGGCAACCGCGGCGCGAACGACGACGCGGTGGAGGAGCCCGGCGTGTGCCTGGGCGTGGTGGCGGTCGGCGCCGTGGACAAGGCCGGCGCAGTGGCACCGTTCTCGTCGCGGCACCCGTACCTGACGATGGCGGCGCCCGGGGTGAACATCGCCTCGATCGGCCCGCAGGGCGCGCCGTACTCGGGGGACGGCACGAGCCAGGCGACCGCGCTCGCGTCGGCGGCCGCCGCGCTGGTGTGGTCGAAGTACCCGAACCTGACCGCCTCGCAGGTGGTGGCGCGGATGGTCGCCACGGTCGACCCGCGCTCGGACCGGTCGGCGTACGGATACGGGATTCTCGACACGTACCGGGCGGTGACGGCGTCGGTCCCGCGGTCCGCGCCGGACCCGGTGGCTGCGCTGAGCCGTCCGTTCCTACGGGCGAGCCTGGCCAGGTCGCACCCGGCAGCGGCGCCGCGGCCCATCGTGCACGGGTCGCGTCCGCCCGGATCGTTCTCCATCGGATCGGCGCCGCGGCTGTTCGCACCGCGGGTTCTGGTGGGCGCGGCGATCGCAGCCGGTGCGCTGGTGCTGCTCGTCCTGCTGCTGATCATCGGGCTGACGGCGCGGCATCGGCGACGGGTAGCTGCGGCGCAGTCGTCCGCACCGCCCCCGTCCGCGAGTGGTCAGTTACGCACCGAGTGGTCACCAATTTCTGACCACTCACCGCACAACTGACCACTCGCGCGAGATTTCGGGCGCTGACACGTCTAATAGGGCGTGACCAGTCTGGACGAGCTGTTCGCCGCGCACTACGTGGCGCTCGTGCGGCTCGCAGTCCAGCTGGTCGACGATCCGGATTCGGCTGAGGACGTCGTCCAAGACGTGTTCGCCTCAGCCAACCCGTCGCGCATCGATGATCCGCAGACCTACCTGCGGACGGCGGTCGTCAACCGTTCGCGGTCGGTGCTGCGACGCCGGCGGACGGCGCGGGTCTTCGCTTCGCGTCCGACGCGTGTCCAACTCGTCGAGCCGGCCGACTCGGGAGCGGTGCGTACAGACGAACGGGTGCGGGTGCTCGCCGCGATCGACGCCCTGCCGCGGCGCCAGCGGGAGGCGGTGGTGTTGCGCTACTACGAGGACCTATCGGTCACGGACATTGCGCGGACGCTCGACACCACGCCGTCCGCGATCTCGTCGGCGCTCACCCGTGCTCTGGACACGCTCGCCACGACGCTGGGAGGCGACCATGACTGACCTCGAGACCGCAATCCACGACGCGCTGCAGTCCCGTGCCGAAGCGGTGGCGATCAGGCACACGACCCCGCTGGCGCGCCGCCGGCGCTGGGTCGCGCCGGCACTCGCCGCGGCGCTGGTCATCGCGCTGGTCGCGATCACCCTGGCGGTGCTGCACCACAAGCCGGCGGCGACGACGCCGGCCACCCGCACCTCGTCGTTCGTCGGCTATCGCTGGCGGCTCGTCAGCATCGACGACAGTCAGGGGCACCTGACGTTGCCCGCGTCGACGAAGGCTGCCGTCGCGTTCGGGTCCCGCGCAAAGATGACCGGTAGCGACACGGTGAACACGCTGAGCGCCCACTACCGAATTGTGGCGAGCGGTTACGCGCCGGACGGCATGACGGTCAGCGGGACCGGGTTTGCCGGAGCGGTGACGGCTGCGTTGAAGCGGACGCTGGGCGCGGTCGGGAGCTGCTTCTCATCGCCGCAAGCCGGCAGCAAACCGCCCGCGACCACACCCGTTCGGGCGTCCGTCTCCGGCACCCGGCTCGTCCTGCACACCAGCTACGGCGTGCTGACCTTCGTCCGCGCCGGTCCAGCCCCGTCCCGATGACAGTGGTCAGTTCGGACGCACAGTGGTCTGTTGTAACTGACCACTGTGCGCGAAACTGACCACTGTGCGCGAAACTGACCACTGTCAGCTGAGCCGTCAGACGGACGCGCGTTGGCGGATCACCCGGTTGCAGGCGCTGATCACCGCGCGCAGCGACGCCTGGGTGGTCGACTCGCTGATCCCGACGCCCCACAGCACGTCGTCGCCGATCTCGATCTCGAGGTAGGCGGCCGCCTCGGCATCGCGGCCGGCCGTCAGCGCGTGCTCGTGGTAGTCGAGCACGCGCACGCCGAGCCCGCCCCAGCCGAGGTCGACCGACGAGAGCGCGTCGCAGAACGCCGACACCGGTCCGTTGCCGACCCCGGTGATGTCATGCGAGGCGCCGTTGACGGTGATCGTCGCCGTGACCCGCTCCGTCCCCTCATCGGACACCGACGACACCTTGACCAGCGACAGCGCGCCCGGCGCCAGGTACTCGTTGGCGAAGATCTGCCACATCATCGTGGCGTCGACCTCGCCGCCCTCGCCGTCGGTGTGCTGCTGGATCACGTGACTGAATTCGATCTGCAACCGCCGCGGCAGGTCGAGCTTGTGGTCGGCCTTCATGATGTAGGCGACGCCGCCCTTGCCGGACTGCGAGTTGACCCGGATGACCGCCTCGTACGAGCGGCCCACGTCCTTGGGGTCGATCGGCAGGTACGG